>NZ_JBFTMQ010000001.1:0-819811 GCF_056397045.1 Arthrobacter sp. 05N429
CCTTGACGGACAGCAGGAAACCATTCGGAAGCCGTTGACGCCAGCCGGCGAAGGAGGTGTCGCGGGGCCAGCGGTAAAAGCTGGCGTTGAGCTCCAACGTGGTGAAGCGGGCAGCGTAGTGCGCCAGCCGATCCTTCGCCGGCAGCCCCGGCGGGTAGAGCACATTCTCCCAGTGGTCATAGCTCCACCCGCTGGTCCCGATGTGCACTGTTCCGTGGTGGCCGTTGTCCATCTCGTCCGTCCCGTCTGGCTTTGCCTGCCTAGACTTCCCCCGCCCACACTCCGGCCCGCGGGGCGAAGGCGTTCTCCCAGCGCGCCCGCTCAGTGACCGGCAGCGGTCCGCGCTCGACGGCGGCTGCCGCGGCCTCGAGATTCGCGGTCCGGGAGGTCCCCACAATCGCCGTGCTCACCCCGGGGGTGAATGCCGAGAAGCGGAGGGCGGTTCCCTGCCAGTCGTCGGACTGCATGGCAACTAAGACTCCGGCGCTGGCCGCCCAAGCGAGTGCCTCGTTCGCGCCGCTGTAACCGGGGACCCGGACTTTGCCGATGTGCCCGGCGCCGAAGCCGAGGGCCGAGACTTGCAGGGACGAAGCTCCGAAGTGCGTATCAGCATCTACGGATCCTAGTCCCCAGGGAATCGGGTGTGGCACTGTAAGCCCATGGCGCGCATTGAGGATTACGCACTGGTCGGCGATCTGCACACCGCGGCCCTGATCAGCACCGGGGGCTCGATCGATTGGCTCTGCCTGCCGCGGTTCGACTCGCCGGCCTGCTTCAACGCCCTGCTGGACACGCCCAGGGCCGGGCGCTGGCTGCTGGCGCCGGAGGGCGGCGGTGAATGCACCCGCAGGCACTACCGCAAAGGCACTCTGATCCTGGAAACCGAGTGGGAGACACCCTCCGGAAAGGTCAAGGTCATCGATCTCATGCCTCCACGCGACGGAGTGGCGGACATCGTGCGGGTTGTGGTGGGCATCCGAGGAACAGTCAGGATGCGCGGTGAGCTGATCCTGCGTTTCGACTACGGCCACATCGTGCCCTGGGTCCGCCACGACGAGCACGGGATCCACGCGGTGGCCGGCCCCGATGCCGCGTACCTGGTGACCGAAGCGCCCCTGCGGGGCGAACGCCTGCAGACCATCAGCGACTTCACCGTCAAAACAGGGGACCGCGTGCCGTTCGTCCTGACCTGGACCCCGAGCCACCTGGGCCGTCCCCGCGCGGTGGACCCGGAGCAGGTCCTGGCGTCCACCGAGGCGTTCTGGCGGCACTGGTCAGCAAAGTGCACAGTCACCGGGCCTTACCGTGCGGCCGTGCAGCGCTCCCTGATCACGCTGAAAGCGCTGACGTTCGCCCCCACCGGAGGAATCGTGGCGGCCGTGACGACCTCCCTGCCGGAGGAACTGGGCGGCGAACGTAACTGGGACTACCGCTTCTGCTGGCTCCGCGACGCCACCCTGACGCTCCAGGCGCTGCTCGCGGCGGGGTACACGGAGGAGGCCGCCTCCTGGCGCGACTGGCTGCTGCGGGCAGTGGCGGGAGACCCCAAGGATCTGCAAATCATGTACGGCATCCACGGCGAGCGCCGCCTGCCCGAGATGGAGCTGCACTGGCTGCGGGGATACGAGGACTCCGCCCCGGTCCGGATCGGGAACGGCGCGGCCGGACAGCTGCAGCTTGATGTCTGGGGGGAGGTGCTGGACTGTTTGTCCCTGACCCGGAATTCGCTACTGACCAGCACCGACGAGTCCTGGGACGTGCAGCTGGCCTTGATGGACCACCTGGAGACCGCCTGGGAGGAGCCCGACAACGGGCTCTGGGAGATGCGCGGGCCGCGGCGGCACTTCACCCACTCCAAGGTGATGGCGTGGGTGGCAGCCGACCGGATGGTCAAGGGCGTCCGGGACTTCGGGCTGCCCGGACCGGCGGACCGCTGGGAGGAACTCCGGGACACCATCCACGCGGACGTCATGGCCAAGGGCTTCGATGCCGCACGAAATACGTTCGTGCAGTCTTACGGGCGGCCCGAGCTCGACGCGAGCCTGCTGCTCATCGCGCGCGTCGGGTTCCTGCCCCCGGATGACCCGCGCATGCTCGGCACGATTGACGCAGTTCAGCGTGAACTCACCCACGACGGATTCCTGCGGCGCTACAAACCGGCCGAATCCGACGACGGCCTGCCCGGCGGGGAGGGGGTGTTCCTCGCCTGTTCGTTCTGGCTCGTCGAGGCCCTCCTGGGGGCCGGCCGGCACCACGAGGCCCGCGAACTGTTCGAGCGGCTCCTGGCGCTACGCAACGACGTCGGGCTCCTCAGCGAGGAATGGAGCGTCGAGGACGGAAGGCAGCTGGGAAACACCCCCCAGGCCTTCAGCCACTTCGCGCTCGTGATGAGCGCGCTGGAACTGCATGAAGACGGCGCACGCCGCAGCGACACACCGCTCCCGGGCCGTTGACCAGAAGGCTGCGCGGGCAGTTGAAGCTTACGATGGTGTTCGTCCAGACCTTAGATAAGTATACTTACTAATATCCCAGCGTGGGGTAGAGGATAGAGGAGTGTGCGATGGCTGGATATTTCGAACTCGTGGACGCGCCCGACGGCGGCTACCGGATCCGCATGCTTGACGGGGCAGGCACCCTGATGGCTGTCACAGTCACCTTTCCCACCAAGAGGGCAGCCGTCGCCGGTATCGCCCAGGCCCGCGAAATTGCCGGCACGGGGCTCATCCGGGACCGCAGCGCCGGCGGGCAGGCCGCACCCGCGGGATTCCTGACGAGGATGAACCGACGGACCGCGGGAGGCACCAGCCGCGGAACCACCCTGTCCGGCGGATCGCTGGCCGCCGGAAAGCGGGCGCGGGCTCATCACTGACTCGAATCCGGACGGCCCCCTCGGCGCGGGCCCCGCAGACTCTATGACCGCCACGACACCCCGCTCCGGACGCAAGGGCGCCGTGCTCTTCGACGTCGACGGCACCCTGGTCGACTCGACGTACCTCCACACCATGGCCTGGTTGCAGGCCTTCCGGCAGGCCGGGTACGACGTTCCGATGGCGAGCATCCACCGCTCGGTCGGGATGGGCGGGGACAGGATACTCGCCAAACTGCTGCCCGCCGACCGGGACACCGGCGAGGACAGCACCATCATGACCTCGCACGCCGCCGTGTTCTCCACCTTCTGGCCCGCCCTGCGCCCGCTGGACGGCGCCCGCGAACTGCTGGCTCGCTGCCACGATGGCGGGCTCGCCGTCGCGCTGGCATCCTCCGCCCGGGAACGCGACCTTGAAGTGCTCCGCGCCACGATCGGCGCCGATGCCTTCATAGACGCCGCCACCTGCTCTGCTGACGCGAAGGAGAGCAAGCCGGCACCGGACATCCTCGTCGCCGCCCTCGCCGCCGTGGGTGTGCCGGCCGCGGACGCCGTCTACGTAGGCGACGCCGTGTGGGACGTCTATGCCGCCGGCAAGCTCGGCGTCCCCGCCATCGGCCTGACCTGCGGTGGCACCAGCGAGGCGGAACTGCGGGACGCCGGCGCCGTCGAAATTTATCCGGGTCCGCGGGCGCTGCTGGAGAACCTCCGGGACAGCGTCATCGGACAGCTCGCCGCCCGCGTCCAGCGGAGCTAGCGGGGCCGCCGGCGGTTACAGTGTTCCCATGAATCCATCGGGGGACGATGCAGCAGGGGACGTCCCAGTAGGGGACGGTCCGGCAGGGGACAGGCAATCCGGGCCGTCGCGCGCCACACGGCTGGCCCGGGTGGCTGTGCCGCTCGTGGCCCTGGCCCTGATGTTGGCGGGAGTCGTCCTGTTGTCGGTGCCCGTCCGGCAGGAGAGTTTCGGCTGGTTTGCCTACGCCCCGCTGTCCCAGCAGACCTTCGTCCCGCAGGGCATGCTGATCATGGACAGGGAGAAGTGGACGGGCGTGGTGCTGACCGGAGTGGGCCTGTTGGTGCTGGCGTTCTGGTCGGGCTTTCGTGCCGGCCGCCGTACCCCTCGGCGCGGGCACGGCCAGACCTCCGCGAGATGACACTTGGCCGCAATGTTGGCGCGGAACACTGCCGTGAAATGCGAACTCGGCATACGCTAGCCGCATGACACGACAGCACCTGCCCGGCCGCGTAGCCATAGTCACCGGCGCCGGATCGGGGATCGGCCGGGCGGTAGCCCGGCTCATGCTCGCCGACGGGTACAGGGTGGTGCTGGCGGGCCGGCGGGAAGCGCAGCTGCTGGAGACCGGCGCGGGACATGCCCAGGCGCTCGCCGTGCCGTGCGATATCACCGTGCCCGACGACGTCGAGCGGCTTTTCGCCGCGGCCCTCCAGCACTGGGGCCGTGTGGATGTGCTCTTCAACAACGCCGGTGTGTTCGGTCCGGCCGCCTCCGTGGACGAGATCAGCCTCGCGGACTGGGACGCCACCGTGGCGGTGAACCTGACCGGCTCCATGCTGTGCGCCGCTGCCGCCGTACGGGCCATGAAGGCGCAGTCGCCGCAGGGCGGGCGGATCATCAACAACGGATCGATCGCCGCGCACTCACCCCGGCCCCGGACCGTGGCCTACACAGTCACCAAACACGCCATGACGGGGCTGACCAAGAGCATCGAACTCGACGGCCGCGGCTTCGGCATCACGTGCGGGCAGATCGATATCGGCAACACGGCCACGGAGCTGATGGACACGATCGGCGTCGGCTCCGGGGCCGTTCAGGCCGACGGCAGCAGCCGTGTTGAGCCGACCTTCCCGGTGGACGACGCCGCCCGCGCGGTGTTGCTGATGGCCGGGATGCCGCCGTCCGCCAGCGTCGGGTCCCTAGTGATCACGGCCGCCGGGATGCCGTTTATCGGACGCGGTTAGCCGGGGAGGCCGGCCCGCTCACAGCGGCAGCAGCCCGGACAGGTCGGCGCGCAGCCCCGAGGCGGCCACGCGTCCGGCGTCGACGGCGTCTGCCCAGCTCAGGTGCCCGCTGACCATCGCGAGCCAGGTGGCGGCGTCGCACTCAATGACATTCGGGGGAGTGCCGCGGGTATGTCGCGGGCCCTCCACGCACTGGGTCACGCCGAAGGGCGGAACCCGCACTTCCACCGAGTTCCCGGGCGCCCGCGCGGTGACCTCCTCCAGGGTGTAGCGGACCGCCGTCGCAAGAGTGCTGCGGGGGACAGATGCGCCCGTTTCCGGGGCATCACTTCCGGCGGAATCCGGCACGCGGGTATTGGCTGCCTGCCACGCTGCGAGGGCCGCGCGGCCCTCATCGAGGGCTATCCGGCGGCGTTGTACAACCATTAATTTGCCTCCTGTCTGTCGCAAAGCAGCTAACGCGGCCGACGCCTCTGTTGAGGGCCGCCGGGCGGTTGCCTATTCCACCCTACCCCTCACGCAATTCACAACCTGTAAACACCCTTGACAACTATTCGGCCATTAGTAGCAGTGAAAGCGAGTAGCTACCCTCAATTGGACCTAGGTAATGCCCCACGCAAATACCAGTAGGGCGCCCTGCTAATCGCGTACGTAAATCCCTAGCGTGGCTTGCCGCCGTAAGCCCATGCTCGAAGTGCAGCCAGCCGAAGTGACGGCGGCAAACGGACGGCGCGGACGGGGCCACAAAGTGGTTCGTCGGGCGCGGCGCAGGACACCTGGCCGGAAGTAGTGGCACTTATTGCATCGAACGGCGCATCGAACGACATTGGGGGGCAATAGTCTTTAGCGTCCCTTCTCTCATTCGCACCGCAGTGAAGGCCGATTATGCGTTCTTTTAATATTCCGCAAAATCAAACCAAAACCACATTCGATTGGTCCGCCCTCAGCGATTTCTACACCGAGGCATCACCATACTTTCCCGTGGCCGTGGCCGGAGCCATTGTCTGGGGCCTGTGGCTGTACCGCTTAATTCTCTCGCACCGGGCCCGGCCGGTGGTGAACGATTTCGAGGCCACGACCTCCGTGATCGTCCCGTCCTTCCACGAGGATCCCGACATCCTCATGAGCGCCCTCGAATCCTGGCGTCAGCAGCGGCCTGACGAGATCATCATTGTCCTCGACGTCGAGGATCTCGAGGCGTACCGCCGCATCACGGCGCTGGGGGACAAAACCATCAGGCCGGTGCTGTTCCACCACGTGGGCAAGCGGTCAGCCCTGGGCGCCGGTGTGCGGCTCGCCCAATACGACCTCCTGGTGCTCACGGATTCCGACACCTGGTGGAAACCGGACCTGCTCCGGAACGTCCAGATGCCGTTCGCTGATCCCCGGGTCGGCGCCGTCGGCACGCACCAGAACGTCTACCAGCGGGACACAAGCATCTGGCGGCGCATCGCGGACTGGATGGTCAACCTCAGGTATCTCGACTACGTGCCGGCGATGGGCCGCGCCGGGGCGGTGCCGTGCATTTCGGGCCGGACGGCCGTCTACCGCCGTGAAGCCGTGATGCTGGTCCTGGAGCATCTGGAAAACGAGTACTTCATGGGCCGCCGGTGCATCTCCGGCGACGACGGCCGCCTGACCTGGCTGGTCCTGGCCTCCGGGTACAGGACGGTCCACCAGTCCACCGCGCAGGCACTGTCCATGTTTCCGTCGACCTTCGGCGCCTTCGTCAAGCAGCGGGTCCGCTGGAGCCGGAACTCCTACCGCTGCTACCTGACGGCGATCGCCATGGGCTGGCTGTGGCGCGTCCCGTTCGTCACCAAAGTGACAGTGCTGCAGATCCTCTTGACGCCCGTGACCATGGGGCTGACGGTCTTCTACCTGGTCTTCAACCGGCTGGACCCGACGCCGCTGGGTTTCGCGGCCGCCGCGTGCTGGCTGCTGCTGGGCCGGGGCATCCGGGGCATCTCCCACCTGCGCCGGGAGCCAAAGGACCTCCTGATCCTGCCCGTCTTCGCCCTCACAGTGATCCTGGTTGCGCTGCCCATCAAGGTATACGCCTTCGCCACGATGAACAGGCAGGGCTGGCTCACCCGGCACACGGACCAGGTCGGCGGCGACGGCCAGGACGCCCGGAGCCTGGCGCCGGGGGCGGCCTCGACATGAGACCCACCAGGCAGGGACTGCTCGTCACCCTCGCCGCCGTGCTCCTCGCGGGGTCCGGCACGCTGATCCTGCAGGCCGACAGGCTGTTCAACCAGCGCCCGCTCGATCCCGTGGGCCGGAACGAGATCGCGGCCAACGGCAACGTCCAGGGCGAAATCTACCCCGGGGATCCGGCCCGCGAAGCGCAGCTCGTTGAACGCGAAGACGAACGGCTCATCTACGTGCGCACCGTCGCTTCGGTCGCCCGGTGGCGGGTGGACGGGCTGGAGGGCGCCTTCCGCCTCCGCACCGGCTCCACCTACACCCTGGTTCTGCCGGCCCGGCCCGAACCGTACACCCTGGCCGATCTCGAGGTCCTCACGCCCAAGGGCTTTGTCCGTCAGCCGGACGGCGCCTACGTCCTGTCCGAGAGCGTCGTCGTCCTGCCGGGGGCGAATCTTTCCCTGCTCGCCCCCGACAGCCCGGAGGGACTCGACATCCGGCTGGAGAGCACCCGGGACCACTTCGTCTCCATTGTTGCCCTGGGCGGGTCCCTCACAGTGGCCGGCTCGGCGACGGCGGACGTCCGCGTCACCAGCTGGGACAGCGCGGAGCAGGCCATCGACACGAGCACCGCTGACGGCCGCGCTTACATCCGAGTCCTTGGCGGACATGCCTCGCTGGCCCGCGCCAACATCTCCAACCTGGGGTTCTGGAGCGGCAACACCGGCGGCCTCTCACTGACCGGAACGGACGACGTCGGGGCGTTCCAAAGCGGTCCGCCCACGGCGGAGCAGGCCACAGAGGCAGCTGCCGCCGGCGGGGCGCAGGTGCTTCCCGAGGACGCCCTGTCCGCCTGGGCCGCCAGGGAACAGGAATACAGCGTGGTGACCGCCGGCATCGATGACGTCACCATCGACGGCAACGCCTTCGGCCTGTTTGTCTCCAACGCCCGGGACATCATCATCGAGGACTCGGCCATCACCGGGAGCCTCGTGGACGGCCTTGTCCTGCACCGCGCCGTCACCGATGCGCAGATCACCCGGACACGATCATCGGACAACGCTGTGGATGGCTTCACGGTGGCCAGCTCCACCACGCGGGTCCTGATGGAGGAGGTCACGGCGGAGCGCAACGGCCGCAACGGAATTTCATTCGACGGCCGGCCCCTCGCAGACGGGCCCAACGCCGTCGGCACTGCCGTGATTCCCTACGGCGGCAACCGCGTGACGGAAAGCTCGGTGGTGGGAAACGCCCGGTACGGGATAGAGCTCAGCGGCGGCAGCAACCTCGACGTCGAGAACAACCGCATTGCTGCCAACGAGGTGGGGGTGGTGGTCAACCACGGCGCCAGCGGCGTCGGCATCAGCCGGAACGAGTTCAGGGACCAGCGGCTCCAGGCCGTGGCGGTCCGGGACGCGCACGCCTCTGCGGCGGTGTACCGGAACACCATCACCGGCGGGGACACCGGAATCTACGTCCGGAACGCCCGGGCCGACATCACCGCGAATACGCTGGGCTCCATATCGAACCACGGAATCACTCTTGTTGGAGAGGTGGGCGGCACCATCGTCGCAGGGAACACGGTGGCCGGCCAGGGCAGTGCGGCCATCTGGGCGGAGGGGGCCGCCGGTGCCGCCGTCACGGAGAACAACCTGCTGGGGTGGGCGCCGGCCTACACCGTGGACAAAGCCGTAGGGTCCATGTTCCAGCCGCTGACCCTGGTGTGGTTCGCGCTCGGCGGCCTGCTGCTGCTCACCGCCGTGGTCCGGAAGAAGAGGACGGCACAGATCCGGAGCCCCTACGAAGAACGGGTGCCGCTCACCACGCTCAGCCGGGGATTCGTGGTTCCCGACGACGCCGCAGGACTGCGGCAATGAAGCCGGCCATGACCCCGGCCCGCCCCTGGCTGATGGCCCTTGCCCTGCTGGCTGCCGCGGTGATCGGGGCAGCGACCTGGCTTGCCGCGGGCAACATGGCAGGTTCCTCCGGCCCAGGCGGCGTTGAGAGCGGTGCCGACTCCGGGCGCGGCACCGTATCGCCTGGGCCGCCGGGGTCAAGCGGGCCGCCGGGGTCAGCCGGGCCGCCGGGGCCAGCGGGGCCAGCGGGGCCGCCGGGGCCCACCGCCGCGCCGCCCGGCGGGGACTGCCCGGCGGCCACCGTCACCGTGGCGAGCGCGGCGGAACTTCAGGCAGCCCTGATGAACCCCGCGCCCGGATCCGTCATCGGCCTCAGGCCAGGTGTCTATGCGGGCAACTTCACCGCCACCGGAAACGGGGCGGAAGGCCAGCCGGTAATGCTCTGCGGCACGGCTGGCAGCATCCTCGACGGCGGACGGCTCGACGACGGCTACGTGCTCCACCTCAACCGGGCATCCCACTGGGTGCTCCAGGGTTTCGCCGTACGCAATGGGCAGAAGGGCGTGATGGTCGATGAAACGACGCACTCAGTACTGCGGGGCCTCGATGTCAGCAGCACCGGCGACGAAGCCATCCACCTCAGGAAATTCAGCACCGACAACAAAGTTTTGGGGAATTCGATCCGGGACACCGGGTTGCGGAAACCGAAATTCGGTGAAGGGGTCTACGTCGGCTCGGCGGAAAGCAACTGGTGCGACATCAGCGGTTGCGGGCCGGATAAAAGCGACCGCAACGAGGTCGCTGGAAATGACATTTCCGGGACTTCCGCAGAATGTGTTGACATCAAGGAAGGAACGTCCGGGGGCATCGTTCGCGACAACCGCTTCGACGGTTCCAGTATTGCCGGCGCCGACTCCTGGGTGGATGTGAAAGGCAATGACTGGACCATCGACAATAACTCCGGCCGAAATTCACCGGTGGACGGATTTCAGACCCATGAGATTGTCGACGGCTGGGGCACCGGGAATGTGTTCCGGAACAACACAGCCGAGGTCAATGGACCCGGCTTCGGCTATTCGCTGACTCCGGTGCGCGGCAACGTCGTCGAATGCAGCAACAGCGCCTCCCAGGCCGGAAAGGGCGTCTCGAACCAACCCTGCAAAACCGCCTAGAAAAACCGGTCCGGACGCAATCGCGCCGGCCGACGCCAGCCAGGGTGCTTTCCCCTAGGAAGAGAGAAGTCAATGTGCCACCCTCCGTCCTCCGCTGTGCCCAATCCCAGGGTCACCGTCACCGGCACGGGATACCTCGGAGCCACGCACGCCATCTGCATGGCGATCATGGGCTACGAGGTGCTCGGCGCCGACGTTGACCGGAACAAGATCGACATGCTCTGCGCCGGCTGTGTCCCTTTTTTCGAACCCGGCTTGCCCGAGAAACTTGACGAGGCCCTCGCCTCGGGCCGCCTGCACTTCACCACCGATTTCGACGAGGTGGCGCAGTTCGGCGACGTCCACTTCCTCTGCGTCGGCACGCCGCAGGCCGCCGGGTCGGGAGCCGCGGATCTGAGCTACGTCGAGGAGGCTTTCAGTTCCCTGGCCGCGCGCATTACCCGCAAGGCCTTGCTCGTCGGCAAGTCCACCGTTCCGATCGGAACGGCGGCCCGGCTGAGCGGGATGGTCAAGGACATCTCGCCGATCGGGCCTGAACTGGAGCTGGCCTGGAACCCGGAATTCCTCCGCGAGGGATTCGCGGTGCAGGACACCCTCTTCCCCGACCGCCTCGTCTTCGGGGTGGAGTCCGCGTGGGCGGAGGGGCAGCTCCGCACGGTCTTCGCCCCGATCCTCAGTACCGGCACTCCATTGATCGTGACCGACCTGTCCACCGCGGAACTGGTCAAGGTGGCCGCCAATTCCTTCCTGGCCACGAAGATCTCCTTCATCAATGCCATGGCAGAGGTTTGCGAAGCCACCGGCGCCGACGTCAGCCTGCTGGCCCAGGCCCTGAGCCTTGACGACCGGATCGGCCGGCGGTTCCTCAAGCCCGGACTGGGATTCGGCGGCGGCTGCCTGCCCAAGGACATCCGTGCCTTCCGGCACCGCGCCGAGGAGCTGGGCGTGGGCCAGGCCGTCAGCTTCCTGGGCGAAGTCGATTCGATCAACAACCGGCGGCGCGTCCGCACGGTGGACCTGATCCGGGAACTCGCCGGCGGGACCCTCGCGGGCGTGCGGGTGGCGGCCCTCGGCGCGGCCTTCAAACCGAACTCCGACGACGTGCGCGACGCCCCGGCGCTCGACGTCGCGCGGCTCCTGTACCTGGAGGGTGCCGTGGTGACCGTCTACGACCCCCAGGCCAATGCCAATGCCCACCGGCTCTACCCGGACCTCAACTACGTCGCGTCGATGGAGGAGGCGGTGGCCCAGGCTGATGTGGTGGCGCTGCTCACCGAATGGGAGGAATTCCGCCACGCTGACCCGGACTACCTTGCGGGGTTTGTCCGCCGGCGGCTCATTGTTGATGGTCGGCACGCCCTCGATGCCAGCGACTACACCGCGAAGGGCTGGGAGTACCGCGCCCTGGGCCGGCCCTACCAGGCGAGGACGGTCATTCTGCTGGAGGACGCGCGCGACGGCGCTACCGGCACTCCAGCCTGAGCTGCGGGATTGCCCTGGCGGTCCCCGTCAGGGCGTGCACGTGATGTTGGTGAGTCCCCGGACCGCAGCGCTCGGCTGGCACCGGACGGTGTTGCCCAGGTCCCCGGACTGGATCCAGACTTCGTAGCCCGGCACTCCGCCCTGCACGGTGTTGCCTGAAAAGGCGTTGTCGCGGCCCCAGCCGTCCAGGACGTTGTGCACCTGCAGGGCGTCGAGCTTGGTGCCTGACCCGGAATTGCCGGTCACGGTGTAGCCGTTGCCCTTGACGTCCACCCAGGAATCGGCGGAGTTGGCGCCGGAGAATCCCGCCTCGGAAAAGCTGTTTCCGGTGACTCTGCCGCCCGTGGTGCCCTCCTTGATGTCGATTCCTTCGGCAGCCGTCCGGGAGACGCGGTTGTTGCTGATCAGGGCCCGCTCCGAACGGTCAGGGGTCGTGGCGGACCCCATCACGGTCTCCCAGTTGCTCTTGGCGCTGCCCACGTAGATGCCCTCGCCAAAGCCAGGCTTGGCCAGGCCCGTGTCGTGGATCTCCGAGTCCCGGATGGTGCAGTCCGTGCTGTTGGCGCGGAAGTGCACTGCCTCGCTGCCGATACTGCCGACGTCGACGTTGCTCAGGACGGTGTGGGCGGATCCGTCCAGGACTATTCCCTTGGCGGACTGCGCGACGGACAGGCCCGAGACCTGCCAGTAGCTGCCGGTGATGTGCAGCCCGTAGCCGGATTTCAGTGACCCGGAGCTGAGGACGGCAGCGCGGGAACCGGTCAGGGCTATGGGAGCCGCGTCCGTGCCGGATGCTGCGGCCACGAATTTTCCGGTGTAGGCGCCGTCGTTGAGCCGGATGGTCTGGCCCGGACGGGCCGCCGCGAGGGCTGCGCTGAGTTCGGCGGCGGTGGAGACGGTCACCGTCCCGGCGGCGGGGCTGGATGCCGCGGGTGGCTCGGGTGGAGGTGCCGTGGATGTCGGCGTGACGGCCGGCGCGCCGGCGTCGGGCGGTTCAGTTCCCTCAGCCGCCGGGGTGGAAGGCACCTGGGCGGGGAGTTGCCCGGCTGTCGGGGCGGCGGGCAGCGCGGACGGGGAACCGGCGGAAGGGACGGCGCCGAGAACCAGCAGCGTCAGGCCGGCGGCCAGGAGCGGCAGGAGCCGCGGCGCCGGGGGCTGGCCGGAAGTCACCATGCTGCTCCGTTCGGTAGCAGGGTCCGGGCGTGCAACCGGAGCGAACGTCCGGAACCATCAAGACTGCCCGATCCGGAGGGCCTCGTCCAGCAATCGGTCCGCAAACCGCGTCAGGGCAGCGCGCCCGGAGGCCCTGCCTCGTGAGGCGGGCGGCTCCGCCGTCGGCCTCCGCGTCAGTCGAGCAGCGCCGAGACGGCGTGGCCGAGCCGGATCTTGCCCACCGGCCGGCCGCCGCCGAGCACGGGGGCAACAACTTTGTCCAGGACGCTGGCCACTTCCGGGACGTCGACGGCGCCGGCGGCCGCCAGCAGGGTCAGGCCGACGAGCGTGGTGGCCCGGATATTGCCGTCGAGGACCTTTATGGCGACGGAGGCGCCGGTAGGCGTGGCCATCACCAGCACGCCCTCGGCGCCGATCTTCGCGAGGATGCCGAGATCGTCCATGACGATGGTGTTGCATTCGCCCTTGCCCTGCACCGCCCATGGGTAGTCCAGCATCGAGGTGGCGATCGTGGCGGCGCGGGCGTTGGAGTTCTTGTCCCCTGGGGCCTTGGCGAGTTTGGAGAAGGCGCGGGCCAGTCCGGTCAGGGAGACGGCAGCTACGGGGGCGCCGCAGCCGTCGATGCCGAGGTGGGCGATGTTTTCGCCGCAGTATTCCTCGATCACGGAGCGGATGCGCTGCTGCAGCGGGTGGTTGGGCTCGAGGTAGCTGTGGGTGTCCCAGCCGTTCTCGGTGCAGGCCCAGAGGAACGCGGCGTGTTTCCCGGAGCAGTTGAAGGCGAGCTTGGACATGCCCCGGTCGGAGCGGACCAGCCAGTTGCGGGCCGTCTCATCCTCGGGCCAGGCGGCCGGGCACAGGAGCTGCTCTTCCTTGACGCCGGCGGCCTTGAGCATTCCCTCGACGACGTCCATGTGGTCCAGCGAGCCGACGTGGCTGCCGCAGGCGATCGCTGCCTGCGCGCCGCGCAGCGGGACGCCGGCCTGCATGGAGGCGAGAGCCTGCAACGGCTTCAGCGTGGACCTGGCGTAGATCGGGGTGGTGATGTCGCCCAGTTCGGTGACGACTGTGCCGTCCCCGGAGATAAGGACGGCGGAGCCGATGTGCCGGGACTCCACAAAGCCGCTGCGTTCAACGACGGCCAGTTCGACGGCGGACTCGACGGTGAAGGTGGCATGCGAATTCAAGGGCATGCAGCAAGTCTATGGTGCCCGGCAGTGATACCCCGTTATTCCACGGTCACCATCAGCGACTGCCAGCCCGAGGCGCCGTCGGGCACCGGATCCGCCCGCTTGTCCGTCTGGACCTCGCCGGTTCCGTCGGTGGCGCGGGCCTTGATGTAGTGCGGGCCCGGGGTGGCGTCCCAGTCGAAGGACCACTGGCGCCAGGTGATGAGTGAGGCCTCATCGGCGAGGGTGGCTTCGGTCCAGGGCCCGTTGTCAATCTGCACCTCAACCTTGGTGATGCCGCGGGTCTGGGCCCAGGCGGTGCCGCCGATCGCGACCCGCCCGGCCGGGACCCTGGCGAAGGACTTCGGGACCTCCACCCGGGCCATGGTCTTGATGGGGCCGCGCTCGGACCAGCCCCGCTGCGTCCAGTAGGCCTTGCTGTCCGCAAAACGGGTGACTTCCATATCCACCACCCATTTGGTGGCGGAGACGAAGCCGTACAGGCCGGGGACCACCATGCGCACCGGATAGCCGTGTTCCAGCGGCAGGGCTTCTCCGTTCATGCCGATTGCGAGCATGGCGTCGCGGTCGTCCTGGAGGACCTCGAGCGGGGTTGAGGCGCTGAAGCCGTCGATCGAGGTGGAGAGCACCATGTCCGCGCCCTCCTTGGGCCGGGCCATCTTGAGCACGTCACGAATGGGCATGCCCAGCCATTTGGCGTTGCCGGCCAGGTTCCCGCCGACCGGGTTCGACACGCACGTCAGCGAGACGTGGGACTCGATCAGGTCCGCGTCGAGCAGGTTCTGGAAGCTGAGCCGGACTTCCTGCTCCACGAGGCCGTGGATGCGCAACTCCCAGTCCTGGGCGTTGACTTCGGGCACGCTCAGGGCGGTGTCAATGCGGTAGAAGTCGTTGTTGGGCGTCAGCCACGGCGTAACCCCCGGCGCCTTGGACTGCACCCCGGCGGGGACAGCGGGGGCCGCCTTGGCCGGTGCCGGGAGCTGCAGGGATTCGCGGGCCTGGGCGATGTTGCTGCGGGCTGAGCTGAGCATGCGCCCGCCGGTCGCGGCGATGGCTGAGGCTGCGGCGGTGACTCCGCTCGCGGCGAAGAAGGCGCGGCGGCTCGTTGCGGGACGTTCCGGATCCTTGGCTGCCAGGTCCGCGTCCATCTCCGGCCACTCCTGCATCCGCCACAGCCGCGTGATCAGGAAGCGGAGCGCAATGAGCCCGGCCACGGTGCCGATCAGCGTGGGAATCGCATCCAGCGGCCTCACGCTGGCCCGGGTCACCACGCTCGCGACGATCACGGCGCCCATCAGCAGCACACCCGCGACGCCGAGGGCCCACTTGCGGTATGCCACGATGCCCAGGACGCACGCGAGCAGCAGGATGGTCACGGCCATGCCGACGAACAGGGCGAGCTTGTCGTTCGTGCCGAAAGTGGCGATCGCGAAGTCCTTCATCCACGACGGCGTGAAGTCGATGAAGGTCGAGCCCAGGGCGATCACCGGCGTCGCCCGGGCCGTGAAGAATGCGCCAACCAGCTCCGCCACGGACAGCACGACGGCGGCGGCGGCCACCCCCGCCAGCGCGGCAAGGGCTGTGGGTCCGGACAGCCGTCTGGCGGCCGGGCGCTGGCCGGGCCGGGGCCGGGCGGGCTCCTTGATGCTGAGTTCTTCCGCGCGGGGTTTTTCTGCGCGGGGCGTCTGCGTGCTGGGCTTGTCCATAACAGGTCTTCGTAGCCGACAGTTCCGCGGATTGCCCGCCGGGCGGGGGACATGCCCTCCCCTAGAGCGCGGGGATGGACATGTTGGCATGATGTCCAGTGGTTGCGGCGAGGACTGGGCATGTCCCGCGGGTCGGGTGCCGGGATTGAGGGGACATGCCCTCCCCTAGAGCGCGGGGATGGACATGTTGGCATGATGTCCAGTGGTTGCGGCGAGGACTGGGCATGTCCCGCGGGTTGGGGTGGGACCAAGACTGGGCATGTCCGGCGGTGGTCACAGCTTAGGAGCCTGCCGGGTCCACAAAGTACCCTTGGGAACTGTGAAGGTACTTGTCATCGGCCCCGGCGGCCGCGAACACGCCATTGTCCGATCCTTGCTTGCAGACCCGAACGTGTCCGAGGTCCATGCGGCCCCGGGCAACGCCGGCATCAGCAAACTGGTCCCCGCGCACGCCATCGACGCGAACGATCCGGCCGCCGTCGCCGCCCTGGCCACCAGGCTCACCGTCGACCTCGTGGTGGTCGGCCCCGAGGCGCCCCTGGCCGCTGGCGTGTCCGACGCCGTCCGTGCCGCCGGCATCCCGGTGTTCGGCCCCAGCAAGGCCGCGGCCCAGCTTGAGGCCTCCAAAGCGTTCGCCAAGGAAGTCATGGCCGAGGCCGGGGTCCCCACTGCGATGGCCCGGGTTGCCGGCAACGCCGGGGAAGCCGCCGACGCGCTCGATACCTTTGGCGCCCCCTACGTCGTCAAGGACGACGGGCTCGCCGCAGGCAAGGGCGTCGTCGTCACCAGCAACCGGGCCGAGGCCCTCGCCCACGCCCAGACCTGCTTCGACGCCGGCGGCACGGTGGTCATCGAGGAGTTCCTGGACGGCCCCGAGGTCTCCGTCTTCGTCCTCTGCGACGGCCGCAACACCGTGGCGCTTTCCCCGGCGCAGGACTTCAAGCGGATCTTCGACAACGACGAGGGCCCCAACACCGGAGGTATGGGCGCCTACACCCCGCTGGAATGGGCCCCCGAAGGCCTCGTCCAGGAGGTCCTGGACCGCGTCGCCCAGCCCACGGTCAACCAGATGGCCCACCGCGGCACCCCGTTCGTCGGTGTGCTCTTCGTCGGACTGGCGCTGACGTCCCGCGGCACCCGGGTAATCGAGTTCAACGTCCGCTTCGGCGACCCGGAAACCCAGGCCGTCCTCGCCCGCCTCAAGACCCCGCTCGGCGGGCTGCTCATGGCAGCCGCCAAGGGCGAGCTGGACAAGATCCAGCCGCTGCGCTGGTCCAAGGAAACCGCCGTCGCCGTCGTCGTCGCCGCCGAAAACTACCCCGATACTCCGCGCACAGGCGACCGCATCCGCGGGCTCAAGAAAGTGGAGTCGATCGAAGGCGTCCACGTGATCCACGCCGGCACCAGGCTCGACGACGAAGGCAAAGTGGTCTCCGCCGGCGGACGGGTCCTCGCCGTCGTCGCGCTCGGCACGGACCTCGTCGAGGCCCGCGAACGGGCGTACGACGGCGTCGAGCTCGTCCAGCTGGACGGCAGCCAGTTCCGCACCGACATCGGCGGAAAGGCGGCCCGCGGCGAGATCAAAGTGCAGTCGCCCGGCGCCCCCGCCGCCACGAAAGCGAAGGCCTGAGCATGAGCCGCCCCGAATCCTCCCTGCCGGCTGCCGGTCCCGCATCGTCTGCGCCGAAGGGAGGCTTGGACACCGAGACGCTGGACCTTCCCGGCTGGAAGCACATCTACTCCGGCAAGGTCCGCGACCTCTACGTTCCGGTGGACGAGTCCATCACGGAGCGCATCGGCCAGGAATGCGTCCTGGTGGTCGCCAGCGACCGCATCAGCGCCTACGACCACGTGCTCGCCAGCGAGATTCCGGACAAGGGCCGCATCCTGACCCAGCTGAGCCTGTGGTGGTTCGAACAGCTCGGCGTGGAACACCACGTGCTCGCGTCCACGGTCGACGCCGGCGTGCCCGCGGCCGTCGAGGGCCGGGCAATGATCTGCAAAAAACTGGACATGTTCCCGGTCGAATGCATCGCCCGCGGCTACCTCACCGGCTCCGGTCTCCTCGAGTACCGGCAGTCCGGCACCGTGTGCAGCATCCCGCTGCCGGAAGGCCTGGTGGACGGGTCCCGGCTCGAGGAAGCGATCTTCACCCCCTCCGCGAAGGCCGAGGTGGGCGAGCATGACGAAAACATCACCTACGAGGCCGTCGTCGGCACCGTGGGCGAGGACATCGCCGCACGGCTGCGCGAACTCACGCTGGAGATCTACACCAAGGCCGAGGAGATCGCCCGCGGCCGCGGCATCATCCTCGCCGACACCAAGGTGGAATTCGGGTTCGACGCCGCCACCGGCGTCATCACGCTCGGCGACGAGGTGCTCACCCCGGATTCCTCACGGTTCTGGGATGCCGCCACGTATGAGCCGGGCAAGGCCCAGCCCTCCTATGACAAGCAGTACGTCCGCGACTGGCTGACCTCGGCCGAGTCCGGCTGGGACAAGTCCTCGGACGTGGCGCCGCCGGCCCTGCCGGCCGACGTCGTCGCCCGCACCCGCAGCCGCTACGTCGAGGCTTTCGAGAAGCTCACCGGCCGGACGTTCGCCTAGGCCGTCGCGGAGCGGGCCGCCTCGGCTCCGGGCGAAGCGGCGGCCTGCGCGCGCCGCTGCGCCAGCCGGATCTCCAGCACGGCGTCCATCGCCTGCTGGACCCGGTCCGAGGCGCCCGCCGCGCTGAATTCCTTCTGGGCTTCCTCGAGGTAGATGAGGGCCTCGTCGGATTCGCCCGCGGCCTTGAGCGCCTTGCCCAGCAGGAGGGCCACCTCGCCGGCCACGTGTTTGGCGAGGGCGTCCTTTTCGGCGTGGATCTCCCGCAGCTTCTGGACGGCCGCCACAATGTCGCCGGTCAGGTAGAGCCAGCGGGCCCGGATGAACGCCACCTCGAGCTGGTCTGTCTTGTTGCCGCCAACGATCGAGAGCGCCAGCTCTGCCCGCTCGATCGAGGTGAGCGTCTCAGGCTCCACGATCCCTGAGGACAGTCGGACGGCGGCTGACGCTTTGTTGAACCGCGCCCAGAGGTCGATGTCGTTCGCGGGGGAGAGCAGCTGCGCCGCCCGCTCGTGGTACTTGATGCCTTCCGTGTAGTCGTGGCGCATGAAGGCCACGTTGCCGATCACCCAGGCGACCTCGCCGGCGAGCTGGGTCATGGAATGGTCATCCATCTGCTCGTTCATGGCCTGGCAGTATTCCCAGGCCTCGTCCAGCCGGCCGCTTTCGGCCAGTGCACCGATCAGGGCGCGCAGCGCACCAATGATCAGTGTGGAGCCCTTGGGCAGTTCGGCGCAGAGCCGCACCGCCTCCTGCGCGTGCCCGACGGCGACCGTCAGCTGCCCCTGGCCGTGGCACACGGCCGCGAGCATCTGCCGTGCCCGGACGCCCAGGCCCGCCGATTCGGCGGCCATCGGGTGGTCCAGCAGCCGCTGGACCAGGTCCTGGCATTCCTTCAGCTGGCCCTGCTTCATCAGGCACTCGGCCTGCATGTAGCTCATGTTCCACCAGGCGCTGGTGTTCTTGGCTTCGAGGGCGATCTGGGCCGCCGACGCGGCGTGGGTTGCCGCCAGGGCGTAGTCCCGCAGGTCCCAGGCCTGGCGCGCGTACAGGCCGGCCAGCACGTATTCGGCGTCGCTGACGGACACTGGCTGGCTCCACGCTTCCAGCGCTTTGGGCGCCAGTTCGAGCCGCCGGGCCAGTTCCTCAATGACATCGGCGGTCGGTTCGCGGCGTCCGGTCTCCAGCAGGGAGATGTAGCTGGGCGAGTACAAGTCCCGTCCCAATTCCGCTTGCGTCAGGCCGCGTTCGAGCCGTTCCGCTCGGAGTTTCTCCCCGAATCCGTTCCCCACGGGTTCCTCCTAATTCCGGACAGTCTTTGTACTAAATGCTTGACAGTCTCTGTGCAAGCCATTTTACAATGTATGTCAACAAGGGCTAGTGCTCGCTTTGTAATGTATCCGAATCGCGTTTCCGACTCGTATTGAGGAACCCACATGTTCAAGAAGATTGCAGCTTCCGTCGCCTTGGCAGGGGCGCTGGCCTTCTCCGCAGCGGCTCCCGCAGTCCTGTCCGTAAGTGCCATCGGTAACTGGCCGGACCCCATGGGCACTACGCTGTCCATCGGCAACTGGCCCGACCCCATGAGCTCCAGCCAGGGAAGTCTCTCGGCCATCGGCAACTGGCCGGACCCGATGACTTTCTCCACCAACATCGGCAACTGGCCGGACCCGATGTAAGCATTGGCTCTTTGATAGCTCCGGGACATGCGCGAACCATGTCCCGGAGCTATTTTTTGCCCGAAACGGCGGCGGGGCGGCGGCATCGCCGGCTGGCAGGAAACAAAAAGAGGGCCTTCCGAATGGAAGACCCTCTTTTGATTGGTCGGGATGACAGGATTTGAACCTGCGACCTCGTCGTCCCGAACGACGCGCGCTACCAAGCTGCGCCACATCCCGATCCGTTGCTTCAAAAGCAACTTCACAAGAGTATCGGATGGGGCTCCGGATGTGAAATCGGGCAGCCGTCATCCTTGCAACAGAAGCCGCAAGGAACGCCTTAAGGCGCGCACGGCCCCTGGTTGTCAGACCAGCGAGTCCTTCCAGGCGCCGTGCAGCTGCGCGAACCGGCCGCCGCCGCCGATCAGCTGCTCCGGGGTGCCGTCCTCGACCACGCGCCCGTCATGGACCACAAGGACGCGGTCCGCGGTCTCCACCGTCGACAGGCGGTGCGCGATGATGAGGGCGGTCCGGCCGCTGTCGGCGTCGATGCCCTGCAGCAGCCCGGCCAGGCCGGTCTGCACCAGCCGCTCGGACGGGATGTCCAGCGAAGACGTGGCCTCGTCCAGAATCAGGACCGCGGGCCGGGCCAGGAAGGCCCGGGCGAAGCTGATGAGCTGGCGCTGCCCGGCGGAGACCCGTCCGCCGCGCTTGTTGACGTCGGTGTCATAGCCGTCCGGCAGTTCCGTGATGAAATCGTGCGCGCCCACGGCCCTGGCGGCGTCCTCAATCTCCTCGCGCGAGGCTTCGGGCCGGCCGAGGGCGATGTTGTCCGCGACGGACCCGCTGAACAGAAAGGCCTCCTGGGTGACCATGACGACGTTCCGCCGCAGGTCCGCCGTCGCAAGCTCCCGCAGGTCTACGCCGTCGAGCGTGAGGGAGCCGGCGGAGACGTCGTAGAAGCGGGCGATCAGCTTCGCGAGGGTGGATTTGCCGGCGCCGGTCTGGCCCACAAGCGCCACCGTCTGGCCGGCGGGGATGTGCAGGTCCATGGCGGGGATGATGACCGGCCCGTCGCCGTAGCGGAACTCGACGCCCGTGAAGTCGATGGCTCCCTTGGCGTCGCGCAGGGCTACCGGGTTCTTGGGCGGCCGGACGGTGGGGACCTCCTCGAGCAGCCCGGAGACCTTCTCCAGCGCTGCCTGGGCGCTCTGGAACGAGTTGTAGAACATGGCCATCTGGTCCACCGGCTGGAAGAAGCGTTTGGTGGACAGGATCAGGGCCAGCAGCACACCGACGGCCAGATCGCCGCTGAGCACGCGGAAGCCGCCAAACAGCAGGACGACGGCGACGCAGACGTTCCCGATCAGCACCAGTCCGGGCTGGAAGACGCCGTTGAGGTTGATGGAGCGGACCGTGACCTTGCGGTAGTCCTCGGAGAGCCCGGCGTAGTTTTCGGCGTTTTCGCGTTCCTTGCGGAAAGCCTTGACCGCGCGGATGCCGGTCATGGTTTCGACGAAGTGCACGATCAGCCGGGCCGAGACAACGCGGGACTCGCGGAACGCGATCTGGGAGTGCTTCTGGTACCAGCGGGCCAGGAAGTACATCGGCACGCCGGCGGCGAGGACCAGGAGCCCGCTGCGCCAGTCGAGGGCGAACACGGTGATGGCGGTGAAGACCATAAACAGCATCCCGGAGGCCAGCGAGCTGATCCCTGAGTCCAGGAGTTCGCGGAGCGCCTCCAGGTCCGAGGTCTGCCGCGCGATGATGCGCCCCGAGGTGTACTTTTCGTGGAATTCCAGGCTGAGCCGCTGGGTGTGCCGGAAGACGCGTACCCGCAGGTCCAGGAGCATCGCCTGGCTCAGCCTCGCCGTCGAGGTCACGTACAGGGCGGTGAGGCAGGCCGTCGCGACGGCGGCGGCCAGGTAGGCGGCGCCGGTGAGCAGCAGGGGGAGGTTGTCGCCGGCGGTCAGGGCCGGAAGGGCCCGGTCGATGCCGAAGGCGATCAGCGCGGGCCCGGCTACCCGCGCCGCCTGGGACAGCACGACGGCGGCAATGGTCAGCCAGAACCGTTTGCGGACCGGGCGGATCAGCGAGCCCAGCAGGGCCAGGGAGCGGCGCCGGACGGTCTTGCTTTCGCCCTTGGACAGGTGCGCGTTGTCCTCGTTCGCGGTGCCGAAGGTGGCGCTGCTCATCGGGAAATCTCCTCGGCATTGAGATCTGACAGTTCGGAATCCAGCAGCTCGGAGTCGAGGTCCCGCGGTTCCGGGTCGAGGCTGGCGATCACGTAGCGGTAGTGGCGGTTCTCGGCGAGCAGTTCGGTGTGGGTGCCGACGGCAGTGATGCGTCCGTCCTCCAGCAGCGCCACCCGGTCCGCCAGCGCGACCGTGGACGGCCGGTGGGCCACGATCAGCGTCGTGGTGGCGGTGAGCACCTCCCGCAGCCTGGTCTCGACGAGTTCCTCGGTGTGGACGTCGAGGGCGGACAACGGATCGTCCAGGACCAGGACCCTGGGCCGGGCGGCGATGGCGCGGGCCAGGGCGATGCGCTGCCGCTGGCCGCCGGACAGGCTGAGGCCTTCCTCGCCGATCAGCGTGTCGAGGCCTTCCGGGAGGGAATACGCGAAGTGGGCCTGGGCGACGTCGAGCGCCTCCTCGAGGGCCTCTTCCCGGCGCTCGGCCGGAAGGCCGGCCGGTGCGCCGAGCAGAACGTTGTCGCGGACGGAGCTGGAGAACAGGGTGGTGTCTTCAAACGCGACGGCGACCACCGTGCGGAGCTCCTCGACGCTGAACTCCCGCAGGTCCACCCCGTCGATGGTGATGGAACCGTCGGTGACCTCGTACAGCCGGGGGACCAGCTGGAGCAGTGCACTCTTGCCGCTGCCCGTGATTCCCACCAGGGCCATGGTTTCGCCGGGCTTGATGTCGAGGCTGATGTCTTTGAGGATCGGCTTGTCCGGGGCATCCTCGTAGGCGAAGGTGGCGTTGTTGAAGCTGAGGGCGCCCTTCAGCTCGGCGGGGCGGCGCGGCTGGTCCGGGCTGGTGATGGTGTTCACCGAGTCCATCACCTCGAAATGCCGGTCCACCGCGGTCTTGGCGGTGAGCGCCATGGCCAGCAGCATGCCGCAGAATTCCACCGGGGTGGCGATCACGGCGGCGGTGGCGAAGAAAGCCACCAGGGAGCCGATACTCAGCTCGCCGGTGGAGGCCAGCAGGATGCCGACGACGAGGCCGGCACCGAGGGCCAGCTCGGGCAGGAGGGTGACTACGAGGCTGAAGGTGGCGAGGTGCTTGGCCTTGGCGATCTCAGTCTGCCGGAGTTCCTCGGCCTGTTCGTTGAAGTTCTCCAGTGCCTCCCGGCTGCGGCCGAACGCCTTGAGGACGCGGATCCCGTGGACCGATTCCTCGACCGTGGTGGCGAGGTCGCCGGCCTGGTCCTGGCTGCGGCGGGCCACCTTGCTGAAGCGGGTGCGGAAGCGGAAGCCGTAGATCATGATCGGCACCGCGGCGGCGAGGAAGATCAGTGCCAGCTGCCAGCTCATCGAGAACATGACGGCGACGCCGATCACGACGGTCAGTGTGGTGACCACGAGCATGATGGCGCCGAAGGCCATCCAGCGGCGCAGGAAATTCAGGTCGGTCATGGCCCGGGAAAGCAGCTGCCCGGAGCCCCAGCGGTCGTGGAAGGAGACCGTCAGGTCCTGCAGGTGGCCGTACAGGGACACCCGCATCCGGGTCTCGACCGTGGTGGCGGGGTTGATCACGAACTGCCGGCGCAGGGCCACGAGCCCCGCCTCGGCGACGCCCAGGCCCAGGATGACGAGGGAGGCGGCCCAGACCGCGTCGGTGCTGCCGCCGGGCTGGAGGGACTGGTTCACCAGCACGCGCAGCACCTGGGGGATGGCCAGGGCCACCACGCTGGCGAGCAGTGCGCAGAGCAGGCCCATGACCAGCCGCGGAATGATCGGCTTGACGTGCGGATAGAGACGGCTGATGGAGGAGAAAAATGAGGTCTGCTTGGCCATGCCTGCTTCTTAAAACGCAACTGCGAAATATCTAACGCAACTGGATGTAGTTTCCTGTAGCAACTACCCTAGGGCATCGGGTGACCCGGTTCACATATAAATCGACAGCATCAGGATCTCGCCCAGTAATTACATTCCGCAATGGGATTCCGGCGTGCCGCCGTTAAGGGGACATGCCCAGTCGTGGCCGCGGGGAGGGGACATAGACCCACTATGTCCAACGGTGGCGCACGGGGGTGGGCATGTCCTGTGGGGGCGGGGGAAGCGGGCGGGTTAGGAACGCTCGGTGAGCGTGAGCAGCACTGCCTCGGGTTTGCAGGCGATCCGGACCGGGGCGAAACGCGAGGTGCCGATGCCGCCGGAGACGTTAACCGGCGTCGTGCGTCCCTTGCTTTCCCAGTCGTGCAGGCCCTTGGCCCGCCACGTCGGGAGGTCGCAGTTGGCGACGAGTGCCCCGAAACCGGGGACGCAGATCTGGCCGCCGTGGGTGTGGCCGGCCAGAAGGAGCTCGGCGCCGTCCTCGGTGAAACGGTCCAGGACACGCTGGTAGGGGGCGTGGATCACAGCGACGCGGAGGTGCGGTTTGCTGTCCTGGCCCTTGGTGCCGCGGGGCCAGCCGGCGTACCGCTCCAGGCCCAGATGCGGATCGTCCACGCCCGAAAAGTCAACGCGCAGGCCCTTGATCACCAGCGACTGGCAGCGGTTGGTCAAGTCCACCCAGCCGCCCATGCCAAAACCGGAACGGAGACGCGCCCAGTCCAGCTTGGCCGGGGCCTTGGGCTTCGAGGACGGGCCCAGGAAATACGACGCCGGGTTCTTCATCCGCGGCGCGAAGTAGTCGTTCGAACCTGGAACGAAGACTCCGGGGAACTCCATCAGCGGGCGGAGCGACTCCAGCAGGGGCTGTACCGCCTTGGCGTGGCTGAGGTTGTCGCCGGTGTTCACCACCAGATCCGGCCGCAGTTCCGCCAGCGAGGACAGCCACTCGGCCTTCCGGTGCTGGCCGGGCACGAAGTGGATGTCGCTCAGGTGCAGCACCCGGATTGGGCCAAAGCCCGCAGGGAGTATCGGCAGGGTCTCTTCGCGCAGGACGAACTGGTTCTTCTCCCACAGCCCGTACCCGGTCATGGCGGCACCTGTCACGGCGCCGGCGGCAGCGGTTACGGCGAAGCCGCGCCCGATGCTTCGGACGCGGCTTGCCAGCGGATTGTGTCCGGTCACGGCTTGGGCTGGCCGCCGTTGCCTGGCTGGTCCGACGGCGCCGGCGCCGGCGCCGGCTCACTTGGTGCCGGCTCGCTTGGCGCGCTGGACGGTGCCGGCGTCGCCTGTGTCGACGGTTTGGGCGCGGGAGCCGGGCCGGTCAGCAGGTTCGACGGCGGGGCCGGGAACGGGCTGGTGCCGAACGCCGGTGCCACCTGGGCCATGTACTTCGAGAACTGCGGGCCCGCGATCATGTAACCGTCGATCGCCTTGTAGAACTTGCCGTTCAGGGTCACGTTGCGTCCCGGCCGGTCCTGGCTGCCGAGCGCGTCGCCGAACCAGGACGCCGTCGCCAGGCCACTGGTGAAGCCGACCACCCAGGTGGAGTTGTTGGGGTCGTTGGTACCGGTCTTGGCAGCAATCGGGAAGCTGGTCCGGGTGGAGATCCGCGGCTGGATCAGGGAGCCGGAACCGCGGTTCAGGACTTCCTGCAGCGCATACGTCACGCCACGTGCAACTTCCGGTTTGATCGCATCGCGGCAGCTCGTGGCCTGGGCCGGCAGCTGGGCTCCGGTGGCATCCGTGACCGACTCGATGGCGATCGGCTCGCAGTACTTGCCGTCGTTAGCGAAGGTCGCGAACGCGCTGGCCATGGTCAGCGGCGAGGTCTGGGTGGCGCCGATCAGGTTCGACAGGCGGGTCATGGGAACGGGCTCGTTGGTCTGGCCGGCGTGGATTCCCACGGCGTCGACGATCTTCTGGATGCCGCAGAGGTCCACCTGCGCCGCGGAGGCGAAGGTGATGGTGTTGATCGAGTTGTAGAGGCCCTCGAGGACGGACAGGGGGCGGTACCAGTCCTCTTCGGCGTTCTGCAGGTCAGGAGCCGCGCCCAGACCCACTTCAGCCGTGTTGTAGGCACCATCCACGGGGGAGGGGCAGGTGTTCTTCCACCGGAAGTTCAGCGGGTACTTGCGCACGGCACCGTTGAGGACCGTGTTCATGGACTTGCCCTCGTTGAGCCACTCCGCAAACGTGAACGGCTTCATCGTGGAACCGGGCTGGAAACCGCCCAGGCCGCCGAGGTCGTTGCCCTTGGCGTCCTTCATGTCCACGTTGAAGTTGATGACGTTGTTGAACTTCCCCTCGGCCTCGAGGAACTGGGTGTTCTGGGCCATGGAGACGATCTTGCCCGAGCCCGGCTGCACGGAGACCAGCGAGGCGCCCCACTTGTCCGGGTTCGCCCCGGCGGAGGCTTCAACCTGGGCCTGGGCCACGGCCTGGGCGTTCGGGTCCAGGGTGGTCTTGATGGTCAGGCCGCCACGGAAGACCTTGCGCACCCGGGCGTCGGCGTCGGCGCCGTAGGCCGGGTTGTTCAGCAGCAGGTGCAGCACGTAGTCGCAGAAGTACGGGGCCGTCGCTGAGTAGGCACAGCCCTGACGGGCCGGCGTGACCTTCGTTTCCACCGGAGTGGCCACAGCGGCGTCGTACTCGGCCTGCTTGATCTTGTTCTGGGTCAGCATGGACTGGAGCACCAGGTCGCGCCGGACCTTGGCGTTCTCGGGGTTGGTGATCGGGTCGTAGAAGGACGGGCTGTTGACCAGGCCGGCCAGCAGCGCGGCCTGCGGCAGGGTCAAGTCCTTGGCGGTGGTGCTGAAGAAGAACTTGGAGGCGGCTTCGATGCCGTAGGCGTCACGGTTGAAGAAGACGATGTTGAGGTAGCCCTCGAGGATCTCTTCCTTGGTGAACTTCTTCTCCAAGGCGATGGCGAGCTTCATTTCCCGGAGCTTGTCGCCCACGCCCTTGTTCACACCATTGAGGAGGACCTGGTCGCTCTTGCCCTCGGCCTCGAGGGAGGAGTTGATGACGTTGTTCACGTACTGCTGCGTGATGGTGGACGCGCCCTGCTTGTTGCCGCGGGCCGTGCTGACCAGCGCGCGCATGATGCCGGTGGTGTCCACGCCGCCGTGCTCGTAGAAGCGGCTGTCCTCAATGGCGATGACCGCGTCCTTGACGTACGGCGACATCTGGTCGAGGGAGACTTTGGTGCGGTTCTCCGCGTAGAGGCTGGCGATCACACTGCCGTCGGAGGCCAGGACCGTCGTCGACTGGCTCGGCGGGTCCACCTGCAGTTCGGCCGGGAGGGTGTCGAAGAATTTGATCGATCCGCTGGCCGAGCTGCCGGTAACGGCTGCCGCGGGGACCAGCAGTCCCGCCACCAGGACGCCACAAATGGCGCTCACGCCCAGGAAAAGAAGGATCTTTCCGAGGGTGGTGGCCGTGTCAAATAAAGGGTTCTTACCAGTCGCCATGTTTTCCACTTTACCGGCAAGGACTAGGCTTTAGTTCATGACCAAATGGGAGTACGCCACGATTCCGCTCATTATTCACGCCACAAAGCAGATTTTGGATCAGTGGGGTGACGACGGCTGGGAGCTTGTCCAGGTTGTCCCCGGACCCGACGGAAACGGCCTGGTGGCCTACCTGAAGCGGGAGAAGCAGTAGCCATGAGCACCCCCGCATCCGCCGCCCCGGGCGCCTCAGGGGCTCCCGGAACTCCGGCCCGCAGCACCGCCGGCACCGGCGCGTCGTCCGCCGTCGAGCAGCGCCTCGCCGAGCTCGGACTGACCCTGCCCGAGGTTGCCGCTCCGGTTGCTGCTTATGTCCCGGCTGTGATCTCCGGCAACCATGTCTACACTTCTGGCCAGTTGCCGTTCCTCGACGGCAGGCTCGAAGCGACCGGCAAGGTGTCCTCCGGAACCCAAGGCGCCTCGGATGAGGCCACGGTCTCACCGGAGGCGGCCCAGCGGTACGCCGCCGTATGCGCCGTCAACGCCCTGGCTGCCGTAAAGAGCGTCATCGGGGACCTCGACCGCATCACCCGGATCGTCAAGGTTGTGGGGTTCGTCGCCTCCGACCCGTCCTTCACCGGCCAGCCCGGGGTGATCAACGGCGCGTCCGAACTGCTCGGCAAGGTCCTCGGCGACGCCGGCCAGCACGCACGGTCCGCCGTCGGCGTCGCTGTCCTTCCACTCGACTCACCCGTTGAAGTCGAACTGATCGCCGAATTCGCCTAGAGCGCGGGTCAGTTCCTTGCCTCAGTTAGCCCGACGACTGTTTGCCCTCCCCCCGGATCTTGAGGGGGCGGCCCGCAGCTGGCTTGAACACGGCGAACGGACGCCCCGCGCGGCCCGGTTCGCGTCCTCCGTGGTGCTGCTCCGAGATTCGCCCACCGGCCTGGAGACCTGGCTGGGGTACCGGCCCGGATCCTCGCCGCTGGGTGTACTCGCCTTCCCGGGCGGGTCGCTGGAGGCGTCCGACGACGACGCCGTCGGCTGGCTGGGCCCCTCGCCGCAGCATTGGGCCGAGCAGATGGGAACGGCCGACGTCGGGCTGGCGCGCCGCCATGTGGTGGGCGCCATCCGTGAGCTGTTCGAGGAAACCGGCATCCTCCTCGCCGGGCCGGACCTGTCCACCACCGTCGAGGCGACCTCGACGGCCGAGTGGATGAGGGCCCGCGTGGCCGTGGCGGAGCAGGAGAAGTCCTTCACCGAGGTGCTCGCCAAGCGCGGCCTCTCGGTGCGGACGGACCTGCTCAAGCCTCTGGTCAACTGGCTCAGCCCGGACTTCGCGCACCGCCGCTTCAACACCCGCTACTTCGCGGCCACCGTTCCGATGAACCAGCAGCCGTCGCTGCTGGCCAGCAAAGGCGTGTGGGGCCGCTGGGTGTGCGCCCGGAAGGTTGTTGACGGCCGCAACACCTCTGAGCTCGGCGATGAGGTGGCCCAGGAGAACACCGCCGGGCTCGCGCTCGGCCAGCTTCTGGTTCCCGGCTCGGAAATCATGCTCGAGAAGATGGCTGCCGCCAACGGCTGCATCGCCTACCTCAGCTACAAGCGCAAGGCCCACGTCTACCAGCCGAAGCTAGTCGAGGAAGACGGCCGGCTCATGCTCGAGGTCGAGGCGGCCAAGACCGTCGCCGGAGAGCCCCAGCGCGAACGCTGACTGGGTGTCTGTAGGCTGTGCCCATGACAGCGCTGCAGATCTATGTCACCTTCCCCGGCACGGCACGTGAAGCCCTGGGCTTCTACGCGGACGTTTTCGGCGGAGAGCTTGCCTTGTTCACCTATGAGGAGTTCAGCCGCACTGACGGCCCGCCGGATGCCATCGCCCACGGTCAGCTGAACGGAGCAGTGGCTTTGGCGGGATCGGATGCGGCCGCAGGCGAGCAGAGTGTCCGGTTCGAGGGCCTCAGGCTCTCACTGCTGGGGACCGCGGAACCTGCCGTCCTCCACGAGTGGTTCGACAAGCTCGCCGTGGGCGGCCGGGTGGTCGACCCTCTGGCTCTGAAGCCCTGGGGCGCTTCGGACGGCCAGGTCATCGACCGTCATGGACTTCACTGGCTCATCGGCTACGAACCTGAGTCCTGAGCAACGCCGAAGGCCGGCTCCGTGTATTCACGGGCCGGCCTTCGGTGTGCTGCAGGCGTAATGCCTGCCGGGCTTAGCGGGAACGCTGGCGGAGGCGCTGCATGTCGAGGATGACGACGGCGCGGGCCTCCAGGCGCAGCCAGCCGCGCTGCACGAATTCGGCGAGGGCCTTGTTGACCGTCTCGCGGGAAGCGCCGACCAGCTGGGCCAGTTCTTCCTGGGTGAGCTCGTGGGCCACCAGGACACCGTCAGTCGCGGGACGGCCGAAGCGGTCCGCCAGGTCCAGCAGCGCCTTGGCCACGCGGCCCGGGACGTCGGAGAAGACCAGGTCGGACAGGGAATCGTTGGTGCGGCGCAGGCGGCGGGCCAAGGCCTGCAGCAGCTGTGCCGAAACCTCCGGGCGGGTGCGCAGCAGGGCGTTGAGGCTCTCGTTCTTGAGCCCGGCCAGCCGCGTTTCCGAGACGGCCGTTGCCGTCGCGGTGCGCGGGCTCGGGTCGAACAGTGCCATTTCGCCGAAGAGCTCGCCCGGGCCGAGGATGGCCAGCAGCGACTCCCGGCCGTCGGGGGACGTGCGTCCCAGCTTGACCTTGCCGGAGACGATGAAATAGAGCTGGTCGCCCTGATCGCCTTCCCGGAATACCGAGGCTCCGCGTGAGAGGTCCACCTCTGTGAGTTCGTCCGTCAGCAGACGGAACGCCTCGTCGTCGAGCGTGGCGAAAAGGGGTGCGCGGCGCAATACCTCGATATCCATGAAATCTCCTGACTAACTGTGTCGGCTGGGGCGCTTCAGCCATTGTTTCAGAATTTTGGCCCGTCTGTGACGTACTTGGCACCGAAACGCGCCAAACGTCGTGGCCAGGGGCGCATCTGCCCCGAAATCGGCCCTCCGGACGCCTTCGGCAAACTGTCAGCCGGCGCCGGTAGAATTGGGGTTTTCCTGCCTATAAGGAGCATTGGTGTTCGGCTTGACCATCTTGGACGTGGTGTTGATCGTGACGCTGCTGTCCTACCTGTTCCATGGCTTGCGCAATGGCTTCCTGGTGACAGCCGGAGGCATCGCCGGGTTCGCCGCGGGCGCCGTTGCAGCGTTTGTCTCCGTCCCCATTGTCAGCGGACTGGTGGAGGACAGCGGCTGGCGCCTCACGGCGATTATCGCGACCGCCGTGCTGCTGATGGTCCTTGGGCACGGGCTGGGCACCGCGATCGGGCGCAGGATCCGCAGCGTCGTCAAGATCAGCCCGCTGCGGTCCATGGACCGGTTGGCCGGCGGCGGCGTCAACGTGGTGGTGTCGGCCCTGGTGATGTCGATGCTGGCCTTCAGTATCGGTGCGCTCGGCGTTCCCTTCGTCTCGCAGCCGCTCGCCGAGTCCAAAGTGATCCGCTTCATCGACGGCGTGACCCCGGTGCCGCTGAAGACCTCGATGGCACAGTTGCGCTCCGCGGTAATCGGTGAGGGCATCCCGACGCTGTTCGAGGGCATCGGGCAGGGCCAGCCGGTGGCCATCCCGGACACCAGCACCGACACCCCGGCGCTGAACAGGGCAGCGGCCTCGGTCCTGAAGATAGCCGGCACCGCCTACCAGTGCGGGCAAAGCCAGACCGGAAGCGGTTTCGTGGTGTCCCCCGGCCGGGTGGTCACGAATGCCCACGTGGTTGCCGGCGTGCCGGAACCGGTGGTGGAGATCCCCGGCGGCGGCGCCCTGCCCGGACGTGTGGTGTACTTCGACACCCAGCACGATCTCGCGGTCGTGGCCGTCGACGGCCTCCGCACCGCCCCGCTGCCGCTCAGCTCCGACCTGCCGGCCGGGAGCCCGGCAGCGTTTGCCGGGTATCCCCACGGTGGCCCGTTCCAGTCCAAGCCCGCCACGGTGCAGGACATTGCGACGGTGCTGGTCCCGGACATCTACGGCAACAACCCCGCGCCGGCGGACGTTTACCGGATTGCCGGGGACGTCCAGCCGGGCAACTCCGGGGGCCCGCTGCTGACCAACGACGGCCAGGTGGCCGGAGTGATTTTCGCCAAGTCCACGGGCGGGTCCACGCTCGGCTATGCCATCACCATGACGGATCTGGAACCGGTCGCGGCCCAGGCCCCGGGCCTCGGCAGCGCCGTTTCCCCGGGCCAGTGCATCCAGAAGTAACCGGGGACCGGCCAGGCTCCGGGACGGAACCTGCTACAGCCACTCCAGGCTCTGGCCGTGCGGGCCGGTGATCGCCACCGGGTTGCCGTTGTGAAGCAGCAGGAACCGCCCGCGGAGCCGTTCGTCAGCCATTTCCGGGACCACGCTGGAGCCATCCGCCTGGAGGACCACCATGTGCCCCTCATTGGAGAGCCAGTGGCAGCCGCGTTCGACGGCGAGCCGCGCCATGGTGCCGCGGAACCGGTCCCGGGCCTCCGCGTCGAGGTAGGCCATGACCGCGCTGTGGAAGACCACCAGAGTGGCGTCCGGCGGCGCCTGCGCCACGAGGGCGAGGAGCCGGTCGTTGAGGTCCCCGGCCACGAGCAGCGGCGGGTCAGCCTGGGCGACCGCGATCGCCCGCCGCAGCCTCTCGCGGCGGAAGTCCTGCTCCGGCCAGATCAGGGCCTCCAGCCAGGCAACGTCGTCGGGGTTCCGGACATCGAGCGGGTTGAGGTCGATCCCTGCACGCCACACCACCCGCGGGAGTTCCGCCGGGAGCGGGACCGGGCCGGTGACGGCGCAGCCCAGGACGGGGTAGCTGCCGGGAGGTGCGCCGGCCGGGGCCAGCCGGGTGACCCGGGCGCCGGCGTTGTACTCGTAGCCGTAGCGGTCCGGAAACAGGTTGAGCCCGGCCGAGGCCCCCACCTCGATAAGGGCGAGCGGGCGCCCGCCGGCCGCCGCGATCTGCGCCAGCGAAGGCAGCAGGGTGGCGCAGCGCCCGGTCTCATTGGTCTGCGTGGCGCGGGAGAGCACCGTCCGGGAGACGTCTGCCCAGTGTGAGTCCAGGAACGCGCGGAAGCCCCGGTAGGGGCTGATCCGCGCGCCGAGGAAGCGGGCGGCGGCGAGCATGAGCAGGGGCTGGCGCTTGTTGTGCGGCCATTCGTCGATCCGCCGGAGCAGTTCCGGGTCATCCGCGATCCCCACCGACCATTCGGCGTAGCACTCCGAGTTGCCCGGCGCGTCGATGGTGCCAAAGTGCCGGAACCACGCGGCCGTGCCCGATTCCGCTGGGCCGGAGTCCGCTGGGCCGGAGTCCCCGCGGGCGGGCTCGCCGGGGGACATGCTCAGTCCCGGCCGGCCTGCAGCCCGGCGAGGTATTCGACGGCGAACCGGTAGCCCAGGATCCCGGCGCCGGCAATGACCGCCTTGCTGATGTCCGAGAGGTACGAGTGGTGCCGGAACTCCTCGCGGGCGTGGACATTCGTGATGTGGACCTCGACGGCTGGCAGTTGCACCGCGGAGATGGCGTCCCGGATGGCCACCGAGGTGTGCGTGTAGGCGCCGGCATTGATGACGATGCCGACGGCCTTGCCGCGGGCGGCATGGATGGCGTCCACAAGGGCGCCCTCATGGTTCGACTGGAAGCACTCGACGTCGAGACCGTGCGCCTCGCCCGCGTCCTTGGCGAGCTGTTCGACGTCGGCCAGTGTGGCGGTGCCGTACTTCTCCGGTTCACGGGTGCCGAGCAGGTTCAGGTTGGGTCCGTTGAGGACCAGGATGGTGCCGCGGCCGGCGCCGTCGGGGGTGGCTTCGCTCATGCCTGCCAATGTATCGCGTTGCGTTGCGGGCCGCCGCACCCGGCGGGGGAATCGGCACGCAAATGACAACCCCGGGACGGGCCCGGAGAGGCAGGCCGCTCTGGCCCGCACCGGCCCGCCTGCCTAGACTGAAAGGACCATCGTGCGGAGCGCCCGTACTGGTCAGCCCGCGCGGCAAGCCCGATCTCGGAGCACATCATGCGCACTACTCACACAGGAAAATCCATCCGCCGGCTGGCCGTGGGCGTCCTTGCCCTGGCGGCGTTTCTCGTGCCGGCGCCCCTGGCCTCCGCCTCCGGGGCGGACCGGGACGGCCGCTCCCCGGTGATCCACCTCCCCGGCGCCACCGGGGCTGAAGGGATCGCCGCAGGGGAGGGCAGCACGTTTTTCGCCGGCGACCGGCTCAACGGCAACATCTTCCGGGGAGACATCGACACCGGCAAGGCAAAACTGTTCATCAAAGCGCCGGAGGGCCGCGCAGCCCTCGGCATGAAGGTCGACAGGGACAACGACCTTCTCTTCGTGGCCGGCGGCGGCACCGGCCAGGCCTATGTGTACGATCTGGACACGAAGGAGACCGTGGCCGTGTACGAACTGGCGCCCGCCGGTGCCAGCTTCATCAACGACGTCACCCTGACCCGCGGCGGCGCGTGGTTCACCAACTCCCGGGCCGGTGAGCTCTACCGGGTCCCGATCAGCCGCGACGGGCAACCGGAGGACGTCCGGACCTTGTCGCTTAAGGCCCCCGCCGGCACTGTTGACGAAGGGTTCAACCTCAACGGAATAGCCGCCGCCGATGATGGCCACAAGCTGATCGTCGCCCACACGGGCCGCGGCGCCCTGTACACCGTCGACCCGGCCGACGGATCCAACAAGAAAATCGACGTCACAAACTCCGCCGGGGTTACGGTCGCCCTGACGAACGTCGACGGCATCGTCGTCCGGGACGGCACCCTCTGGGCCGTCCAGAACCTCCTCAACCAGGTCAGCCGGGTCGACCTGAACGGGCGCCTCAGCTCAGGTGAGGTCAGGGAGGTCATCACCAGCGGGAACTTCGACATCCCCACAACGGCGGCGCTGTTCGGCGATACCCTCGCCCTCGTCAACGCGAAATTCACCACCCCCGCGGCAACGAGTTTCGAAGCTGTCCTGGTCAAGGCCTGCTCCGGCGGCTGACCGCCCCGGAACAAACGCCCGGGTTAACCGGCGGCGGCGCCACCCACCAATGGTGGGCGGCGCCGCCGTCGAACCGTCCCCGGCCGAACTATGCCTGACTAAACCGGGCCGTACCGCCTACTTCCGCAGCGACTGCGCGATCTGCGCCATCACCGTGTTGTCGGCCAGGGTGGTGGCATCGCCCACCTCACGGCCTTCCGCGACGTCCTTGAGCAGGCGCCGCATGATCTTGCCCGACCGGGTCTTGGGCAGTTCGGGCACCACGAGGATGGTCTTGGGCTTCGCGATCGGCCCGATCTCCTTGCCGACGTGGTTCCGGAGTTCCTGCACAATCGCATCCCCGGTGTCCACGGCGTCCCCGCGCAGGATCACGAACGCGACGACGGCCTGGCCGGTGGTCTCGTCCGCGGCGCCCACGACGGCGGCTTCCGCGACGGCAGGGTGGGACACCAGGGCGGATTCGATTTCGGCGGTGGAGAGCCGGTGTCCGGAAATGTTCATCACGTCATCGACCCGGCCGAGCAGCCAGATGTCGCCGTCGTCGTCCTTCTTGGCGCCGTCCCCGGCGAAGTACATGGTCTCGAAGCGGGACCAGTAGGTGTCCTTGAAGCGCTCCGGGTCACCCCAGATGCCGCGGAGCATGGCGGGCCACGGCTCGCGGATCACGAGGTAGCCGCCGGAGCCGTTTGGCACGGACTCGCCGAGTTCGTCCACGACGTCCACGGCGATGCCGGGCAGCGGAACCTGGGCGGAGCCGGGCTTGGTGGCGGTGACCCCGGGCAGCGGGGCGATCATCTGGGCGCCCGTTTCGGTCTGCCACCAGGTGTCCACGATCGGGGCCGGCGTTTCCTTCCGCTCGCCGTTCTTCCCGGCGTTGCCGCCGATGACCTCGCGGTACCACATCCACGCTTCGGGGTTGATGGGTTCGCCCACGGAACCCAGGACACGGATCGAGGAGAGGTCTGACTTCGCCGGGATCTCCTTGCCCCACTTCATGAAGGTCCGGATGGCGGTGGGGGCGGTGTAGAGGATGGAGACCTTGTACTTCTCCACGATCTCCCACCAGCGGCCCTGATGCGGGGAGTCCGGGGTGCCTTCGTACATGACCTGGGTGGCGCCGTTGATGAGCGGGGCGTAGGCGACGTAGGAGTGACCGGTGATCCAGCCGACGTCGGCCGTGCACCAGTACACGTCGGTTTCCGGGTGCACGTCGAAGACCGCCTTGTGCGTGTAGGCGCCCTGGGTGAGGTAGCCGCCGGTGGTGTGCAGGATGCCCTTGGGCTTGCCGGTGGTGCCGGAGGTGTAGAGGATGAAGAGCGGGTGCTCGGAGTCATGGCCGACGGCGGTGTGCTCGGCGGAGGCGGTCCCGACGGTGTCGGCCCACCAGTGGTCCCGGCCGTCATGCCAGTCGACGTCCTGGCCATTGCGCTTGACGACGACGACGTTCTGCACGGTGTGCCCTGTGCCGTCGCCCTCGTGGGACAGCGCCTCGTCCACAGCCGGCTTGAGCGCACTGGGCTTGCCGCGCCGGTACGTGCCGTCGGCGGTGACCACGAGCTTGGCCTCGGCGTCGTCGATCCGGGAACGGAGGGCTTCGGCGGAGAAGCCGCCGAAGACCACCGAGTGGATTGCGCCGATCCGGGCGCACGCCAGCAGCGTGATGACGGCCTCGGGAATCATCGGCAGGTACACGGCCACACGGTCGCCCTTGGCGACGCCGAGGGACTCGAAGGCGTTGGCGGCCTTCTTCACCTCTTCGGTGAGCTGGGCGTACGTGTAGGTCCGGGTATCGCCGGGTTCGCCCTCGAAGTAGATGGCAACCCGGTCGCCGTGGCCGTTTTCGACGTGGCGGTCCAGCGCGTTGTAGGCGGCGTTGATCTCGCCTCCGACGAACCACTTGGCGAAGGGCGGCGTGGACCAGTCCAGGGTCTGTGTGAAGTCCTTGCTCCAGGTGAGCAGCTCCCGGGCCTGTTTCGCCCAGAAGGCGGGCCGGTCGGCGTCGGCCTCGGCGTAGTCGGCGGCGGTGACCACCGCGTTGGCCGCAAACTCGGGGGAAGGGGCGAACTTGCGGTTCTCCTGCGACAGGTTTTCGAAGGCATCGCCCTGGGGGGCCTGCGTCGTCGTGGAGCCGGGTGTCTGCTGGGACATGGTGAACCTCATCATTCATCGATCCGTGCTGCGCGGGGCGTCCGTTCCGCCGCAGGGCCGTGCCGCGTGCGCGGCGTCGGGCATGGGCTGGTCACGGTCGTACCGCAAAAAGCTGTTCCGAAATACACACTAACGCCTGAGCTGCGCCCGACGTGTGCCGCGTCACACAGCGAACCGTGAGCGGTGTTTGTTAAGCGCCGAATGGCGGTGGGGTGCAGGTCCAGGCTCTGGCGCTGGTGGCCGTCGTTCGCCAGAATGGGCCGGGACGACGCAGCCGCTAATTGGGGGAAGAAGCGCATGAAGTACTGGGATCCGGTGCCGGACAACCCGTGGCCGCAGGGGATGGTCATCCGCGTGGACGACACGCCTCACCACCTGACGCTCCTGCTTTTCATTCGCCACGCCTGGGACATAGCGGCCGACGCCGATGTCCCCCTCCTGGAGCCGGTGCCCGACGCCGGGACATCGAGGCTCCCGGACTCGGCGACGCCGGCCGAGTGGGAAGCCCGCTGGCGCCGGGCCTGGGCCCGGGCGTGGGACTGGTATTCCGTAGAGGAGCCCGACCCGACGATCCACCCGACTCCGGCCCACCTCCGGTTGGTCTCGCAGCCAGGACACGGCCTCGATCCCTTGATTCCGCCGTTCTGGCAGGCGGACCACGGCTGGGCCGGAATCGACGCCGGCGCCTACAACGCCTGGGCAATAGCGTCCGGCCCGCAGGCTGACATCCATCCGGGCAGGAGTGCGGCCGAACTCCCTGAGCCTCAGAGCCTGCCCGCCTTGATCGCCGCCTGGGAGAACGGACTGGACACCGTGATCGTCCTGCCCTACCGGGGATACTTCGCCCGGCGCATCACCGCCCGGCATCTAGCCGTCTCTGCCGCCACACGCAACGAACCGGCCGCCTACACCCGGGCCCTGCACACCTTCGGTTCCGGGCAACAGCCGGGGACCGGTGAGTGATGAACCTGTACCCGGGGAGACGACGCCGGCTGCGGACACTGGCCTGTGCACTCGCCGTCGGCATTTTGCTGGGTATCGCGGCCTGCGCCGGCCCGCCACATGCCGCCGACCGCAGCTACCCCGGCGTGGTGGCGTCGCCCTCCGTCGCGCCCGACGCCTCCCCGGGATCCTCGTCGACGGCGTCCCCCGCATCGCCCCCTGGGATCGGGACGCCGCTGGCGGGATGGGTGGACAAACCCCGGCGGTTCGGCGTCACGCTGTGGGGAAGCTCCAGTTGCCCGGCCGTCCCGACCCGGATTGAATCGGCCGGCAGCGACCGCGTGAACATCACCTTCGAGCAGGCCGGAGACAAGGTCTGCACGGCCGACCTTGCGCCGACGACGCACGAATTCACCGTTCCGGCCGAGGCGGACACCCTTCCGCTGTCCGTGACCCTCGTCGACGGCCAGGGCGGGACAATGCACACCTTCGTGCTGGAATGACACACGCCGGGAGCCGCGGCACCGGGATGCCCGGCATGGTTTCGTGCCGCTGTCCCCGGCTTGTCAGCTAGTGATCGGCCAGCCACTTGACTAGGCTGAGATGAAGTTGTGACATCCGATGGAGGCGACGGGACCGCTCGCGGTCCCTGCTCGGCTGCCGTTAGACGGTGCTGTCCAGAGTGCCGCCGTGCTAAGGAGAACCGAATGAACGAGCAAGCAAACGGGCAGCTCAAGCAGCCCGCCCAGAGCCAGGGCAACGGTGGAGCGGAACGGCCCGCCGGCTACGGGGAAGCGCCCCGCTTCACGGTGGACAAGGCCAACAGCAAGACTGCCGGCAAAAAGAACGAAGCGGTCCTTGGGCCCTTCACCATCCGTGATCTCACCGTTTTCGGCTCGACCCTGATTCTCTTTGTGGCCTCGCTGATCCCGATGTTTGCCGTCCGCTACAACCTGTGGAACCTGGGCAGCCTGTTCTTCCTGGGCCTCGGGATCATCCTCCCGGTGATCGTTGCCGCACTGTTCGTGGCGCGCCGCGTCAGTCCCGCAACGAAGATGCGGGTCGGCTCCCTTTCCGTAGACCAGTTCGGCTCTGTGGTGGCGTCCTTCGCCGTTGCGTTCTTCTTCCTGTCCATCGCGGGCGCATTCGTGCCCAGCATGTTACTGGCCCTTGTCGGGGCCCTCGGGCTCCTCGCGGCCACCGTGCTGGGCCGCCTGATCCCCGTCTTCGCCGGCGACTTCCTGGACCGCGCAGAGGTGCCGGCCCATATTGTGGCCCGTGAATCGGCGGTCCCCGTCCGCAAGCCCCGTGCCCCCAAGGCCCCGAAAGAGGCCGCGGACGAGAAGGCGCCCAAGGCCGCCGGCACCAGCGCCGTCGCAGGCTGGGCGAAGCGGATGACCCCGGGTGGGCAGTCTGCCAAGGACGCGACCCCGCGCGGCTACGAGTCGTTCGGTGCCGCCGCCGGCGCAGCGGGCGCGGCCGCAGCCTCCGGTGCCGCGGCCGGCTCCGCAGCTTCGACGCCGCCTGCGGCCCAGCAAGCACCGGCCCAGTCCGCCGCGCCCAACCCGGTGGTCAGTTCCCCGGAAACCCAGGCCGCCGCCGTCGTGCCTGCAGCGTCCGCCCCGGCGGCACCGTCCGCCGCCGAGCAGACCCAGGCCGCCGCCGTCGTGCCTCCCGCCGCAAACTCACCCGCAGGCGATCAGGCGCCGGACGCGCAGGCCCGGGCCGCCGCTGCTGCCGAGGACACCCGGGCCGCCGAGGTTCCGGCCGCCTCAAGCCACAGCGCCCCCACCACCGTGAACCCGCAGGTGCGCCAGCAGGAGCCGATCGGCGCCACCGTCGACCCCGCAAGCCGACCCGAGGAAGACGACGTCCAGCCGGTCCACGAGGCATTCTGGTTCGCAGTCGCCCAGCCCCGCACCGCCATGGATGAGCACAGCGGAGCAACGGCCTTCGTGATCGAGCCCGGCGGCTGGGTGCTTGCCCTGGAGGACCGGGGCCACGAGTTCCTGGTCCAGCACACCGACGGCCGCGTTGGCGTGCTCCGGGACCTCAGCAACATCGAACGCGGTTAGCCGGCCCGGTGGCCACCGACTCCAGCATTCCGGCCGCCGGCAGCGCAGCGACAGGCGACGCCCCTTCGGACGCTGCACCGGTCGCCAGTCGTGGTGCAGCGCCGGGCGGCGCCAAAAGCACCGGCCGCAAAAGCGCCGGGACCAAGACCGCCGGACCGCGGGCAGCGGGGGAGTCCCTGCTGGGCCTCAAGCGGCGTGCCCGCCGGATCAACAAGGCGCTGGCGGAGCAGTACCCGTATGCGCACGCGGAACTCGATTTCCGCAGTCCGTTCGAGCTGGTGGTGGCCACGGTGCTGTCCGCGCAGACCACCGATGTCACGGTCAACGCGATCACGCCCCTGCTGTTCGGCCGCTATCCGGACGCGCGGAGCATGGCGGAGGCGGACCCGGCCGAGCTGGAGGCCATCATCAAGCCCACCGGGTTCTTCCGGGCCAAGACCAGGAACCTGATGGCGCTGTGCAACCGGCTGGTGGATGAGTACGACGGCGAGGTGCCCGGCAGGCTCGCTGATCTGGTGACGCTTCCCGGCGTCGGGCGGAAGACCGCAAACGTGGTGCTCGGAAACGCCTTTGGCATCCCCGGCATCACGGTGGATACCCACTTTGGCCGTCTCGCCAAGCGCTTCGGCTGGACGGATTCTGAGGACCCGGTAAAGGTCGAGTCCGACGTCGGCGAACTGTTCGAACCGAGGGACTGGACCATGCTCTCGCACCGGGTGGTGTTCCATGGCCGGCGCGTGTGCCATTCCCGCAAGCCGGCCTGCGGGGCGTGTGCGGTGGCGAACTGGTGCCCGAGCTACGGCATGGGCGAGACGGACCCTGAGAAGGCGAAGAAGCTGCTGAAGTACGAACTGGCACCGGGACAGGAGGAGTTGCTGTCGAAGCTCCTCGCAGAGACGCACCGGGCCGCGGAGATCCGAATGGAATCCCAGAGGAAGCCGCGGTGACGGCCCGTCAGGACCTCATCGACCTGGTGGCCGCGGTGGAGGCCGGAACAGCGCCGCCACCTGATCCGCGCTGGCGCGAACTCGCTGTCGAGCCCGGGGACCGCGTCCGCCGGGCGGCCGTGCTGATGCTCTTCGGCTCGCTCGATGATGTCCCGGCGGCCTCGGTCAAGGTCCTTGCCCCGGCTGATCTGGATGTCCTGCTGCTGCAGCGCGCCCAGACCCTGGACGACCATCCGGGGCAAGTTGCCTTCCCAGGCGGTGGCATCGACCCGGGCGAATCCGTCACCGACGCCGCCCTGCGGGAAGCGGAAGAAGAAACCGGGCTGGACCCGGCCGGCGTCGAGGTCCTCGGCGTGATGCCGGAACTGGCGCTTCCGCGCGGCAACTTCCTGGTGACGCCGGTCCTCGGCTGGTGGGCGTCCCAGTCACCCGTTCGCGTGGTGGACTACGGCGAGTCTTCCCAGGTCTTCCGGGTCCCGGTCCGGGACCTGCTGGACCCGGACAACCGCGTGATGGCCACCGTGACCCGGGCCGGGCAGACGTTCCACAGCCCCGCATTCACCGTCAACGACGTGGTGGTCTGGGGCTTCACCGGGATGATTCTCAACCAGCTCTTCGAGCAGCTGGGGTGGGCGGTCCCCTGGGACCGCACCAGCTTGCTCAGCGTCGATACCTGGAGCAGGCTAGACGGCTAAGGCGCGGGACTTGTCGACCACCAGCCCGGTCGCGGCGTTTTCCCGCACGGCGTTGATGCCCGCGGCGGCGCCCTTAATCGTGTTGAACAGTGGTGAAACGGCGACCACCGTTCCGTCGGATGCCGTCAGCTTGAAGAAGTACTTCTTCTCGCCGGCCATGGCGATCTCAAAAATGCCAGCCAAGGTGCTGCCTCCCCAAGAAATGTGCGTCGTTGCACGGCCGATGACTATCGGTTCAAGCACCGGCCTTTTCGAGCGTAACCGCCGTCACACGAGGGCACAACGCTACCGACGGGTACGTTACGTCGGGCGAGTCACAAGCACTATTTGGCGTTGTCGTAGGAGTCCACGACCGCCACGCTGACCGGGAATTCCACCGGGATCCTGCCGAACAGCAGTTCCTTGGCGGCGTTGGCGGCCTCCTCGATGGCCCGGATGCAGTCGGCCACCGCGGCTTCGGGGCAATGGACCATGACTTCATCGTGGAGAAAGAAGACCAGTTCCCCGGCGGGGGTGCCGTCCGCACGCATGGTGCGGAGCCGCCGTCGCAGTTCTGCCAGCCAGCAGGCCGCCCAGTCCGCCGCGGAACCCTGGACCACGAAGTTGCGGGTGAACCGGCCGCGCGAGCGGGCGAGCGAATCGGCGCGGCGCTGTTCTTCGGCGCTGGTCGACTGCTGGCTTTGCAGCCAGCGTCCGGACGGCGGCGGGCTGCTGCGGCCCAGCCGTGACGTGACGGTCCGTCCGGCCTCACCCTCGCGGGCGGCCTGTTCCACGTAGCCCACGGCACGCGGATAGGTGCGGGTCAGCTGCGGCATCAGGCGGCCGGACTCGCCGGTTGTGGCCCCGTAGATGGCCCCAAGCAGCGCCACCTTCGCCTTGGCGCGGTCGCCGCCGAAACCCTGCGCGGCGATGCCCGCATACAGGTCCTTGTCGCGCGCAGCCTCGGCCATCTTGGCATCCTGCGCAAGCGCCACGAGCACGCGGGGCTCAAGCTGGGAGGCGTCGGCGACGATCAGCTTGTGTCCAGGATCGGCATGGACGGCGCCCCGGATCTGGCGCGGAATCTGCAGCGCCCCGCCGCCCCGGGAAGCCCAGCGGCCGGAGACCACCCCGCCCACCACGTACTCCGGCTGGAACCGGCCGTTCTTTACCCAGGCATCAAGCCAGGCCCAGCCGTTGGCGGCGTGCAGGCGGGAGAGCTTCTTGAAAGCCAGAAGCGGGTCGATTGCCGGGTGGCTGGATTCCTTCAGTTCCCACTGCCGGGTCGTCTTCACCTCGATGCCGTTCCGGTGCAGCGCGCGCATGAGCTCCTGAGGGGAGTCCGGGTTCAGCGCGGGCGAATTCAGCAGCTGCCGCAGCTCGGCGGTCAGCGCTTCCAGCTTGGCCGGGCGGTGCCCCTGGGGAGGCCGGGGGCCGAGGTAATCGGCCAGGATCTGCTCATGCAGTTCCTCCCGCCACGGCACGCCGGTGTGCTGCATTTCGGCGGCGATCATGGCGCCGGCGGACTCGGCGGCGAGCAGGAGCTGGAGGCGCTGCCTGCGGTTGTCGCTGTGGCGTTCGACGCCGGCCCCTCCCGCCTGGCTGAGGGCGTCCTGCTGGGCGGCGTATTCGGCGCGGAGGTCCTCGGGGCTGTGCCGGGGCGCCTTGCGCCAGCCGGGATCATCAAACAGGGCACCCTGGTCGGCCGGCGGGGGTGGGGGCTGCAGCGCGCGGGGCGGCTGCTGCAGTTCGTCGTCCTGGGTCAGTTTCTCCGCGTTCTGCGCGTATGCGGTGTGGGCAGTGAACTCCGAGTGCGCCAGGATCGCCCCACACAACGTGAGGTCGTAGCAGCGTTCCAGCTCCACGCCGGCGGCCAGCAGGGCGGGGTACCAGTCCTGGGTGCGGTGCCAGATCCAGCGCGGCCGCCGCTGTTCGAGTGCGCGCACGACGCCGGCCAGCTCGGCGGCGCTGACGACCTTCAGGCCGGGTGCGCCCGGGTGCGGGGCGCCGTCTGCGGTGAGTTCCTGGAGGGCTGCGCCGTCAGCGTGGGCGGCGAGCAACAGGTACATAGGGTCAATTCTGCCCTGCGGCGCGGAGTGCCTTGTCCATGGACCCGTTCACGGGCTTGTCCACATAGCCGCCGGCACGGGTTATGGCAGGTCAGTGGGACGGGAAGAGTGGCCGCATGAGCAGGCACCAGCTAGCAACTCAAGGGTCTGGCCCGCTGCCAGGCCCTGGGGCCGGGGGCGGGCCAGAGTCCGGGCCGTGGATTCCGGACGGGTCGCCGGAGATACTGCTGGTGACGGGGCACGGGCTGCTGCGCGGTGAGGTGGAGCGGATCGTGGCGGCGTCCGGCGGCCAGCTGCGGACGGTCGGGACCATCAGGGAGGCGGCGCAGTTCTGGGACACGGCCGCGGTGGTGCTGCTCGGCAGCGATATCCACGAGTTGCCGCCGCGGGGACGGTCGCCGGCTGTCCTCGTTGGACTCAATGGAGACGGCGACCGCCTGTGGCAGCTGGCGGCTGCCATCGGAGCTGAACGCGTCGCAGTGTTGCCGGAGGCCGCTACCTGGCTCGCGGAGTATCTCAGCCGCGCCCGGACTCCCGAGCCGGGCGGGCTGGTCCTTGGGATTGTCGGCGGCTGCGGCGGCGCCGGGGCCAGCACGGCCGCTGTCTGGCTGGCCCATGCCGCCGCCCGGGAGGGTGTGCGGGTCCTGCTCGTGGACGGAGACCCGTGGGGCGGGGGACTGGAACTGGCGCTCGCCGCCGAGGAAACGGCCGGGCTCCGCTGGCCGGACCTGGCCGACGCCAGCGGCACGATCGATCCCCGCCAGCTCGCCGATTCCCTGCCGCTTGCCGGGGGATTCCCGTTCCTGTCCTGGCCCGGGAACAAGGAGCGCCACAGCGGAGTGGACCACGCCGTCGTGGCCGGAGTGCTGGACGCCGCCCGGCGCGGCTACGAGCTGGTGGTCGTGGACATCGGCCGGGGACGTGAAACGCTGCGGACTTTCGCGTGGGACTGCGACCGGATGATCGTCGTTGCCCCCGCTCTGCTGCGGGCGACCGTGGCAACGGCCCGGCTCCTGCAGGACCTTCCTCCGGTGGACACGGTGCTCGTGGTGCGGGGCAAATCCGGGGCCTCACTGGATGCAGGGCTGATAGCCGAGTCTGTCGGGCTGCCCCTGGCCGGGATCGTGCCGGACGTCCGGCGGGCCGCAGCCGCCACGGAGGCCGGGAGGCTGCTCGACGCCGGACGGCAGCGCAGCGTGCGGCGGTTTGCCGGGATGGTCCTCGACTTCGGCGCAGGACCCACACCATGAGCGCCGCCCATTCTGCGCCGGGACCCCCGGACGCCGGGGCCGGCCCAGGCATCCCGCGGTACCGGGCACCGGCCCGCGCCTCCGTTGACGCGCGGCTGCTGGAGTCGGTCCGGGAATCCGTGATGTCCGATGCGGGCCCGGTGACGCCGTCGCGCGTGGCTGCCGCAGTCCAAGCGAGTGGACGCCTGCTGGGGACGGCCGGCGCGCTGGCCGCCGTCGAGGGCATCAGCGCGGAATTGAACGGCCTGGGACCACTGCAGGTGCTGGTCCGGGACCCTGCGGTGACAGATATCTTCGTGAACGGCCCGGGTGCCGTCTGGCTGGACCGCGGGGACGGACTCGAAAAGGCGCCTGTGTCGTTCTCCGGCGAGCCGCAGGTCCGTGCGCTGGCGGCGCGGCTGGTGGCAGCCGGCGGGCGGCGGCTCGACGACGGTTCGCCCTGCGTCGATATCAGGCTCGACGGCGGCTTCCGGGTCCATGCCGTCCTGCCGCCGATTTCCACCGCGGGGACACTCCTGAGCATCAGGATCCGGCGTGAACGGGTCTTCTCCATGGACCAGTTGCGGCGGAACGGAATGTTCGGGGCACTGGTGCAGGCCGTGCTGGAACGGATGGTCGCACACCGCTTGAGCTTCCTGATCAGCGGCGCCACCGGGTCGGGGAAGACCACGCTGCTCGCCACGCTCCTCGGCCTGTGTCCGCCGGGCGAGCGACTGGTCCTGATCGAAGACGCCGCGGAGCTGAACCCCGTCCACCCGCACGTTGTCTCGCTGGAGGCGCGGCACGGCAACCTTGAAGGTGGCGGCGTCGTGGACCTGGGCGAGCTCGTGCGGCAGTCACTGAGGATGCGGCCGGACCGGCTGGTGGTGGGGGAGTGCCGCGGTGCCGAAGTACGGGAACTGCTGGCCGCCATGAACACGGGCCACAGCGGAGGCGGCGGAACCATCCACGCCAACACCGCTGCCGACGTGCCCGCACGGCTGGCCGCGCTGGGGGCGCTGGCGGGGATGGGGCAGGACGCGGTGCGCCTGCAGGCGGCCAGCGCCCTCGACGCTGTGGTCCACGTGGAACGGCTGGACGAGGGGCGGGCTGTGGCCGGCATCGGCGTGCTGGAGGACGGCCCTGCCGGGCTGGTGGTCGGTTCGGCGCTGGACATCTGCGGCGGGGCCGTCCGGGCTGGGCCGGCCTGGCCCCTGCTGGCGGTCCGCCTCGGGTTGGACCCCGGCAGAGTGGCTCACGACGGGCCGGGTCCCGGCAGGCCGTCTGCCGACGGGATGGACACACCCGGCGTCGCCGGATCAGCACGGCTTTCGAAAGAAGCGGTGCGGAAGGATCCGGGCGGGGGAATGGCATGACGGCCGCCCTCGTGTGCGTCCTTGCGCTCGCGGTGTTCCTGGCGTTTTCGCGGGCGGGTGCCCCACGACACCGGATTCGCGTGGCGTTGACTGGCGCACGACGTGGGGCTCCAGCCGGCCCGCCGGCAGGAACCGGCCTGGTGTACCGATGGCGACGCCGGAAGGCTCCGGCGGTTTCGATGAACGTGCTCGTGCAGCAGTTGGCGGCCCTGCTGAAGGGCGGCCGCACTCCCGCGCGGCTGTGGGACGAGCTGTGGCTCCTGCATGTGGCCGGTCCCGCCGCGGCCTTGTCCGGGGAGCCACTGCCCGGCCGGGCCCCGGTGCTGGCGCCGGGATCCGTGCGGATGCTCGCGGCAGCCCGTGCGGCCGCGATGCGCGGGTCTCCCGTGGGAGCCGCCATCCGCTCTGCCGGTGCGGCTGCTGCCGGCCGCGCAGCCGGGGCGACCCAGGACAGGGGTGCGGGCCAGGGGGTGTCCGAGCGACGTGTCTGGTTTCAGCTCGCCGCATGCTTTGATGTTGCCGAAGCCACCGGCTGCCCGCTGGCGGACGTGTTGACAAGATTCGCCGCCCAGCTTGAGGCGGAGGACGACGCCGAGGCCGCGCGCCAGACGGCACTGGCCGGCCCCCGCGCAACCGTGCGGCTGCTGACATGGCTGCCGTTCCTCGGTCTTGGCCTGGGTTTGCTGCTCGGCGTGGACCCGGCCGAGGTCTTGCTGGCAAACCCCTGGGGTGTGGCGGCGCTCGTGGCAGGCCTGGCACTCACAGCGGCGGGTCGGTTCTGGTCGGCGCGGCTCGTCCGGGCGGCGGAGGGACTGCAGCCGTGACGGCAGTCGCCGCGGGCTGTGCGGTGATGGCGATCCTGGCGATCGCAGCCTTCACTGCGTTCTCCGGCCGCGGCATCGCCAGACGGCGGCTCAGGCGCCGGGCGCTGCCTGCTCCGGACGCCGGCATATTGAACGGTACACAAGGCGGTGACGGGCCATCCGGGGAACCCGGCGTGCCCGGGACCGGGCTCCGTGATGTGGCAATGATGCTGGAACTGATCGGCGCAATGCTCGACGCGGGAGCCGGTCTTGGCCGTGCCCTGGCACTGACTGCAGAGCTGGCAACCCCAGAGGTCCGGGGTTCGCTGCGGCCGGTCGTGGCGGCGCTCGCCATTGGTGCCGACTGGGACACAGCCTGGCGCGGCTCCGGCATCCGGTCGCCGGGACTTCTTGCCCTGCGTGATGCCCTGGGGTTTGCCGCGCTCACAGGAGCCCCGTCCTCCGCCATCCTGTACGCCCAGGCGGCACGCCTGCGCCGCGAACGGTTCCGGACCGCGGAGAAACAGGCCGCAGCCCTGGGCGTGAAGCTCGTGGTGCCGCTCGGCCTGTGTTCGCTGCCGGCGTTCGTCTGCCTCGGCGTGGTTCCTGTGCTGCTGGCGATGCTGCCGGGCTGATCCTGACACGTCGATCCTGCCGGACGCATCAGGCCGGACGCATCCGGCCGGGCTGATCCTGCAATGGAGCGGTACCCGCTGGCCATGAGCTTTCCCCCACAGGCTGCCTGGGCCGGACCTTTTCCACTTGGCAGGAAGCGCCCCTTACCAGCCGCCCACCCGGCCGGAACAGTGGAGAGTGCCGGCGGTCCCGCCGGAATCCGAGGAAAGGAAAGTCCCATGCCAGCCCAGTACTTTGAGCCCGCCCGCACTGCCCAGATGGTCCACGCCGAACCGGACAACGCTGAGGTCCGCGAAATTTATCCGGGAGCCAGTACTGCCGGCCCGTTCCGGGCGCGAAGGCCGGGAAAGCTGTTTGGCTCCGAGGGAGGAATGGCGACGGCGGAATACGCCATCGCCACGCTCGCCGCCGTCGGGTTTGCCGGCATCCTCGTCTTCATCATGCGCAGTGATGAGGTCCGGGGCTTTCTGCTGAACCTCATCCGCACGGCGCTCGCCCTGCCATGAGCCCCCGTCGGCCGCCGGGGAGAATGGAGCGGGCAGCGGCGGCTCCGCCCGCTGCCGCGAGCGCCCGCGGCCGGCCGGGCGCTGCCGGCGGACCGTGCCGCGGCGCTGTGACGGCCGAATTCGCGGTCGCGCTGCCCGCCGTCCTGCTCCTGCTGGCACTCCTGCTGGCCGGCTCTGCGGCGGGAGTCACGCAGCTTCGCCTGGAGGAAGCGGCCCGGGCCGGCGCCCGTGCGTTGGCCCGGGGTGACGATGCCGCAGCGGTGGACGTGATCGTCCGCCGGCTCGCGGGCAACGCAGCGGCATCAGCCGTGGCGTCCGACGGCGAGTGGCTCAGCGTGACGGTCTCGGACAGGGTTCCCGGTGCCGTCGGTTCGCTCCTTCCCTGGACTCTCTCGGCCCGCGCCTGGGTACGGGGCGAATCGTCCGGCCCTTCAGCGGCGGCCACGGTTCCCCGGACTGGGAGCAATCAAGTGCAGGGCCTCGCCGGATGATCCACCCGCACCCGCGCATACACACTCCGGGCAGGCACCCGGAGTGCTCGGGACACCCGGAAGCCCTGGAGTGCTTGGGGCACCCGGAATCCCCGGAGTGCTCGCACCCGGAACCCCAGGAATCCCCGGAACGCGGCGCCGGAACCGTCCTGGCGCTGGGGCTGGGGATGCTGGTCCTCGCCGCGGCGGTCCTGATCGTGCTGCTGGCACAGTCGGCTGCGATGGCGTTCCGGGCGGCGGCCGCCGCAGATTTGGCGGCCCTGGCCGCGGCCGATGCTGCCCGGGCGATCACACCCGGAGAGCCATGCGCCGTCGCCGCGGACGTCGCGCGCCGGAATGGGGCCAGGGTCCTGAGCTGTCTGGAAGGACCCGGGAGCACAGTGCAGGTCCGCACGGAACTCGATACCCATACGGCCTGGGGCGGGGCCACCGGCCTGGCCAGAGCCGGGCCGCCGCCCTGAGCCGTGCCTGCTGCCGCCGTCTGGCGGTGCCAAACATCCGGGCTGGCCCTTGCGGGCCCCTGGTGCCGGACCGGCGGTCTTCGCCGCGACACCGCTGCGTCCGTTGGCGCGGTTAGGCCTGCAGCGGTGTCCCGGCGTGGTCCGGCAACGCGGTCTGCATCTGGTCTGTCGCGTCCTTGAGCAGCACGTCGATAAGGGTTACGGCGGCGTCCTTGTCGAGGGGGTTGTTCTTGTTGCCGCACTTGGGCGACTGCACACAGGACGGGCAGCCGGACTCGCACTCGCAGGCCTCGATCGCGTCCCGGGTGGCGGCGAGCCAGACCCTGGCCTTTTCGTAGCCTCGCTCGGCGAAGCCTGCCCCGCCGGGGTGGCCGTCATAGACAAAGATGGTCGGCACCCCGGTGTCGGCGTGGATGGCCGTGGACACGCCGCCGATGTCCCAGCGGTCGCTGGAGGCAACCAGGGGCAGAAGGCCGATCGCCGCGTGTTCCGCAGCGTGCAGTGCGCCGGGGAATTGTGCCTCGATCAGCCCCGCACCGGTCAGCGATCGGTTGTCCACGACGAACCACACGGCCTTGGTGAACAGGTCCCGGGCACCAAGCTGAAGCGGTTCCTCCCCGAGGATCTCGTTCGAAATCAGGGCCTTGCGCTGGAAGGAAACCACCTGCGTTGTTACCTTCACATCACCGAAATGCACCGCCACATCGCCCCACTCGGTGGTGCGCAGCGTCTCGAGCACTTCGATCTGGGTCACGTCGCGGGCTGTGGTGTAGTAGTCCGGGTTCGCGCGGCGCACCACCACGCAGTGATCGTCCTCGTTCAGGTCTTCCACTACATAGCTCTCGCCCTGGTGGACGTAGATGGCGCCCGTGTGGGCCTGGTAGTGCGTCTGCGGGGAATCCATGGTCCCGAGCAGTGACCCGGTGTCGGCATCCACAATGCTCACCGGGCCGCCGCCGTCGGCCCTCAGGTTCACCATGGCCGCGGCGCTTTGCGGGTGGGTCCAGAACCATCCGGCAGGGCGCCGGCGCAGGTAGCCCTGGGCCACCAGCTGGTCCAGCAATTTCTCGGACGTGGCGCCGAACAGGTCCAGCTCGGCGTTTCCCAGCGGCAGTTCCGCGGCGGCGGCACACAAGTGCGGGCCCAGCACATAGGGATTGGAAGGATCGAAGACCGTGGCCTCCACCGAGACGTCGAAGATCGCCTCGGGGTGGTTCACCAGGTAGGTGTCCAGCGGGTCGTCGCTCGCTACGAACGCGGCGATGGCATCCTGCCCGGCCCGGCCGGCGCGGCCGATCTGCTGGAACAACGACGCGCGGGTCCCCGGCCACCCGGCCACCAGCACCGCGTCGAGGCCGGAAATATCGATGCCCAGTTCCAGGGCCGATGTGCTGGAGACGCCCAGCAATTCACCGGAGCGCAGCGACTTCTCCAGGGCCCGGCGTTCCTCGGGCAGGTAGCCGGAGCGGTAGGCCGCGACCCGCTGCGGCAGACTGGGGTCCACCTCGTCGAGGAGGCGTTTGGTGATGGTGGCAATGGTCTCGGCGCCGCGCCGGGATTTGATGAAGGCGATGGTCCGCACCCGCGAGGACACCAGATTGGCCAGCAGGTCCGCGGTTTCCGCGACAGCCGTGCGTCGCTCCTTGGCCCCATTCTCGCCGCGGAGCTCGGTCAGGGCAGGCTCCCAGAACGCGACCGTGGTGGCGCCGTGCGGCGAGGAGTCCTCGGACACGGCATTCACCGGAGCGCCGATGAGCCGGCCGAAGGAAGTCCCGGGCTCGGACGCCGTGGCGGAAGCTGCGATGAACACCGGCCCGGACCCGTCCGGGCTGTAGTAGGCGCAGATGCGCCGCAGCCGGCGCATCAGGTTGGCGACGTGGGATCCGAAGACGCCGCGGTAGCTGTGGGCCTCGTCCACGATCACGTAGCGCAGCCGGCGGAAGAACCGGGCCCACCAGGCGTGGTTGGGCAGGATCCCGAAGTGCAGCATGTCCGGGTTGGCCAGGATGAAGTTCGCGTGGTCCCGGATCCACCGGCGGGACGCCGGGTCGGTGTCGCCGTCGTAGGTCTCGGCCCGGACGGTGGGGAGCTGCAGCGCCCGGATGGCGGCCAGCTGGTCCGCCGCGAGGGCCTTGGTGGGGGACAGATAGAGGGTGACGGCTCCGTCGTCGTGGATCTTGCCCGGATCGGCGAGGACGCGCAGCTCCGAGCGGTGGACCGCGTCCAGCGCCGGCAGCTGGTAGGCCAGCGATTTCCCGGAGGCGGTGCCGGTGGCGATCACCACGTGCTCGCCGGCGTGGGCGAGTTCGGCGGCCTGGATCTGGTGGCGGTAGGGCTCGTGGATGCCGAGCGAACCGTAGGCGTTCACCAGATCGGGGTGCGCCCACTGTGGCCATGGCGCGTGCACGGCCTGGCGGGCGGGGATGGTGCGCACATGACGGAGCTGTTCCGGGTCCGGGCCGCGGCCCAGCAAAGGAATCAGGGACTCATGTGGGTTCACTCGTACATTCTTTCACCCGGCCTCAAATCGTCCGGGGAATGGACCCGCCAGCCCAGGCCTCAGCCCACGGACAGGTCGGTGCCCTCATCCGAGGCGGAGAGCATCAGCACATGGCAGACCGTGGTCCAGCCGAGGTGCGAATACAGTTTTTGCCCGTCGAGTGACGCGAGCAGCAGCCCGGATTCGATGTCGTGCTCGAAAGCCTGGGCGGCGAGGGCCCGCATGATGAATCTTCCCAGGCCACGGCGCTTGTATCCGGGCTCCGTGACGATCTTGTCGAAGATCGCGGTGTGGCCCACCACGAACACACGCCCGCTCGCCGCCACCTCGTCTCCGGCGTAGACCACGGCATGGTGGACACCGTCCGTTCGGGACGGCACCCACCGGAGGTCATCATCCGGAAGCCAGGGATCCTCGGCGTCCTGGGTCTCCATGTCCACGATCATCATGGTCTGCGAGGCTGACGTGACATTCAGCCCGTGCTGCTGGGCTAGGAAGGTATACCGAGCCACGTCATTCGTGAGGATCGTGAGGATGCGGGCCGGTATTTCAGCGGTGGTGCCGGCCAGCGCGATGAACTCCGCCTCGGAGGGATCGTGGGCGAAATATTCCCATTCATGAGTGGTGTCCGCCCTGAAGGCCGCAGGGAACCGACCCTCCCGGCGTGTCTCATATCCCCGGCAGCCAGCCCAACCGGAGACCCAGACTTCCAGCAGATGGGTAGTGTCTTCAACCATGGCCTCAAGACTCATGTGATGAGCGTATTCCAGCCCCGCCACAAGCAACAGGGGCCGGGTCCGGGAACAGGCCCTGCTTACGCAATTGTGACCGGACCGCCCCGCAGGAACGGGCGAGGCCGGGTCCGGATCACGGCACCGGCCCGAGAACGAACGGTCCGGGTCCGGGCCCGGCCGCCCTGCTTTGGTCCACCCAGTACCCTTAAAACGTGGCTCTGAACAGAATTGTGCTTTTTTACGGCTTTACCCCTCTCGCGGATCCGGATGCCATCCGGCTCTGGCAGCGCGCCCTCTGCGAGAAACTCGGCCTGACCGGCCGCATCATCATCTCCAAGGACGGCATCAACGCGACTGTCGGCGGCGAACTGAACGCGGTCAAGCAATACGTGAAGACGACGCGGGAGTACAAGGGCTTCCACGGCATCGACGTGAAATGGTCCGACGGCGGGGCCGCGGACTTTCCCCGGCTGAGCGTCAAGGTCCGCGACGAGATTGTGTCCTTCGGGGCCCCGGGAGAGCTCAACGTCGATGCCAACGGCGTCGTCGGCGGCGGGAAGCACCTCCAGCCCGCAGAACTGCACCAGCTCGTGGAAGCGCGGAAGGAGTCCGGCGAGGAGGTCGTCTTCTTTGACGGCCGCAACGGCTTCGAAGCCCAGATCGGCAAATTCAAGGACGCGATCGTCCCGGACGTGGCCACCACCCACGACTTCATCAGGGAACTCGACTCGGGCAAGTACGACGCGCTCAAGGACAAGCCGGTGGTCACCTACTGCACCGGCGGCATCCGCTGCGAGGTGCTGTCCAGCCTCATGGTGAACCGCGGTTTCAAGGAGGTCTACCAGCTCGACGGCGGGATCGTCCGCTACGGCGAAACCTTCAAGGACCAGGGCCTCTGGGAGGGGTCCCTCTACGTGTTCGACAAGCGCATGCACCTGGAATTCAGCGAGGACGCTAAGACCATCGGCGAATGCGTTCGCTGTTCGGCGCCCACCAGCAAGTTTGAGAACTGCTCCAACGCGTCCTGCCGCACGCTCACGCTGTACTGCCCGGACTGCGCCGCCAGCCCGGAGACGCTCCGCTGCCCGGACGGCTGCGCGGTCTGAAACCCTGTGCCCTGGCCGCTGCCGGGGCTGAGGGCCGGGCCGTGAAACTTCAGATCCGGCTCACGCGGTACGCGAAGTTGGCGCCCGCCTTGGCTTCCACTTTGATGGTGAGCGTGACGTCTGCGGGCAGATAGACCACGTTGACGCGTGACGTCCCGCACCGCAGGTTCAGATCCACCAGTTCGACGTCGTCAAGGCTGACGCTGAACGAGACCCGGCGCGGACTCCGGCAGGCCAAGGTCAGGGCGTAGCTGCCCTCGGGCAGGTTCGCCGTGGTCTCTTCCCGCTCTTCCTCGGCCTCCAGGATGCCGAAGTTGGTGTGCAAAACCTGCCCCTCGGATTGTGGAAGTACCTGCGCCACCCACGCGTCCAACTCTGCACCGGAGACGGGCTGGTTCACGGCGGGATCCCGCGGCAGCGCCGGATCGGTGAAAGCCGGGGCGGAGGCGGGCGCCGTCCCGCTGGCTGACCCGTCGTCATATTCGTAGGCGCAGCCGGCCAGCGCCAGCATCAGCACAAGGAGAATCCCCACGGCGGATGCCGTGCGGGTCCGGGGCACGCCCGACACCGGAACTGTGGGCATAGCCTGACGGTAACCCTCCACAGGGCCGGGCGCCAGAGTCCAACGGCCCAGCCGGCAGTTCGGGTCCGGCGCCTACTGCCCGGGGCCGCTGAAGCCGATCCGGATCCCCGCGACGGCCCCGGTTCCGGGCACTGGGGCGCCTCTGCCATAGTGCACGAGGTGTGCCGAGACGGACCCGGGTACCAGGTCCACCAGCGCTTCCGCCGCGCTGCCGCAGTCGAGGTTGAGCTCCAGGAGGGTGCCGCCCTCCCGGGCCCCCTGGATGACGGACAAATGCGCATCCGGGACCCCCACGCAGGCCGCCGTGACCTTGTACTGTCCGGCCTGTCGAACGGGGCCAGACGTCGAGAACCCCGCGCTGCTGGTGCCGCCGATCCCGCCCGATCCGCCGAACAGGTAGTCCTCCGACGAGCCGTCGAGGACGGCTCCGAGTTCCAACAGGTTGCGGGATTCGGCGGCAACGACTGCCGGATCCCGGGTCGGCAGCGGCGCCCTGGCCGGATATGACCGGTTGGGAGCGCTGGAAGCGGCCACCGGCGGTTCGCCGTCGTCCGCGTATTCACACCCGGCCAGCCCCGCGGCGACGGCGGCCACCGCCAGCAACCCGGCGGCGCGGCGCGTCAGGTGCATACCCCCAGTAGCAGACATGCACCGAGCCTAACGGCCGGGGCCGGGGGCGCAAGTCACGGCGTCCTGCCCTTGGCCCGGCTGCTATTCCGCGGGCACCAACTGGTAGGCGTAGATGAGGGGGGCATCAACACTCGAGGTGCTGATCCGGAGCGTCCCGGCCGCGGGAACCTTGATGCGTGCCGTCTCGCGGCTTCCGTTGCAGGCCGCTCCGGCCTCGCTCAGCCGGGTGCCGTCGAGGGAGACATCGAAGAAAGCCTTGCCGCCGCCGTCGCAGGTTATGGTCAGGACGTAGGTGCCAGGCCCGATCCCGGTTGCCGTCTTGACGATCGGGTCCCGGTTGAGGATCTTTCCCGCCTCTTCGAGCACTATGCCGTCGGCCGGCGGAAGCGCCGTCGCCTTCCACGCCGGCACATCGGCTGACTCGATCGAAACGGCAGGAGAGCACGCGGCGGCGGCCAGGACGACGGCGGCGCCCGCCGCGGCGCCAAGTGCGCGCTGCCGGACGGCCCGGGCGCGGAGGTGGCTGGTGAGACGGAAGAGCATTCCTCAAACTTACCGCTGTTGCCGGCGCCCCCGGACCGCGCCCACCGCGGACCGCGTCCCCGCGCCCTACCCGCTGATCAGCTCCATCACGCGGCCCCGGTGCAGGGCAAGGCATACGCGGTCCCGGATGAGGTTGGCCTCCTCATCGGTCAGCGTCCGGTCGAGCGGCTGCAGCACCATCCGCAGCAGCACGTTCACCTGCTCCGGAGCGAGCCGGAGCCGCTCGACGGCGGCGGGCGGTAGCTCCGACGCCGCGGTGACGGCCCGGATCTCCAGTGCAGCCAGCACCTCGGCCTCCGCCCCGAGGGCCGTCCGCGCACGGTCTCCCAGCAGCTCGACGTCGGCCTCCGCCGCGGAGCCGAGCACCAGGGACAGGTCACGCCTGACTTCCGGCATGACCGAGACCGGCCGGTAGGGGCTCAGATCCAGCAGCTGGGCCTGGACGTCGGGGTTTTCCGAGCGAAGCAGCCGGATGTCCCGGATGCCCTTGCGCAGCATCAAGGCACGGTCCAGCCCCAGTCCCATGGCGAGGCCGGCCCAGCGGCGCGGATCCAGCCCGGAGCCGCGGAGAACCTGCGCGGCGACGAGGCCGCATTCGGCCAGTTCCAGCCATTCCCGCGTGCCGTCCGGCTGGGTGACGAGCACGTCCAGCTGCCTGCCCGTGTCCGTGTAGCTGTGGGTTGCGGGGGTTGCGCGCCACTCCACGTCCGGATGCAGGGAGGCAGGAAGGACCGCCTCCACGACGGCTGCCATCATCTCGTGCAGCGCGGCCGTGCCCAGCAGGCCGCGCGCCTTGACTCTCCACAAATCCACCTGGTGCGGGGCGCCGACATGGGTGCGGTCGATCGAGTCCCGCCGGTACACCAGGCCGGGCATTGCGTGCAGCCGGTCGTAGCGGCCCATGTCCTGGCGCAGCGCGTCCAGCAGCGCAGGAACGCCCGCCGAGGTGTGGCTCCGCAGCATCACCGTGGGACTGACATGGCGTGAGTAGCGCGAATCGCGGGTGACGTCGTCGGGGGAGTAGCCCAGGCGGTCGTAGTTATCGGCGGTCGAGACAAGGGGACTGATCCGGTGGGTTTCCGCCCCGATGCCCCAGAGGCGTTCCAGCGCCATTGTGACGTCTGCCAGCAGCAGTGACATCGCGTGGGGGCCCTGGGCGGGATTGGACAAATCGCGGAGCGCCAGCGCGGATTGCAGCTCGGCGGGGGTCAGGTAGTTCTTCATGAGGGGTCCTTGGTCTTGTGTGCGGGAAGGGGGAAGCTTCACCCTCAGCCGCTGCACCGGACGGACCCCGGCGGCTGCAGTTATGTGCGCGACAAGAAGCCCGTGCGGCCGGAAAGCGGCCGAGGGCTGATAAATCGCTGCTGCGTATGCATACCGCCCATGCTACTGCAGGCCGTAGGCGTCCGGACCGACCGCCCTGCACGGGCCCTGACCACGGGCCTTGACCTTGACGTAGCGTCAAGATCTAGCATCGGATGACCGGCCCGGAAGCGGCCGGCACGGAGCGGAAGGAGGGTGCCAAGTGGAGTGGTCCGTGCAACAGATCGCCCGAAACGCCGGCACCACGAGCCGGACACTGCGCCACTATGACGACGTCGGGCTGCTCAAACCGAGCCGGACCGGGGCCAACGGCTACCGGTTCTACGACCAGGCTTCGCTCGTGCGGCTGCAGCGCATCCTGCTCCTGCGGGACCTCGGGCTCGGGCTGCCGGCCATCGCGGAGGTCCTCGACCACGAGCCCGACGCCGAACAGGCACTGGGCCGCCACCTGGACTGGCTGCGGCAGGAACAAGACCGGCTGGCGCGGCAAATTGCGTCGGTCCGGCAGACGATTGAAGCACTGAAAGTTGGAGGAGAGATCATGGCGGAGGAAATGTTCGACGGCTTCGACCACACCCAGTACAAGGACGAGGTGGAACAACGTTGGGGCAAGGAAGCGTACGCGGACAGCGACGCCTGGTGGCGCGGGATGGACCCGGCCGGGAAGGAAGCCTGGAAACTGCGTTCCCGCCAGCTGGGCAGTGACTGGACTGCGGCCGCCGAGGCGGGAATCGCGGCGGACAGTGCCGAGGCCCAGGAGCTGGCCCGGCGGCACGTTGACTGGCTGACCGGAATTCCGGGCACGCCGGCCTCGTCTTCCGCGACGGGGAGCGGTGGCGACGTGAAGGGCTACGTCACGGGGCTCGGCGAGATGTACGTTGCCGATCCGCGGTTCGCCGCGAACTACGGTGGCGACGCCGGGGCAGCCTTTGTCCGCGACGCCCTGGGGATCTACGCCGCGAAGCATCTCTAGGGCCGGAGCTTGAGCCCCCGGCCGCAGGGGGCCGAGCTGCGCCGGGACTAAACTTGTCCGGTGACTCCCTCAACGCATTTCACGGCCGGCAACACTCCCGACGCGCCCCGCAGCGACCTCCCCGGCCTGTTGGGTTCCCTGGCCACGGACCTGCACGGCATCGGCTATACCGTTGACGGCGTCGCCGGACTCCTCGGCCCGGCAGCGCACAGCGCCCTGAGCCGCGACCAGCTCGTCCCCGCGCTGATCGTCACCGAGGCGGCCGCTCGGGCGGAGACGACGGCGGCGCTCGCCGCCGTCGTCCGTCTCTGGCTGCTGGCCGAACCGCAGCCGGCTGCAACGCTCGATGCCGCACTGCCCGGCGTCCGCACGGAGGGCCTGCTGGAACTGGGTCTTGTGGAGCCGTCGGCGGAGGGCCGGATGCAGGCCAAGGTGGATCTTCGCCCGTACGGCTGGGACGGCACCCAGGGGGACGGCACCCACGGGGAGAACGCCGTCGGCAGCGGCGGGGCCGAGCTCTGGGTGGCCAGTGACCTGGCTGCCCACCAGCGCCCGGGCGTGCTGCGCCACGACCACGTGCTCGGGATCGGGCAGGCCTCCACCACCCTGGTGCAGGTCACCGCCCGCCGACACGTGGCCCGTGCCCTGGACCTTGGCACCGGCTGCGGCATCCAAACGTTCCACCTGCTGCACCACGCCGAGCACGTCACCGCCACCGATATCTCGGACCGCGCCCTCGCGTTCACGCGCTTCAACCTGTTGCTCAACGCCGGCCAGCTGCTCCTGGACCCCGCCGATCTGGAAGCCCGGGTCAGCCTGCGGCAGGGCTCCCTGCTCGATCCTGTGGCGGGCGAGGAGTTCGAGCTGGTGGTCTCCAACCCGCCCTTCGTGATCACGCCGCGCAGCGTGGGCGAGGCCGCCGCGGACCAGTTCACCTACCGCGACGGCGGCCTGCCGGGCGATGACATCGTCGCCTCGCTGGTCCGGGCCCTTCCCTCGGTCCTCACCCCCGGCGGAACAGCCCAGCTTTTGGGCAACTGGGAGATCCCGGCGGGCGCTGCCTGGGCGGAACGGCCGCAAAGCTGGGCCAGTCCGGACGCGGATGTCTGGTTGATCCAGCGCGAGCAGGTCAGCCCGGAGCAGTACGCCGAGACGTGGCTGCAGGACGCCTCGGAGGCGCGCGACCGGCGGCTCTACCAGGACTCGTACGCCGCGTACCTGGACGATTTCGCCTCCCGCAGTGTCGAGGCCATCGGCTTCGGGATGATCTGGCTGCGGCGGCCCGCCGCCGGCGCCCCGGTGCTGACGCGCTTCGAGGAAATCACCTATCCGATCGAGCAGCCCGTCGGCCCGCACCTCGGCGCCGCCGTGGAGCGCGCCGACTGGCTGGCCGCCCACGATCTGGCGGCCGCGCACCTGCTCGTGGCCGGGGACGTGACCGAGGAGCGGCACCAGCGCCCCGGAGCAGAGCACCCCGGCGTCATCCTGCTGCGCCAGGGTGCCGGCCTGCGCCGCACCAACCTGCTGAGCACCGAACTGGCGGGCTTCGTCTCAGCGTGCGACGGCGACCTGTCCGCCGGGCAGATCATCGGCGCCCTCGAGGCGCTGCTGGGCGGGGGAGAGGGCTGGGACGGGGAGGCCTTCCGTGCCGGCCTGCTCGCCGAGGTGGCCAATCTGGTCCGCGACGGCTTCCTGCTGCCCGCCTGACCCGGCCAACCGTACCGGGGCGCCGGGCGCGGCGTCGTCGGCGGCGGGGACAGCTGCTCCGTCGCTGCCGTAGCGCGGCAGGACATAGACGGTCACGGCGAGGGCCACCAGGACCCCGCCCACCCCGGTGACCAGGAAGCTCACCCGAATGGGGAGCAGCGCGCCAAGCAGCCCGCCCAGCGCGAGCGCCCCGATGGAGACGGCCCGGGTCATGCCGCCGATGATCGCCATGGCCTGGCCGCGTCCGCTTTCCGGGATCCGGAGGATGGCAATCGCCCCGAAGCACGCGTTCAGCACCCCGCAGGCGGCCCCCATGGCCGTGTAGGCCACGAACAGCAGCTCGACGCTCGGCACCAGGGCCATGATTCCCAGGAAGGCCGAGGTCAGGGCCATCGAGGCCAGCAGTGCGCGCAGGCGGGCCGGCGGGGTCTTGATCCGGCTGGCAAGTGCCGCGCCCGAAGCCATCCCGAGGCCGAATGACGCGGCCAGCAGCCCGTACTGCGTCTCGGAGGCGCCGAGCTCGTCGCGGGCAAGGAACACCTCAAGGACGTTGGTCGCCTCGCCGACGGTGATGAAGAACAGCGCGCCGAGGACCAGGGCCCAGACCAGGCCGTCGCGGCGGATCAGGCGCAGTCCATCCAGCAGTGCGGGCTTGTCCCTGCCGACCCGTTCGGCGGCGGTGCCGCGGCGGGTCCGGATCAGCAGGGCGCCCAGGGCCATCGCCAGGTAGCAGGCGCTGGCAGCGGCAAACACGAGGCCGGATCCGCCCCAGCCGCTGAAGAGCCCGCCCGCGGCCGGCCCCACCATGCCCGCGATCATGATGGTTGCCTGCATGGTGCCCAGCGCGCGCGGGGTGCGCTCCTCGCCCACGATCCGGGGCAGCAGGGCCTGCCAGGTCGGCCCGGCCACCGCCTGGGCGGTGTCGAGGAGGAACGTCATGGCGAACAGCACCGGAAGGTAGTTGTCCAGATACTGCATCCCCAGCCCCATGCCGGCGACCGCCGCGGCACTGACCACGGAGGACGCCGTCGCGAGCGTCCTGGAATCCCGGGTGTCGGCCAGCCGGCCGGCCCAGGGTGCCAGCAGCACCAGCGGGAGCGCGGAACAGAGCAGATAGGCCGCGACGAGCCAGGGCCCGGCCACGGCGGTCTGGCCGGCGGCGGCGATGTTCTGCAGGTGCAGCATAACGCTGACGATGACGGCGCCCATGCCGGCCGTGGCAATGAAGCGGGCACTGCTGGCAAGAACGAAATCGCCGTTGCGCCAGAGGGGTTGCGAGGCCACGGAATCGCCGGGCAGGTTATGAAGTGTATGTTTCATAATCGCAAGGTACTCCCCGCCGGAACTTAGTGTCAAGCACTTCTTTCATAGTTTGGCGGCGCTCGGTAGACTGGTGGTGTGAATGCAGAAACCCCAATGGCGGAGGCTCCGCTCCCTCCGGCCACGAAGCGCCGGCAGCGCCCGGAAAAGAAAGTGGAGATCACCGACCCGAAAGCGATCCGGGCGCTGGCCCATGCTGCCCGGCTGGAAGTCATCTCCGAACTGTATTCAACCCAGGTGAGCCGGACGGCCACCGAACTCGCCGCGCAGACCGGCCTCACGCCGAGCGCCATGAGTTATCACCTCCGCGCGCTGCAGAAGTGGGGCATCGTGGTGCCGGCCGCCACGGCCGGTGATGCCCGGGAACGCCGCTGGAAAGCCGCGGGCACCGACTTCACGATTAAGTCGGGCGGAGGCGTTGCGAGCCCCGAGTTCGCCGTGCTGGACCTTGAATTGGACGCCTACCGCCGGCGCGTCAACGCCTATGCCAAGACCCGGGACGAGCGGCGCCAGCGCGGCGAAGCCGGGGACGGCCCCTCCTCCGTGGTGCTTGCCAGCAGTTTGCTCTACCTGACTCCGGCGCAGCGGGCCGAGCTGAACAGCCGGCTCTTCGACCTGCTGCGGGACTACGAGCTGGAGGACCCGGACCACGTCCCCGAAGGTGCAGAGCGGATGGCGACCATGTGGTCGATGATCCCGGATGACCGCGGGAAGGCCCTGGCCAGCCCGTCGGGCACCCCCGCCTGAGGCCATCCCGGCTGCGGTGGCCGCGCCCGGCAGCAGGGGCCGAGGCGCAGGGCACATTACGTCCGGAAGCTGTGTCCGGAGGCCCGCGATTACGGGCTGGATGCGCGGGAATCTGCAAAATATGGTGAACTAGGCGGGTATGGGCGCATCTGCCCGAGAAACCTTTTTCTGTAGGAGCACCGTGCCAAGCAAGGCCAAAACCGGTAAGAAACTCGTGATTGTGGAGTCTCCCGCCAAGAGCAAGACCATCGCCAAGTACCTCGGCGAGGGCTTCATTGTTGAGGCCTCCATTGGTCACATCCGCGACCTTCCGCAGCCTTCGGAACTGCCGGCGGATCTGAAGAAGACCTCGGTGGGCAAGTTCGCCGTCGACATTGATAACGACTTCAAGCCGTACTACGTGGTGTCCCCGGACAAGAAGAAAAAGGTCGCCGAACTCAAGGCCCAGCTCAAAGACGCCGACGCTGTCTATCTCGCAACCGATGGGGACCGCGAGGGCGAGGCCATCGCGTGGCACCTGCTGGAAGTGCTCAAGCCCAAGGTGCCGGTCTACCGGATGACCTTCGGTGAAATCACCAAGGAAGCCATCCACCGCGCCATGGACAACTTGCGCGACGTCGACCAGGACCTGGTGGACGCGCAGGAAACCCGCCGCGTGCTGGACCGCCTCTACGGCTACGAGATTTCCCCGGTGCTGTGGCGCAAGGTTGCCCGCGGACTCTCGGCCGGGCGCGTGCAGTCCGTTGTGACCCGCATGGTGGTGGACCGCGAACGTGAGCGGATGGCCTTCAAAGCGGCCTCCTACTGGGACCTGACCGGCCAGTTCGGCGCCGGGTCCGGCTCCTTCAAAGCGAAGCTGGCCATGGTCGACGGCGCCAAGGTCGCCAGCGGCCGCGACTTCAACGACAACGGTGAGCTGACCTCCCGCAACGCCGTGCACCTCAACGAGGAACTCGCCACCTCGCTTGCCGCCGGCCTGCAGAACGCCGATTTCCGCGTCCGCTCCGTCGACACGAAGCCGTACACCCGCCGCCCCGCCGCGCCGTTCACCACGTCGACGCTGCAGCAGGAGGCCGGCCGCAAGCTGCGCTTCTCCTCCAAGAGCACCATGCAGGTGGCCCAGCGGCTGTACGAAAACGGCTACATCACCTATATGCGTACGGACTCCTCCGCGCTGAGCAACGAGGCCATTACGGCGGCGCGGCGCCAGGCCTCCGAGCTTTACGGCCCGGAATACGTCCCCGCGTCCCCGCGCGTCTACAGCGGCAAGGCTGCCAACGCGCAGGAGGCCCACGAGGCCATCCGTCCCGCCGGTGACTCCTTCCGCACGCCGGCCCAGGTGGCCAAACAGCTCTCCGGCGACGAGTTCCGCCTTTACGAGCTGATCTGGAAGCGCACCGTCGCCTCGCAGATGGCCGATGCCAAGGGCTCCACCGCCACCATCCGCCTCGGCGCTGTCACTGTTGGTGCCCCGGGCGAGAGCCGCGACGCCGAATTCTCGGCTTCCGGCACCGTCATCACGTTCCCCGGCTTCCTCGCCGCCTACGAAGAAGGCAAGGACGAAAGCCGCGGCGACGACGACTCCGAGGAAGCACGCCGGCTGCCCAACGTGGCCAAGGACGACGCGCTCACCGCCTCGGAGATTGTCGCCGTCGGACACGAGACCTCCCCGCCGCCGCGCTTCACGGAAGCGTCTCTGACCGCCGAGCTGGAAAAGAAGGGCATCGGACGCCCGTCCACCTACGCCTCCACCATCTCCACCATCCAGGACCGGGGCTACGTCCGGAAGCAGGGTTCGGCGCTGGTCCCAAGCTGGATCGCGTTCTCCGTGATCCGGCTGCTGGAACAGCACTTCCACGACTACGTGGACTACGAGTTCACGGCCGACATGGAAGCGGACCTGGACAAGATCGCCAACGGCCAGGCGGCCGGGCCCGCCTGGCTCAAGCACTTCTATTTCGGCGAGGATTCCGAGCCGGGCCTGCTGAGCATCGTCAACAACCTCGGCGAGATCGACGCCCGCGAAATCAACTCCATTCCGATCACCGACGGCATCACGCTGCGGGTCGGGAAGTTCGGCCCGTACCTGGAGAGCTCCATCCCGACCGTCGATCCGAAGACCGGCGAAGTCGTGGAGGCCGCCCGCGCCAACGTCCCCGAGGATCTGGCCCCGGACGAGCTCACCGCGGCCAAAGCGATCGAGCTGATGGAAACCGCCGCGCCCGAAGAGCGCGTGCTCGGCGCGGACCCGCACACCGGACACACCGTCGTCGCCAAGAACGGCCGCTACGGCGCCTACGTCACCGAGATCATCCCGGAGATGACCGAGGAGCAGCTCGCCAGCCAGCCGGTGGAGTACTACAAGAACGGCAAGCCCAAGCCCCCGAAGAAGCCCGTGAAGGCCAAGCCCCGCACCGGGTCCCTGTTCGCATCGATGGGCGTGGACACCATCACCCTGGACGAGGCCCTGCAGCTCATGAGTCTGCCCCGGGTGCTCGGCCAGGACGCCGAGGGCACTCCGATCACGGTGCAGAACGGCCGCTTTGGCCCGTACCTGAAGAAGGGCACGGACTCGCGGTCCATCGGCTCGGAAGAGGAAATCTTCACGATCACGCTCGAGCAGGCGCTGGAGATCTACTCCCAGCCGAAGCAGCGCGGCGCCCGCGCCGCCGTCCCGCCGCTGGCGGAGTTCGGCCCGGATCCGGTCTCGGAGAAGAACATCGTGGTGAAGGAAGGCCGGTTCGGCCCGTACATCACCGACGGCGTCACTAACATCACCGTGCCGCGCTCCACCGCGCTGGAGGAGCTGACCCGGGAACAGGCCGTCGAACTCCTCGCCGAGAAGCGCGCCAAGGGTCCGGTCAAGCGCACGACGACGGCGCGCAAGGCCCCGGCCCGCAAGGCTGCCGCGAAGAAGTAGGACTGCCACACCGAAGTCGCCGGAAACGCGCGGATTCGCCGGAAGCTCCCGGCGGCTTCGCGGGTTTCCGGCGATTTCGCGTTTGCGGACCCGGGCGCAACGTGATCGAGTAGAGGCATGACTGAACAGCCCGCCCACTTGGACCTCCAGCCGCTGAACGACCTCGAAGAGAAGCTTGCCGTGGGGGAGCAGCCGGACGCCAACCCCGTTGACGTCATCCTCGCGTTCCTCAACAACGAGGTCTACATCGTCAGCTCCGATGCACTCGAGGGTGCCGATGCCCAGGTCGAGCCGCTGGTGCTGGCCAACTCCTCCGGGAATCCTGTCCTGGCCGTGTTCTCCCACCCGAGCCGCGTCGCCGAGCAGTACCTGGAAGCCGCACCCAACGTGCTCGGCACCGAGGGCGCCGCGATCCTCGGCAACCTCGGCGACGATCTCGGCATGGTCATCAACCCCGGTGCCGCCTTCGGCTTCGAGATCGATCCGGAAGGCGTGGCAAACATCCGCCGCGACTTCAAGCCCGCCGAGGAGCCGGACGATGCCTCCCAGGACGGCCAGGCCTAACCGGGTCGTCCGGACGCGGACCGTTAGGCGGGCCGCGTCCCCGGGGGAATAATGGCACTATGCGTCTTGGCGTCCTTGATATCGGATCAAACACTGTCCACCTGCTGCTCGTGGACGCCCATCCCGGCGCGCGCCCTGTGCCGTTTGCCTCGCACAAACGCCCGCTGTCCCTCGTGCAGTTCCTCGAGAGCGACGGCAGCATTAACGACGACGGCCAGCACGAGCTGATCGAGTTCGTCCTCGAAGCGTGGGAATTCGCGGCCAAGCACAAAGCCGAGGACCTGCTGGCGTTTTGTACGTCAGCGATCCGCGAGGCCACCAACGGTCCTGCCGTGCTGGCCCGGGTCAAGCATGAGACCACTGTGACGCTCCAGGAACTGACCGGCAGCGAAGAGGCCTCCATGACGTTCTTCGCCGTCCGCCGCTGGTACGGGTGGGGCGCCGGTCCCATTCTGAACCTGGACATCGGCGGCGGCTCCTTCGAAATGGCCTACGGGGAGGACGAACTCCCCGAACTGGCGACGTCCGTACCGCTCGGGGCGAGCCGGCTCACCCGGGACTGGCTTCAGGAGGACCCGCCGTCGGCCAAGAGCGTCAAGGAACTCCGCCGCTACATCCGGACCACGCTCAAGCCGGTCGTGCGTGACTTTGAAAAGCTGGGCAAGGCGAACCACGTGGCAGGCACCTCCAAGACCTTCCGCTCGCTGGCCCGCATCGCAGGGGCCGCGCCCAGCGGCGCCGGCCCCTACGTCAAAAGGGAACTGTTCTCCACGGATCTGGGTCTCTGGGCGCAGCGCATCTCGGCCATGGAGGTGGAGGACCGGCTCAACCTGCCGGGGGTCTCCGAAGCCCGCGCCCCCCAACTGCTGGCCGGCGCTCTCGTGGCCGAGGCTGCCCTCGAGATGTTCGAGTTCCCCAGCATGGAGATCTGCCCCTGGGCGCTCCGCGAAGGACTGATCCTCCGCCGGCTGGACCAGCTGGTCTTCGAGGGGCCGCTGGGGCCCGCGCCCCACGTGACCGGGACCGGCCACCCCCCTGTGCTGCAGTCGCCCGACGGAGACGAGGCGGAAGCAACGCAGGGCGCACCGGCCGACGCCCGGTAAGGGGCCACGGCTGCCGGGTTGCCCCGGGTGGCGTGTCGATCCGGACGCCCGCCGTTCGTCTAGAAGGTGAGAGGCCGGTACGGAGCCGGCCCAATCGTCAAGGAGGACACCACCATGGCACAGTACCTGCTCAGTGTTTACCAGCCCGTCGGTCCCGCACCGGCCCCGGAAATCCTGGAGCCCATCATGCGGGACCTCGAGGCCCTGAACCGCGAAATGAAGGCCGCCGGCGCCTGGGTATTCGCGGCCGGCCTGCATCCCGCAGGGTCCTCCACTGTCGTGCGGCAGCAGGGCACCGAGGTGCTCATCACCGACGGTCCCTTCGCCGAAGTGAAGGAACACCTCGGAGGATTCACCGTCATCGAAGCATCCGACCTCGACGCCGCCCTCGGCTGGGCCGGCAAGCTTGCCCGCGCCACCACCCTCCCCATCGAAGTGCGACCCGTCCAGCACTAGGCACCCGGGAACGGTTCGCGCAACCATGCCAGGCGTACCGACGCCGGAACCCGGCGGGACACCGGAGGAGGACATCGCCCGTGTCTTCCGGCAGGAATACGGGCGTGCGGTGGCAGTCCTGACCCGCGTCCTCGGGGACATCGATGCCGCCGAGGACGCCATCCAGGATGCCTTCATGATCGCCGTCCGGCACTGGCCGTCATCAGGCATCCCGCCAAGCCCGACAGGCTGGATCATCACGACGGCCCGGAACCGGGCCGTGGACCGGCTGCGCCGGGAAGCCGGACGCGGGGACAAACAGCGCATGGCCGCGCAGCTGCAGGTGGCCCGCTCGCCGGCAGTGCCGACACCCGAGGAAATCGTGATCACTGAACTCACAAGGGAGGGCACGGTGGACGACGACAGGCTGCGGCTGATATTCACCTGCTGCCACCCGGCCCTGGCCACAAACGTCCAGGTGGCACTGACGCTTCGGCTGCTGGGCGGACTCACGACGGCGGAAATCGCCCATGCCTTCCTGGTGCCGGAATCCACCATGGCCCAGCGCCTTGTCCGGGCCAAAGCCAAGATCCGGGATGCCAGGATCCCGTACCGGGTGCCGCGCGGGGCGGAACTTCCGGGACGGCTGCAACCGGTGCTGGCCGTGGTGTACCTCATCTTCAACGAGGGCTACAGTTCCAGCTCCGGCGGCCCGCCGATCCGCGAGGACCTCTGCCGGGAAGCGGTCCGGCTGGGCCGCCTGCTCGTCGCGCTGATGGCGGACGAACCCGAAGCCAAGGGACTGCTGGCCCTGATGCTGCTGACCGAATCACGACGCGCCGCGCGGGAGGCCGGCGGCGGCCTGGTGCTCCTAGCCGACCAGGACCGGCGGCTGTGGGACCGGACCCTGATCGCCGAAGGCCAGGAGCTGGTGCGCCAATGCCTGCGGCGGAACCAGCCAGGACCGTACCAGCTCCAGGCCGCGATCAACGCCGTCCACAGCGACGCGAACGACGCCGCAGCAACAGACTGGCGGCAGATCCTCCGGCTCTATGACCAGCTCACCGACGCCGCGCCCGGACCCGTCGTGGCCCTCAACCGGGCGGTGGCGCTTGCCGAGGTCGAGGGTCCCGAACCTGCCCTGCTCCTGGTCGACGCGCTCGGGCTCGACAGCTACAGCCTGTTCCATGCCGTGCGTGCGGATTTGCTGGTCCGGCTGGGCCGCCGGGCCGAGGCCGCCGCAGCGTACCGCGCCGCGCTGGAGCTGGTCCGAAATGCTGCCGACCGGAATTTCCTGGATGCCCGCCTGCGGACCGCCGGGCCGGGACCGGCCGTTTAACGACGAAGGCACCGGCCGTCCGCTGCGGGAAAATGGGGGGAAACCCGCTGCAGACCACCGGTGCCGGGCAGACATCCGCATGCCTGCCGCATCACTCGCACCCTCAATGAGGTAACTACTACGCTAGCCGTGGAGTTTGTGAAGACCCTGACCTGAGGATGTGAGCTGGCTGTGAATCGGGGCGGACTGCAATGATGGGGGGATGAGCAACCGAATCGCATTCCTGGGCTGTGGATCAATGAACGAGGCCATTATGGGCGGCCTGATCGCGGGCGGTACTGACCCGGCGGACATCGTCGCCACGGTCCGCCGCGCGGAACGCGCCGACGAACTCGCCAAACGGCATCACGGCATCACGGCGATCGCCGGCGAGGAAGAGCCGGAGAACAACAAACAGGCCGCCACCGGCGCCGGCGTCGTGATCCTGGGCGTCAAGCCCGTGGGCATCGCGGATCTGGCCCGTGAGATCAGCGATTCGCTGGCACCGGACGCGATCGTCATCAGCGTCGCCGCCGCTGTGTCGCTGGAGCAGCTGGAAGCCGCGCTGCCGGCCGGCCAGCCGGTGATCCGGACGATGCCGAACACCCCCGCGAAGCTGGGCCGCGGCGTCGTGTCCGTGTCCCCGGGGACGCACTGCTCCGCCGCGCAGCTCCAGCTGGCCAAAGACGTCCTCGCTGCCGCGGGCACCGTCGTCGAAATCCCCGAGCACCAGGTCGATGCGCTGTCCGCAATCAGCGGCTCTGGCCCGGCGTACGCGTTTTACCTGGCCGAAGCCATGGCGGACGCCGGCGTCGAACTGGGACTCGACCGTGACCTGTCGCTGCTGATTGCGCGTGAAACCGTCGCCGGGGCGGGCTTCATGCTGGCTGAGCCTGGCGCTGATCCGACGGCGTTGCGCAAGGCCGTCACCAGCCCCAACGGCACCACTGAACGCGCCATCGCCACCTTTGATGAGCGCGGGCTCCCCGCGATCATTGCCGGCGGCGCCAGCGCCGCCGCAGCGAGGGCCGCGGAGATCACCAAGCAGCTCGGCTAGCCCAACCCGGGTGAAGCCATGACGCAGACCGGACCGGATGGCAGGATAGGACCCATGGAACTGCACATCACAGGGGATCCCGCGGCGGACAAACTACTCGGCGACGACGCGTTCGCCCTGCTCACCGGCATGCTGCTTGACCAGCAGGTGACCATGGAGTCGGCCTTTGCCGGTCCCGAAAAGATCCGGACGCGCATCGGTTCCATGGACCCCGCCGCGATCGCCGGCTACGATCCGCAGGCATTCGTCGAGATGTTCAAAGAACGCCCGGCCGTCCACCGGTTCCCAGGATCAATGGCAGGCCGCGTCCAGACCCTCGCCGAGACGGTGCACAGCGACTGGAACGGCGACGCTGCTGCCATCTGGACGCAGGGTGATCCCGACGGGCAGGAGGTGCTGCGCCGGCTCAAGGCGCTGCCGGGTTTCGGCGAACAAAAGGCGAAGATCTTCCTGGCGCTGCTGGGAAAGCAGTGTGGACTCCAAGCCGAAGGCTGGCGCGAGGCTGCCGGCCACTACGGGCAGGAGAACGCCTTCCTGTCCGTCGCCGACATTGTGGATCCGGAGTCGCTGAGCAAGGTGCGCGCCAGCAAGCAGGCCGCCAAGGCCGCCGCGAAGGCGGCGAAGACCGCCGGTCCCTGATCCTGCGGTAGCTAAAGGCAGCGACGCCGGGAAGAACGCGCCCGACGGCGGAGGAAACCTAGTGCGTGGAGGTCGGGACCGTGAAGGAACAGCCGCCAGGACGACTCCTTTCCCTCTGGACTGCCACCGGAGGAGCCGCCACCTACCCGTCCCTGGACGTGGACGCTGCCGCGTCCCTGGACGTGGATGTTGCCGTGATCGGCGGCGGCATCGCAGGCCTGACTGCCGCCCTGGCCCTGAAGAGGGCGGGCCGGACGGTGGCCGTGCTGGAGGCGGCGCGGGTGGGCACCGGCGTCACCGGAAACACGACGGGCAAGGTCACCTCACTGCACCGGCTTGCCTACTCCGAACTTGCGGCCCGCCACGGCGTTGGCACCGCCGCCACCTACGGGCAGGCCAACGAGGCAGCAATTGAGCACATTGCGGACGTCGTGGCGGCGGAAGGAATCGACTGCGGCTTCCGGCGGGTGATTAACTACACCTACGCCGAATCCGAGCCTGCGCTTGCACTGGTCCGGGAGGAAGCGGCGCTTGCCGGACGGCTCGGGCTGCCGGCCTCCTTCACCAATGACGTGCCGCTGCCCTTCGCGGTCAGGGGCGCCGTCCGTTTCGACGGCCAGGCCCAGATCCACGCGCTCAGGTACGTGCAGGGCCTGGCCCGGGCCGTGGACGGGGATGGCAGCTTCGTCTTTGAGGAGTCGCCTGCCACGGGTTTCCGGGACGGCTCTCCGGCCGTGGTGGACACGGAGCGGGGATCAGTCCGGGCGAGGGACATCATTGTGGCAACGAACCTGCCTTTCGGGGACAACGGACAATTCGCCGGGCGATGCTATGCGCACCGCTCGTATATCGTCGCCGGACGCAGCGCAGTTCCCCCGCTGGATGCAACCTTTGTCAGCGTCGATGAGCCGATGCGCTCTATCCTGACCGTCGACGTCGAGGGCACCAGCTACGTGTTGGCCGGCGGTGAAGGGCACCCGGCTACCGAAAGCGTTGACTCCGCTGAGCGGTACGGTCGGCTCGCGGCTTTTGCCCGCGACCGCCTGGGCGCCGGGGAGATCGCCTTCCGCTGGTCCACCCAGGACGCCATGCCGGCCGATGGGCTGCCCTACGTGGGCCTCATGGCTCCGGAGTCCCGGCATGTCCACGTGATCACCGGCCTCCGCAAATGGGGCCTCACCAATGGCACGGCCGCTGCCTTGATCCTCCGGGACACGCTCTGCGGCACCGCTAACCCGTGGGCCGCAGTTTTCGACAGCACCAGGAGCGGTGGAGCAATGCGCGCGGCGCCGTCGCACCCGGCAGAGGGGGTGCCCCCGGCCGGCGCTGCCCCGGCGGAAGTAGCCCCGGCGGAAGTAGCCCTGGGAGAGGGGAAAGTGGTGGACGTCAAGGGGGCCAAGACTGCCGTCTACGTCAATCCCGCGGGGGACGTCCAGGCTGTATCGGCCATCTGCACGCACCTCGGCTGCACCGTCGAGTTCAATCCGGCGGACGTGACGTGGGACTGTCCCTGCCACGGCTCCCGTTTTAGCACTGACGGCACGGTTATCCAGGGGCCGGCCACGAGGAATCTGGCCACCGGCCCGGACCCGGACGGCGCCGCCCCCACCCGCGGAGGCGACTAGGCCCGGCCGCCGCCACCGGCGCTATGGCCGGGCGGCGAACCTCTCCAGCAGGTCCACGTGCCCGGAAACGATGAGCATGTCCCGTGAGGACACCTTCGTCTCCGGCCGGGCGTAGGTGAAGTCCTCGCCCGGGGACTTGACGCCCACGATCGTGACGCCGTACTTGGACCGGACCTTGGACTCGTCCAGCGTGAAGCCCACGGTTTCACGGGGCGGATACATCTTCACGATCGCGAAGTCGTCGTCGAACTCGATGAAGTCCAGCATCCGGCCGGAGACCAGGTGCGCGGCGCGGACGCCGGCGTCGGCCTCCGGATAGATCACATGGTTGGCGCCGATCCGGGTCAGGATCTTTCCGTGGGAGGGCGTGATCGCCTTGACCCAGAGGTGCTCGATGCCGAGGTCCACGAGGTTCACCGTGATCAGCACCGAGGATTCGATCGAGGTGCCCACGCCCACGACGGCGGAACTGAACTCCTGGGCGCCGAGCTGGCGGAGGGCATCGATGTTGGTGGCGTCGGCCTCGACCACGTGGGTCAGGACGCTGGACCACTTCTGGACCAGGCTCCGGTCGCGTTCGATGGCCAGCACCTCGCGGCCCTGCTTGACGAGCTGTTCAGCCGTGGATGCGCCGAAGCGGCCCAGCCCGATCACCAGCACGGGGGCGTTGTGGGCGGGGCGGTTGACGGCGCCTGAGGAACTAGCCAATGATGGGTCTCTCTTCCGGGTAGTGGTACAGCTGGCTGCGCTGGCGCAGGGCCAGGGCGGCGGCGAGGGTGACGGTGCCGACGCGCCCGGCGAACATCAGGGCGCTCAGGACGTAAACGCCCGACGGCGGCAGCTCGGCACTCAGGTTCGTGCTGAGGCCGACCGTGGCGAAAGCGGAAATCGTTTCAAACAGCACCCGGTCCAGGGACGCACCGCTGATGTGGAGCAGGAGCATGGCCGACACTGCGACGAGTGTGGCGCCGGCGACGATGACCGAGATGGCCACCCGCATGGTGCCCTCGGGGATGGTGCGGCCGTAGACCTTCACATCGGAGTCGCCGCGGGCCTCGGCCGCGATCGCCAGGAACATCACCGCGATGGTGGTGACCTTGATGCCGCCCGCCGTCGACGCCGAACCGCCGCCGGCGAACATCAGGGCATCGGTCAGGAGCATCGTGGTGGATTCCATATGGTTCTGGTCCACGAGGTTGAAGCCGCCGGAGCGGGTCATCACGGACGCGAAAAGTGAATGAGTGACCTTGTCCGCCACCGTCATATCGCCGATGGTCCGCAGGTTGTCCCATTCCATCAGCCCCCACAGCACGGTCCCGCCGACGAGCAGGATCAGCGAGACCTGGATGGTCAGCTTGGTGTGCAGGTTCCACTTCTTCCAGTTCAAACCGTTCTGCTGCAGCACCATCACCACCGGGAACCCCAGGCTGCCCAGGAAGACGCCCAGCATCAGCGGGACCAGGATCCACAAGTCGGTCTCGTACGGGACGATGCCGTCCGAGTGCGGCGTGAAGCCGGCGTTGTTGAACGAGGAAATCGAGTAGAACACACCATGCCAGACAGCTTGGCCGAAGCTTTCGCCCAGCAGCAGGAACCGGGGGATCAGCGCCAGCGCCAGCGCGGCCTCGATGACCACGGACGTCACAATGACGATCCGCAGCAGGGTGCCCACCTCGCCAAGGCGGCCGGCGTTCATGGCCTCCTGGGCGATCAGCTTGCCGCGCACACCCAGCTTCTTGCTCACCATGAGGGCCAGCAGCGAGGCCAGCGTCAGGGTGCCCAGGCCGCCCACGAAGACGCCGACCAGGATGACGAGCTGGCCGAAGAAGGACCAGTGCACGGCCGTGGACACCACGGTCAGGCCCGTGACGCAGACCGCCGACACCGCGGTGAACAGGGACTGGTATAGCGGGGTGAACTCACCCGCGGCTGAGGACACCGGCAGGGACAACAAGGCGGTGAACACCAGGATCACCACGCCGAACGCGGTCAGTGCCAGCCGGGCAGGGGAGGTGTTGGCGATGTTGTCGATGAAGTCGCGAAGGCGTGTAAAAATCCACAGGCCCTCCCGCTCCGGAATGCCGGGGTGCCAGCTGGCCGGGCTCTTGGACCTCGACTGGCTTTGCGTCATGTGTGACATTTCCTTGCTAGAAACTGTTTCCTTCAGTAGTAAACCACTAAACCCCGCGCAATGACTGGGGAGCGGGCTCCCGCGCTCGGGTAGCCTGTGATTGATGACATACCTGCCGGGGCTCACACAGGCCGCACTGCCGACGACGGTTGTGTGGGACCCTGCCATGACCGCCTATAACTTTGGCCACGGCCACCCGATGGCCCCGGAGCGGATGGAACTCACCGCCAGGCTGGCGGGAAGCCTCGGCCTGCTGGATCTGGACCACGTTACGGTCTCGGCCCCGGACGTCGCCAGCGACGCGGAGCTGTGCACGGTCCACAGCCCGGACTTCGTCGCCGCCGTGCGGCGGGTGAGCGCGGATCCCGGGACCCCGGACCTGGAACGCGGGCTCGGTACCGAGGATGACCCGGCTTTCGCCGGCATGCACGAGGCCAGTGCCCGGCTGGCCGGCGGCTCCCTCCTGGCCGCCGCCGCCATCCTGGACGGCACCGCCGTCCGGGCGGTGAACTTCGGCGGGGGCATGCACCACGCGGCCCGCGAACGCGCGAGCGGTTTCTGCATTTACAACGACGCGGCCCTCGCCATCCAGCGGCTGCTCGACGGCGGTGTGCAGCGCGTGGGGTACATCGACATTGACGCCCATCACGGCGACGGAACCCAGAGCATCTTCTGGGACGATCCGCGCGTGCTGACGATTTCCCTGCACGAGACGGGGCTGACCCTGTTCCCGGGCACTGGGTACGCCAACGAGATCGGCGGGCCCAACGCGCAGGGCAGCGCCGTGAACGTGGCCCTGCCGGCTGGGACCGGGGACGGCGGCTGGCTCCGGGCCTTCCACGCCGTCGTGCCGCAGCTCGTGGGGGCATTCGAGCCGGAGGTCATCGTGAGCCAGCACGGCTGCGACTCCCACCGGCTGGATCCGCTGACGCACCTCAACATCAGCGTCGACGGCCAGCGGGAGGCCGCCACTGCCATCGGCAACCTCGCTGCCCGGTACTGCGACAACCGCTGGATCTCCACGGGCGGCGGCGGCTACAACGTCGTCACTGTGGTGCCGAGGTCATGGAGCCACCTGATCGCGATCGCCGCCGGGCGCCCTGTCCCGCTCCGCACACCGGTCCCGGAGGACTGGCGCAGCTATGTGAAGGACACCTACGGGTCAAAATACGGAGTGGACGCACCGGAAATGATGGGCGACGACGTCGACCTTTGGTGGCGATCCTGGGAAGTCGGCTTCGATCCGAACGACGAAGTGGACCGGACAGTGATGGCCACCCGCAAGGAAGTCTTTCCGCTCTACGGACTGGACCCCTGGTTCGACTAGCCGGCTGTTGCGGTTAACCCGCGGCGGAAGGTTCGGGGCTGGGTTTCTCGGTCTGGAACACCACCCCGGCGGCGCCGATGATCCAGCCCAGCAGCGAGAGCGAGAACGCCCCGATCAGGTCGGAAGAGGCGGTGCCCTTCACCAGCCACACGCCGAGCACCAGCAGCCCGATCGCGAGGTACACCATCAGCGCCGTGATGACCCGGCCGGAGAGCTTCGTGGTGATCCCTCCGGCGTCGAAGACACCGGCCTGGGCCTTCCCCGCGGCCTCCCCGCTGCTTTGCTCCTCCCGGCGCACTTCGGCGATGGTGAAACCGAGGGCGGAGGCGGTCAGCGAACTCAGCGAGGTGGACAGCGCCCCGGCGGCGCAGACGACGGCGCCGTTCAGCTGGGGCGGGGTGCCCGGTATCTCCGGGACGAACACCCAGACCTGAATCAGGACGTTGCCCCAGACGATCACGAACAGGGCCAGGAACACGGCAGCGATGATGTTGAACAGCTGTTTCCGGAAGAAGTCCCCCATGGCGTCCACTCCTCTGGGTCGGTGGGCTGCGGCCTCACCTGCCGGGCAGGCGGTGTGTCCGTTCTAGCACCGCCCCTGGTGCGGGGCAATGCCCGGCGGGTACCGTCGGCGGCGGCAATTGGTGGATGCCATCCGGCGTATATGTCGCTAGTGTGGAGGGCATGGTGACAGACGACGTATTTGCCGTCATTGCTGAGGCAACCCGGCGTGACATTCTGGTGTCCCTCCGCAAGGGGGACAAAGCGGTGGGGGAGCTGGTCCAGGAGCTCGAGGCCAGCCAGCCCACCATTTCCAAGCATCTCAAGGTACTCCGCGAAGCGGACCTGGTGAGCATGCGCGCCCAGGGCCAGAAGCGCTACTACACGCTCAATCCCAAGCCGCTGGCCGGGATCGCCAGCTGGCTGGAGACATTCGGCGTCGGCGCTTCCGCCCCGGCGCCGGCACCGGCGATGTCAGCTGCGCCGTCACCGGCCCGGACGCCGGACCACCGGCTCCAGACCGTCCCGGACACCCTGGCCGAGGCCGCCACCTCCGCGCCCGCCCCGGCCTCACAGCCTGCCGCGGCGCTCGCCGGACGGGCCGCGGGCAGCCCGCTGAGTCCCGCCGTCGTTCTCCCGGTCGGCACGGCAGGCGAGGACAAAATGCCCCAGCAGATCGGCCGTACTGTCGGCCGGGCCGCCACCAAGGCCGCCGACCTCCTGGCCAACCTGCCGAAGTTCGGCCGCAAGAAGTAGCCCTTCCCGTTTGTGCTCCCCATCACCCCGTTCCTGTCACACGGGGCAATTAGCGGCGCCCGAATGGATATCGGTTCCGGCGCGGTGCAACCATGGAAAGGCTTGTTTTGTCGCGCCCGACGAGGGGCGCTGAAAAGTTTGAGGAGTTGCAATGGACGCACGGCTTGAAGCCATCAGGGACACGGTGCTGGCACGGAATCCCGGCGAAGGGGAGTTCCACCAGGCCGTCACCGAGGTCTTCGAAAGCCTCGGCCCGGTGCACGACCGGCACCCGGAGTTCCTTGAAGGCGCCGTCCTCGAGCGGCTCTGCGAGCCCGAACGGCAGATCATCTTCCGGGTCCCGTGGGTCGACGACGCCGGCCGCTTCCAGATCAACCGCGGCTTCCGGGTGGAGTTCAACTCGGCCCTGGGGCCCTTCAAGGGCGGGCTGCGGTTCCACCCGTCGGTGAACCTGGGCATCGTGAAGTTCCTCGGCTTCGAGCAGATCTTCAAGAATGCCCTGACCGGCATGCCGATCGGCGGCGGCAAGGGCGGCTCCGACTTCGACCCCCGCGGGCGTTCGGACGCCGAGATCATGCGCTTCTGCCAGTCCTTCATGACCGAGCTGTACCGCCACATCGGCGAGTACACGGACGTCCCGGCCGGGGACATCGGCGTCGGCGGCCGAGAAATCGGCTACCTCTTCGGGCAGTACAAGCGGATCACCAACCGCTACGAATCCGGCGTCCTCACCGGCAAAGGCATCTCCTGGGGCGGCTCACTGGTGCGCCCCGAGGCCACCGGGTACGGCACCGTGATCTTTGCCGAGGAAATGCTCAAGACCCGCGGCCTCTCCTTCGACGGGCAGCGCGTGGTGGTCTCCGGCTCCGGCAACGTCGCGATCAACGCGATTGCCAAGGCCCAGACCCTCGGCGCCACGGTCGTGGCCTGCTCCGATTCCTCCGGCTACATCGTGGATGAGGCCGGGATCGACGTCGCTCTGCTGCGTCAGATCAAGGAGGTCGAGCGCGGACGGCTCAAGGACTACGAAGCCCGGCGTTCCGCCGTCACGTACGTCGACGGCGGCTCCGTCTGGGACCTCGACGCGACCGTCGCGCTGCCGTGCGCCACGCAGAACGAGCTCGACGGCGCCGCCGCCGCCCGGCTGGTCCGCAACGGGCTGCTGGCCGTGGGGGAGGGCGCCAACATGCCCTCGACCCGTGACGCCGTCGCGGTCTTCCAGGAAGCGGGCATCCTGTTCGGCCCGGGCAAGGCCGCCAACGCGGGAGGCGTGGCAACGTCCGCGCTGGAAATGCAGCAGAACGCCAGCCGCGACTCCTGGTCCTTCGCGCACACCGAGGAACGGCTCACGGAGATCATGGTTGGAATCCACGACCGCTGCGCAGCCACCGCCGAAGAGTACGGGGACCCCGGGAACTACGTGCTGGGCGCGAACATCGGCGGCTTCGTGAAGGTGGCCGACGCGATGCTCGCCCAGGGGCTCATCTAGGAGTTCCCGCGCCCCAGCGCCCGCCGAGTTGGCAGTTCGCGGCAATGTCGTCGACTGACATTGCCGCGAACTGCGCACTCGCGGAACCGGGAGCTGCGATCCGTGGCTACCTCTTGAGGATCCGCACGTGGTCCGGCGTCAGCTCGGAGATCCGGCTGACGCCCAGCAGGGCCATGGTGCGGAGCATGTCCTTTTCCAGGATCTCGATAGCCCGGTCCACGCCGGCCCTTCCACCGGCCATCAGCCCGTAGAGGTATGCGCGGCCAATCAGCGTGAAGTCGGCGCCCAGGGCCAGCGCGGCGATGATGTCCGCGCCGCTCATGATGCCGGTGTCCAGGATGACCGCCGCGTCGCTGTTGTCCGCCTTGAGCGCCGCCGAGACGTCCGGGAGCAGGTGGAACGGGATCGGGGCCCGGTCCAGTTGGCGGCCGCCATGGTTGGAGAGCACAACGCCGTCGGCGCCGTGGTCCACCACCCGGCGGGCGTCCTCCACGGTCTGGATGCCCTTGACCACAAGCTTGCCCTTCCAGGTTTCACGCAGCCAGTCGAGGTCATCGAACGTCAGGGTGGGGTCGAACATCGAGTTGATCAGGTCTGCGACGGTTCCCGTGTAGCGGGAAAGCGACGCGAAGGTCAGCGGCTCGTGGGTGAGGAAGTTGAACCACCACGCCGGCCGGTAGGAGGCGTCCAGCACGGTCTTGACCGTCAGCGCCGGGGGGATGGTCATGCCGTTCCGGACGTCGCGCAGCCGGGCGCCGGCGACGGCGGTGTCCACCGTGACCATGAGGGTGTCGTTGCCGGCCTTGGCCGCGCGTTCGATCAGCTCCAACGAACGGTCGCGGTCCGTCCACAGGTACAGCTGGAACCAGTTCCGGCCGTCCGGTGCGGCGGCGGCCACGTCCTCGATGGAGGCCGTGCCCATGGTGGAGAGCGTGTACGGGATCCCGGCGGCCGCGGCTGCCTGGGACCCTGCGTATTCACCCTCGGACTGCATCATCCGCGTGAAGCCGGTGGGTGCGATGCCGACCGGGAGCCGCGACGGCTTGCCAAGGATCTCGGTGCCCAGGTCCACGCGGGACACATCGCGCAGGATGCCGGGACGGAACTCGATGTCCAGGAATGCCTCGCGGGCCCGGCGGAGCGTGATTTCGGCCTCGGCGGCGCCGTCGGTGTAGTCGAACGGGGCCTGCGGCGTGCGGCGCTTCGCCATGTCCCGGAGGTCCCAGATGGTGCTGGCGCGCCGCAGCCTGGCGGCGCGGCTGAACTCCGGCTTCTTGAACTGCATCAGCGGGGCCAGGTCCGAGTACTTGGGGACGCGGCGCTTGAGGGCGGCCGGAACGCTTCCCGGGGTGGCTGCGGCGGAGGGGTGGCCCGCGCCGGTATCGTCCGCTTGGGTGGGCGCCTCGGGGTTGCCGGGTTCTATCGTCTGAGTCATTGCTGCCTCCGGGCAGGTCTCGTGTTACTGGTGTCGAGTCCCCCAGAGGACAAAGCCGCCGGGAGTGTGGTCCAACCACAGTCTAGGCATGTGGTCCAACCACATCAAGTAGGATGAACCCATGCGTACCCACCAGCTCGTCTTGCAGTGGATCGAGGGCCAGTTCTCCAGCGGTCAGCTCACCCTGGGCGGCCGGCTTCCGGCCGAGCGCTCGCTCGCCGAGCAGCTTCAGGTCTCCCGCACGTCCGTCCGCGAAGCCATCCGCGTCCTGGAGGCCATGGGTGTACTCCGGGCCGGGGTGGGGTCGGGTCCAGATGCGGGGACCGTTGTCATCGCCGACCCGGCTGCGGCGCTGGGCTCAGCGCTCCGGCTGCACGTGGCCACCTCGCACCTGCCCGTCAAGGACATCGTGGAGACGCGCGTACTGCTGGAGTCCTGGGCCGCTTCCCGGGCCCGCCCGGAATCGCCCGCGCTGGCCGAGGCGGCCCGGCTGCTGGAGCAGATGGACAATTGCGCGGAGACGGAGGCGTTCCTGGCGCTGGACGTCCGCTTCCACCTGGCCCTGGCGGATGCAGCGGGCAACGCCGTGGTCAGCGCCATGATGGGCTCCCTGCGCGAAGCCATCCAGGACTATGCCGGCCGGCTCACCAGAAACCTCCCGGACTGGGACGCCACTGCTGCGCGGCTCCGTGCGGAACATCGGGGCATCCTGGCGGCCATCACCAGGCACGACGGCGGCCACGCGGCCCAGCTGGTGGCGGACCACATCCAGGGCTTCTACGCCGAGGCCGGGCTGGGTTCGGGGGACTGATTCGCTGCCTGATGTGCAGGCTGATCCTGCACCTGACCAGCCGGCCGGGGCCTCAATGTTACGTGCCGGATTTTGCTGTCATGACAACCGCCGGGCTATGGTCGGGGCATGACTAACCGTTGGTATGCGTATTTTTCGTTGGCTCTGGAGGGGCCCGCGTCTAGCTGACACGCATCCAACCTTCCTTCAGAGCCAACAGGGCAGAGATCATTCTCTGCCCTTCGCCATTTCCCGGCGGGTTCTGATCTGGGCCCGCTCCGCACACCGGAACAGGACCCCCAAACATGAGCATCGAAGCAGCCCCCGAATCCCAGCTGTCCACCTCCAACCTGCGCGTCAGCGAGTTCACCCCGCTGCCGACCCCGCAGGATATGGTCGCAGAGTTGCCGTTGGATGCCCGCCTGGCCGAGGTCGTCGCGAGGGGCCGGGACGAGGTCCGCGCGGTCATGGACGGGGTCGATGACCGCGTGCTGGTCATTGTGGGTCCCTGCTCCATCCACGATCCCAAGGCCGGCCTGGAGTACGCCCGCCGGCTGGTCAGCCAGGCCGAAAAGCACAAGGAAGACCTGCTGATCGTGATGCGGGCGTACTTCGAGAAGCCGCGCACCACGGTGGGCTGGAAAGGCCTGATCAACGATCCCCGGCTCGACGGCAGCCACGACATCGCAGCCGGGCTGCGCGCCGCACGCCGGTTCCTGCAGCAAGTCACGGCCCTCGGGCTGCCCGCGGGCACCGAGTTCCTGGAACCGATCAGCCCGCAGTACATGGCGGACCTTGTCTCCTGGGGCGCCATCGGTGCCCGCACCACCGAAAGCCAGATCCACCGCCAGCTGGCGTCGGGACTGTCAATGCCGATCGGGTTCAAGAACGGGACGGACGGCGACCTGCAGGTCGCGCTGGACGCGTGCAGCGCCGCCGGGGCGGCCCAGGCGTTCCTCGGCATCGACGGCGACGGCAGGGCCGCACTGGTTTCCACCGCAGGCAACCCGGACACGCACATCATCCTCCGCGGCGGACGCAAGGGCCCCAACTACTCCTCAGCCGATGTTGCGGCCACGACGGCCAAGCTGGCCGACAAGCAGCTCAACCCGCGGCTGATCGTGGATGCGAGCCACGCCAACAGCGGCAAGAACCACCACCGGCAGGCGGAAGTCGCCCTCGAAATCGGCTCACAGCTGGAGGGCGGCAGCGCCTCGGCGGGGGCCATCGCCGGCGTCATGCTGGAGAGTTTCCTGGTTGGCGGGGCGCAGAATCTGGATGTCGCCGAGCACGCCGCCGGTACGGACGCGCTGGTCTACGGCCAGAGCGTGACCGACGCCTGCATGGACTGGGACGTCACGGCTTCGGTCCTGGCTCAGCTTGCGGCCTCCGCGCGCATCCGCCGGAGTCGTGTCTAGGAGGCCGGGCGGGGGGAGGTAGTGCCAGAAAAAACTGTGACCGGACCCGGAGATTCCCGTGCAGCTCTTTCACATTGGCACCATCAGCCCCTAGAGTATCTAACACATGGTTGTTTGATGGCTCAGCATCGGCACACCGCCATGTCGTTTAGATGGGGCTGCCGTTCGCTTGAGTAAAGGAATAGGGAAATGTCTTCGGAGGCTAACTTCTCCAACGCACGCTTCTTGACCGTGGCCGAAGTCGCGGATGTGATGCGCGTGTCCAAAATGACCGTGTACAGGCTTGTTCATTCCGGTGAGATGCCGGCCGTCCGTTTCGGGCGCTCCTACCGGGTGCCGGAAACCGCCGTCGAACAGTACCTCAAGGGTGCTGTCGTCGACGGGCACACGGAAACAGCCTGAGTCTTCCGCGTCTTCTGCGGCCGGAATGAGGACCTGCAGGCGCCCCGGGGTGCCTGCGGTCGTGGTGTGCCCCCGATAGGCGGTACCCTGTTAAGGAACGTTTTACGTCATTGTAAGAACCTGTCAGTTGTACAGTCTGCTGCTTAGCCCGCGGACCCTTTCCAACAGGCAGGTACTGCATCTAGCCGGTAAGGAACTTTCGTGGGTTCAGTTATTAAGAAGCGTCGCAAGCGTATGGCCAAGAAGAAGCACCGCAAGCTGCTTCGCAAGACGCGCCACCAGCGTCGCAATAAGAAGTAGAAATACTTCACATCATGTGAATGCCCGTTGCCTTTCCGGCAGCGGGCATTTTCTTTGGTCTTTCGCCCCTGATCCGTCTGGCCGACGCGGCTTCAGCTGTGCGACACGGTTGCAGGTCGCCGACGCGCAGTGGAATGACAGACCTGGGGTGGCATCGGCGCTGCGGTTTCGGGCAGGCGACGCGGTTGTAGACCCACGCTGCGCGGATCCGCGCAGCGTCCGTCCGAAAGCACAGCCCTGAGCCGGAAGCGCAGCGGAAGTGGTGGGGCGGAGGTTCAGGTCAGCCCTGAGCGGGGCATTGGCAGCCGGCGCGGGTTGGCATCGGCGCTGCGGTTTCGGGCAGGCGACGCGGTTGAGCCGGAAGCGTAGCGCTGAGCCGGAAGCGCAGCGGGGAGCGGTCCGGCAGCGGCGCCGGAAGAGTCAGACCGTGGGGCCCCGGAAGCGGGAGAACCCCCGCCAGAGGCCGTAGATAGCCCCTCCGGCGGTGGCAGCTTTGAGCCCCAGGGTGGCCGCGCGCCGTCCGGAGCGGAAGTCGTAGACCGGCCAGTTGTGTTCGCGGGCGTGGCGGCGGAGCCGGGAGTCGGGGTTGATGGCCACGGGGTGCCCCACCATGCTCAGGAGCGGGATGTCGTTGTGCGAATCGCTGTACGCCCAGCACCGGGCCAGGTCCAGGCCCTCGGCCTCGGCGATCGCGCTGACGGCCACCGCTTTTGCGGGGCCGTGCAGGATGTCGCCGACCAGCCGGCCGGTGTAGGAGCCGTCTCGGATTTCGCCCACCGTGCCGAGGGCGCCGGTGAGGCCCAGCCGGGTGGAGATCACCGTGGCCACCTCGATCGGAGTCGCCGTCACGAGCCAGACCTTGCGTCCCACCCGGAGGTGCTGTTCGGCCAGGGCCTTGGCCCCGGGCCAGATCCGGGATTCAATCATTTCGTCATAGACTTCTTCGCCGAGCGCCTCGATGTCCTCAACGGTGAATCCGGAGGCTAGGCCCAGGGCGGTGTCGCGGACCGCGTGGACGTCGTCCATGTTTTCCCCGCGCAGCACGAACATCAGCTGTTTCCAGCCGAATCCGGCGGCCTGGGGAATGGTGAACGCCCCGCGCTGATGCATTTTGCGGGCCACATGGAACAGGCTGGCACCCCGCATGAGGGTGTTGTCGACGTCGAAGAACGCGGCTTCGCCGAGCTGCGGTGCTGCAACAGGCTCTGTGGCCACAGCGACGTACTTCTCTTCGGACATGCCACGAGTCTAGTCAACGCCGGGGCCCGCTCCTGCCGCCCGGGCCGCGGCGGCGCTACCGGATGCGTCCGGCGCGTCGACGCGGGACGGGCCGGCGGGCTACCGTGGAGCCATGCCAAAGCCCGACGTCGTCCTCATCACCAAAGCTGACTGCCACCTGTGCTCGGCGGCTCGCGCCGCCGTCGAGCGCGTGACAACAGGCCTGGGGATCGGATGGAGGGAGCAGCCGGTGGATGACGACGCCGAACTGCGGGAACGCTTTGCGGAGGAGATACCTGTGGTGCTGGTGGACGGTGTCCAGCGGGACTTCTGGAAGATCGACGAAGTCCGGCTGGAGCGGACGCTGCGGCGGGTGCTGGACGGGCCGGCCTGAAACGCCGGGGAGCGGCCGGAGAGCTCTGCTTTGTCCGCTGATCGGCGGGGGCTCTAGAGTGGAAGTCACAACGCGACAATGGAGCAGATAGTGACTTCGCTGGATTCATCCCCTGACGCGCTGCCCGGGGGAACAGGGACTGCTTCCAAGCAGATTCCGCCCGCGGCAGTGGCCCGGCTGACCATCTATCTGCGCGCCCTCACCACCCTGCTTTCCGAGGGTGTTGACAGGGTCTCCTCCGAATCCCTGGCCGAGGCCTCGGGCGTCAGTTCCTCCACGCTCCGCAAGGATCTTTCCTATGTCGGCTCCTACGGGACCCGGGGCGTCGGCTACGAAGTGCAGTACCTCAACCGGCATATTGCCGCGGCACTGGGCCTGACGCACGACTGGAAGGTCGCCATCGTCGGTGCCGGCAACCTGGGTAAGGCCCTGGCCCGGTACGGCGGGTTCGAGTCCCGGGGTTTCGATATTGTTGCGATCTTCGATGCGGACCAGCTGGTGGTGGGCAGCGAGGTGGGTTGGCTACGTGTCAGTGATGCCGCGGACCTCGAACCGGTGCTGCAGCGGACCGGCGCCAACATGGTGGTGCTGGCCCTGCCGGCCGCCGTGGCCCAGGGCGTCTGCGACCGTGTGATTGCCGCCGGTGTGCGGAGCATTCTCAGCTTTGCCCCCGTGATGCTGCAGGTGCCGCCCGGGGTCAACCTGCGCAAGGTGGACATGGCCACCGAACTCCAGATCCTCGCCTATCACGCACAGAGGGCGCAGGACCCGGAGGATGCTGACTAGCTTCAGTCAGCCCGTCCGGCTCCCGCGCCCTCCGCGGTGGTGCCTTGCTGTTTAGTACTGTCCGCCCGGCTGCCCGTACGGGTTGGCGAACGGCTGCTGCTTGCTGAAGTAGGGTGACGCTGCCGGCAGGTACAGCATCACGATGCCGGCGATGCCGAGGAGGACTGCCAGCGTGCCGAGGCTCAGCGGGAAAATGCTGAAGATCGACAAGGCGGCGAAGACAGTGCCCAGGATGCGTGCCCAGTTCTTGCCCTTGCGGACGTTCAGGGCGACCAGGGCGTAAAGCCCGGCGCTGATCAAGGCGAACACCAGGATGCTCCCGACGAGGACGCCCCGGATGTCCTCATAGGGAATGTCGGCGCCGCTCGCGGCCATCTGCTGTTCGAACATGTTCCGCATCTCCGGAGAATCCAGGGTGCCGAGGGCCATCAACAGGGAGAGGATCCATACCGCGCCGGACGCGACGATGAGCCAGAACGCCGTGTTGACGCTCTTGGGCATGCCGGCCGCGGTCTTCGGCTGCTCGGACGGGTAGTTGGCGTAGGGGGACTGGCCGTACGCGGGCTGTCCGAACTGCGGAGCCTGCTGCCCGGGCTGGTTGTACTGCGGCTGGTTGTACGGGGGCTGGTTCTGGCCGTACTGGGGAGCCTGCGGGGCGTTCTGGCCATACTGCGGCGCCTGCTGACCGTACTGCGGCGCGGACGGCGCCTGGCCATACTGGGGCGCGGAGGGTGCATTCTGCCCGTACTGCGGGGCGGACGGCGGCTGCTGGCCGGGCTGGGGTGTGTTCTGGCCGTAACGGGGCGCCTGCTGGTCGCCCGGCTCGGGGGCTTCCGGGTTCGACGGCGGGACTGGCGGGATGCTCATGGGCGTTCCTTTGCGTGGCGGTCTTGGTCAGATACCGGAAACAGCTTCCTGCCCTGCCCCCAGCATGGTTAAGTCCACCGTACCGCGGGCCGGTGCCGGTGTGGATCATTCCGGAGAGGTATTCTCGCCGGCGCCCGGGCGGCCGCCGCGGGGTCACGTCAGCGAACAGCTGGAGGCGCCACGGCGTGCGTCGGGACGAAATTCAGAGGCGGTTCAGCTGCGCCCCCGCAGTGAGGCGAACCAGGCCTGCGAGTTGGGCAGCCACATCAGCACGGTCGCCACCAGGCTGATGACGAAGCTCGGCCAGCTCCCGCCGCCCCGGCCCTCAGCGGCGTTGGCGTTGAGGATGGCCAGCAGCAGGGAAATGCCGGCGACGATCGTGAGGGCGAACCGGGCCCACTCGCGGCCCTCCTTCATCTTCATGGCCAGGATGACCTGTGCCGCGGCGAGGGCGAGGGCCACGAGCACCAGCAGGAGCACCACGATTCCCAGGCCAGGAGCCACCGCCAGGAGCACGAACGACCCGAAGAGGCCGATGACTCCGCCCAGCAGGCCCAACAGTCCGCCGATGAGCCAGATCCAATAGGCGACTTTTAGCTCTGTCGGCAGCCACGTGACCGTAAACATGCCGGCGAAGCCCCCGCTGGGCATGGCGTCGTTGAAGTTCCGCGGCCGGTCCGTGGGCAGTTCGAAGCGGAAACCGCCGGACGGCTGGTCCGGCGCCTGATAGGCGGGCGGCGGCTGGTAACCCTGCTCCGGCGGCTGATATCCGGGCGGGGGCTGGTGGCCAGGTGCCTGATAGCCCGGCGGAAGGTTTCCGTCCGGCAGGTTTCCATCCGGAAGGCTTCCGGCCGGCAGGTTCCCGTCCGGCGCCGCCGGAGTGCCCCGAGGCGCGTCGTCGCCGGCGGGAGGAACGCTGCCCGGCTGCGGTGGCCGGACGCCCGGCTGCTGCGGCGGAGGTACCTCATCAGGGTTGCTCATGGCTCTCACTGTAGACCGCGAATGTACCGGCATCTAGGGAATATGGCCGTGTTGCCGGGCATGACGGGACGCCGCCGAGAGGGGCCCGTGCAGACTGCACGGGCCCCTCAGGAGCCGCAGCAGCCCCAACTAACCGCAGCACCCGGGTTAACCGCAACATCCCGCTCCGTCACTGGGACGAAGCGGGGTGCCTGCGGCTGCAAGTCTCAGGGTTCCGGTCCCAAAAGAACCGGCCCAGTGTTGCGGACTAGGCTGCGGGGGCGATGAAGGCCAGTTCCAGGTTGATGGCAACCTTGTCGCTGACCAGCACGCCGCCGGCTTCGAGGACTGCGTTCCAGGTGAGGCCGAAGTCCTTGCGGCTGATCGTGGTCTCGGCGGACAGGCCGGCGCGGGTGTTGCCGAACGGGTCGACGGCAACGCCGTTGAATTCGGTCTCGAGGGCCACCGGGCGGGTAACGCCCTTGATGGTGAGATCGCCCTGGAGTTCGTAGGCGTCACCCTTGGGGACGATGGTGTTGGAGACGAAGGAGATCTCGGGGAACTGCTCGACGTCGAAGAAGTCTTCGCCGCGGACGTGGCCGTCGCGGTTGACATCGCCGGAGTCGAAGCTGGCCGTCTTGATCGTGGCGTTCACCTTGGAGTCGGTGACGTCCTCGGCGAGGTCAAGGGTGGCGGCGGCGTCGGTGAACTGGCCGCGGACCTTGCTGATGCCCGCGTGGCGGACGGTGAAGGCGATCTCGCTGTGCGACGGGTCGAGGGTCCAGGTGCCGGTGGTGACGTTGGCGGGAAGTGCCATGGTGGTTCTCCTTGAGTCGGGTGGGTCGTTCGGTGGTCTGATCGTCAGTTGAAGGATCATTTGTTGAAGTCTCAACTAACTGCTTCACCCAGTATAAACATGCATTTGCATCTTTTATTCCAACTCCGGGGAACATTTCTCAAAACACTTCAGTTCTACTTCTTGTAGAAGATTTCGTCATTGCCCCTGCCCTTTGAGAAACTGGTACACATGCCCCAAGCCACTGTTCATTTGCTCCGCCACGGCGAGGTCTACAATCCCGACGGCGTCCTGTACGGAAGGCTGCCCGAATTCCACCTCTCCGAGCTCGGCCAGGAGATGGCCCGGATGCTCGCGGAGCACTTCAGTGCGAGGGCCGCGCAGGGATCCAAGATCGTCCACCTCGTCGCCTCGCCGCTGACCCGCGCGCAGGAGACGGCGCAGCCCATCTCCGAGGCGCTCAACCTCCAGATCACCACCGAGGCCCGCATCATCGAGGCCGCCAACTACTTCGAAGGGCTCCACGTCGACAAGGCGGAGATCCTCAAGCCGAAGCACTGGCCCATGCTGCGCAACCCGTTCCGGCCGTCCTGGGGAGAGCCCTACAAGGACCAGGCCGCCCGGGTCATGGCCGCCGTTCAGGACGCCCGATTGCGGGCACTCGAACTCGGCGGCGAGGGTGCCGAAGCCATTCTCGTCAGCCACCAGCTGCCCATCTGGGCCACCCGGCTCAGCGCCGAGGGCAAGCCCCTGTGGCACGATCCGCGCAAACGCGAATGCACCCTCACCTCGGTCACCTCCCTGACGTTCGACGGCGCCGGGAACCTTCTGGGCGTCGAGTACAGCGAGCCTGCGGCCGCCCTCCTTCCCGGTGCATCCAGCACCCCCGGAGCCTGAGCATGAGCGCTAACAACGGCAATCCGTCGCCTCTGACCCGCCGCAGCCTCCTGACAGCCGGCGGCGCGGCGCTCGCCGTCGTGCTGGGCCTGTCCGGATGTGCCCAGGAGGATGCGCTGGCCCAGCAGGCCAAGGCCGGCGACAACAAGAACTACGTGGCCGGCGACGGTTCGGTGACGGAATTCGCCGTCGCGGACCGCAAGAGCCCGATTGCCATTAAGGGCACGCTGTTCGATGGCACTGCTGTCACTGCCGAGGCTTTCCAGGGCCAGGTGACCGTGCTCAACTTCTGGTTCGCGGCCTGCGCGCCCTGCCGGGTTGAGGCACCGTCGCTGGAGGCCCTCCACCAGGAGTTCAAGGGCCAGGGCGTGCAGTTCTTCGGCGTCAACCTGCGCGACGAAAAGGCCACGGCGGAGGCGTTCGACAAGACCTTCAACCTGACCTACCCGAGCTTCAACGACAAGGACGGCGCCGTGCTGCTGGCCGTTTCCGGCCTCGTTCCGCCCGGTGCCGTACCCACCACGCTGGTGCTGGACAAACAGGGCCGCGTGGCGTCCCGAGTCCTCGGGGAGATCCAAAAGGGCACCCTGAAGTCCCTCATCGCCGCTGCCGTGGCCGAGTAAGGGCCAGCCACCGTGAACAGCCCCTTCGCCGAAGCCATCCTGAGCGGATCGCTGCTGCTTGCCATCCCGGTTGCACTGCTCGCAGGCTTCGTCTCCTTCCTGTCGCCCTGCGTGCTGCCCCTCGTGCCCGGGTATCTGGGCTACGTCACCGGCCTGACCGGCGTCGACCTCCAGAAGCAGAAGCGCGGCCGCATGCTGGCCGGCATCGGGCTCTTTGTCCTGGGGTTCTCGGTGATCTTTGTGCTGCTTGGCGGCGCGTTCGGGCAGCTGGGGACGCTGATCACCGGCTCGCAGAACGCCTGGATCACCCAGGTCCTTGGCATCCTCGTGATCATCATGGGTGTCGTGTTCATGGGCGGCTTCGGCTGGCTCCAGCGCGATGCCAAGATCCAGTCCAAGCCGCCGGCCGGTCTGTGGGGGGCGCCGCTGCTGGGCATCACCTTCGGCCTGGGCTGGGCGCCCTGCATCGGCCCGACCTATTCCGCGGTCCAGCTGCTGAGCCTCTCCGGCGGGTCGTCGGCGGCCAAGGGCGCGTTCCTGGCGTTTATCTACAGCCTCGGCCTGGGCATCCCGTTCCTGCTGATCGCCCTGGCCGTGCGCCGCGGCATCGGAGTGATGTCCTTCTTCCGCAAACACCGGCTCGCCATCCAGCGCATAGGCGGCGGAATCCTGGTGGGGCTGGGCCTGCTGATGGCCACCGGCGTGTGGGGGACCTGGGTGTCCGAGTTGCAGTACTGGTTCCAAACCGATGTGAAATTGCCGATCTGATGAGCGAGCGAGTGAACGAAGAGAAGAATTTCCCAGCCAACGGCACGAAGCGCACCGGCGCTGAGCCCGACGGCACGCCTGGTGGTGCCACGTCCGATGCCGGTGCCGGTGCCAAGTCCGGCGGTGCCGGCGGCGCCACCGCGTCCGGAGGCGCCAGTCCCGTCGCCGCTGCGAAGGCCGAGGCTGTCCTGCCCGCGCTCGGCCCGATGGGCATGCTCCGCTGGGCCTGGACCCAGCTGACCAGCATGCGCACCGCGTTGTTCCTGCTGCTGATGCTGGCCGTGGCCGCGGTCCCTGGCTCGCTCTTCCCGCAGCGGCCCGCCAACCCCTCGATCGTCACGCAGTACATCAAGGACAACCCGGACTACGGCAAGATCCTCGACTCGCTCCAGCTCTACGATGTGTACTCCTCGGCGTGGTTCTCGGCGATCTACATCCTGCTGTTCATCTCGCTGATCGGATGTGTGGTCCCGCGCGCCATCGCACACTACAAGGCGATGCGTTCCCAGCCCCCGCGGACACCCGCACGGCTGTCCCGGCTGCCCGAATACGGCACACTCGTGATCCCCGCCGACGCCGGGATCCCGGCGTCGCGCGCCATTTCCGACGCCGCGGGGGTGCTGAAGAAGCGCGGTTACCGCGTCGAAGTCCGCGACCGCGACGGCGCCCGGCCGTCGATCGGTGCCGAACGCGGCTTCCTGCGCGAGGTCGGCAACCTGGTCTTCCACACCTCGCTGATCGGCGTGCTTGTGTCCGTCGCAATCGGCGGACTGTTCGGTTACAGCGGGCAGCGGATCCTCGTGGAGGGCGACACCTTCGTCAACACCCTCGTGGGCTATGACCAGTTCACCCCGGGCACCAACTTCCAGAGCAGCCAGCTGCAGCCGTACTCGGTCCAACTGGACAAGTTCCAGATCACTTTCGACCGGGAGTCCCAGGGCAAGAACGGCCAGCCCATTGACTTCAAGGCTGACGTGACCACGAAGGAAACCCCGGATGCGCCTGCCAAGAAGGAGGTGCTGAAGGTCAACGATCCGCTCACCCTCGGCGGCACCAGCATGTACCTCACCGGCAACGGCTACGCCCCGGTGGTCACCATCCGCGACGGCGCCGGAAACGTCGCCATGCAGGGACCGGTCGTGGCCAAGCTGCAGGGCGACAACTACTACTCCTCCGTCGTCATCAAGGTCCCGGATGCCAAGCCGGATCAGCTCGCCTTCGCCGGGTTCTTCCTGCCCACCGCGTTCATTACCGAGGAGGGCGTGTCCTTCAGCGGCGATCCGGAGCTGTTCAATCCGCAGCTGACCCTGAACTCGTACTACGGCGACCTCGGCCTGGACGACGGCGCCCCGCAGAACGTCTTCGAACTCGACGTCAAGAAGCTCACACCGCTCAACGCCCGCAACCTCGACGCCGGGGGCATCACCCTCGCCCCGGGCGCGAGCTACACCCTGCCCGACGGCAAGGGGTCCATCAGCTTCGACGGGGTGAAGCGCTACGTCGGCGTCGACATCCACCACAATCCGGGCCAGCTGTACGCCCTGATCTTCGCGCTCCTGGCGGTGGCCGGCCTGGTCACCTCGCTGTACGTGAACCGCCGCCGCGTCTGGGTCCGGACCGGAACCCATGACGACGGCCGCACCATGGTCGAATACGGTCTCCTGGCCCGCGGCGAGGACCACCGGCTGGCCGGGGAGGCAGCGGCGATCCGCAAGCTGCTCGCGGGTGCCTGGGATCTTGGGGACTCCCAGTCAACTCCCAGCGGGACAGCGGATAATGACCGGGCGGATACCAACCTGCCCGGTGCCGGGGCTTCGCATGTCCCGACGGACCACCCCGCAGCAGACTTCATCCAGTCAACAGCCGGCTCTTCAGAGTCAAAGAAGGATCAGTAATGCTCCCCATCAACGAAACCATGGGCCAGTACAGCGAGTTGTTTATGCTCCTCGCGGCGGGCACCTACACGGTGGCTTTCATCGCCTTCGCGTGGGACCTGGCCAAGAGCAGCAAGACGCTTCGTGCCGTGGACCTGAAGGCCGCCCAGCTGTCGGGCGCCGACGCCGCCCGCGTTCCGGTGGCTGCCGGCGTCGGGTCCTCCTCCGGTGCTGTTGACCGGGCCGACGCGGACGTGTCCGGGCCCGTCGGCCGGGCAGAACGCCCGACGTCGTCCGTTGCCGCTGCCGGGAACACGGACGGGATCGGCCAGACCGCCGACGGCGCCATGCGCTACTCCGCCGCCGAGCGCCGCGTCCCCGCCAGGGTCGCCGTCGCCCTGACCGTCCTGGGTGCCGCCATCCACGCGGCTGGCGTCATCACCAGGGCCATCGGCGCGGGCCGGGTGCCGTGGGGCAACATGTACGAGTTCCTGACCACCGGCGCGTTCGTGGCTGTGGCCGTGTTCCTGCTCGTCCTGGTCCGGCGTGACCTGCGCTTCCTGGGCACGTTCGTGGTGGGCCTGGCGATCATCATGCTGGTTGCTGCCTCGGTGGCGTACTGGACGCCGGTGGGGCACCTCGTTCCCGCGCTGCAGAGCTACTGGCTGATCATCCACGTCTCGATCGCTGTGCTGTCCTCCGCACTGTTCACCCTGACGTTCGCGATGTCTGCGCTGCAGCTGGTCCAGTCGCACCGGCAGAAGACCATCGCGGCCGGCGGCGGCGACAAGCTCGGCTTCATGCGGCTCGTCCCGTCCGCGCTGAGCCTTGAGAACCTCTCCTACCGGATCAATGCCATCGCGTTCGTCGGCTGGACCTTCACACTGATGTTCGGTGCCATCTGGGCCGAGAAAGCCTGGGGCCGCTTCTGGGGCTGGGACACCAAGGAAGTCTGGACGTTCGTGATCTGGGTGGTCTACGCCGGCTACCTGCACGCCCGCGCCACCCGTGGCTGGACCGGAACCCGCGCGGCCTGGCTCTCGATCGTGGGCTACCTCTGCGTGGTCTTCAACTTCACGATCGTGAACCAGTTCTTCAACGGCCTGCACTCCTACTCGGGTCTGTAACCCGCGGTCTCAAGACTCCGCGATCCGCCCAGTTGCCACCAATGGCCGCTAAGCCCCGCGCTTAGCGGCCATTCGCGTCAGGTGGGCGCATGGCGGGTGCGGTGCTGGCCACGACATCGCCCCTTGCCACAAGTGGCCGCTATTCCGCCCCGGTTAGCGGCCATTCGTGTCAGATGGGTGCATGTCTGGTTGGGGTTGGCGCTACCGGGGTCGAGGTTGATCTGTGAACCGGGTGTTCCAGACAGCCCCTGCGACCCGCATTCACTACGCCGATTCGCCACAAATGGCCGCTAAACACCTCGAACATCACCCATTCGCCACAAGTGGGCCATATGCGTCAGATGGGTGCAGGGCTGGTTGGGATTGGCGCTACCTGGGCTCGAAGGTGGTCTGTGAATCGAGTGTTCCAGACAGCTCCACCACCCACGCTGTCCGTCGATTCGCCAGGAACGGCCGCTAAACCACCTCGAACATCACACATTTGCCACAAGTGGCCGCTATTCCGCCCCAGCTAGCGGCCATTCGCGTCAGATGGGTGGCCGAGGAGGTGCCGTGCTGGCCAAGACATCGCCCATTTGCCACATGTGGCCGCCAAGTTACCCCGCTTAGCGGCCATTCGCGTCAGGTCGGTGTGGCAGTGGCGGTACGCCTTGGGCTCCGACGTGGTTCGGGCGTCCAGCCGCGCTCCGTCAGCGCCGCCCGTACCCGGGTCACGGCAGTCGGGTCCATGCCGGGTGCCAACGGCTCAAGGTCCCGCTGCGTCAGGACCACAACGCGCCACCCGGCATCCCTGGCGTTTTCGTCCCGGTAGATGTCGCTGCGGCGCTGCGACGGATCGGCATGATGCCCGCCGTCGTACTGGATCGCAATCTTCTCCCGATCGTAGGACAGGTCCGGGTCCTGGATCCAACCGCCGGTCTCGTCGAAAATCGGGACATTGATTCCGGGTTCCGGCAGACCGTGGCGGATCAGGAGAAGCCGGAGTTCGGTCTCTTTGGGGGAGTCGGTGTTGGCGCGCATCAGGGCCCGGGCACGCAAGGCACACCGGTAGCCCGTCCTGCCCTGTTTCCCTGCGAGGAATGCGTCCAGGGCATCGACCGTGGTCAGCGGGTTCCTCCGGCGCAGAAGGAAGTCGCCGGCAATCACCAGTTCATGGAGGCTCAGGATGCCAGCGAGGTCAAACCAGGTCCGCAGCGGAGAAGTGCAGCGCACCCTGACCCCGGCCACGATCTCCTCAGGTTTGAGTGACTGCTGGTGGCCTACGACATTCTTGTGCCGCACGGCCCGCCGGCCCGAATCATTGGTCAGATGGACAACAGCCAGGTCCTCCAATGCCAGTGGCAGGGGAAATCCCCACAGAACTGCTGCAGACAGGTGGCTCACGACGGCGCCGGTCACAGCAGCCAGGGCACGCAAACGTTCCAGCAGAGTGTCCTTTGTGGCAGCCGCGGCGCGCACTCCGTGGCAGGGCTTGACGAGATCCCGGGCCCTGGTCCGACGTCGGCTCAGCCCGGCGGCGTGGGCCTCGGCCACGGTGAAGGGCCGGCTTCGAAGCTGCGAGGGAAGCGCGCTGGGCTGGTGCATACGAGCATTCTGGCCCCGAAGGGAGGGCGCTAGGTGGTTATCCACAGAGTGGAGGAGAAGTTCCTATGGACAAGTCCTCACATGCGACCATCCCGAAATCGACACATGATCGAAGAGCCTGCGACGGTAATCAGCGCGGCAACAATGCCCGTGACGCCACCTATCCAAGATCCAACGATTAAGCCCACCCCTCGAAGGTCCAGTCCTCGACCTTCTGACAGACCGGGGACATATGGAGGCGGGATCAGCTGCGCAACCACGCCACCCGCAAACGCCGCGTAGATAAGGCAGCCAAGGATGCCGAGGATCAGGTATCGAGGCACCCACCCTTTGGATAACCTGCGGTGAGCGACATTTCCCGTCATCACCAGGAGACCGCTTGGGACGCTGGACAACACCAAAAACGCGACAAGCTCGAAGTCGTTGTAATCCACAGTCCCTTGGTCCGCCCTCTCGGCGCTGCTTGGGCACCTCGTTCAAGCACCCGTCCGCCAGCCTAGCGGTGCACACCAGCCGGCCCTTCTCTCCCCAGTGAGGTTCCCATAATCAGGTGGCGGTTTTGTGGTGTCGGGACGTGGCGCGCCTTTCCGTCGCCAGAATGCTGAAATGATCCTTATGCATTCACCGGGAGTGCACAAAGGGGGAAATTAAATGCTGACCTGCATTCGCGAGCGGCAGGAGGCGCTGGGAGCTACTCGGGGTCGACGCATTTACAGCTATGCCTCTGGCGCTGTGATCCTTGTCCTCATGGCTCTGGTTTTTGCGGGCCTCGCACCTCAGGGGATTTTCTGGATCGTATTCCCTGTGTCCCTCGTTTTGGACGGCTTCTTGACCAGAAAATGGATCAGAGAGGATGTTCTCAAGGCTCACCGAGCCGGGCTGGCTCAGTAAAGTAGCTGCGCCCGCGTCAGCGCGATCGTTGGCCGGAGGAGCTGTGCGGGGGAGGCGTACGCCTTGTGGCCGGCAGCCGCGGGGTGCGGTTGAGCGGTGGCGATTTACCGGAGATTGCCGCTAAGAGGGACCGTATTCCGGCCATCTGTGGCGAACGGCTGCAGCTAGGGTCCGGGGGTGCTGGCCCTGAGCGGCCGCAAATGGACGGGACCGATGACCGGAAGCGGCGGCCCGGTGCTACTTGACCTCGTCGGTGCCCTGCGTGTCGCCGCTGCCGGAGGCCTCGCCGGACTCGGAGCCGCGGGGGTCGTGGGTGCCCTTAGCGTCGTCGGCCTTGCGCTCCTTGGCGTCCAACTCGTCCTTGAGCTTCTTGAGCCGGTCGGCTTCGGCCTGCTTGCGGCGGCGGAGTTCGAGGTTGCGCAGGAAGTCCGGGTCGTCGTCGGGCGCGATGGGGTGGCTGTAAGTGGGGCGCGCCGGGCTGGTGCCGCGCGGCCGGCCAATGAGGAACCACAGGATGGCACCGATCACCGGCAGGACGATCTGCACTACAATCCATGCCGGCTTCGAAATGCCCTTTGTCTGGCGAGGGTCAGTGCGGATCACGTCGACGAGTCCGTAGACAAACACGACGATAACGGCGACGACAATCACTACGCGGAGCATGTAATCAGTCTAGCCTCCGGGGGAGTCTCCGGCTTCTTCCGATATTCCGGTCTCCGAGGACCGCCGTCGGAGCATCCCCTAGGGCGAGCGGAGGGGCCGGATGCAGGCCGCGGTGGGCCGGGCCGCCGCCGGGCGGCTAAACTTGGAGCGTGGCTTTCCTGAAATACTCCCTGATCCGGCTGGCGCTCTTCGTGCCGTTGTTCGCGCTGTTCGTCTACCTCCAGCTCGGATGGTTCCTGGCCGTCCTCTGCGCGGGAATGATGGCGTTCGCGATCAGCTTCCTCTTCTTCCAGAAGCAGCGCGACGCCGCCGCCGCATCGCTCCACCAGCGGTTCTCAGGCAATGCCAAGCCGTTGCGCAGCGCCGGGGAAGTGGACGACGCCGACGCCGAAGACCGCCTGGTCGACGAACACCCGGACATCACCGTCCACACGGACAGCCGCCCGAAGGACAGCTAGCCGCTAACGGACCTCAGCGGCCGGAGAGCGGGTGGCTCCCCGGCGGCACCTGGCCCCGGAGGCACCCGGCTCACGGAGCCGATCCTGCTAGTGCGCCACCCCTAGAACCCGTGGCTCAGCACCAGGCCCAGTGAGAAGAGGACCGCGTAGCCGAGGTTGATCAGCCCGGTCTGCTTGAGCACCGGAATCAGGCTCTTGCGGCGCCGGCCGGCGATCATCAGCCAGGACGGCATCAGGCTGGCCGGGATCAGCAGCAGCACAATCAGCATCCACGGACGGGTCGGCGCCAGCACGATCGGCAGCAGGATCGCGACGGCGAGCATCAGCACGTAGGCTTCCCGGGCATGCTTGTCGCCGAGCCGCACGGCCAGGGTCTTCTTCCCGGCCTTCCGGTCGGTGGGGATGTCACGGACGTTGTTGGCCATCAGCAGCGCGCAGGCGATCAGGCCCGTCCCGATCGCGCCGATGATGGCGGCGAGGCTGATCTGCCCGGCCTGCGTGTACGTCGTGCCCAAGGTGGCAACCAGGCCGAAGAACACAAAGACAAACAAGTCGCCCAGGCCCATGTAGCCGTAAGGGTTCTTACCGCCCGTATAGCCCCACGCCGCGAGGACACAGCCGATGCCCACCAGGATCAGCCACCACGTCTGCGAGAGGATGACCAGGGCCAGCCCGAACACCATCGCCAGTCCGAACGCGGCGAACGCGGCGTACTTGACGTGCTCGGGCTTGGCGGCGCCGGAGCCGACCAGCCGGAGCGGGCCCACCCGGTCCTCATCGGTGCCGCGGATGCCGTCCGAGTAGTCGTTGGCGTAGTTCACGCCGATCTGCAGCAGCAGGGCCACCAGCGCGGCCAGCACGGCATGGAGCGGCAGGAATGCGTCCATCTCGTATGCGGCGGCGGTGCCGATCAGGACAGGCGCGATCGCGGCCGGCAGGGTGCGCAGTCGGGCGCCTTGGATCCATTGAGCGGCTGTTGCCACGTTCAGTACCTCGTGTTGGTTTGGTGAGACCGGGAGTGCCCGGCGGTTCTATTTTCCCTGATGCAGCTCGGTGAGCCGAACCGTCATCGCCAGGCGGTCCGGTTTCCCGTTCGGGAGCATCAGAAGTTCACCGGCGGCCAGCACGGTTTTCGGGGCCGTCGGGCCCAGAGCCGGCGCCCAGTCAGCCGATGCGCTGAAGGCCCGGATGCCTTCCGGCGAGCTGTCGGACAGCGCCACGTACGCGGCAAGCGCCTGCCCCCACTCGGCGGACGGAACCCCGGCGACGAAGGCGGCCCGAACGCCGTCGAGCTTCTCCAGCTCCGCCTGCACATGCGTGGCGGAGACTTTCACGCCGCCGGTGATGACGACGTCGTCGGCCCGGCCCAGGACGGTCAGCTTCCCGTCGGCGTCCAGCTCGCCGAGATCGTTGGTCCGGTACCAGCGGACTCCGTCGTCCTCCACAAACGCCTCAGCGCTCATTTCCGGGGCATCCAGGTAGCCGGCGGCGATCGTGGCTCCGCCGAGCAGGATCCGGCCGTCCGCATCCACCCGGACCAGCACGTCCTCGAGCGGGACGCCGTCATACACGCAGCCTCCGCAGGTCTCGGCCGAGCCGTAGGTGGTCACCACCCGGACGCCGGCGTCGCGGGCGGCGGCCAGCAGCTCGGGTGCCGCCGGACCTCCGCCCAGCAACACCCCGTTGAAGCGCCGCAGCACAGCCAGCGTCCCGGCCGACGGCGAGTCCAGCAGCCGCTGCAGCTGGGTGGGCACGAGCGAGGTGAAGCGGATCTTGTCCGTCAATTCCAACGCCGCCTCGGTGAAAGCCTCGGGGGTAAACCCGCGGCTGAGGTCCATCGCCCAGGGCCGGGTGCCGGCGAACAGCGAGCGGACCAGCACCTGGACACCGGCCACGTACTGCACGGGCAGGGCGAGCAGCCACTGTCCCTCGCCCTTCAGCGCGACGGCTGTTGCCACCGAGGACGCCGCCAGGGCGTCCACGGTCAGGACGGTCGCTTTGGGCGTGCCGGTGGAGCCGGAGGTCCGCACCACGACGGCGGCGTCCTCGTAGCCCGCTGTGTCCAATGCGGAGACCACAACGCTTCCATCGGGGCCGGCGGAAAGTTCGACGGCGGGACCCTCGCCGTGGAGGGCGTCCGCCAGGGCCTTGAGCGCGGGCTCGATGTTCGGGTGCTGGGAGGTCAAGGGGCTGCCTTCGGTGTAGAACGGGGATTAGAAGTAGTACGGGAACCGGGACCAGTCCGGATCGCGCTTCTCCAGGAAGGCGTCCTTGCCCTCCACCGCCTCGTCCGTCATGTACGCGAGCCGGGTGGCTTCCCCGGCGAACACCTGCTGGCCGGCCAGGCCGTCGTCGGCCAGGTTGAAGGCAAACTTGAGCATCCGGAGGGCCTGCGGGGACTGCCGGGCGATGTCCGCGGCGTATTCCAGCGCGACCTCTTCGAGCCGCTCGTGGTCCACGGCCTCGTTGACGGCGCCCATGCGGACCATGTCCTCGGCCGAGTATTCCCGCGCCAGGAAGAAGATCTCACGTGCGGCCTTCTGGCCGATCTGGCGGGCCAGCAGCGCCGAGCCGTAGCCGGCGTCGAAACTGCCCACGGTGGCGTCGGTCTGCTTGAACTTGCCGTGCTCGCGGGAGGCGATGGTCAGGTCCGAGACGACGTGCAGGGAATGCCCGCCGCCGGCCGCCCAGCCGTTGACGACGGCGATGACCACCTTGGGCATGGTGCGCATGAGCCGCTGGACTTCCAGGATGTGCAGCCGGCCGGCGCGGGCGGGGTCGATGGTCTCCTGCGTTTCACCCTCCGCATACCGGTACCCGTCACGGCCGCGGATCCGCTGGTCGCCGCCGGAGCAGAACGAGTGGCCGCCGTCCTTGGCTGAGGGGCCGTTGCCGGTGAGCAGCACGGTGGCGACGTCCGGGGTCATCCGGGCGTGGTCCATGGCGCGGTACAGCTCGTCCACGGTGCCCGGGCGGAAGGCATTGCGCACCTCGGGCCGGTTGAAGGCGATGCGGACCGTGGGCAGGTCCCGCACCACGGTGCCGTCCGCGGAACGCTCCACCTGCCGGTGGTAGGTCATGTCCTGGAAGTCGTCGAAGCCGGACACAGTGCGCCAGCGGGTGGGGTCAAAGACGTCGGACACCTTGGCGGGGATTTCGTTGCTCACAGTCCGAGTCTAGTAATCGGCTCAGCTGATGCAGAACTCGTTGCCTTCGGGGTCCGCCATGGTGTGCCAGGAATGCGGCCCCTGGCTGGCCGTCCAGAGGAAGGTGGCGCCGCGGGCTTCGAGGGCGGCGCGCGCCTGGTCCTTGTCCGCTCCGGCGAGCCTTACGTCCCAATGGATCCGGTTCTTGATGGTCTTTTCCTCCGGGACGGTCTGGAAGAGGATGCGCCGCTCGGGCGATTTGGAGTCGAGTTCCTCGGGCGGGCGGATTGCGGCCCCGGCACCCCACACCAGCTTGCCCTGATGCAGCTTTGTTTCCGCCTCCGTGGCGAATCCCTGTGCGATCATCGAGCGGATGAAGGCCTCGTCCTGCGGTTCCACGGCCCACTCAAGCGTTTCGGCCCACCAATCGGCGAGCTCATGCGGGTTCCGGCAGTCGACGGCAATCTGGATGTTGAGTGTCATGGAAAGAACCTACGACGTCGGCGCGTGCGGCGGTAGGGGTGCCGGTTCCTGACAACCCGCGCGAGTTGGCATTTCGCGGCAGTGTTCCCGCCCGGGACTGCCGTCAACTGCACAGTCGACGGCGGGATGTTCGACGGCGGCACGCGACGGGACGCCGGACCTCAGGGTGCGCCGGGGGAGCCTTTGCCATCGCGGCCAACGAGACTCCGGACTAAGGCAACGATCTGGGCGATGATGCCGATCGCCGAGCCCGCCATCGCCGCCACCAGCACAACGCGTGCAACCAGGGCCCAGTCCAGGGTGTAGCCGCTGAAATCGAACGGAAAGACCTGCCAGAGTTGCGCCAGAACCAGCAACCCGATGCCGAGGGTGGCGAGGTTGGCCAGTGCTTTCATCCACGGACGGTCAATCAACAGGCAGGCGAAGTTGGCCACCATGCCGGCAATCAGCGAAAAATTCACGATGCCGATCACCTGGCGGGTGTCTTCGGTGAGGAAGGGGAGCGCCCACCAGCCCGGCCACACGTTGCCGGCGTACAGCAGCGCGGCGTTGACCGCGATGCCGATGGCATAGCCCGGCCGGCGGGAAGCGGACCCGCGCCGGCCGCGCAGGGCCGCAGTGGCGCTGTCAGGGTCAGGGCTGGACATTCTGGAGTTGCTCCATCAGGTCCGGCGGGATGGCGTAGATGAAGATGACGGCCAGCAGGTTCTTCGAGGCGTGGACGAAGTAGGCGAACATCACGTTCTTGCCGGTCCAGACGTACACGAAGACCAGGACGGCGCCCATCGCGAGGTAGGGCATCAGTACCGGAAGGGTCAGGTCCTCCTGGCCCACGATGTGCAGGCCCGCGAACAGCACGACGGACAAGGCGCAGCACACCCACAGGTTGACCCGCCGGCTGAGCTTGCCGATCAGCAAGTGCCGGAAGATGTACTCCTCCACGAAGGGACCCACGATCACCAGCAGGGGCACCATCAGCCAGGCCGGCACCTGCTGCATGAGCGCCTGCAGGCCGGCCTGGTTGGCGGACGTCTGCGGCGGACCGGTCAGCGAGACGAAGATCGCCGTGAGGATCATCATGGCCACCACCGCGACGGGGACCATCAGCATGGTGAACCACGGTCTGGTGGCAAGGACCCTCAGGTCCCGGGCCGCGACCTGCCGGACGGCGGCCAGGGCAAGGATCCCGATGCCGCCATAGAAGATCAGGTTGACGGAGTATGACGCCACGGCCGGGTTCGGCGACAACTGCAGCATCAGCGGGACCAGCAGCCCGCCGGCCACGGCGAAGAAGACGGCCACAGCCACATAGAGGCCAGCCGTAAAGAAATCGAGCCGCGAGAACCGGTAAAGTTCCGGCCGCGGTGCGGGTGGTGTGCGGAGAGCGGTGCCCATGCCCCCAGCCTAGCGTCGGGGGAGGACAGCGTGGTCAAGTAAGATATTCGGCATGCCTAAATATTTGTTTCGGTGCGCCAAAGTCGTCCGCCGGGCCCGCTGCCTCCGCACTGCCGGACGCGGCCCCAAAAGTGGCGGAGCCGCCGTCGCCGCCGTTCTTCTGTGCCTGTCCCTGGCCGCCTGCGGAGGCGCCGGCCAGGGCGCCGGGGACGGGAAGCCCGTGGTGCTGACCACGTTCACCGTGCTGGCCGACGTGGCGCAGAACGTGGCCGGGGATAAGCTGCAGGTCGAATCCATCACCAAGGCCGGCGCGGAAATCCACGGGTACGAGCCCACGCCGGGGGACATCCGCAAGGCGTCGAGGGCGGACCTGATCCTGGACAACGGACTGAACCTTGAGGCGTGGTTTGGGCAGTTCGTGGAAGGCCTGGACGTCCCGCACGCCGTGGTGAGCGAGGGTGTGGAGGTGATGTCCATCAGCGAAGACTCGTACCAGGGCAAACCGAACCCGCATGCGTGGATGTCGCCGGTCAACGTCCAGATCTATGTGGACAACATGGTGGAGGCATTCTCGAAGCTCGACCCGGATAACGCCGCGGTCTTCGAGGCGAACGGCGCGGCCTACAAGGCCGAGCTGCAGTCCGTGAAGGACGAAATGGTCGAGAAGCTCGCCACCGTCCCCGAGGCGCAGCGCGCGCTGGTGACGTGCGAGGGCGCCTTCTCGTACCTGGCGCGCGACGCCGGCCTCCGTGAGGTCTACATCTGGGCCGTCAACGCCGAACAGCAGGCCACCCCGCAACAGATCACCAAGGCCATCGAATTCGTGAAAACCAACAAGGTCCCCGCCGTCTTCTGCGAGTCCACGGTATCCGACGCCCCCATGCGCCAGGTGGTGGGAGCCACGGGTTCGACGTTCGGCGGGGTGCTCTACGTCGATTCGCTCTCCGAGGCGGACGGGCCGGTCCCCACGTACCTGGACCTCATCCGGCACGACTCCAAACTCATCACCGAAGGCCTGACGGGAGCGGCATCATGAGCAGTCCGGCCATCCTCGTGGAAAACGTCACCGTCCACTACGGCGACGTCCTGGCGCTCGACGCCGCGTCGCTGTCCCTCGACGCCGCCCGGATCTGCGGCCTCGTGGGCATGAACGGCTCCGGCAAATCCACGCTGTTCAAGGCGATCATGGGCATGATCAAACCCGACGCCGGCCGTGTCCTGATCAATGGTGAACCGCCGGCCAAGGCGCGCAAGGCCGGCGGAATCGGCTACGTCCCGCAGAGCGAGGACGTGGACTGGCAGTTCCCGCTGTCCGTCCGCGACGTGGTGATGATGGGCCGCTACGGACACCAGGGGTTCACCCGCCGGGCTTCCAAGGCGGACCGCGCCGCCGTCGACCTCGCCCTGGACCGGGTGGAACTGTCCGAATTCGCCCACCGGCAGATCGGCCAGCTCTCCGGCGGCCAGAAGAAGCGCGCCTTCGTGGCCCGGGGAATCGCCCAGGGAGCCACCATGATGCTCCTGGACGAGCCGTTCGCCGGGGTGGACAAGCGCTCCGAGGCCACCATCACGCGCCTGCTCAAAGAACTCGCCGCGGACGGCTGCACCATCCTGATCTCGACCCATGACCTGCACGCCCTGCCCCAGCTCTGCGACGAAGCCGTGCTCCTGATGCGCAAGGTCCTGATGCACGGCCCGCCCGAGGTGGTGCTGCAGCCGGAGCACCTGGCCATGGCGTTCGGCCTCGACGTCCTCAACCGGGAGCCGCCTGACGCCGGCCGCGCTGACCGGGAGCTTCCCGACGCCGGCCTTTCCAACCAACTGGGCAGGAGCTGAACCATGGAACTCTTCGACATCCTGCTGGAACCGCTGGGCTACGACTTTATGGTCCGCGCCATCGTCACCACGGCGCTCGCCGCGATCGTGTGCGCCGTCCTGAGCTGCTGGCTGGTGCTGATCGGCTGGTCGCTGATGGGCGACGCCGTCTCCCACGCCGTGCTGCCCGGCGTCGTGCTCGCCTACATCGTCGGGGCGCCCTTCGCGCTGGGGGCCCTCGTGTTCGCGCTGATTGCCGTGACCCTGATCGGGGTGGTCCGCAACACCAGCCGGGTCAAGGAAGACGCCGCGATCGGGATCGTGTTCACCTCGCTGTTCGCTCTGGGCCTGGTGCTCATCTCCGTCACACCGAGCCAGACCGACCTGAACCACATCATCTTCGGCAACCTGCTCGGCGTCAGCATCCCCGACCTCATCCAGGTCCTGGTCCTGGGCGTCGTCGCTTTCACCATCCTGATCCTTAAGCGGCGCGACCTGACGCTGTACGCCTTCGACCCCACGCACGCCCACGCGATCGGCCTGTCCCCGAAACGCCTCGGAGCCCTGCTGCTGGGCCTCCTGGCCCTGACCTCCGTGGTGGCGCTGCAGACCGTGGGCGTGGTGCTCGTGGTGGCCATGCTGATCATCCCCGGCGCCACGGCCTACCTGCTGACGGACCGGTTCTCCCGCATGCTGGTGATCGCTCCGGTCATTTCGGCGGTGTGCTCCATCGCCGGCATCTACCTCAGCTACTACCTCGACACCGCCTCCGGCGCCATGGTGGTACTGACGCAGGCTGCCGCCTTCGCCGTCGTCTATCTGTTCAGCCCCCGGCAGGGCCTGATCGGGACCCGGCTGGCGAAGGCCCGCCGCAAAAAAGCGGTTGCGCTCGCGGTCTGAGCAGCCGTCCGACGGCGGCACGCGCCGCAGTACCAAAGGGACAGCCGACGGTGTCATACTTGACGACGCAAGCCGCCACCGGGCCGGCTGGGCACCCAATTGCGAGGACTCCTTGAGCGAACATCTCCATCTTTCGGGCGTATCCCACGGTTACGGGGACCGCCAGCTGTTCGCCGGCGTCGACATTGCCATCACGGCCGGTGAGCATGTGGCGATCGTCGGCGAAAACGGTGCGGGAAAATCCACGCTGCTCCGGATTCTGGCCGGACTCGAGGTCCCGGACGAGGGCAGCGCCGTCAGCCAAGGCAGAGTTGGCTATCTTGCCCAGACCCTGGGCCTGCCTGCCCCGTTCACCGTGAGCAACGCGATCGACGCGGCACTGGAATCGCTCCGCGCACTGGAGGCTGAGCTGGACCGGCTGGAAGACGGGCTGGCCGGCGCGGAAGCGGAAGAACTGGAGCGCTACGGAAACCTGCAGACCCAGTACCAGCTCAGGGAAGGCTACGCCGCGGAATCCCGGGTCGAGGCGGCGCTGGACAGGCTTGGACTGGGCGGGCTGGACCGGATGCGGACCCTGGGCTCGCTCTCCGGCGGGGAGCAGGAACGCGTGGCACTGGCCTGCGTGCTGGCTGACCCTGCGGACATCCTCCTCCTGGACGAACCCACCAACCACCTGGACGCCAGCGGCACGGCCTGGCTGGAGGCGCGGCTGGCGGCGCACCGCGGAAGCGTGGTGGTGGTCTCCCACGACCGCGTGCTGTTGCGCAAAGTGGCCTCAACCGTGATTGAGGTGGATGCCGAACGCCGGACCGTCAACCGGTACGGCAACGGCTACGAAGGCTACCTGCGGGAGAAGGCTGCCGAACGCCAGCGCTGGGCGCAGCAGTACCACGGGTGGCTGGACGCGATGGCTGCCGAACAGCTCCAGGCGGACACAGTCGCGGGGAAGATGGGCTACGCCCGCCGGCGCGACGGCGACAAAATGGGGTTCGACTTCAAGGCCGGCACGTGGCAAAAGGCGGCCAGCAGCAAGGTCCGCAATGCCCAGGAGCGCCTCCGCCGGCTGGAGGCAAACCCCATCGACCGTCCCCCGGTGCCCCTGACGCTGGCAACGGACCTGCGGGCGGACGTCGCGGCAGGCCCCGCGCTTGAAGCGAAGGGGGTGGCCGTGCCCGGCCGCCTGGAACCGACGGACTTGCGGGTCGAAGCGGGGCAGAAAATCCTCATCACGGGCCCCAACGGTGCCGGCAAGTCCACGTTGCTCTCCGTCCTCGCGGGCGCGCTGGCGCCGGCCCAGGGAACCGTCGTGCGGCACGGCCGCATCGGCTACCTGCAACAGGAGTTGGAGCTCCCGCAGCGCCCGGGATTGCGGCTCTTGCCCGCTTTTGCCTCGGGCCTGGGCGGCAACATCGATGAGCACGCCGAGGCGCTGCTGCGCCTGGGGCTGTTCCGGACCAGCGAATTCCACGTCCCGGTCGGCAGCCTTTCCGCAGGGCAACAGCGCAGGCTGGCGCTCGCCCGGCTCCTGCTGGGCGGGTTCGGGACGATGCTGGTGGACGAGCCCACCAACCATCTGGCGCCCGTGCTCGTGGAACAGCTTGAAGCGGCCCTCTCGGACTTTGCAGGAACACTGGTCATGGTCAGCCACGACCGCGCGCTGGGGGAATGGTTCAGCACGTGCACGGGGGAAAACAGCCCCGGGAGCCGCCCGGGGGATGGCGCCGGAAACTGGCTCCGTTATGCCATGCGGGACGGCGCCCTGGCCTAGCAGCCGGAGTCGCCCACGACATTAGCCGAACATCATTCGGCAATCTGGTCCTTGTGGCGTCATTGATTAGCGGTGGCACCCGTCTGATGTTGCCCGGGTCACGCCGGGGTCCTGAATGCTAGTACGATAGATGAGCCGCGCGAGCTTCGACACTTGTGAGGTTCGGTACATGTCTTGGCCCCTGTAAAGGGCTGAGGCCCGAATTATGTGTACCTGAATCCACGGTCCTGTCCCGGCCATACCTCGACCTACAAGGAAACAGCTGTGCCATCAATGACCCCCACAGAACTTAAGAGCCCGACAGCGCAATCCGCCGTCGTCGACTCGACTCTCAGCGCCGAGGGCTACAAAAAGTCCCTGAGCGGCCGTCAGGTCACCATGATCGCAATGGGCGGCGCCATCGGCGTCGGCCTCTTCATGGGTGCCGGCGGGCGCCTGGCCTCCACCGGGCCCGCGCTGATCTTCTCCTACGCCATTGCCGGCGTCATCGCTTACCTGCTGATGCGGGCCCTGGGTGAACTCATCATGTACCGCCAGACGTCGGGCTCGTTCGTCAGCTACGCCGGCGAAATGTTCGGCAAGAAGGGCGCGTACGTGTCCGGCTGGATGTACTTCATCAACTGGGCCATGACCGGCATCGCCGAGCTCATCGCGATCGGCCTGTACTTCCAGTTCTTCTTCCCCAACGTGCCGGTCGAACTGACGGCAATCGCGGCCCTGCTGCTGCTCGTGGGTGTCAACCTCCTGAGCGTCAAGGCATTCGGTGAATTCGAATTCTGGGCGTCCTGCCTCAAGGTCGGCGCCATCGTCATCTTCCTGGCCGTGGGCACCTTCATGGTGGTCACCAACGCCCAGGTGGGCGACGGCAACGCCTCGGTCAACAACCTCTTCGCTGCTGAAGGCGGGATGTTCCCCAAGGGTGCCCTCGTCATGATCCTGGTCCTGAACGCAGTGATCTTTGCCTACAACGGCATTGAGCTCGTCGGCATCACCGCCGGCGAAATGCAGGACCCGGCCAAGGAAGTGCCCAAGGCCATCCGCGCCGTCGTCTTCCGCATCGTGGTGTTCTACGTCGGTTCCGTGACGCTCCTGGCCATGCTGCTGCCCTCGGACCAGTACGTGGCCGGCACCTCGCCGTTCGTCACCGTGTTCGGCCAGATGGGCCTCGGCTGGATGGGCGACGTCATGAACATGATCGTCATCACCGCCGCGCTGTCCTCCTGCAACTCGGGCCTGTACTCGATCGGCCGGGTCTTCCGCACCATGGCCAACAATGGACATGCCCCGGAGTGGCTGACCAAGATGTCCAAGAGCCACGTGCCGTACGCCGCCATCCTGGCCATCGGCGGCGTCTACCTCGTAGGCATCCTGCTGAACATCTGGCTCGGCGGATCGCACGCCTTCGACCTCGCCCTGAACTCCGCATCGATCGGCGTCATCTTCACGTGGGGCGCCATCTTCGCCAGCCAGATCGCGCTGCGGAAGACCAAGGGCAAGGTTTCATCCCTGCCCGCGCCCGGCGGAGTCTGGGCCAGCTGGGCCGGCCTGATTGCCCTGCTGGCCATCACGGTGCTGATCGGCTTCGACACCATGACCAGCAAGACCGGCGAGGTCTTCCACCTCGGCCTCTGGACCCTGGCGACCATCCCGTTCTTCGCGCTCCTGCTGTGGCTTGGCTGGCACAAGGTCAAGAACAACGAACCCAAGAACGCGCTGTTCAACTAGCCTCACAAGGCAAGAACCAACGTGTACGACGGCGGGCCTCCGGTGAGGGGACCCGCCGTCGTTCGTTTAAGGGGTGGGCTGCCTGCGAGGGTGCGGGGGTGCTTTCCGGCGCTGCGCGCGGGTGGCCCGTGCGCAGGATGCGCCCATATGACGCGAATGGCCGCTAACCGGGGTGGTTTAGCGGCCATATGTGGTGAATCGGTGGGCCCGGGTGCAACATCAACCTGCCCACACAAGAACCCGGGCACACAAGAAAGGCGGCGCCGGACATCCCCCAAAGGAACGTCCGGCGCCGCCGTCTCGAAGGACTAATCCTTCTTGAAGGTGTCCTTGACGTTCTCGCCGACCTTCTTGGCGTCTGCGACTACCTGGTCCTTCTGGCCCTCGGCGCGCAACTCGTCATTGTTCGTCGCGTTTCCAGTAGCTTCCTTGGCCTTGCCGCCGAGGTGCTCTGCTTCGTTCTGAATCTTGTCTCCGATACCCATGGTGTGAACACCTTTCGTTTCCGGTTGAAATTCAACGTTCATTCACCCTAACACAAAGCATGCTTACTAATTCAAGGGGTTACCACGGGAGTGTCCGGTTCAAAAGAGGTGAAATGTGCCGCGGAGCCGGACTAGGCTCAATCCCATGGACCACAAAATCAGCCTGACCCAGCACGTCAACGCCCCGGCGGAGAAGGTGTGGGCGGTCATTTCCGACATCCCCGGATCCGCCGCGACCCTGTCCGGCATCGACTCGATCCAGATGCTGAGCGACGGACCCTACGGCGAGGGCACGCGCTGGAAGGAGACCCGCACCATGATGGGCAGGTCGGAAACCGTGGAGATGTGGGTGGCCCAGTCCGAACCGCCGCGGAGCACCACGGTGAAGGCGCTGCAGGGCAGGGCGGACTACACCTCACGCATGACACTGGCCGGCCGCGACGGCGGCACGGACCTGACAATGACGTTCGGCGCCGACCTGGTCAATCCCTCCCGGATGAGCAAACTGGCGATGGCGGTTTTCGGGAAGCTCGGCCTGCGCATCACCCGCAAGGCCCTCGCCAAGGACCTGGCGGAAATCGCGGCCAAGGCCGAGTCGCTCTAGTGGCGCGGGGCACCGCAGCGTCCAAGACGCCTAAAGTCACCGCACCGCGGCTTAGCCCCGTCCGGCTGGACGAGCTTCGGGACGACCCATCCCCGGACTTCCAATCCGGGGAGCGGTACGACGGCGTCCGGTACAGCAGGGCATCGGCCGACGGGCTGGAACTTGCCGGCACCGACTTCGCCGAGTGCGAGTTCCAGGGCGTTTCCTTCAATGAGACCCAGCTGCGCGGCGCCAGTTTCCGCGACTGCATCCTGGCGGAGGTGTACGCCCCCGTGTTCATGGCGGCCCGGAGCACCCTGCGCGACGTCGAGATAGGGAACCCGCGCTGGGGTTCCGCGGAGCTTTACGAGAGCGGCTGGCAGTCCGTACGGATCGACGGCGGCAAACTCGACTACGTGAACCTGCGCGGTTCCAAGCTCACGGACGTCCAGATCAGCGACTGCATCATCAGCGAACTGGACCTGGGCTCCTGCGCCGCGACGAGGGTGGCGCTGAAGAACTGCACCATCGGCACCCTCGACGTCGCTGGCGCCAGGCTTAAGGACTTCGACATCCGCGGCACGGACTTCCGCGCCATCAGCGGCCTGGAGAGTCTCGCCGGCCTCGTGATCGATGACTACCAGCTCGGCCTGCTGGCCCCGCTCATGGCGAGCCATCTCGGCGTCGTGGTTGCGTAATCCGGCGGTGTTCTGATTGACCCCCTTGCCGCGCCGTGTAATCTTTATAGAACGAACGGTCGGTAAATTGGCGCGCTCCGCGGATTGAACGTGGATGCCGCCGCCGATCAGAGTTCTTTCGATGACAGAGACGTTTATCGCGTGAAGGGTGTACCCATGGCATCAGCAGCAGGACCACAGGCATTTCTCGTAGGCGGTGCCCGCACCGCGGTGGGCCGCTACGGCGGAGCACTCTCCGCGGTCCGCCCCGATGACCTGGCCGCCCTCGTGGTCCGCGAGGCCGTGGCCCGGGCAGGGCTGGACCCCGACAGCATCGACGAGGTCATCCTGGGCAACGCCAACGGCGCCGGCGAGGAAAACCGCAACGTCGCCCGGATGGCCACCATCTTGGCCGGCCTCCCGCTGCACATCCCCGGCATCACCGTGAACCGGCTCTGCGCTTCGGGCCTGAGCGCCATCATCATGGCCAGCCAGATGATCAAGTCGGGAGCCGCGGACATCGTGATCGCCGGCGGCGTGGAATCGATGAGCCGCGCCCCCTGGGTCCAGGAGAAGCCGCAGACCGCCTTCGCCAAGCCGGGCCAGATCTTCGACACCTCCATCGGCTGGCGCTTCGCCAACCCGCTGTTCCAAAAGGGCGAACTCTCCCGCGGCGGCAAGATGACCTACTCCATGCCGGAGACGGCCGAGGAAGTCGCCCGCGTGGACGGCATCAGCCGCGAGGACGCCGACGCCTTCGCCGTCCGTTCCCACGAACGCTCCCTCGCGGCCATCGCCGCCGGACGCTTCGCCGACGAAATCGTCCCGGTCACCGTCAAGACCCGCAAGGGCGAAACTGTCGTCGACACCGACGAGGGCCCCCGCGCCGGCACCACGATGGACATCCTGGCCGGTCTCCGCCCCGTCGTCGCCGGCGGCTCGGTGGTCACGGCCGGCAACTCCTCCACCCTCAACGACGGCGCCTCCGCCATCATCGTCGCCTCCGAAGCCGCCATCGAGAGGCTCGGCCTCATCCCGCGGGCCCGGATCATCGACGGCGCCTCCGCCGGCTGCGAACCTGAAATCATGGGCATCGGCCCCGTCCCGGCCACCCAGAAGGTGCTGGCCAGGACCGGTCTCAGCGTCGGCGATCTCGGCGCCGTCGAACTCAACGAAGCCTTTGCCACCCAGTCGCTGGCCAGCATGCGCCGGCTCGGGCTGGACCCCGAGATTGTCAACCGCGACGGCGGCGCAATCTCCCTGGGTCACCCGCTGGGTTCGTCCGGGTCACGGATCGCGATCACCCTGCTGGGCCGGATGGAGCGCGAAGACGCCAAAATCGGCCTCGCCACCATGTGCATCGGCGTGGGCCAGGGCACCGCGATGCTGCTGGAGCGGGTGTAGTGGTGGCCCCGGCGACGGGCCTCAACCCGCAGGATTTCAGCACGCTCCTGGTCGACGAGCGCCCGGACCGGATGGTGGTGCAGCTCAACCGCCCCGAGGTCCGCAACGCGATCGACCAGCAGATGGTCGACGAGCTCCACGCCGTCTGCGCCGCGCTGGAACAGACCCCGAAGGTGTTGATCATCGCAGGCACGGAGGGGGTTTTCGCCTCCGGGGCGGACATCGGCCAGCTGCGCGAACGCCGCCGCGACGATGCCCTGCAGGGCATCAACTCCACCATTTTTGTGCGGATCGCCAAGCTTCCCATGCCCGTCATTGCGGCCCTTGACGGCTTCTGCCTGGGCGGCGGCGCCGAGCTGGCGTACGCCGCGGACTTCCGGATCGGCACACCGTCAGTCCGGATCGGGAACCCGGAGACGGGTCTGGGCATCCTCGCCGCCGCCGGTGCAAGCTGGCGCCTGAAGGAGCTGGTGGGGGAGCCGGTGGCCAAGGAAATCCTGCTGGCCGGCAGCGTGCTGCGCGCCGAACGGGCCCTCGCCGTCAACCTCATCACCGAAATCCACGAGGCACCCGAACTGATGGCGGCGGCCCACGCCCTGGCCGACAGGATCGCCGGCCAGGATCCCCTGGCCGTCCGGATCACCAAGTCGGTGTTCCACGCGCCCGCCGAGGCCCACCCCCTGATCGACCAGCTGGCCCAGGGCATCCTCTTTGAGTCCCAGGCCAAATTCGACCGCATGCAGGCCTTTCTCGATAAAAAGGCTGCCAAGAAACCAGCCACAAAGTCCGAGCAGGAGAAGAACTGAAGATGAGCAACTCCGCACACCCCTCAAACCTTCCCGACTCCGTCGGGGTGCTCGGCGGCGGCCGCATGGGGGCCGGCATCGCCCACGCCTTCCTAATCAACGGCGCCAACGTCCTCGTCGTCGAACGCGACGAGGAGTCCGCCGAGGCTGCCCGCGAGCGGGTGGAATCGGCGGCTGCCAAGAGCATCGAGCGCGGCGCCATCGACGGCAACCTGGACGAGATGGTCTCTCGGCTCTCCGTGACAGTGGACTACGACGATTTCAAGGACCGCCAGCTCGTCATCGAAGCCGTCCCCGAAGACTGGGACCTGAAAGTGGCCTCCCTGCGGGGAATCGAGGAACGGCTGTCCGACGACGCCTACCTCGCCTCGAACACGTCCTCCATCTCCGTCAACGCCCTGGCCGGCGAGCTGCAGCGCCCGCAGAACTTCCTGGGCCTGCACTTCTTCAACCCGGTCCCGGCGTCCACCCTGATCGAAGTGGTCCTCGGCGAGCACACCTCGGAGCAGCTGGCCCAGACGGCCCGCAGCTGGGTCGAGGCGCTGGGCAAGACCGCCGTCGTCGTCAATGACGCACCCGGCTTCGCGTCCTCACGGCTGGGGGTCGCGATAGCCCTAGAGGCGATGCGCATGGTCGAGGAAGGCGTGGCGTCCGCCGAGGACATCGACAACGCCATGGTCCTGGGCTACAAGCACCCCACCGGGCCCTTGCGGACCACGGACATCGTGGGACTGGACGTCCGCCTCGGCATTGCCGAATACCTCGCCTCCACGCTGGGTGAGCGCTTCGCGCCGCCGCAGATCCTGCGCGACAAGGTGGCCCGCGGCGAGCTGGGGCGCAAGACCGGCAAAGGGTTCTTCGACTGGACCAGCTGACCGGCGATTAGCCAAGCCCCTAGGATGGTGCGGTGACTTCCATTGCCCCCATCACGCTGACCGGCAGATACGTCGTCCTTGAGCCGCTGAGCCCGGACCACCACGACGGCCTCGTCGAGGCGGCCCGCGACGGCGACCTGTGGCAGCTCTGGTACACCAGTGTGCCCGCCCCGGAGCAGATGGCCGCCGAGATCGAGCGGCGCCTGGCACTGCAGGAAAGCGGCGACATGCTGCCCTTCACCACGCGGCTGCTTGACCCCGCCACCGGCGGTCCGGGCCGTGTGATCGGCATGACCACCTACATGAACATCGACGCCGCCACGCCCCGGGTGGAGATCGGCTCCACCTGGAACGCGGCGTCAGCCCACGGCAGCGGCAGCAACCCGGACTCCAAGCTGCTGCTGCTGCGGCACGCCTTCGAAACGCTGGGCTGCCCCGCCGTCGAGTTCCGCACGCATTGGCTCAACCACCAGTCACGCGAGGCGATCGCGCGGCTCGGCGCCAAACAGGACGGCGTGCTCCGCAGCCACACCCGCAGCAGCGACGGCGCACTGCGGGACACCGTGGTGTACTCCATCCTGGAACACGAATGGCCGATGGTCCGCAACGCCCTCGAGTTTCGGATCGCCAGGCACCGGTAGCCGCTGCCTGGCCTGCCGGACGCGGGCCAGGGCTAGGGGACCCGAAGCGCAGCAAGGGCCGCGGCGTAACCGCCGGAATAGCCGGTGGCGGTGGGATGGAAAGCGTCAAACGGGCTCGGGCTGCAATTGATCGCCAGGGTGCAAAGACCTGTGGGCGCCACAATCCAGGGGTTCGCCGATCCGATTCCGTGGCCGGAGAACTTCTCCGTGACGCTGACGTATCCGACTCTGTTCACCAGGGCAGAGAACGCGATGGTGGCGTTGAGCAGGTCGGCCGCCGAATTCATCGACCGTGCCGCCTGCGTCTGTTCGGCGGTGAGCCCGGCACTCACGGTGAAGAGCCGGGGGTAGCCAGTCAGCACGATCCTGGCATTAGGGGCCGTGCTCTTGACGGTCTTGAGCATCTCCTTGATCTTGCCCGGCAGCTCGCGGAGCTTCACCACCAGCGAGTTGTACAGGGCCGCCTTGCAGGCCGGTGAGCTCGCCGAGGCGGTGCAGGCGAGGGCCACCTGTCCGGTGTCGACGTCGTTTCCGCCAACCGTCACCGTGACCACCGTGGCAGTCGCCAGGGCTGGCGCGAACTGGGTGGCGACGTCAATCACGTTCATGGTCGTGGCGCCGAAACAGCCCAGGTTCAGCGTGGCGTTGCGGACTGCCGGGTAGGACGCCGCGGTCTGCAGGCACGTGGCGGGAAGCCCGGCCGCGGAAGGGGTGTACGCCCCGCCCCCGGTACCGGCCGCGTAGGAGTCGCCAAGGGCGATATAGACGGGATCCGGGCGGGCCGCCGTGGCGGGCGCGGCCGCGAAACCCGCAACCAGTGCGACGGCGGCGACCGCCCCCGCCAGTCGTCCGGACCAGCGCCTGAGTGGCACAGTGTTCATGATGAGTCCCCTTGTGAGTCGGCACGGCGGGAGCGGCCTGCCGGCACACCGAACGGTGGCGGCCAGCGGGGCCTCCCGGAAACCCGGCTGGCGGACAGACTGTGGGAGCTTCGACCCTCAGCTCGGGGCAGTCATGGGGCCACGGTACGCCGGCACTGCACTGCCGGACACGGTAGGGCCTACGCGCTTCTACGCCAGCCAGGAACCGGGGCTACGTTGATTTCCGGCTGTCGACTACTCGGACCACGTGGTTAGCTGGCAGGGTGGATGATTTCTTGAAGCGTGTCGAATGGGACGGGGCGGTCAACGCCTGGCACACCGCCGGCAGCGTGTTCCGCATGGGACGCCGCGAATGGCTCACCGAGGCCGGCTGGCAACAGGCCTACGACGGCGGCATCCGGACAGTGATCGACCTCCGCAACCCGGACGAGATCCGCCGCCGCGATACTGATCCCCTGGTAAGCGCGGAGACCCTGGCGGCGTTCGACATCGTGCACGCCCCCACCGAGGATCCGGGCAACAGCGAGTTTCAGGAGCTGTGCGTTCCGTACCTGAACCATCCGGCGTCCTATGCAGACAATGCCCGGATCTTCCCGGAGAAGCTGGCCGCGGTCTTTCGGGCTGTCGCGGCGGGGCGCGGCGGCGTCGTGATCCATTGCTCGGCCGGCCGGGACCGCAGCGGGATGATCGCGGCCATGCTCCAGGACCTCGCCGGGGCGGGCGAGGATGCCATTGCCCGGGGTTACGAGCGGGCCATGCGCGGCATCAACGAACACCATCGCGTGTCCGGGGTGCCGCACCCGCATGAGCGGTATTTGCCCGAGGAAGTCCTCGCGCCCCTGCTCGAATCGCGACTCAAGAGCCTGCTTCGGTTTGTGCACAGCGTGAAAGCCGAGGAGTTCCTGCGCCACAATGGCGTAACGGAACCCGAACTGGCGGCCATCAGGGCCAAATTGGGGCGCTAGAGAAACCGGGTGAAGATTTGCCCGCGGGGCGATCCTGCCCGGCGGTCTCCTGCCGGGCGGCACCAAGCCGGCTGCCGAGCGGCGTCGGGCGGCCCGCTAACTGCCAGCGCTACTGGAAGTCGGCCAGCCAGAGGTCCGGGCCGAACACCTCGTATTGGATGTCTTTGGCCGGTACACCGCCGGCCACGAGTGCGCTGCGGACAGACTTCAGGAACGGCAGGGGACCGCAGAGATAGTACTCGGCGTCGTCTAGCAGTTCCACGGCGGTGACGTCCATAAAGCCGGAAAACCCCGACGGGGTTCCGCCTTCGGCGGGAGTTTCGGCGGGATTGAGGAACCACGTCATCAACGTCCCGTCCGCCAAGGAGGCCAGATCCTCCCTGACCTGTCCACGGAGCGGGAACGACGCCTCGCTGTCATCCGCGTGCAGCAGCATCACCTGGCGCTGGGAGCCAGCCTTGACGAGGTGGGAGAGCATGCCCGCCATCGGGGTGATCCCGATCCCCGCGCTGGCCAGGACCAGGGGCCGGTCCGTGTACTCGAGCACAACATCACCGAAGGGGGCCGAGAGGACCACCTCGTCACCCACCTGGACGTCGTTGTGCAGCAGGGTGGACATCTCGCCGTCGGGCGTCGCAAGGCCGTGGACCCGTTTCACCGCGAACTGGCGGTGCCGGCCGTCGTCGGCCTTTGTCAGGCTGTACTGCCTGGGCTGGTGCACGCCGTCGTGCATGGCCATCTTGATCGTGACGTACTGTCCGGGCAGGGACGGCTTGACCTCGCGCTCATCAGTCCGTTCGACGACGAACCTGACGACGTCGTCCGTCTCCTGGATCCGCTCGGCCACCCGCCAGGTCCGCCAGATCGTGTCGGGGGTGAGGTGCACCGCGTTGTACAGCCCGCGCTCCTTGTTGATAAGCATGTTCGCCATCAGCCAGTAGACCTCGTCCCAGGCTGCGGCGACGTCGGCCGTGACGGCGTCCCCGAGCACATCCACGATGGCCCACATCAGGTGGTCATGGACAACCTGGTATTGGTCCGGGCTCAGCCCCAGCGAGACGTGCTTGTGTGCCACCCGTGAGAGAAGGTGGTCGGGCACCTGGTCCACGTTGTCCACGAGCAGGCCGGCGAACGCCGCGATGGAACCGGCCAGGGCCTGCTGCTGCCGGCCGTCCGCCTGGTTTCCCCGGTTGAAAAGTCCATCCAGGAGGTCCGGCCGCGCGTCGAACATGTGTTTGTAGAAGCGCTTGGCGATCTCTTCGATGTGCTCGCCCACGACAGGCAGCGTTGCCTTGATGACGGGAAGTGAGGTGTCTGAGAGCATGATGGATCCCTTCCGGTGAGACCGGTTATACCCAGCGGTGCCGCGCGAATCAGCACTTCCACGCTAGCAGTCCGGGCACGAGGCGCTCCGGGTACATCGGCCCTACGTCAAGGGGTGGAATCCGTGTACGGCCTGACGGCAGCGCATTCCTTGCGGGATGCGCTGCCGTCAGGCCCGTCCCTCAGAACCGGTCGCCCGGCTCAGTCGTCGTGGTCGTGCCACTTGGCAGAGTCGACCACCTGGACTGCCACGCCGAGCGTGTCGTCGGCAAGGCTGCCCCAGGCGTACACGATCGTGTTCTTGCCCTTGGTGACCGGAACATCCGCGGGGCCGATCAGCGGCGCGGTGGTGCCGGCGGCAGCAACCGAGGCGGACACCGTTCCGGCCTTCAGCGTCAGCACCTTCTGATCGGGATTCTCGAGCTCCTCAATCACCGCGGTTCCGCCGGCCAGGACATCGACGGCGGGTGCTGCCGCCACGTGCCGGACGGTCAGCTTGCCCTCGCCCTTGGGGCTTGCCGAGGTGTCGTTCTTGAACAGGGTTGCGGTGGGCGCCCCGGAAGCATCCAGGTGCGCCACGGCTGTGTAGTTCCGGCCCTCTTCGAGGTGGACTTTAACCGGGCCGATCACCGGGTTGTCGGCGCTGGTGGCGTCCGCGGCAGTGATGGCGATCTTGTAGCTGCCGTCGTCGAGCTTGAGCGGGCCCGCGAGCGTTCCCGGCTCGAAGTCGTCGAGGGTGAGCTTGCCGTCCACCCACACGTCCACGGTGAGGCCGGGCACGCCGTGCAGGACAGACAGGCGCGCGTCGTCGTCGTGGTGATTGCCGTCGTGCTTCCCCCCGGCCTGGGCCGGGGCAGCGAAGGTGAGCGCGGCCAGCATCGACAGGGCCCCGGCTGCATAAACGGATTTGCGCATTTCAAACTCCTCATTGAGTTGCCCGGATCCGGGCGGTGATTTGCTTACACCGTTACTACCGGCCGCCACCCCCGTTTGGATGCACGCAGCCGGAACATTGCTTCCACCCGCGGTCCCGGCAGGTCTCTCAGCCCTTGCGGTCGAGCAGCAGGTTGGTGATCCGCAGCGTGCACAGCCGCTGGCCGGAGTCGTTGGTGATGACCACCTCATGGGTGGTGACGGTGCCGCCGAGATGAATGGGGGTCGCCGTGATCGTGATGAGCCCCTCGCGGGCCGACTTGTGGTGGGTGGCGGAGACGTCCACTCCGACGGCGGTCTTGCCCAGGGTGCTGGCGTGGATGACCGCGGCCCAGGAGCCCACGGCCTCGCCGACGGCCAGCGAGGCACCGCCGTGCAGCAGTCCGAAGGACTGACGGTTCCCCTCCACCGGCATGGTGGCGACGACCCGTTCGACGGATTCCTCGACGATCTTCACACCCATCTTCTCGTCGAGTTCGCCGAGGGTGATCTTCCACAGCTCGGTGTTCCGGGGCTCGGGCGTCATAACGTCTCCTCTGTGGCCGGAAATCCAAGGGCTCAGGCCGGTCAATGCCGCCGCAGCTAGTGTGCGGCAGGCCTCATTCATGTACTGTAGACATATTACCGAACGGACGGTCAGTAATGCTGGCCGTGTTGATCTTGCCCCTGTTGGAAGGACCCGTCAACGATGACCACCACTGCAACTGCTCCGGAACCCACAGTAGACACTGTCGAGATCGTTCCCAGCTTCATCCGGGATTCCTGGTGGACCCCCGACGCAGGCTCCGCGGCCGGCGCGGCCTCCGTCCTCGACGCCAGCACCGGCGAACTCCTCGCCAAGGTGAGCACCGAGGGCCTGGACCTCGCCGCCGTCGTCGACTACGGACGCACCACCGGCCAGGCGGAACTCGGCAAACTGACCTTCCACCAGCGCGCGCTCAAGCTCAAGGAGCTGGCCCAGTACCTGAACGGCCGCCGCGACGAGTTCTACGCGCTCTCGGCCCAGACCGGCGCCACCAAGATCGACTCGATGGTGGACATCGACGGCGGCATCGGCGTGCTCTTCACGTTCGGCTCCAAGGGCCGGCGCGAGCTCCCCAACGCGCAGGTGATCGTCGACGGCCCGATGGAGGTCCTGTCCAAGGACGGTTCCTTCGCCGGCGAGCACATCTACACCCGGATTCCCGGCGTCGCCGTGCAGATCAACGCCTTCAACTTCCCGGTGTGGGGCATGCTCGAGAAATTCGCGCCCGCCTTCATCGCCGGCGTGCCCACCATCGTCAAGCCCGCCACCCCCACGGGTTACGTCACCGCCGCGGTGGTCAAAGCCATGATCGAATCCGGCATCCTGCCCAAGGGGTCGCTGCAGCTGATTTCCGGCTCCGTTCGCACCATGCTGGACCACCTCGACTACCGCGACATCGTGGCCTTCACCGGCTCCGCCTCTACCGCCAACACGCTCAAGTCCCACGTCAACGTGGTCAAGGGCGGTGTCCGCTTCACCTCGGAGACCGACTCCCTGAACGCCTCGATCCTGGGCCCGGACGCTGTCAAGGGCACACCCGAATTCGACGCCTTCATCAAGTCCCTCGTCACCGAGATGACGGCGAAGGCTGGCCAGAAGTGCACGTCGATCCGCCGGGCCATCGTGCCGCAGGAACTCGTGCAGGACGTCATCGCCGCCGTCGGGGAACGGATCCAGGAACGCGTTGTCCTGGGCGACCCGCGCGCCGACGGCGTCAACATGGGCGCCCTGGCGTCCCTGGAGCAGCTCGCCGATGTGCGCGCGGCCGTCCAGTCCATGCTCGACGCCGGCGGCGAACTCGCCTACGGCACGCTCGACTCGCCCAAGGTCACCAGCGCGGACGGCAGCGTCGGCGTCGTCGACGACGGCGCGTTTATGTCCCCCGTGCTGCTCAGCTGGGCTGATCCGGAAGCCGAAGAGGTCCACTCGCTGGAGGCCTTCGGCCCGGTGTCGTCCGTGATCGGCTACACGGACCTGGCCGACGCCGTCCGCCTCGCCGCCCGCGGCGGCGGATCGCTCGTCGCCTCGGTCTGCACCAACGATCCCGCGGTTGCCCGCGAACTCGTCACCGGCATCGCTGCCCACCACGGCCGCGTGCACATGCTCAACCGCGAGGACGCCCGCAGCTCCACCGGCCACGGTTCCCCGGTCCCGCACCTTGTCCACGGCGGCCCCGGCCGCGCCGGGGGCGGCGAGGAGCTCGGCGGCATCCGCTCCGTCCTGCACCACATGCAGCGCACCGCCATCCAGGGCTCACCGAACATGCTGACTGCCGTCACGGGCGTCTGGCACACCGGCGCAGACCGCAACTTCACGCTCGAGACCGAAGGCCAGCACCCGTTCCGGAAGCACCTGAGCACGCTGCACATCGGGGATGCGATCCGCTCCGGGCTGCGCGAAGTGAGCCTGGACGAGATTACGAAGTTCGCTAACTCCACCGGCGACACCTTCTACGCCCACACCAACCAGGAAGCCGCCGAGGCCAACCCGTTCTTCCCCGGCATCGTGGCGCACGGCTACCTCCTGCTGGCGTGGGGCGCCGGCCTGTTCGTGGAGCCCGCGCCGGGTCCCGTCCTGGCGAACTACGGCCTGGAGAGCCTGCGCTTCATCACGCCGGTGGCCGCGGGCGACTCCATCCGGGTCACCCTGACCGCCAAGAAGATCACCCCGCGCGAGACCGACGAGTACGGCGAGGTGGCCTGGGACGCCGTCCTGACCAACCAGAACGACGAAATCGTGGCCACGTACGACGTCCTCACCCTCGTCGAGAAATAGCCACGCCTCCCCTCCAGTTGCTCTATCACTTGTGGCTGCCAAACGACCGAAATGACAGCCACAAGTGATAGAGCAACCATGGAAGTGCGGGTTCTTTCTGCCCTGCTCCGGCGTAAAATTTTCAACGTAGGAGGTGGCGAAATGACCCTAGTACTCAACAAAGCCACAACAGTCCTGCCCGTCGATGATGCAGAACGTGCCCGGCATTTCTATGCCGACACCCTGGGGCTCCCGCACCATGGAGTGGCAGACGACGGAAGTGAAATGTTCGGCAGCGAGGGCGGCCCCATGCTGCAGCTGATGCCCGTCAAGGACGGTAAGCACTCCGAGCACACAGCCCTGAGTTTTGAAGTCTCCGAGATCGAGCGGACCGTCCAGGACATGGAGTCCAAAGGCGTCCAGTTCCAGGACTACGACCTGCCGGACCTCAAGACCGAGAACCACATCTGTACAACGGATTCGGAGAAGTGCGCCTGGTTCATGGACACGGAGCACAACATCTTGTGCGTCCACGAGGACATCACGACGTTAGCTGACTACCAGCTCTGACCGGGCTCTGATCGGCGGACAAAATCACGGCGTCCCGGCTCAGCGGGGCGCCGCTCTGTGTTCGTGGGCAGGTCCCCAGCGGGGCGGGGGCACATTGACACGGACACGCCGGTATTAGTTGGCGAAACGTGTGCCGGGGCCCTCAAAGTTCCTCCGGACCGCCGTCGCCGCCTGCCCCCGGACCGCGTGGGCGGGATCAGCGCCGCGCCATTGCCGGGGGGCAGGGGCGTGAAGACCGGCAACTGTTATGGGTCGCGGTCGTCTTCGTCGGGGTTCTGGGCCGTTGCGTCCCCGTCCGCAGCCTGTCGATTCTCATGTACCCTCTTTTCGCCTCTGCGCCGGCCAAAAGACATCAGCGCCGACAGGACCACCAGGACGACGATGATTCCCGCGATGATCAGGATGAGCTGAACCGGTTCCATTGTTGGGCCTCTTCCGTTTGTAATCCGTGCGGCCAGGTCTCTGCCGGCCCTGCTGGCTTTGCGTGCAAGGTGGTACTCCGGAGGAGCGGGCGGCGCCGGTTTCCCCGGCGTATCCGCCTGCTGCGCGACCGGGCAGTGAGCGGCCGGTGATTGCATCCGGGTTACAGCATTGCTGTGCCGCGGTGGGGTTCTATGGCGAGGATGGTGATGTCGACCGTGCCCGGCGTGAGGCCGGTGTGGCTGATGCTCTCACTCACGCGCCGTTGTACTGCCTCGGCAACCTGGAGGGCGGTGTAGGCGATGTCGGTGGCGATATCGAGGTGGACGTGTGCGGAGCCGTCGCGGATTGTCGCGGTGACGCCGTCGTGCCGGTACGTGCCGTCCTGGCTGCCGGCAGTGCGGAGGTTTTGTAGGGCGGCGGGGGCGAGCCGGGCGAGGAAGCCTTGGATGGTGGGCTCAAGCCTTAGGACTCCGGGTGTTTCCAGCGTGGTGCGGGTGGCGATGGACGCGATGAGTTGGCTGGTAATGATAGAGCCTCGGAGGGGTTGGTCAGACATCGTAAAGGTCCTCCACGGTGATGTTGACGATCCCGGCACCAATTCCGACGCCGGCCGGAATCGCGTTGCTGATCTCGTGCCGCAGCGCTTCCGCAATGAGGGGGATTTCCATGCCCGCGGCGGCGGCCACCCGTAGATTGACGATGAGGCGAGGACCGGCGTCGGCGGCTGTGCCGGCGGTTCCGCGCGGGTGGTCTTCACTGGCGGGGGCTGCGGAACGTATTTCGATGCGGCAGCGTCGTGAGCGGACGCCGGGAACCGCTGCCGCCGCGGACCGGATGAGCGAGCTCAGGGCCTGTTCGCTGATCTCGGTGATGCCGTTGTCAGCGCTGCGCAGGAGGATTTTGCTGCCGCGGCGGACTTCCGCGTGGGCCACCTCCATGATGGCTTTCTTGATCCCGGGACCGGGTTTCAGCGCGGGATTGTGCAGGTCGCTTTCCCGCAGTGAGCTGGTTGCGTCGCTGAGTCTTTGCAGCCGGGTCCTGGCTGTCTGGCATTGTTCGCACTGTTCTTCGTGCGCGGTGGGGGGCCGGTCGATGGTCGCCCAGATGCGGTCGATGCTCTGGCCGCAGCCGAGCCGCGGGACGTCCTCTATCGCCACTGGCTCATCCCTTCTGCTATCTGGTGCCGTGCCCGGGCGAGTGTGCCACGGACTGCTGTCGGGCTGATCTTCAGTGTGACACCAATCTCGGCGTAACTGCGTCCGTGCATTTCCCGCAGCAGCCAGCAGGCCCGTTGTGCCGGAGGGAGCGTGTTCAGCAGTGCGGTCAGGCCATCCTGTTCGGCCGACCATTCAGCCTCGTGCGCCGGATCCCAGCGGGCCGACACCGAGCGGGCGCGGGCACCCGGCAGAGTGTCCATTTCTTCCGAGTCGATGATGTCCTCGGCATGGGCGGACCGCTTGCGCAGCTGATCCAGGCATTTGTTCGTCGCCAGCCGGTAGATCCAGCCTCCGAAAGCATCAACGTCAGCCAGCATGGGAAGACCACGCCAGCTGGTTGTCAGAGTCTCCTGAACGATGTCTTCGGCTTCGCCACGGTCGTTGACCATCCGGTAGGCCAGCCGGAAGAGCCGGGACTGATAGGTGAGCACCAGGTGTTCGAATGCTGCCAGATCGCCGTCTTGGGCGCGGGCGACAATGCTCCCCTCGTCGAGGTCCGGCTCAAAGCCGGGGCCATGATCAACCATGCACTTTCCATCCCGTCCTGAAACGCACCGGACCTTGGCCCCAATATGCCACAGCCGGTCGACGCCGGAAACCGATCCGCGGCGTTGTGCCCCCTGGGAAGAAATAATCTGCCGCACCACGTGACGATTCCTGCCGGGCTTCGTCCTTACCGGTGTACGCACCACCACCAGTCCCACGAGGAGATGTTTTCCATGACAGAGACACCCAGGACCCCCGGAACCACCAGCGGCGTCATGGCCACCCCGGGGCAGACGCAACGAAGCGCGCTGGAACAGTCGAAGGCCAGGGACGCGCTGCACACCGATCGTGGTGACACCACGATCGAGGAAACGGTGGTGCAGAAGCTGGCCGGCATGGCCACCCGCGAGGTTCCCGGCGTGTACGCGATGGGCAGTGCGGGCCGACGCGCGTTCAGTGCCCTGACCGAACGTATTCCCGGCTCCCAGACCAACGTCAGCGGCGGCGTCAGCGTCGAAAAGGGCGAACTTCAGACCGCAATCGATGTCTCCATCGTCGTCGAGTACGGGTTTTCCGTGGTGGAGGTCAGCCAGGGCATCCGCCGCAACATCATTCAGTCCGTTGAGCGCGCCACCGGACTGGAAGTGCTCGAAGTGAACGTCAATGTCACCGATGTCCACCTGCCCGACGACGAGCATGAGGACCAGCAGGTCCAGAAGACCCAACTGCAGTAACCACCCGTCACAGTATCCTCCGCCAAGGGGAACGGGACGAAGAGGAAAAGGATGGCTATGTCTACTACACGTTGGTGCCTGACGATAGGTCTAGTTCTTGGAATCGTTCTGGGTTTCGGCGGCTGGCCGGCGCTGCTGGCCGCGGTGATCCTCGGACTCATCGGCCTGGTGGTCGGCCGGGTCGCGGAAGGAAAACTCGATTTGCAGGCCCTGTTCGGTAGAGCATCGAGCCGATGAACCCGCCAGGATCCCACGCCCTGCCCACGCCCGGTGACGGGGACGCCGTCGGGGACGACGGTGAGGACTTCGGCGAGACGGGCACGCGCGGGCAGACCGTCCTGGCCGCCAAGGTGATCGAGAAAATCGCCGCGCAGGTGGCCAGCGACGAATCATCCGCTGGCGGCGCCTCCGGCGGTTTTCTGGGCATCGGAACACGCGCTGATCTCTCCGCCCGACCCAAGGCGACGGTTGAACTCGCCGGGAACATCGCGACCTTAAGCGTCGAGGTGGGAATGCTGTATCCGGTGCCGTTACGCCAGGCCACCGAGGAACTGCGCCGCCGGATCAGGGCCAGGGTGACGGAGTTAACCGGCGTCGACGTTCGGCAGGTCGACATCCGGATCTCGTGGCTGACCACCAGCACCGACACCCCGGGACGAAGGAAACTGCTATGAGCCGGAACGACCAACGATCCATGCGCCTGCGGCACCGGCCCAGCCGCGCCGTGCCGGCACTCATCGTCGGGACCCTACTCCTGGCCGCTGGCGTCGCCTTGGCCTGGCTGGCTATCACCCGGTTGATCGACGGCACATGGCCCGCCCTGCTGGAGGGCCCTCGCGACTGGTTGGCCGCACTGACGTGGAACGACCCCGCTGTCTGGCTGATCGGAACAGCCGCCGTCGTGGCAGGAGTGACCCTGTTGCTGTGTGCCCTCATTCCCGGCGGGTTCAATGCAATCGCCATCGATGATTCCGGCGCAGGGGCCGAGGCCCCGCCGGTGCAGGATCGGGAAACAGTGATGACCCGCCGGGCCATCGCGCACTTGGCCAAAGCCCGTTGCCTGCAGATCGACGGCGTCGGCTCGGTTTCAGCGACAGCCACCACCGGGCGGGTAAACCTGAGGGTCACGACTTTCCTGCACGAGCCAGGGGATCTGCGCACCAGGATCACCGACGCTGTCCGGGCCCGGCTGGAAGAGACTGGGCTCTCGCCGGTTCCGCAGGTTACCGCCTCCGTCCGGTCCAGAGAGTAAGACCATTCGCGCACCCGCCCACCGCGATTATCAGAAGGACGGCTTCCGATGAGACAGACCGCAGGAACCCTGAACCGGACCTGGCTGACTATTCTCGGCGTCGTTCTCCTGACTGCCGGCATCGCCCTGCTCCTGCAGGCCAGCGGGACAGCGCAGTCTCTGCTGAACACCGCACCCGCAAGGAACTACGCCGTCTCCGGCGATCTGCAGGCCTTGTTCGCGCCGCAGTGGGTGGCGGCGACCGTACTGATTGTTGGAGTCGTCCTCGGGGTGCTGGGGCTGCTGTGGATCATCGCCCAGATCCCGAGGAAGAACCCGGCCGGCACCTATCGCCTCCATGACGACGGAGGCCAGGGGTTCACCCTGTGCGACCCGTCCGTCCTCGCGGCCGCCGTCGAAAACCGGATCAACTCGCTGCCCGGTGTCGTCACTTCCGCGGCCCTGCTGAGAGGAACAGCCAGAGCCCCCGACCTGAGCCTGAAGGTGACGCTCAATGACAGGGCCGATGTCCAGGACCTCATCCACCGCATCCAAACATCCACGCTGCCGGAGCTCTCCGACGCCCTGGAAGCGCCGCTGCAGCGCAGCCAGCTGCAAATAGACATCAGCGGACGAGGCCAAAGCACCGGAACCGTGGTGCATTCCACCGGCACTGTCGTCCACTAGCCGCTGGTCCCTTCATTCGACGGAGGCCGAGGGCGCGATGCCGATCCGCCGGCCGCGCGGGGGCAAATTGACACGGGCACGCCGGTGAGAGTCGGCGAAACGCGTGCTGCGGCGTTCAAAGTGCCCCCGGACCGCCGTCCATGCCGGCCCCCGGACCGGCACCGCCGGGGCTGTCCGGGCGGGACCACGGCGTCACCGGACGGGTATGGAGAACGCCGTCGACCCTCAGGTCCACCCGCTCATTGAAGAAGCTGATGAGGCCGTGGATCTGGGCGGAGTCGCGGTACCGCCGGTCGTAGCTCCATGCCACGCCGTTCGTGCTGGCCAGCGTCACGCCGTGGGGGGCACCTCCACGTCCACGGACGACCCTCGGATGTCCACACGGTGGAACGGATCGCGGGGGTGGACGATGATCTCCCCGTCGTCTTCGAGCCAGTCGAAGGCCGGGAAATCCAAGGTGACATACCCCGCCAGGTCGAGCCCGGCCAGCAGTTCCTGCTCAGGCACGGCATAGACGGGTGTGATCCGACGCGGTTCCCAAATCAGATAGGCCCGGAGCGTATCGACGACGGCGGTCCCGTCGAGGCTCGCGCGGATCCGCTTGGCGGTGGGTTCGTACCGCAGATGGGGAAAGGTGCCCATGAGCACCGTGGATAGTCTGGTGGCCATCCTCCAGCGTGCCCCCGGCGCCGTGGCCCGTCAATGGGACCGGCGGCCGGGGCGGACTACTGCGGGACGTGGAGGCCGTGGAAGGCCATGGTGATGACGTCGTCGGCCAGTTTCTCGGGGGAGAGGGAGCCGCCGGGTTTGTACCACTCGACGATGGAGTTGATGGTGCCGAAGAGCAGCCGGGTGACGGTGCGGGGATCGATGTCTTGCCGGAGTGACCCCTCGTCGCGCGCTGAGGAAATCAGGGCCGCCACCTTGTGGTCGAAGGTGCGGCGGCGTTCCATCGCGTCGCGCTCGATCTCCGTGTTGCCCCGCAGCCGCAGCAGCAGGGTCACAAACGGAAGCCGCTCCACCAGCACCGAGATGGTCTGACGGAGGACGAACTCCAGCCGGGCTTCGGCGGTGCCGGTCTGGGCCTGCGGCTGTTCCAGGATGGCTTCGAGGCCGCCCAGGGCGTGGTCCAGGGCGAGCTTCAGCAGGTCACCCTTGGACGGCACGTGGTGGTAAATGGCTGACTTGGAGATACCCAGGTTCTCGGCCAGGATGCCCATGGACGTGGCGTCATAGCCATGGCGGTTAAAAACGTCAACAGCGATCACCAGCACCGACTGCTGGTCATAACCGGGCCGGCCGCGTTTCGTGGTTGTTGCTGTTGTGGGCATAGTCGCTAGTTTCTCACGATCAGGAGATCGGTCAGCCCGCCGGGCTGCTCTCGCGGGCGGCCGGCGGGCTGGACAGGATGGGGTCAGGCCTTGGGGCGCATGTCGTAGATCCGGCGGAGCTTGCCGTTGGACCGCTCGAGGGAGCCTGGCTCGACGACGTCGACGGCACAGGAGGACCCGACATGGATCTTGATCTGCTGCTGCAGGACCCTGGCAGCCGAGGCGACACCCTCGACCGTGACAGACTCGCGGCGTTCGATCTTGACGGTCAGCTGGTCCATGCGCTGGCCTTCGGGGCGGGTGAGCTCGAGCTGGAAGTGCGGGCTCAGCTCGGGGATGCGCAGCGCGATCTCCTCGATCTGGGAGGGGAACAGATTCACGCCGCGCAGGATGATCATGTCATCGCTGCGGCCGGTGATACGGCCCATGCGGCGGTGCGCGGGGCGGGCCGTGCCGGGCAGCAGCCGGGTGAGGTCCTTGGTGCGGTACCGGATGATCGGCAGCGCCTCTTTGGTGAGAGAGGTGAAGACCAGTTCGCCGTGTTCGCCGTCGCCCAGGACCACGGACGGGTCAAAGGCGTCGATGATCTCGGGGCGGAAGTGGTCCTCCCAGATGTGGCTGCCGTCCTGGGTTTCCACGGCCTCGCCGGCGACGCCCGGCCCCATGACCTCGGAGAGCCCGTAAATGTCACAGGCCTTGATGTTCATGGTCGTCTCAAGCTCGTGGCGCATTTCCTCGGTCCACGGCTCGGCACCCAGCACGGCGAACTTGAGCGATGTGGAGGCCGGGTCGATGCCCTGCTTCATCATCGCGTCGGCGATGGTCAGCAGGTAGGTCGGGGTGGCCAGGATGGCGTCGGGCTTGAAGTCCTGGATGAGCGTGATCTGGCGTTCGGTCTGGCCGCCCGAGATCGGGATGACCGTGCAGCCGAGGGCCTCGGCGCCGGCGTGGGCGCCCATTCCGCCGGTGAACAGGCCGTAGCCATAGGCGTTGTGGACCTTCATGCCCGGGCGGACGCCGGAGGCGCGCAGCGAGCGGGCAACGAGCTTGGCCCAGTCGGCGAGGTCCTTCTTCGTGTAGCCCACCACGGTGGCGCGGCCGGTGGTGCCGGAGCTCGCGTGGATGCGGGCCACCTCGTGCTGCGGCACGGCGAACATTCCGAAGGGGTACTCCAGGCGGAGGTCTTCCTTGGTGGTGAAGGGGAACTTGCCGAGGTCGGAGAGCTCACGGAGGTCGGTGGGGTGGACGCCGGCTTCGTCGAACTTGCGCTTGTACAGGGGAACACGGTCGTAGGCGTAGGCCACGGTGTGCTGCAGGCGGCTGAGCTGCAATGCCTCGAGCTCGTCGCGGGAGATGGTTTCTTCGCGGTCCAGGACAGCTTCACTGGTGGCGGCGACGGTTTCTTGGGTCATCTGGGGTTCCCTGTTTCTATTTCTTGGAGATGGTGCGGCTGCGGCCGCGGAACTCGGCGACGAGTTCGCCCGCAGGGGCGTCGGTGGGGAGTTCGCCCGGGGCCGTAGCGGCGTGCGCGGCGCCGGCGGGTGCCGACTGCCGTGCCTCAGGCGTGCCCGGATCTGCGGCGTAGATCTGGATGTCATAGAGTCCGCTGCGTCCGGTGCTGGCGCGGCGGTTGGCGACGGCGGTCAGGACCTGGCCGCGGAAGGCCGGTTTAAGGAAGTTGATGTCGACGCCGGCGGCGACGGTGATGTTTCCCTCCTCGCCGGGACCCGGGTTCGCGGGGTTGCAGGCCAGCGCGAAGGCGGTGTCCCCGAAGGCGAAGATCATTCCGCCGTGGGCCATGCCGAACCCGTTGAGCATTTCCTGCCGGAGCGCCATACGGATCGTGGCATGTCCCTCGTCCAGCGCCACAACTTCGATGCCCATCCATTCCGACGCGTAGTCGTCTTTAAGAATGGGGTGGGTGCCACCGGAAACCGTCAGTTCAGCCATGCGTCATTGCCTCCAGCTTTATTTACCGAATGTTCATTAGGTAATCCCATTTGGGTGCCTTCTGTCAAGAGCTGACAGGCGTATGAAGCTGTCGGCGGACGACGCAACGGCCGTCGAAAAGCACCGGAAACGGGACCCGGAAACCGGCTCCCCGGCAAGAGAAAGTAGGCTGGGAGGGAAGCAGCACCACTTCACAGCAAAGGGCGAACAATGGCCAAAGGAATCTACGTCAGCGCGACCACCCCGGGCTCGGGCAAGTCCCTCATAGCGCTGGGGCTTGCGGACACGCTGCACCGGCACGCGGACCGCATCGGCTTCTTCAAACCAGTGGTCCACGGCTCCGATGCCGCCTCGGACCCCATGGTGGCCCTTATGAAGTCCCGGTTCGACCTGGATGACGAGCGCTGCCGCGGCGGGCTGACTTTCGCCGAGGTCCGGGCGCTCCTGGCCGAGGGGAACCGCGCGGAAATCGACGCCCGGTGTGTGGAGATATTTGCCGAAATGTCACGCCACTGCGACGTGGTGATCGTGGAGGGCACCGACCTCACCGGCCAGGACGCCGCCGTCGAATTCGACCTCAACGCACGCCTCGCGAACAACCTGGCCGCCCCAATCGTGGCCGTGGTGGGCGCGAAGGGGCGCACCGTCGCGGAGGCCGCTGACGCCGTCGAGGTTGCCCGGAAGGAATTGGCGGCGGAACGCTGCAGCCTGCTGGCCATCATGGTGAACCGCGCCGACCCGGAGGACGTGGACGGGATCGTCGCAGCCGTGAAGCCCGGCGCGTCCGGCCGGCCCGTGTATGTCTTCCCGGAGCTCGAGGACATTGCCCGGCCCACCACCGGCGAGGTGGCCGCGGCCCTGGGCATCCGCCAGGTGGCCGGCCGCCAGGACATGGAACGCGACGTCCGCTCCATCAAGGTGGCGGCCATGAACGTGGCCAACTTCCTCCACGTGCTCGACGACGGCGCCCTGGTGATCGTCCCGGGCGACCGTGCCGACGTGATGGTCGCGTGCCTGGCGTCCTCTTTCTCGCCGGAATTCCCGGTGCCGTCGGCGCTGATCCTCACGGGCGGCCTGGCCCCGGACCCCAACATTTACTCGTTGCTGGCGCAGGCCCCGTTTCCCGTGTTCACGGCCCCGGACGACACGTACACCACCGCCAAACGGGTCTCCGAGGTCCGCAGCGAAATCTGGTCCGGGCACCGCCGCAAAGTCGCCTCGGCCTTGGGGCTGTGGGCCAAGCGCGTGGACGAGGCGGAGCTCGTGGAACGCCTGCACCTCCCGCGGCTGGAGCGGATGACGCCGCTGCGGTTCCTGCACGACCTGGTTGAGCGGGCGCGGCTGCAGCGCCGGCACATCGTGCTGCCCGAGGGGAACGACGTGCGGATCCTGCGCGCTGCGGAGATCCTGCACCGCCGGGACGTTTGCGACCTCACCATTCTGGGCAAAGAATCGGAAGTCCGGGAGCTGGCATCCACCCAGGGCATCGACATCTCCGGCATCGACATCGTGGACCCTGCCACATCCGAGCTGCGCCAGCAGTTCGCCGAGAAGTACGCGGAACTGCGCGCACACAAGGGCGTTGACCTGGCCCGGGCCCTGGAAGTCATGCTGGACGGCAGCTACTTCGGCACCATGATGGTGCAGCTGGGAGTGGTGGACGGCATGGTGTCCGGTGCCGCGCACACCACGGCCCACACCATCCGGCCGGCGCTGGAGTTCGTGAAGACGCGCGACGGCGTGAAGATCGTCTCCTCGGTGTTCCTCATGCTGATGCCGGACCGGGTGCTGGTGTACGGCGACTGTGCGGTCAACCCTGACCCGAACGCGGAACAACTGGCGGACATCGCGCTGGCCTCGGCCGAGACCGCCACGCAGTTCGGCGTGGAGCCGCGGGTTGCCATGCTGTCCTACTCCACCGGAGGGTCCGGAAGCGGCGAAGCGGTGGACAAAGTCCGGCAGGCCACCGAACTCGTGCGGGAACGCCGCCCGGACCTAGCCGTGGAAGGGCCCATCCAGTACGACGCCGCCGTCGACGCCGCCATCGCCGAGTCGAAGATGCCGGGCTCATCAGTGGCCGGACAGGCGACCGTCTTCATCTTCCCGGACCTGAACACCGGCAACAACACCTACAAGGCGGTCCAGCAGTCCTCCGGGGCGGTCGCCGTCGGGCCCGTGCTGCAGGGCCTGCGGAAGCCGGTCAACGACCTCTCCCGCGGCTGCACCGTGGAGGACATCGTGAACACTGTGGCCATCACCGCCATCCAGGCCCAGTCCACGGCGCCTGCCGTCGAACCGGCTGCATCGGCTGCGCACGCGTAGCCGGGGGACCGGCGTCGGCTGGTTTCCGTCAGCTGTTCTCCGGCTCCGCCGGGCTGTCGGGGTCTTCCTGCTTGGCCGGCTCGTCCGCCAGGCCCTCGGGGGTGAGGTCCAGGTCCTCCACGTTCTCGGGCGGCTCGGGAGACTCGCCCACCTCGGCGGCCTTGAGGTTCCCGGTGTCGTCCAAAGCCGGGTTCGAGCCTTCCACGCCGGTGGGGTCCGGCTTCTTGGATCCGGTGTCCGGTGCGCTGCTGTCCTGCTCGTTAGTGCTGTCAGTCATGAAAAGCCCTCCGTGCGGTGACCAATAGGTCCGCCGACTCTAGGCGCCCGCCGCGTCCGATGCAATGGCGATACGATCGAACTTCCACCGACCACCCCTGCAGCCAAGGCTTAGGAGGCCCAGTGCTCGTCCTCGTCATCAACTCAGGCTCGTCCTCACTGAAGTACCAGGTCCGCGACGTCGAAACCGGCAGCGTGCTCGCCGAAGGACTCGTCGAGAAGATCGGAATGGGCAACGGCGGCGAAGGCGACGGCCAGCTGGAGGGCCCCCGCGACCACGCGGAGGCCCTGGAACTCGTGGACGCGGAGATCCACGCCGCGCTGGGCGACCGGGCGCTCGACGCCGTCGGGCACCGGGTGGTGCACGGCGGGGAGCGCTTCGCCGAGCCCGTCCTGGTCGACAACGAGATCACCCGCGCCATCGAGCGGCTCAACCCGCTGGCACCCCTCCACAACCCGGCGAACGTGCTGGGCATCCGCGCGATCTCGAAGAAGTGGCCGGAGATGCCGCAGGTCGCCGTCTTCGACACCGCCTTCCACCGGACCCTGCCGGAGCACGCCTGGCGCTACGCCGTGCCGGAGGAGCTCTACACCAACCACGGGATCCGCCGCTACGGCTTCCACGGCACCTCGCACGAATACGTCGCGCACCGGGCCGCGGCGCTGCTCGATGTACCGGTGGACGAGTTCGACGCCGTCATCGCCCACCTCGGCAACGGGGCCTCGGTGACTGCGATCCGCGGCGGCCATTCCGTGGACACCTCCATGGGGTTCACCCCGCTGGAGGGCCTCGTGATGGGCACCCGTTCCGGCGATTTGGACCCGTCCATCCTGGTATTCCTCGGCCGGGCCGGCTGGTCCCCGGAGGACCTGGATTCCATGCTCAACCGCCAGTCCGGGCTCAAGGGGCTAGCCGGCAACAACGACATGCGCTCCGTGGTGGAGGCCGCGGAAGCCGGCGACGCCAAGGCGGCCATGGCGCTCGCCGTCGCCTCCTACCGGCTCGCGAAGTACATCGGCGGCTACCATGTGGCTGTCGGCGGGGCGAAGGCCCTGGTGTTTACGGCCGGGATCGGGGAGAACTCCCACCAGTTCCGCGCCCTCGTGGCGGAACGGCTGGGCGCCCTGGGCGTGCAGCTCGACGACGGCCTGAACCGCGAACGGTCCAAGGACCCCCGCGTGATTTCCTCGCCCTCCTCGGCTATTCCGGTGCTCGTGGTGCCCACCGACGAGGAGCGGGCGATTGCCGAGGCGACCGCCGCCGTCGTCGGCGCGTCGGTTGCTCCGTAACTGCCCCTTTCACGGCTCAAAACGGCACCTGCGGAGCAATCGATGGGTAGCGTGGGTGCCATGACCGAACTGAACTTGCCCCTCCGCACTGACCGGCTGGTGCTGCGCCGCTTCGAGGCCGGGGACCTGGATGCCTTCTACGCCTACCATTCGCTGCCCGAGACCGCACGGTTCCTGCCCGGGGAGGCGAAAAGCTACACCAAGTCCATGGAGTCCGTGGGCAAATACGCCAACTTCGTCTTCGAAAAGGAGGGCGACTGGATCTGCCTGGCCATCGAGGCCGCGGACTCGCCCGGCCTGCTCGGGGAAGTGGTGCTGAAATGGCTGCCGGGCTGCGGGCAGGCCGAGATCGGCTGGAGCCTCGCCCCGGAGGCGCGCGGCAAGGGTATCGCGTCCGAGGCCGCAGGTGCGCTGCTGAAACTGGGGTTCGAGGAGCTCGGCTTCCACCGGATCGATGCCAAGCTGGATGCCCTCAACACGGCCTCCGCAACGCTCTGCGAACGGCTGGGCATGCGGCTCGAATCCACCCAGGTGGACAAATGGCACTACAAGGGACAGTGGGCAACGGAAGTCGTTTACGCCATTCTTGCGGATGAATGGAAGTCCCGGCAGCAAGCCTAGGATTCACCGCGTTGACGAATCACCGACGCCGGTGCGACGCTCCCGCCCAGTTACTTCCGGCCGCACTGCCACGTGCCGGCGGAACCCGCGGTTCTGTGTGGCGGGCGCGGGGAGTGGTGCCGAGCAACTGGGCAGGAGCGTCGCCGCTCGTGAATCAGCGACGAAACCCGCCCGCGAACACCCCGCCCAGTCGTTTCCGCAGTCAATTCCGCTGCGGTGAAAGTCCCATGACGCGCCAACGGACCAGCGCTACGGGAATCCCCATAGCACTGGTCCGTTGGCGCGTCGTCAGCCAGGAACCGGAGCGGTGCCTACGGTGCCGGCGGGGCTATGGCTGTTGGAGCGGCCGACGGCGTGACAGGCGCCGGCCCGGTGGCCGTTCCCGCGGACTGCGTGGGCTGCGGTCCAGCCGGGCCCGTCCCTGATGGCGCCGTGGCAGTGGAGGTAGCCGCTGGCGCGGTCCCCGCCACACCAGGAGTGGCGTCGGAGGTGGCACCCGGCGTGGCCCCGGTCGTTGCACCCGGCATGGCCGGGGGTGTCGTCGAAGGACCCGGCGAACTGCCCGTCGTGGCGGGGGCCGTGCCGGTGGAACCGCCCGGGGTGGCGCTGGGATCGCTCTTGATGACCTCCATGATTTGCAGCTTGAAGGCGTCCAGGCGCCCCTGGATCTCCGAGAGTGGCACATTCTGCAGATTCCGCCCGTACTCCGCGATCTGCTGCCACAGCGCGTTGAGCCGGGTCATGCCGTCGGCGCTCAGCGGACCGTCCAGTGTGAGGACCAGTTGGCTCGCCAGGGCGTACGTCAGGCACCGCACGCAGTTGTAGTTCGCGGCCGCGGAGAGGTTCTCCGGGACGATCACGTCGGTCTGCCCCACGATCAGCACCACCTGGAAACCGACCGCGACGGCGGCGCAGTCCGCGCAGCTGGCAAAGGCGTAGGCCTCGTTGCGGGTGGTGACGTCCCCGCCGTCGTCGGCCCAGACAAGCGCGAAGGCGACGTCGTAGACAACGGAACCGTCCGTGGTGTTGACGGCGAGCGACTGGTTGCCGTCCTCCTCGGGTGCGGCCGGCCGGTCGAAGGGGAATACCCACGACGGCGGCGCCTCAGCCCCAGCCCCGGCCGTCCCGGCGTCACGCGGCACCAGGACCATGCTGAGCTGCGGCTGCTCACGGGTGGGCTTCTCGGCACCGGCGGGCCAGAGCGCGACGGTCCGCCCTGACTGGCCTTCCCTCATTCCGGTGGACGCGCCGGCCGGGAAGACGGCGGTGGTGGCGTCGGCCAGGGTGCCCCGTTCGTAGGGCTGGACGGGCCGGTAGGTTTCGGTGCCGGGCCACCAGGCCCAGGCGAGTCCTGCCACCACAGACGCGATCACTGCGAGGGCCGTTCCGCGCTGGAGCGCCTTGCCGCGGGTCTTCTGCCAGAGTCCGGTGATGATTTGCCGTCCCAGGCGGAACAGGATGTAGAAGATGCCAACCACGGGAAGCGCGACGGCGGCAATCGCCAGGATCCGCACTGCGGCGTCGACGATGTCCCCGCCGCCGAAGCTGTGGTTGAACATGGCGTACTGCTTCTGCGCGCTGTCCCACGCCGTGCCGAGAAGCCGCGGCAGGGACAGCACCATGAGGACAAGGCTGAAGAGGAGCAGCGGAACGGTGATGAGCACCCAGGCCGTGACCACGGCGCGGGCCCACGGCTTGAGGACCTGCGCCTCCGGGTCAGTCCGGCGCCACGGCAGGAGCCCCAGCAGGGTGGGTTTGATCCGCTGGAACAGGTCGGGAACCCCGGTGGCGTCGGCGAGGATGTGGTAGCCGTCGAAGCGGACCAGCGGCAGCAACTGCCGGACCATCTGCAGCACCTGGGTCACGACGACCAGCAGCAGCGCATCGAAACCCGTGGCCCACCAGATGCCCATGATGGCGACGGCGACGATCGCGTTGAAGTACAGACCGCCGAGGTCGGTCCGGATACGCCCGGCGCGGCCCAGCCGGTAGGAATCGGTGACATCGGTGAAGAACGCGGGCCAGATCAGGTACAGCCCGGTACCCATGGCGCCCGGGGTTGCTCCGCCGCGCCGGGCCGCCGCAGCGTGCCCGAATTCGTGGAACCCGGCGGACAGCACGGTCACCACCAGGATCAGCAGCACGAGGCCCGGATTTGCAAACGCTTCATGCGTGGCCGAGGCCAGGCCCTTGACCATCAGCACCCACCAGCAGCTGGCGAGGAACGCCGCGGTGACCAGGACCACGATCAGCGGGCTGAAGAGCACGGCGAACGGGGCGGTGATGCGGCGCGTGCGTTCCGGGTCCGTGACGGTGTAGCGGAACTTCATCCCAAGCAGCGGGTCGGCCTTGCGTACCTCGGGCTGTGAGCCGTCGGCCAGCCGCAGCAGGCCCAGCGGCAGCAATTGTGAGTCGATCAAGGTCCGGACGTTGTCGGCGCTGACCAGCCGGCCGGATCCGGTGCTGGCGTGGTTGGCGATCTCCTCGACGCCGCGGGTGCCGTCAATCGCTTCGAGGACCAGGTACAGCAACGGGGTCAGTTGGAGGGTCTGGCCGTCGGCGCGGCGGACCAGTGAGGGCGCCTCACGGTAGCCGGAACCCTTGGTCTCGCCGATGAGCTGGATGCCGTCGGCCCGGACCGGGACCGGCAGGGTGCCGGCAGCCGGCGCAGGGGAGACCGGCGGGCCGTCCGAGATGGACGGCCCGCCATGCGAAATGCTCATCCGGGGGAACTACTGCCGGAGGTCGGACTGCTGGTCGGCCGTAGCAGTGGCTTCGCCCGTGATGTTCTGGTTGATGATGGCATCCTGCTGCGAGACGGCGAAGGCGTTGCTGTCGATGGAGCCGATGTTGGCGGCGACGGCGGCATCGATCGGGGCGGCGACATTGGCGTTGGCGGCCACGGCACCGTTGATCGGGGCGGCAATGTCGGCAGCGGCGTCCAAGTCCACGTTGACGTTGAGCAGGTTGGAATTGAGGGCTCCGGCGACGTCGGTGGGCAGGGCGCTTTCCTCCGCCGTGACATCCGTGGCGCCCGTGTCGGTGCCGCCGGTGCTGCCGGTGTCCTGCTCGATCGTGCTGTCCTGCGCGGACTCTGCAGTGGCATCGGCGTCAATGCCCTGGTTGATGATGACGCCCTGATCGGACAGCGCCTGAGCGTCCGAGCCGAAGGACAGGATGTTCGCCGAAGCTGCGGCGTCGATCGGGGCGGCGACGTTGGCGTTAGCCGCGATGGCGAGGTCGATCGGCGCCGCGGCGTTGATCCCGAGGTCCAGGTCCGCGTTGAGGTCCAGGATGGAGGCCACTTCCTTGTCCGGAAGGGCGGTGCCTGCCTCCGCCATCAGTTCAGCGTCGCTCAGCGGGGTCATTCCCTGTTCAGTGCTCACGAATAGCTCCAGTTCCGGCACAGTTTCTGCTGCCCCCAGTGAGCAGTTTCCAGACCGATGTGCCTCATGCTGGTCAATAGTAAGCATGGTTAGCATCTATCCGGTAGGCGACTCCCGTAAATCCGCGACCATACCGCCAACGATTGCTCCGTAACTGCCCTAATGCGGGCTCAAAAGGGCGGGTACGGAGCAACCGATGACGGGAGCGGTCTACTTAACTCCGGCCCCCGGCAGGAGGTCCGTGGCGCCCAGGGAGTCGGCGACGAAGGCGTAGTCCCAGGCCCGTTCCTTCCACTGCACGTAGCGGCCCGAGGCGCCGCCGTGGCCGCCTTCCATCTCGATCTTCATCACGATCGGCTCGCTGCCGGTGTTGAGTTCGCGCAGCCGCTGAACCCATTTGGCGGGCTCCACGTAGAGCACCCGCGTGTCATTGAACGAGGTGACCGCAGCGATCTTGGGGTACGCCACTGCCCGGACGTTTTCGTACGGCGTGTAGGACTTCATGTACTCGTACACGGAGCTGTCGGTGATCGGGTTGCCCCATTCCTCCCACTCCAGCGCGGAAAGCGGCAGTTCGGGATCCAGGATGGTGGTCAGGGCATCCACGAACGGCACGGCCGCCACGATCGCCGCGTACTTCTCCGGGGCCAGGTTGGCGACGGCGCCCATCAGCAGCCCGCCTGCCGATCCTCCCATGGCCGCGATGCGTGCCGGGTCCACCCAGCCGGACTGCGCCAGCCAGTCGGTGGCCGCGATGAAGTCCGTGAAGGTGTTCTTCTTCTGCAGCTTCTTGCCCGTGTCGTACCAGTGCCGGCCCAGTTCGCCGCCGCCGCGGATGTGGGCGATCACGAACACGATGCCCCGGTCCAGCAGGGAGAGCCGGGGAATGCCGAAGCCCGGATCCATGCTCATCTCATAGGAGCCGTAGCCGTACACAAGGCCCGCCGCCGTCGAATCGCGGGCAACGGTGACGTGGCGCAATACGGAGAGCGGGATCCGCGTGCCGTCCGCGGCCACGGCCCACTCGCGGGTGGCGACGTAGTCCGCGGCGGAATAGCCGCCCAGGACCGGGCTCTCCTTGCGCAGGAGCAGCTCGCCGGCGGGCTGTTCCGGGGTGGGGAGCACAAAGTCGTAGACCCGGGACGGGGTGAAGTAGGAGGTGTAGCCCATCCGGATCACGGGCGCTTCGTAGTCGGACCCGGCAACGCCTGCGGTGTAGAGCTCCTCCTCGAAGGCCGGCTCCACCGGTGCGCCCTGCTCCGGCGTGCCCAGCCCGGCCAGCGGCAGGACCTGCACGCGCTCGATGGTGTCTTTGCGGACGGAGACCACCAGGTGTGTCGAGGTGACGCCGGCGCCATTGACGCGCACCTGGTCGGAATGTTCGACGACGGCGGTCCAGTGCTGCTCGGCGAGCGGCTTGGCGAGTTCGGCCGGGTCCACGAGGGAGACCATGGAGTTGATGGCGTCCTTGTTGTGGGTCAGGACGATGGCCTCGGCCCGCTGCCCCGCGGCGTCCGTCAGCAGGAACGGCTCGGCCTCGTAAAGGATGCGCTCGTCGCGGGAGATCACGGTGCGGAGTCCGGCGTCGAGCGCGTCGAAGCGCAGCAGGCGGGTCTCGCTGAATTCCGAGCAGCCGATGCTCAGCACCAGGTGGCGCCGGTCGGCGGAGAGCTCGAAGCCCAGCCACATGGCGACGTCGTCCTCCTGGTAGATGACCTCATCATCGGCGACGGGCGTGCCCAGCACATGGGACTTCACCTGGTAGGGCCGCCAGGAGTCATCCACCACGGTGTAGAAGATCCGTGTGCCGTCGGGGGAGAACGAGATCCCGTAGAAAACGTTCTCGATCACGTCGGGAAGCAGCTCCCCGCTCCGCAGGTCCTTTATGCGCAGCGTGAACCGTTCGTCACCGGCGTTGTCCACGGCGTAGGCGTAGAGGTTCCCGTCAATGGTGACGGCGGCACCGCCGACGGCGAAGAACGGCTTGCCCGCTGCCTCGACGTTTCCGTCCAGCAGGATTTCCTCGCCCGGAATCTCGACGCCCACCTCGACGGCCGGGGGAGTCCAGTCGGCCACGCGGTCCCCGGTGTCCTCGGCCCGGACGCGGCACTGGATGCCGTACTCCTGGCCCTCCACGGAGCGGGTGTAGTACCACCAGCCGTCCTTGCGGTTGGGAACGGAGAGGTCCGTCTCCTGGGTGCGGCCCTTGATCTCCTGGAAGATGGCTTCGCGCAGCGGCTCCTGGTGGGCCGTCACTGCCTCCTGGTAGGCGTTCTCAGCCTTGAGCAGCTCCACGACCTCGGCGGATTCCTTGTTCCTCAGCCACTCGTAGTTGTCCTCGAAGGCATCGCCGTGGTGCGTGCGGAGGGCGGGGATTTTCTTGGCAACAGGGGGCTGCGGGGACGGCTGCACGGGAGTCTGGGTCATTTCTCCAATCTACCTTCGTGCGGCCCTCAGTTCCCGTTCTGCAGCCCGTTCGCGGCGATGTACTCGCCCAGGGTGCCGGATGCCAGGGCGGCGGAAACGGCGGCGGTGGCGGCCGGGTTCTGCCAGATGACCGACTGGCCGGTCCCGGTGGTACCGACGCCGGCCGTGGGAAGCGTGAAAAACACGCCGTTGCCGGCCGGTACGGTGCGCAGGCTGAATGCGAGCCGTTCCAGGGTTTCCAGGGTCAGCCCCGGTGTCACCGCGACGTGGGGCAGTACGCCCGTCACGAACGCGTGCACCGTCGCACGGTCGGCCAGGACCCCGTTGCCCACGGCCTTGGCCAGTACGGCCTTGAGGAAGGTCTGCTGGTTCCGGACCCGCTGGTAGTCGCCGTCGGAGAACGCCTTGCGCTCGCGGACAAAATCGAGAGCCTGGGCGCCGTTGAGATGGTTCACGCCCGGCGCAAAGTACTGCCCGGACCCCAGCGTGGAAGTAAACGGCAGCTTCACGTCGACGTCGATGCCGTTAACGGCGTCGGTCAGGCCGGCGAAGCCCGGGAAGTCCACCATCACCGTGTAGTCGATGTTCTGGCCCAGCAGGGACCCCACGGTCTGGGTCATGAGGGGCACGCCGCCCAGCTCGAGTCCGGCGTTGACTTTGTCCGCGCCGTAGCCGGGGATGTCCACCCACAGGTCACGCATGATGGAGATGCCGTAGACGCTCTGGCGGTCTGCCGGGAGATGGATGAAGACGAGGGTGTCCCCGCGCTGGTCGGAGGTTCCGCCGGAGGCGGCGACTGCGCGGTCGTCCACGCGGCTGTCGCTGCCGATCAGCAGGATGTTCAGCGCCGTGGGCGGCGGATCCGGAGTCGGCGTCGGCGTGGGTGTCGGAGTGGGTGCGGGGGTGGTCTCCGGCGCCGGGGCGGAAGTTTCCACGGTGGCCGCGGGTTGGGTCCGCGGCTGGTTCAGCAACAATGCCGCAATGGCTACTGCGACCACTGCCAGGCCGGCGATGACGGCGATGATGATCTTCCGACGGCGGTTCATTCCGCCCGGTGCCGCGGCGGGGCCTGCGGCAGCTTCCTTTGGTTCCGGCGACGTTTCCATGGCCGGACGTTACCACCGCGCTGCGCCAAATAGCGGCAGGCGCCACAATATGCGCGTTGATGACAGCCGCGCCGGACGGCCGCCGTCGTGCCTGCCTCGGAGCGCCGGTGTGCTTGACGCATCTCCTGCCTTCCGCATATCCTGAACGAACGGTCGGTAATTATTTATCGGAAATGCATAGGAGCAACCATGGCATCGCAGACCCTGCAGTCAGTGCCCGGAGAACCAACAGCGGCGCGGCACGAACAGAGCGCCGAAGATGCGGCCCGGCGTGACGCTGAAGGCCAGGCATACTTCGACAAAGTCATGGCGGACGATTCGCGGATCGAACCCCGCGACTGGATGCCCCCGGCCTACCGCAAGACCCTGCTGCGCCAGATCTCGCAGCACGCGCACTCGGAGATTATCGGCATGCAGCCGGAAGCCAACTGGATCTCCCGCGCCCCCAGCCTCAAGCGCAAGGCCATCCTCATGGCCAAGGTCCAGGACGAGGCCGGCCACGGCCTGTACCTGTACTCCGCCGCCGAAACCCTCGGCCAGCCGCGCGATCAGATGATGCAGGACCTGATGGACGGCAAGGCCAAGTACTCCTCCATCTTCAACTACCCCGCCCGCACCTGGGCCGACATGGGCGCCATCGGCTGGATGGTCGACGGCGCCGCTATCGCCAACCAGGTGCCGCTCTGCCGCGCCTCCTTCGGCCCCTACGGCCGTGCCATGGTCCGCGTCTGCAAGGAAGAATCCTTCCACCAGCGCCAGGGCTTTGAGATCCTGCTGGAACTCTCCCACGGCACGCCGGAGCAGAAGCAGATGGCCCAGGACGCCGTGAACCGCTGGTACGCCCCGGCCCTGATGATGTTCGGCCCGCCGGATGACGACTCGCCCAACTCCAAGCAGTCCATGGCCTGGAACATCAAGCGCTTCAGCAACGACGAACTGCGCAACCGCTTCGTCGGAATGATGATGGAGCAGGTCAAGGTCCTGGAGCTCACCCTCCCGGACAAGGACATCCGATTCAACGAAGAAACCAAGAAGTGGGAGCACGGCCCCCTGGACTGGGATGAATTCCACGAGGTCCTCGCCGGCCGCGGCCCCTGCAACGCCCAGCGCCTGGAACGGCGCCGCGAAGCACACAACAACGGCGCCTGGGTGCGCGAAGCCGCCGCAGCGTACGCGGAAAAGCAGGCCAAGAAGCAAGCAGAGAAGGAATCCGCAGCATGACAACCCCCGAACCGCACTCAGGAAACGTCTGGCCCATCTGGGAAGTCTTCGTCCGCTCCAGCCGCGGCCTCTCCCACGTCCACGCCGGCTCCCTGCACGCGCCGGACGCCGCCATGGCCCTGCGCAACGCCCGCGACCTCTACACCCGCCGCAACGAAGGCGTCTCTATCTGGGTTGTCCCCGCCGACGCCATCGCCTCGAGCGACCCTGATGCCAAGGGCTCGTTCTTCGAGTCGCCCCAGGGCAAGGACTACCGGCACGCGACGTACTACACCAAGAGCGAGGGCGTGAAGCACCTGTGAGCACTTCACCCGAAACGGCAGCAGAAACAGGCGGCCACGGCGACATCAACGTCGGCGTCAAGGGAGCCAGCGGCACCGGCGAGGCCACGGCCAGCGCCACCCGCATTACCCCCGGCAACGCCCTCCGCCCCGAGGACATCGCGCTGGCCGTCAGCCGCGGCACCGCGAAGCCGGACGAGGATGTCGCCGAGTTCGCCCTGCGTCTGGGCGACGACGCCCTGATCCTCGCGCAGCGCCTGGGCCACTGGATCTCCCGCGCCCCGGAGCTCGAAGAGGACATTGCCCTCGGCAACATCGCCCTGGACCAGCTGGGCCACGCCCGTTCGTTCCTCAGCTACGCCGGCGGACTGGACGGCCGGAGCGAGGACGACCTCGCCTACTTCCGCCGCGAGCCCGAGTTCCGGTCTGTCGAGATCTTCGAACTCCCGAACGGCGACTTTGCCGTCACCATCGCCCGCCAGTTCGTGGTCAGCTACTACCAGTTCGAGCTCTACCGCCGGCTGACGCAGTCCACCGACGCCACCCTCGCCGGCATTGCCGCGAAGGCCGTCAAGGAAGTGGATTACCACCGCGACCACAGCGCCCAGTGGGTGCTGCGCCTTGCCCAGGGCACCGAAGAGTCCCGCGAGAAGATGATCCACGCCTTCAAGGCCATCTGGCCCTACGTGGACGAGCTGTTCCGCGACGACGAACTCACCGCCCGCCTCAGCGCGAGCGGCGCCGCCGTCGAGCCGTCCGGCCTGCGCGCCGACTTCGACCGCCTGACCGGCGAGGTCCTGGCCGCGGCCGAGCTGGACGTTCCCAAGGTCCAGCCCGCTCCCGGCGGCGGCCGGCGTGGACTGCACTCCGAGCACCTCGGCTACCTCCTCGCCGAAATGCAGGTGCTCGCCCGCGAGTACCCCGGAGCCAGCTGGTAACCACCATGGAAATGTACGTCAGCCACCCCACGGCCGCGGACGGCCGCCCGGCGGAGCATAAGACACCCGAGCAGAAGGCCTGGGAACTCGCCGCCACCGTCTGCGACCCGGAAATCCCGGTCCTCACCATCGAGGACCTGGGGATCCTGCGCAACGTCCAGGTGACGAAGGAACCAAACGCAGCCGACGGCGTGATGGTCCCCACAGTTCATATCACCATCACGCCGACCTACTCGGGCTGCCCCGCGATGGACGCCATCCGGGACGATCTCAAGGCTGCCTTCAAGAGCGGAGGCTACCCGAGCGTCAACGTCGAGATGGTCCTCTCCCCGGCCTGGACCACCGACTGGATGAGCGAGGCCGGAAAGGCCAAGCTGCAGGAGTACGGCATCGCCCCGCCCTCCGGCCACTCGGCCGCCCTGCGGCACGCCGGGCCGATCCGCCTGTCCCTCGCCGTCAAGTGCCCGCAGTGTTCATCGCTGAACACCAAGGAACTCACCCGCTTCGGTTCCACCTCCTGCAAGGCGCTGTACGTCTGCCAGGACTGCAAGGAACCGTTCGACTACTTCAAAGTTTTGTAAGGAACAGGTGCTCCCATGACTGTTGTCCGCCAGACCGCCGCTGAAACGGCTGCAGCCACCGGCCGCCGTCGTGCGTCCTTCCACCCGCTGACGGTGGACGAGGTCCGCCGGCTCACCGATGATGCGATCGAGGTGACCTTCGGTGTGCCGGCTGAACTCGCCGGCCAGTTCGATTACCTCCCGGGCCAGTACGTCGCGCTGCGCACCACCTTGCCGGATGAGTCCGGCGAGCCGAAGGAAATCCGGCGCAGCTACTCGATCTGCGCCGAGCCGCGGAGCTTCGCGGACGGCAGCAGCGAGATCCGGGTCGCGATCAAGAAGGACCTGGGCGGGCTGTTCTCCACCTGGGCGAACGCCGAGCTCAAGGCCGGCGACGTCCTGGACGTGATGAGCCCGATGGGCGCGTTTGTATCCAAGCACGGCCGGGACGGCAAAGAGCAGAACCTGATGAACTCGATGAACCATCCGGAGGAGATGGCCAGCGAGCTGGCGGGGGAGCCGGGTTCCTTCGTCGCGATCGCCGCGGGTTCCGGCATCACCCCGGTGATCGCGATTGCCCGCACCCTGCTCGCCGCGCACCCGGAAACCCGCTTCGACCTGGTCTACGCGAACAAGGCCGCCATGGACGTCATGTTCCTCGAAGAGCTGGCCGACCTGAAGGATAAGTACCCGTCCCGGCTCGCCCTGCACCATGTGCTCTCCCGCGAACAGCGGATCGCCCCGCTGCTCAGCGGCCGGATCGACGCGGAGAAGCTGCAGGCCCTGCTGGGGACCGCCATCCATGCCGACGACGTCGACGAGTGGTTCCTGTGCGGCCCGTTCGAGCTCGTCCAGCTGTGCCGGGACACCCTGGCCGAGCGCGGCGTCAACGCCGACCACGTCCGGTTCGAGCTGTTCACCACCGGCAAGCCGGACCGCCCCGAGGGCAACGCCGGCCGTCCGGTGGTTGTGGACGAGTCGCAGGCCACGTACAAGATCACCTTCAAGCTGGACGGCCTCCAGGGAGAGGTGGCCAGCCCCACCCACGCCCGCGAGTCGATCCTGAACGCGGCCCTGCGGGTCCGCCCCGACGTCCCGTTCGCATGCGCCGGCGGCGTCTGCGGAACCTGCCGCGCCAAGGTGGTCACCGGTGCCGTCACGATGGACGAGAACTACGCCCTGGAGCAGGACGAACTGGACAAGGGCTACGTGCTGACCTGCCAGTCCCACCCCACGACGCCGGAAGTCACCGTCGACTTCGACGTCTAACCCACCACCCGGTACCCACTCCAACGAGGAGCCCCATGATTTCCCTCTCCATCGCCGACGGCGTCGCCGAGATCGTCCTCAACGCCCCCTACAAGCTGAACTCGCTGGACGAGCAGGCCCTCCGGGACCTGTCGAAGGCGTACGACGACGCCGCTGCCGCCGCCTCGCGCGGTGAAGTGCGGGCGCTGCTGCTCAGGGGTGAGGGGCGCGCTTTTTGCGCGGGACGGGACATCGCCGGCGTCACGCCGGAGACCGACGACGTCCAGGGGTACCTGGGCGGGCTCCTGCAGCCGCTGCTGAAGAAGATGACAGCCTTCCCCGCCCCCACCTTCGCGGCGGCCCAGGGGGCCTGCCTGGGTGTGGGGCTGGGGCTGCTCCTCGCCACGGATGTGGTGTACGTGGCGGAGAACGCCAAGTTCGGGTCGCCCTTCGCGAACCTTGGTGCCACGCTCGATTCCGGCGGGCACTGGTACTTCACCGAACGGCTCGGCATGCACCGCACGCTGGACCTGATCTACACCGCCGAACTCATGAGCGGCGCGGACGCCGTGGCCCGGGGGATGTTCAGCCGGGCCATGCCCGCGGCTGACCTGTTGGAGAACACCCGGGCGATCGTGGCCAAGGCCGCCACCGGCGCCACGAGCGCGTTCACTGCAAGCAAGGATCTCGTGGCGCACATCCGGGATCAGCGGCTGGGGCTCTGGGAGTCCATGGAGGAAGAGAACGCCGAGCAGGCGCGCCTCTGCAAGACCGAGGATTACTCCGAGGGATTCCGGGCCTTCCAGGAGAAGCGGACCCCGGTTTTCAAGGGCTAGCTGCGCCGGAAAACGGGCGGTACCGAGACCGGGTTGTCTCGGTACTTGTCTTTGGTTGAAGCCATTCTCATTTAGAAAATGCGCTTGTAAGGTTCGGTTATGACTTCGGGGAAAGCAGTAACAAAGGCTGTCATTCCGGCCGCGGGACTCGGGACACGCTTCCTGCCTGCCACCAAGGCGATGCCCAAGGAAATGCTGCCCGTGGTCGACCAGCCGGCCATCCAGTACGTTGTCGAGGAAGCTGTCCGCGCGGGCCTGACTGACCTGTTGATGATTACCGGCCGGCAAAAGCGCGCCCTCGAGGACCACTTTGACCGTGAGCCCAGCCTCGAACGCGCGCTGGAGCTCAAGGGCGACCTCGAAAAGCTCGAAGCCGTCCAGCACGCCTCCGCGCTGGGGCCCCTCTACTACGTCCGGCAGGGGGACGCGAAGGGATTGGGCCATGCTGTCCTGTGCGCCCGCCAGCACATCGGCGACGAGCCGTTCGCCGTCCTGCTCGGCGATGACCTGATCGACGAGCGCGACGAACTCCTGAGCATCATGATCGACGTGCAGGCGCGGACCGGCGGCTCGGTGGTTGCCCTGATCGAGGTGGATCCCGCCGAGATCAGCGCCTACGGCTGCGCCGATGTTTCGGCCGTCGACGGCGAAGGCCATGTGCGCGTCAACCGGCTCGTGGAAAAACCGTCCATGGCCAATGCCCCCTCAAACCTGGCCGTGATCGGCCGCTACGTGCTCCACCCGGCTGTCTTCGACGTGCTGGAGGAAACAGAGCCCGGCCGCGGCGGGGAAATCCAGCTCACGGATGCCCTGCAGACGCTGGCCGTCTCCGGCTGCGAAGGCGGCGGCGTGTACGGCGTGGTCTTCAACGGCCGCCGCTACGACACCGGCGACAAGCTGAGCTACCTGAAGGCGGTCATCTCGATCGCCTCCGAGCGGGTGGAATTCGGTGAGGAGCTCAAGGCCTGGATGAAGGCCTTCGTCAGTTAGCGCGCCGTCGGTGCCGCTACCGCGTGTCCAGGTCCTCAAACACCAGGAACGTCTGAGTGTCCAGCACGCCGGGCATGGACTGCAACTGGTCGAAGATCACCCGGCGCAGATCGATGTTGTCCACTGCACGCACCAACAGGATCACATCGAAGTCGCCGCCCACCAGCGCAATGTGGTGCACCTCCGGGATGGCCCGCAGCAGCTCCCGGAGCTCCCGCCAGGAATGCTGCCGGACCTTCAGGGTCACGTAGGCCGAGGACTTCAGGCCGGCCTTGATGGGATCCACCAGCGCCGTGAACTTAGTCAGCACCCCCTCGCCGGTCAGCCGGGCTATCCGCGTGTACGCATGGGCGCGCGAGATATGGACGTTCTCCGCGACCTGGGTGACGGACATCCGGCCGTCCCTGGTCAGTTCCGCAATGATGTTCCGGTCCACATCATCCAGCGGCACCGCCGCCGGTTCCGCCTCCGTCTCTGCCATTTGTCCACAACCTCCGCCGGTAATCCAGCTCACACTTACGATTTGTCTTCCAGAATAGGCCAATATTCTGGACTTCTCCACGATTCCCGCTGGAGCTGGATACGAAACATCGCCCCGCGCCATACTGGGAATGAATAGTGGCTACAGAAGGACGGACCAATGACGATCTCCGCAGACCACACTGCGCAGCAAGCGGGAGCCGACGACCAAGCGTCCAGCGCTGGCGCGCCCGGCTCAGCAGTTCCAGCAGGAGCCCCGGGAGACGCCGCAAACGAGGCGGTACGCAAGTTCGGGATCACTGTTGAGGACTACATGCTGCCGGCCCGGCACCAGATCCAAATGGTGGGCCCGGACGGCACCTTGAACCCCCACACCGAGCAGGGCACCCAGCCCGGCCACGAGTACGCCCTCCCCGGCGACGAGGAGCTGATGGCCGCGTACGAGCAGCTCGTGGTCGGACGTCGCGTCAACGACCAGAACTCCGCCCTGGTCCGGCAGGGCCGCATGGCCGTCTACCCGTCCAGCCACGGCCAGGAGGCCTGCCAGGTGGCCGCCGCCCTCTGCCTGTCCGACGGTGACTGGATATTCCCCACTTACCGCGACTCCGTGGCCGTGATGGCCCGCGGCGTTGATCCCGTCCAGACCATGACGCTCTTCCGCGGCGACTGGCACGGCGGCTATGACCCGGCCAAGCACAAGGTCGGCATCCAGTGCACCCCGCTGACCACCCAGCTGCTGCACGGCGTCGGCGTGGCCCACGCAGCGAAGCTCCGCGGCGAGGACACCGTCGTCCTGGCCATGTGCGGCGACGGCGCCACGAGCGAAGGGGACTTCCACGAGGCGCTCAACTTCGCCGCGGTGTTCCACCTGCCGGTCGTGTTCTTCGTCCAGAACAACCAGTACGCGATCTCCGTGCCGCTGGCGCACCAGTCCGTCGCGCCGTCCCTCGCGCACAAGGCCGTGGGCTACGGCATGGCCGGCGAACGCGTGGACGGCAACGACATCGTCGCCCTCCTGGCCGTGCTCGGCCGGGCCGTCAAGCTCGCCCGGGAAGGCTCCGGCCCCCTGCTGGTGGAGGCCCACACCTACCGGATGCAGGCGCACACCAACGCCGACGACGCCACCCGGTACCGCCAGGACAGCGAAGTCGCCGAATGGGTGGCCAAGGACCCGCTGAGCCGGATGAAGACCTACCTGACGGACCGCGGACTGCTCGACGACGAGCGCGCCGCCGGGATCGCCGAAAAGGCGGAGGCGGTTGCCACGCAGCTTCGCGAAGGCCTCAGCGAAGAGGTCCCGGTGGATCCGCAGGACCTCTTCAAATACGTCTTCTCCACCCCCACCCCACAGCTGAAGGAACAGTCCGCCTTGCTTGCCGACGAACTCGCCCGCGACGCCGCATCCACCTCAACCGCATCCAATGCAAAGGGGTCCGGCAAATGAGCCCCACCGTCACCACCTCGTCCGAAGTCAACGGCAACGTCAGTGCCGCGACCGCCCGGGCGGCCGCCAAAGCTGCTGTTGAAGCCGAAAAGACCGGTCCGCAGACCATCACCCTCGCCAAGGCCCTGAACACTGCCATGGCCGACGCCATGCACGCCGACGAGTCGGTCCTGGTCTTCGGCGAGGACGTCGGCATGCTCGGCGGTGTCTTCCGCATCACCGACGGCCTCACCAAGACCTTCGGGAAGAGCCGCTGCTTCGACACCCCGCTCGCCGAATCCGGCATCGTCGGCATGGCCGTCGGCATGGCCATGAACGGCATGCGCCCGGTCATCGAGATGCAGTTCGACGCCTTCGCCTACCCGGCCTTCGAACAGATCGTCAGCCACGTCGCCAAGATGCACAACCGCACCAAGGGCGCCGTGAAGCTGCCCATGGTCATCCGGGTCCCGTACGCCGGCGGCATCGGGGGAGTGGAGCACCACTGCGACTCCTCCGAGGCCTACTACGCCCACACCGCGGGCCTCAAGGTCTTCACCCCGGCCACCGTCGCCGACGGCTACCGGATGCTCCGCGAGGCCATCGACTCCGATGATCCCGTGATGTTCATGGAGCCCAAGAAGCTCTACTGGTCCAAGGACCAAGTGGACCTGGACGCCCTCCGCGCCGAACACGCGCAGAACACCGAGCGCGGCACGTCTTCCGAGGGCCGGGCCGCCGTCGCCCGCCCCGGCACCGACGCGACGCTGATCGCCTACGGGCCGTCCGTCCCGACGGCGCTCGCCGCCGCCGCAGCCGCCGCCGAGGAAGGCCGCTCGCTGGAAGTAATCGACGTCCGCTCCATCGTGCCGTTCGACGACGAGACGGTCTGCGCCTCGGTCCGCAAGACCGGCCGCGCCGTGGTCATCGCAGAGGCCCACGGCTTCGCGTCCGTGTCCTCCGAGATCGTGGCCCGGGTCCAGGAACGCTGTTTCCACCACCTGGCCGCGCCGATCCGCCGCGTCACCGGCTTCGACGTGCCGTACCCGGCGCCCAAGCTTGAGCACTACTACCTGCCCGGCGTGGACCGCATCCTCGACGCCGTTGACGACCTCCAGTGGGAAGACTGACCATGAGCGAACCGAAAGTATTCCTCCTCCCGGACCTGGGCGAAGGCCTCACCGAAGCAGAGCTCGTGAACTGGCTCGTGGCAGTGGGTGACGAGATCCGCGTAGACCAGCCGATTGCCGAGGTTGAGACCGCGAAGTCCATGGTCGAGGTGCCCTCCCCGTACGCCGGGACCGTGGCCGTGCTGCACGGCGAGCCCGGGCAGACGCTCGACGTCGGGAAGCCTTTGATTTCGGTGACTCCGGTTGGTGCCTTAGTCGGTGGCGGTGGGGCCGCCGCGGATGATGCCGCCCCCGCCCCTTCGCCGGACAGCATTCGTCCTGCGGACGATGCTGCCGGCTCCGACAGGCCCGATGCCACTCCCGGGGCGGCATCATCCGCGCCGGCCGGGTTCGCGGGCACGTCACCTTCCGCGGTAGCTGACTCGCCTGCCGCTTCTTCCTCGCCTGCTGCTGTTGCCGCTGAGGTTTACCGGGAGGAGGAGAAGGCCGGGTCCGGGAATGTCTTGATTGGGTATGGAACTCCTGGCGGGCATGGGGTTGCTCGGCGGACTCGGGCTCGTAAGGGGGCTGCCGGGACTGCGGTGGTTGAGCCGGTTGCTGGGGTGTCTGCTGCTGAGAAGGCTGCGGATGATCTGGTGCTGATGCGGACGCGGGTTCCCGGGAAGTTGGGGGCTGTTATTTCTCCGCTCGTTCGGCGGATGGCGCGGGACCATGGGGTTGATTTGGGGGAACTCCAGGGTTCGGGGGCCAGCGGGCTCATCATGCGGCGCGACGTTGAGGCTCATATCAAGCCCCCGGTCGTTGAGCGGCCGGCGCCGGCGCCGGAAGAAACCCTTGCTGCAGCGCCGGTTGCGGGCAGCGGCGACACCGACGCCCGCACCGGTCTGGGCGTTACCGGGCGGACCGCGGTCCGCGGCGTCCGGAAAGCCGTTGCGGCCAACATGACGCGCAGCCGCTCCGAGATCCCGGAAGCCACGGTGTGGGTGGATGTTGACGCCACCGCGCTCGTGGAGATGCGTGCCGCGCTGAAGAAAGCGGATCCGCACCACACGCCGGGTCTGCTGGCGTTCATTGCGCGGTTCGTCACCGCCGGGCTGAAGAAGTTCCCGGAGCTGAACACCCGGATCGTGACCACCGAGGACACCGCCGGCGGGGCGTCGCAGGAGATTGTGGCGTTCGACGGCGTCAACCTCGGCTTCGCGGCCCAGACCGAGCGTGGCCTGATGGTGCCGTCGGTGCGCAACGCGGACAAACTCAGCGCCCGCGAACTGGACGCCGAGATCCGGCGGCTCACCGCCGTCGTGCGCGAGGGCAAAGCGACCCCCGCAGAGCTCGGCAGCGGCACGTTCACGCTGAACAACTACGGGGTCTTCGGAGTAGACGGTTCCGCCGCCATCATCAACCACCCCGAGGTCGGGATCCTCGGCGTCGGGCGCATTATCGACAAGCCCTGGGTGGTCAACGGCGAACTGGCCGTACGCAAGGTCACGGAGCTGACCCTCACCTTCGACCACCGGGTGTGCGACGGCGGGACCGCCGGCGGCTTCCTGCGCTACGTCGCCGACGCGATCGAGAACCCCGGTTCGGTGCTCGCGGACCTGTGAACGCGGCCCGCCGCGCGGGCGGAAAGACCGCCCGCGCGGGGCCGGCTTCCAGCTTCCGGCCAGCTCCGGTGGGTACAATCGAGGGCAGAACATCGCACCAACGACGCCGGAACACCGCCGGAATACGGAGATTTAATGTCACGATGGCTCGAGGTTGGCCCGGACAACTACGTCCTGACCACCCAAAGTTCCCTGCTCAACACCGGCCTGGTTGTCGGCACCGAACGCGCCCTGGTGATCGACACCGGCAGCGGACCCCGGCAGGGTCGCGAGATCCTGGATGCGGTGCGGGAAAAGACGCAGTTGCCGCTCGTCGTCGTCAACACCCACGCCCACTACGACCACTTCTTCGGCAATGCGGTGTTCGCCGATGCCGGTGTGACCGAGTTCTGGGCGCATGAGAACTGTGCCGCGGAGATCGGCGAAAACGGCGACAGCCAGCGCCGCGCCGTCGGGGCCGATGAGCCAGAAATGGCGGCCGGCGAAGGCATCAACACCGACATTGTCGTCCCGAACGCGATCGTGAAGGACCAGCCGGTCCTCCTGGACCTCGGCGGCCAGGCCGTCACGTTTTTCTACCTCGGCCTCGGACACACCGACGGCGACCTCCTCGTGGGAACAGGCACCACACTCTACGCCGGCGATCTGGTGGAGCAGGGCTCCCACCCGTCCTTCGAGGATTCCTTTCCCGAGGAATGGGCCGACGCCCTCCGCCATCTCTCGGCCCTGCGGCACCGCTACGAATTCCTGGTTCCCGGCCACGGGGAACCGTGCAGCGACCAGTTCGTCAAGACCATGGCCAACACCATGACCACTGCGGTGCGGCAGGCCACCCAGGCGACCCGGGAAACCCCGGACGACGCCACCAAGGCCATCCCGATCCTGCCCTACGGGCCGGAGCAGTCCCGCTGGTTCATCAAGCGGCTGCAGGAGACCCGCGCGCACCACTGAGTCCGCGGGTTTGGGCTGTCGATGGTAAGGGGACTTGCGAATGCCCCTAGAATTGCAGTTTGGACCAATTCAAACGAGCACCGCAGCCGCCTGCGCTGTGAGTCCCAGGGGGGACCAATATGCCCGATCCGGTGGACAACAACACAGCTAACGCTGCCGCTGAGGCAGAACAACCCGAACTCCGGCGCCGGCGTGACCGCCGCCGCGGCGAGGACTCCGACGCCCGGACAGGAACCATGCCGATCACAACCTCCGACGCCGTCGACAACCCGGCGGCGCGTCCCCTGCGCCGCAACTCCTGGGCGGAAGCTGCCGAAGCGGCCGACGAACGAAACGCCGCCACGGGTGCCGTTCCCGTAATCCGGCAGGTCCCCGCCACGCCGGTGCCGCCTGCGGCTCCGCCCGCCTCCGCAGCCCAAGGCTTCGGCCCGGCAACTGACTTCGACGAGCAGGCCTTCGACGAAGAGGCGTTCGAGGACTTTGAGGCCGAGTCGCCCGCCTTCGAAGCGGCCGCGCCCCTGTCCCGCCGTTCCTCCGTGCCGGCGGCGCCTGAAAGCGCCCCCGCCGTGCCCGCGCCTCCGGCCCGGGCCACACGCTCCGCCAGCCGGGCCGCGGCGCTGACCTCCCCGGCTCCCGATTTCATCAGCTCTCCTGGCCTCTTTGTCCGCGAGCAGAAGCCCCGGCCGGTCGGGGGCCTCCGCGGCGCCCTCTATTCCCTGACCGGCGGCGGACTGAACCTGGGCCCGAGCGCCCGTCAGCGCGAAGAGGACGAACTGGCACGGCGCATCTCCCGCCAGCTCCAGGGCAGCTACAACACCGCCGTCCTGAGCCTCAAAGGCGGGATCGGCAAGACCTCCACGACGGTCGGCGTCGGGCTGACCCTCGCCGAGTTCCGCGGTGACCCGCCGTGCGCCATCGACGCGAACCCGGACTCCGGCGACCTCGTCGAGCGTGCCCTCGGCGAGGGCATCTACCAGCAGCAGACACCCCGCACCATCACCGACCTGCTGAAGAACATCGAGTCGATCGATTCCCTCACCGCCCTGGCCCGGTACATGCACCACGCCGGGCGGCTGCACCTGATCGCCGGGGAACAGGATCCCGAGGTCTCCGACTCCCTGACCGCAGAGGAGTACCTGCGGATCCGAAAGCTCATCTCCGCCTACTATTCGGTGGCGCTGACCGACTGCGGCACCGGCGTCACGCACAACGCCATGAAAGGCATCCTGCAGTCCGCGGACAACCTGATCATCGCGGCGGGCTACGCGGTCAGCGGCGCCAAGCGCGCCCGCAGCACCTTGCACTGGCTGGCTGGCCATGGCTACGAGGAACTCGCCCGGAACGCCATCGTGGTCATCACGGACAAGGACGAGGTGTCCTCACGCGTGGACAAGGACGCGATCGAGGACCACCTGTCCGGCATCTGCCGCCAGCTGATCGCCGTGCCGCACGACCGCGGCGTGGCCGACGGCGACCTGGTCACCCTCGACGTGCTCCGCCCGGAAACCCGGCGCGCCTACCGCGAGATCGCCGCCGCGATCGTCGACGGCTACGTCTAGGCGCGTGGGCCCGTGGCGCCGCAGGCGGAAGTTGTGCCCGGCCGGGGTCCGACCTACATTTTAGGAATGACCAACAACGCCGGGGACGACGCTGCACTGCAACTGCAGGACCTCCTGATGGGAACGGAGAACGTCGAGGACTTCCTCGGCCAACTCGCCGAGTTCTCCGCGGCCACACTCAGCCACGCCGCCGGCGCCGAGATCGAATGCGGCGTCACCCTGCAGCGCCGGAAAAAGACCATGACCGTGGCGGGGAGCAGCCCCCGGGCCATCATCCTGGACCGCATCGAGCAGAGCCTCGGTGACGGCCCGTGCATCGAAGCCTTGCGGACACGGTCCGTCGTCCTGCTCGCCGACGTCGATACCGATCCGCGCTGGCCGGACTACCAGGTGCAGCTCGCCGCGCATGGCGTCCGCAGCACCCTCGGCGTGCCGCTGGAAATCGGCGAGGACGCCGTCGCCGCCCTGAACTTCTTCGGCTCCGACACCGGGCTGTTCACCGAGGACATCATTGCCAACGCTTCCGGCTTTGCCGACCTCGCAGGCCGTTCCCTGCGCCTGGCCGTCCGGATCGGCACCGCGCAGTCCCGCGCCGAGGATCTCCAGGCCGCCATGGAACACCGCACCGCGATCGATCTGGCCTGCGGCGTCGTGATGGCCCAGAACCGCTGCTCCCAGGAGGAAGCCATGGGTATTCTCACCCGGGTTTCCAGCAACCGGAACCAGAAGCTCCGCGACGTCGCGGCCGAGGTGCTCCGCAACCTCACCGTGGGGGAAGTCCGCACGCACTTCGACGCCTGACGGCTCCGGCACTGCGCCGGCCCTAGGATGAAGGGGATGACCACCACCAGCCACGCCCCCTTCAGTCTCCGCAGCATCGCCGTCCCCGCCTTCGGCCCGGCACTGCTGTTCAGCATCGGCGAGGGCGCCATCCTGCCCGTGGTGGCACTGTCAGCACGTGACCTCGGCGCCTCGGTGGCCGTCGCCGCACTGATCGTCACCCTGATCGGGCTCGGCTCGTGGTTCTTCAACCTGCCCGCCTCACTCATCACGCTGAAGTTCGGCGAACGCTGGGCCATGGTCGGTGCAGCCGCCGCGAGCACCCTCGCCCTGGCCGCCGCCGCACTGTCCCCGCTGCTGCCCGAGGGGATCTGGCTGCTGGCCGCGGCCATGGTGGTTGTCGGCATGGCAGCGAGCGTCTTCAGCCTGGCCCGGCAGAAGTACCTGACCGAGGCCGTGCCGGTGATCATCAGGGCCCGGGCCCTGTCCACGCTCGGCGGCGTCAACCGGATCGGCATCTTCATCGGCCCCTTCATCGGCGCCGCGGTGATGCAGTTCTCCGGCATCACGGGCGCCTACTGGGTGGGCGTCGTCGCCATGGCCGCGGCTGCTGTCCTGTCGGTCACCATCCCGGACCTCGTGGCCAAGCCCGCGGCGGACGACGGCGTTGCCGTCCAGCAGGCGACGCTGCGCAGCGTCGCCGTCTCCCACGCCGGGGTCTTCCTGACCGTGGGCATGGGCGTGCTGCTGCTCAGTGCGCTGCGGGCGTCCCGGCAGGTGGTGATCCCGCTCTGGGCCGAGCACCTCGGGATGGACGCGACCCAGGCATCGCTGATCTACGGATTGTCCGGCGCCATCGACATGCTGGTCTTCTATCCGGCCGGCAAGTTGATGGACCGCAAGGGCCGGCAATGGGTGGCAATCCCGTCCACCCTCATCATGGGTACGGCCATGCTGCTGATCCCGCTCAGCGCCGGCTTCACGGGTCTGCTGCTCGCGGCGCTTCTGATCGGCTTTGGCAACGGGATCAGCTCGGGGCTGAACATGACGCTGGGCGCCGACTTCTCGCCCGACAACGGCCGCGGCCAGTTTCTGGGCATCTGGCGGTTCATGGCCGACGCCGGAGCCACCGGCGGACCGGTGCTGCTCTCAGGCGTGACCGCCGTCGTCTCGCTCGGCGCCGGAGTGGCCGCCACCGGAGTGCTGGGCTTCGCGGCTGCCGCGGTCTTCGCCGTCACGATCCCCAAGCTGAAGCACCGGCGCAATTACTGAAGGGCCGTGCCTCGCAAGTGCTGGATTGCAGCCGCAAACACCGGCAGAGCCCGCTGGATCATGTCCTCGGAGGCCGTGAGCGAGATCCGGAAATAGCCCGGCGTCTCGAAAAGGGTTCCCGGCAGCACAAAAACGTCCTGGTCCGCGAGAGCGGCGGTGAACTGCTCGTCGTCGTCGGCGGGAGTGCGGACGAAGAGGTAAAACGCACCCTCCGGCCGCGATACCTGATACCCCGCAGCGGTCAGCGCCGCCACCATCAGATCGCGTTTGCGCTGCAGCTGCCCGACGTCGATCGAGAACTCTTCCAGCCGCGGGAGCGCATACTGCAGCAGGGCGTTGGGGTAGATCCAGCCCATCGCCATCTGCAGGGCAGTCAACGCCTCACGCAGCGGGCCGCGGTCCGGCATGGTGGGCGGCAGCGCCAGGTAGCCGATGCGCTGCCCGGGCGCCAGATGCGTCTTGCCATAGGAGTAGGCCAGCAGCGTGTACGGATAGTATTCGGCGGGACTGTGGAACCGGGCGCCGTCGTAGACAATCCGGTTGTAGGGCTCATCGGAGAGCAGGTAGACCCGCCGCCCGTTGCTGCGCGAGGCCCCTTCCAGCATGTCCGCCAAGTCCTGCAGGAGCGAGGGCGGGTAGATCCGGCCGGTCGGGTTGTTGGGCGTGTTCACGATCACCACGCGGGTGCGCGGCGTGATGGCGGCCCCCAGCGCCGCCAGGTCGACGTCGAACGTCTCGGGGTCGCAGCGGATCTTGACCGGCACCAGCCCGGCCTCGATTGTGAGGGGTTCGTAGAAGAACCAGGGCGGCAGGGTGAAGATGACCTCGTCACCGGGGTCGGCGACGGCCTTGAGCGCCAGCGGAATCGCGGTGAAGCCGCCCGTGGTGAGGTGGATGTCCGCCGGTTCGAAGGGCATCCCGAGCAGGCGCTGCAGGGACGCCGCCGCCGCGGCCTGCGCCTCCGGCTCGTTGGTCTTGTAGGCAAACCACCGCTCGTTCCGTGGCGTCAGCGAGTCCGCCAAGGCCTCGACATAGGCGGCTTGCGGCATCTCGTGCGGGTTGCCGAGGGCGAAGTCACAGATCCCCGGTTCGTGCTGGCGCCGGGCGTAGACGGAGTCCCGGAGGAAGGTGTTGATCCGCTGTTGCGACGGGACGGAGGCGAGGGTGGCGGCGCGCCGTGAAACGCCCGGTGAAACGTTCTGTGGAACCGGAGAATCAGTGCTCATGAAAGTCCCTCGCGACGTGGAAGCTTGGCAGTGGACGAGTGGGCCAGTGCGCTGCTGAGCCAGTGGCTATGCGGGACTCATTCTGGCCCCCGGAGGGCCCGATGTAAACGGCCGGTCAGCGGCGGGGCGCGGGCCGCTGTCGTGCCGCATGCCCGAACAGCCACACGCCGGTGACCGTGGCGAGGTAGCCCGCGATAACGATCAGCGCGGTTCCGGCCCAGAAGTAGTGCGTGGTGTTGTTCTCCAGACCGGTTCCTGCGGCGACGCTCAGCAGGGAAAAGGCGGCAACCGCGGCCGCGACGAGACCCGCCATGGCAGGAAGCGCCAGCCACAGCCGCGACGATGCCCAATGATGTCCGTAGCCGTCCCAGACGTTCCAGCCCGGCCCCTTGCGAATGATCACCCAGCCCGCCGGGAGCATGAAAACCGCCACCACCAGGAAGGCCGCGACGACGTCGGCGGGTCGGTGCCACTGGTTGATCAGCGTGGACACCCCGGTGGCGACGGCGAAGCTGCCGCCCAGGAAACCAACGAGGGGCCGCCATCGCGGGGAGACCATCAGGAACACCGCGGCCGCTGCGGACGCGGCCAGGGTGGTGTGCCCGGAAGGCAGTGAGTTCAGTTCCAGGGTTTCGACCCCGCGGTAGGGCCGGACGGGAACGATGTCCTTCAGGATTTGGGTGGCCACGTTGGCGCCCACGCAGGCCGCCACTGCAATCCCGGCGGCCGCCCAACGCCGCCGCATCACGGTCACGAAGAGAACCACCACCGTGGCGATCAGCAGGGACAGCGCGGGCAGCCAGTCGAGGAGCTCGTTCGCGGCCTTGCCGGCGGTGCCGTGGATTTCCACCGCCTCCACGAGGGCTGATTCGTCGATGAACTGGCCGGTGGTGGTGCGGACGAAGAAATAGTAGGTCGCGGCGAGCGCGGCCATGCTGCCGAGGGTGGCCAGAAAGAACAGGAATCCGGCTCCCCGTCCGGGATTGCCGGCCGCGTGGTTCGCGGCGGGGCCGTTCGGGGCAGGCTTGGACGGCGGCGGCGGGTAGTCCGAAGCCGTGTGCCTGCTGGTGTGATCCTGCCGAAAACTCATCCGTATCAGGTTCCCACAGAACTCTGCGAATTTTCTGAGGGTGCCCGCCGTGCGGCGCGGGTAGTGTTTTGGCCATGGACACCGCGGCGCAGCATCCGGACCCGGCCTTTCCCCAGTTCCATCCGAGGCCCGCGCGGGGCTGGATCAACGATCCCAATGGCCTGGGCTACGCGGACGGCCGCTTTCACGTGTTCTTCCAGTACAACCCGGATTCGGCGCGGCACCAGGGCATTTGCTGGGGACACCTGAGTTCCCCGGACCTGGTCCACTGGGACGAGGAACCGGTAGCGCTCCGTCCCCAGCCCGGTGGACCGGACGCGCTCGGCTGCTGGTCGGGCGTCGTGACCGACGACGGCGGCGTCCCCACGGCGGCGTATTCCGGGGTCGACGCAGTGGGGGGCCATTCCCGCGTGGTCCTGGCCCGGGCGGACAAGGGCCTGCGTACCTGGACCCAGGATGGGCACATTGCCGCGGAGATACCCCCGGACCCGCAGGTCACCGCCGTCCGCGACCCCTTTCTCTTCAGCTTCCAGGGCCGCCGCTTCGCGCTCCAGGGTGCCGGGCTGGCCTCCGGCCACGCGGCCGTGTTGCTGTACACCGTCGACGACCTCCGCGACTGGAGGTACGAGGGGATCTGGGTCAGCACCGAGGACCCGCTCGCTGCCAGGCACCTGCCCGCGGAGATCTGGGAGTGCCCGCAGCTGGTCCGGGTCCCGGATTCGTCCGGGGCGGACACCTGGCTCCTGATGGCCTCGCTGTGGCTCGGGACCGACCACCACGACCACCCCAACGGCGTCGGCTACCTCCTCGGCTCGCTCGCCCCGGACGCCGCCGGGCTGCCGGTGTTCCGTCCGGCGTCGGGCGGGAGGGCCGACCTGGGCCGGGAGTTCTACGCCCCGCAGATTCTCGCCCTGCCGGACCGGGCGCTGCTGTGGGGGTGGTCCGGAGAGGCGGAAGGCCGTGAGGGCCGTCCCGGGCGCAGCCAGGAAGAAATCGACGACGCCGGCTGGGCCGGGGTCCTGACTTTCCCCCGCCAGCTCTCCGTCCACGGCGGCGTCCTCGCCGTCGAACCCGCGGCCGAGCTCCGTGCATACCGTGGCGCACGCCTCCACCGCGGTGCCGCGGGCACCCTGAGGCTGCCGGCCGGGACGGAGGTCCGGGTGGTCGGGGGAGAGGGTGCAATCCGGCTGGTCCTCGCGTCGGCAGGGCAGCGGCGGACCATTCTCGCGGACACGGTCGCCGGCGGCGACGAACTCAGGATCTTCGTTGATGCCTCGCTGGTGGAGGTCTACCGCCACGGCTCGGTGCCCACCACCCTGCGTGCCTACCCCGGCCCGGGTGAGGAATGGCAGCTGGAACTGCCGCACGGCGCCGCGGCGGACGTCTGGGAACTCCGGCACCCGTCGCGTCCCTAGCGCCCGGTGGCGCCCCGGCCTCCCCGCGCCGGGCCACCGGTACAGTGAAGCCATGCCCGCCCACTCGGTCCCGCCGTCGCCGGACGTTCCGCACAACCCTGCCCCGGCACTGGCAGGGCAGCTCCCCGGACTGGAGGAGCTCCTCGACGTTGCCCGGGTGGTGAGCCTGCCGATGCGGGTGAAGTTCCGGGGCATCACCGAACGCGAAGCACTGCTCCTCCCCGGACCGCAGGGCTGGGGCGAGTTCTGCCCCTTCCCCGAGTACGGCGATGTCGAAGCCGCCCGCTGGCTCGCCGCAGCCGTCGAAGCCGGGTGGCAGGGCTTCCCGGCCCCACTGCGTACGGTGATTCCCGTCAATGCCACGGTCCCCGCAGTCGCTGCGGGCCGGGTGCCGGAAATCCTGGCCCGCTTCGGGCGGGTCGACGCCGTCAAGATCAAAGTCGCCGAGCCGGGTCAGTCGCTTGAGGACGACGCGGCGCGGGTTGCCGCGGTCCGCGAAGCGCTCCCCGACGCCGCGATCCGCGTCGACGCGAACGGGGGCTGGGACGTGCCGGCCGCCGTCGCGGCACTGACGCGGCTGGCCGGCGTCGGGCTGGAATACGCCGAGCAGCCGGTCCCGGACATCGCCGGCCTCGCCGAGGTCCGCCGCCGGCTGCGCGCCGCCGGGATCCCGGTGCTGATCGCCGCGGACGAGAGCGTGCGCAAGGAGGACGACCCGCTCAAGGTGGCCCGCGCCGGTGCGGCGGACCTGATCGTCGTGAAGGTGGCCCCTCTGGGGGGAGTGCGGCGCGCCCTCGACATCGTGGCGCAGGCCGGGCTCCCCGCCGTCGTCAGCTCGGCTCTGGACACGTCCGTGGGGATCGGCGCCGGGCTGGCGCTCGCCGCGGCCCTGCCCGAACTTCCGTACGCCTGCGGGCTGGGGACCGTGTCCCTGCTCGGCGCGGACGTGACCCGGGATTCCCTGGTCCCCGACGACGGCGCCATCCGCCTGCGCCACGTCGCCGTCGATCCCGGGCTGCTGTCCCGCTACGCCGCGTCCCCGGAACGCCGGGACTGGTGGCTGGACCGACTGCGCCGCGTCCATGCGGTGCTGGCCGCCCGCCCGTAGCATTCCCGCATATTTCGCCTCGGCAGAATCGGGTGTGTGGGGCGCGGTTTGCGGCGTCAGCGGCCGGCTGCGAAGTGGGCCTGCACCTGGGCCGGGGTGAGGGCAACCGGGTAGACAGCGGCGTTATCAACACTGCCGGTGAAGAGCGGGCTCGCGGGCGCCTGGGGCCAGTCCCTGTTTTTGTCGAAGTCCATGCTGTCAAAGCCGATGCGCCAGTAACCGTCGTAGGCCCGTTCCGCAACGAGGCCCTTGTCGGCAGCAACCGGCACGCCGTCCACGTACAGGACCGTCCCGGCCCCGGTCATGGTAGCTGTGGCGAGGTGCCACTTGCCGTCGTTGTAAGGGGACGGGCTCGTGATGCCGGCGGCCTTGAACTGTTCGCTGTTGCCGTTGCGGGTAGCGGCGCCGAAACCGATTCCGCCCTTGTCCGTCACATAGAGGTGCCGGTCCGAGCGCGTGGAGGCCCCGGCCTGTGCATTCCCGAATCCCAGCAGCCGTCCGCCAGGGGTGGTGCCCGGCATTGTCCTGAACCAGATGGCCACGCTGAACGTGTCGGGAGCGCTGACGAGGTGCGGGGTGCTGACGGAGCTGTCCGCGCCGCCGAGGTTTAGAGCTGGACTGTCGCCGGGGGCGCAGGATCCGGGGACGCGTGCGGCGTCTCCGAGCAGCGTTCCGTTCCGCCCGAACGCCGAGGCATCTGCTGCGACGGGCCCGGCGCCCTCGTTGAACGAGTAGAAAAAGGACGGGTTGTCCTGCACGGTTGGGGACAGGCACGGATAGCTGCTCAGCGCCGCAAAGCTGCTGTTCTGAGTGGGTGCGGCGGCTGAGAAGGCTGCGTGCGCCGGGGCGGCCATCAGCAGCTCAGGGGCAATGAGGACCGGCAACGCGGCCAAGCTCACCACGGCGCGGATGGCCCGGGTCCTGCGTGCGGCACGACGGAGCTGCCGGCGGGTGGCGGGGCGGGCGGTGGCGTGTGCAGTACGGGCGGTCTGGCGGGCGGTTCGGGTCTGGGGCAGGTGCTGCCGGCCGCGTGGCCCTCCGGCTCTGGCGGGCTCCTGGCCGCTGCGGGGAGTTGCGCTGGAACCGGAGGCCGCTGCCAGGGTCAGGGCTGAGACCGCGACGAACACCGCAGCGAGATTGCCCCAGTTCTTTTCGGCCATCCAAACAACGGGGAGGCCCACGAAGGGCACCCGCAGCACAGCAACACCGTGAACGGCCTCGGGCGTGACGGGGGATGAATCGTTGGACTGGTTCGCATCGCCGCGCAGGATAAGACCGCCGTCGGGGGCGTCCTCTACATAGCGGTGCAGGCGCAGCTTGCCGGCCTGGTCCGGGTCATCAACCAGCAGGACGTGGCCCAGGGCGGCCGTTCCGGTGGGGACCGGCCGGCTGATCACTACGTCGCCGGCAGAGATGCGTGGTTCCATGGATCCGGTCATTACCGTTGTGGGCGACCATCCCAAGGCGAAGGGGAGCATGGCCCACGCCAGCATTCCGAGAACGGCGAACAGGACGGCCCGGGCCGCCAGGGACACTCCGAGCCGCACGAGGCCAATGCTGGCGATCTGCGCGCCGCCGTCGTGAAGCTCCCCGGAGGTGCTGTTGCTGTTGCTGGTGCTGCCCGGGGTCCCGCCGAAGTTGCCACGGGACGCGCGGGCAGCATGGTGCCCGGACGTCGCGGGCTGTCGGCTCGGTCCGGGCATCGGCTTAGCTGTTCTGTGCTTCCCAGGTGAAGCCCATGGACGCGGTGCCATCCTGAGTGCTGTTCGGTGCCGCGTTGTTCAGCGTGTAGACAATTTTGTAGGTGCGAGTCTCCGGGCCAGTGCCACTCGGGGTCCAGGCTCCGACGCCGGCGGCGAAGGACTTCTTCGAGCCCAGCTTGGCGAGGGTGTCAGTGAAGATCACTCCTGCGGGCGTGAACCCCGTGCAGGAGCTGTCGCCGCCCGTGCCCTCGGTGATGACCAGATCGATGCTGGAACTGAGCTGTTTGGTGGTCTTCGCATCGGTTGCGTAGAGCTTCACAGTGGATGCCAGCGAACCGCTGGAGGTGACGGTGATGCACTTGGCACCGGTGGATCCGGGCTTCAGGTTCGCCGCGGTGAACATTGCAGTCCCGGCGCTTGCGCCGCTGGCGGCTTTGTTTGCGCCGCTGTCGAGCTTGACTGTACCTGCGGCCCAGTTGTTGGCGGAGCTCTGGGTGGTGGCGCTGAACGCGGAGTAGGAGGCCTGGGAAACGGCGACACCGCTCACCAGGAGTGCTGCGGGAACGACTGCCCATTTGGCCCAAGTGGCCGTGCGCGCTGAAAATTGTGCCATGAGGTGCTCCTGGTGATGAAGTGGGGCCCCCGCCCCGAATGAGACCTAGCACAGCCTCCCTGAGCGGAGTCTGCAGGATTGAAACTATACTCAATTGACTTGATAATCAAGCTAAAGGATTTTCATTCTAGTTTGTCTGCGTCTGAACCCCTGTTTTTAGGGATTTTCAAGTATTTAGCTTGAGAATGAAGTAGATCCGAAATGGATTGAAATCTGATTCATAGCGCGGCTGGCGGCGTGGCGCCTATGATGGATTGCCCGCAGTGGGCTGGGCAAGGAACAAGGAGCTGGACATGGCTGACCAGGCGGGGGCGTCAACGGGGGAAAAGGGCGCACTGCTGCGCATCACCCAGGGCCTGCGACGCGTCGACGTGGGGACGTACGCCCTCAGGATCCGGCTGGCCGAGAAACTGGGCATCGGCACGATCGACATCAATGCGATGGCTTTTGTGGGGGAAGTGGACGGTATGACGCCGAAGGCCCTCGGCAATCTGCTTAACATCACCACCGGATCCGTCACCGCCATGGTGGACCGCCTCGAGTCCAAGGGCTTTATGATCCGCAAGCCCAACCCCACCGACCGGCGCAGCGTGCTCTTGCACCTGAGTCCGGCAGGGACCCATGCGATGCAGTGGGCCACGGAGCACTTCGCCGAAGCTGCCGCGGCCGTCCTCCAGGGGGCGCCCGAAGGCAGCATTTCCGACGTCGCCGGCTTCCTTGAAGGAATCGGCCAGCGGCTGCTTGCCGCCGCCAGCGCGCCGGAACAAACGCGGAGCTGACGGGGAGTTCACCGCGACTTCACTCGGGGGACCCCTCCGCGTATTCCGGGGCTGGAACGGTGGGGAGGCCCGCAACCACCCCGTGGAAGGTCTCTCCATGTCTGTCTCCTCCGGACGCAAATTTTCCCTGCTGCCCATGCTCGGCCACACCAAAGGCAAACGCAGCCCCGTCACCTGCGCGCTGAAGTGCGACAACGCCTGCTCGGGCGAGGTCTGCAACACCAGCTCGAACAGCTACTTCCGCGACATCGCCTCGGCCACGATGTCCCGCCGGACGGCCCTGGGCTTCGGTGCCGCCGGCGCGCTCGCCGTTGCGTTCAGGGGAGTCCTCACCTCGCCCGGGACGGCGGTGGCCGACGGCGGAACGGGCCTTTCCGCGGCAGCCAAGAACGGCTATGGCCCGTCCAAGCTCCGGTTCGACGCCATTGCGCCCGTGGACGCCGCCGTCGACGCTTTCACGGTTCCGGAAGGCTTCGCCTGGCAGCCATTGATCCGCTGGGGTGATCCGATCTTTGACGATGCCCCGGACTTCGACCTCAACAACCAGAGCGCGGCAGCCCAGGCGCGGCAGTTCGGCTACAACAACGACTACACGGACATCCTCGAACTCCCCGGCAGCAAGGGCCGCCGTGCCGTGCTGTTCGCCAACCACGAATACACGAACGAGACCATCATGTTCCCGGCATCGCTGGCCGCCGCTGACGTCCGGGCGATCGGCGCCGCGGCCCACGGGCTCTCCGTCGTTGAGCTGGAGCGCAAAAACAAGAACAAGCCCTGGAGCTACGTCAAGGGCGCAAAGCTCAACCGGCGCTATCTGAACACCACGGCCTACGAGCTCACCGGCCCGGTGGCGGGCTCGCCGCTGGTCCGCACCGCGGCCGATCCGACCGGCCGCACCATTCTCGGGACCCTGGGAAACTGCGCCGGCGGCACCACCCCCTGGGGCACCATCCTCTCCGGCGAGGAGAACTTCAACGGGTACTTCGTCTCGCCCGGCACGTCCGCCGAAGACAAGCGCTACGGGCTCACCAACAAGCCCACGGCCCGCCAGTGGGAACTCGACGACCCGCGCTTCGACACCCGCAACCCCGGCTTCGCCAACGAAGCCAACCGCTTCGGCTGGATCGTGGAGGTCGACCCGTTCGATCCGACGTCGACGCCGAAGAAGCACTCCTCCCTGGGCCGTTTCAAGCACGAGGGCGCCAACGTGATCGTGGCCGAATCCGGCCACGTGGTGGCCTATTCCGGCGACGACGAGCGGTTCGACTACCTCTACAAGTTCGTCTCCGCCGGCAAGTACCGCGAGGGCGACCGCAAGCACAACATGACGCTGCTCTCCGCCGGCGACCTTTACGTTGCCAGGTTCACGGGCAACTCCCCGGTTGCCGAGATCACCGGGACGGGTGCAGTGCCGGCCGACGGCGGCTTCGACGGCACGGGCGAGTGGCTGCCGCTCGTGGTCGGCGGGGAATCCAAGGTGACCGGGATGTCCGTCGAAGAAGTGCTCGTGTACACCCGCGTGGCTGCCGACAAGGCGGGCAAGGTCGATGCGCTGGGCAACAAGCTGGGCCCCACGAAGATGGACCGCTGCGAGGACGTCGAGCCCAGCCTGCACACCGGGAAGGTCTACGTCGCCTGCACCAACAACTCGGACCGCGGCAAGGCCGGCAAGGAAGGCGCCACCGAAATCAACCCCCGCAACGAAAACCGCGACGGCCACGTCGTGGAAATCACCGAGACCGGCGACCAGACCTCCACGAAGTTCACCTGGAACCTGCTGATGGTCTGCGGCGATCCCGCTTCCGGAGACGTGACCTACTTCTCCGGCTTCCCGGCGGACCAGGTCTCGCCCATCTCCTGCCCGGACAACCTCGCGTTCGACTCGGTGGGAAACCTCTGGATCTCCACTGACGGCGCCCCCTCCGGCATCGGCAAGGCCGACGGGCTGTTCAAGGTCACCCTCGACGGCGCCGAGCGGGGACGCGTGGAGCAGTTCCTCGCCGTCCCCCGCGACGGCGAGACCTGCGGGCCGATCATCCACGACCAGGAACGCACGGTGTTCGTCTCCGTGCAGCACCCGGGCGAGGACGGCACCTTCGAGGCCCCGCTGTCCTACTTCCCGGACTACGTTCCGGCCGGGACGACGCCGGCGCGGGGCCAGGCACGCGCCCCGCGCCCCGCCGTCGTCCAGGTCTTCCGCAAGGACGCCTAGCTTCCCGACACTCCCGCACGCCTGGCGGGATCGGGGCCGGCGCTCCCTCACTTTCGGCGGGTTGTTGGTTGACGCTCCCTCACTTCCTCCTGCTCGACGGACGGGAAGTGGGGGAGCGTTCCTTTTGTGGCGGCCAGATCTGCGGGGGCGTTCCGGTTTTTGTCCGCCGGAAGTGAGGGAGCGTCGGGGCGGGGCGGAACTGATAATTTGAACAGTGTGAATAATCCGGCCGAGATGGTTGTCCCCAGAGTCCAGGCAGCAATTGCCAGCGCGTTCGGCGAAGAGTACCGCGGGACGGATCCCGTGGTCCGGCCGTCGCAGTTCGCGGACATCCAGATCAACGCCGCCATGGCGCTGGCCAAGAAGGTGGGCCTGCCGCCGCGGGACGCCGCCGCCAAGATTGTCGATGCCCTCGACCTGGACGGGATCTGCACCGCCGTCGAAATCTCCGGACCCGGCTTCATCAACCTGACCTTCGACGGGACCTGGATCGAAGAGCTGCTCAACGCCGAGTCTCCCGGCGCCCCGGCCGCGGCGGACGCCCAGCGCGTCGTCGTCGACTATTCCTCCCCGAACGTCGCGAAGGAAATGCACGTCGGCCACCTGCGCACCACGGTAGTGGGTGACAGCCTTGTGAAGGTTTTCGAGGCGTTGGGGGACACCGTCATCCGGCAGAACCACATCGGCGACTGGGGCACCCCGTTCGGCATGCTGATCGAGCACTGGCTGGAGATCGGCGAGGACTCCCCGGAAGCGGCACTGCTGGTCGATGACCCCAGTGCGTTCTACCAGGCGGCCCGTGCTAAGTTCGACGCCTCCGCCACCGATGAGGACGGGTTCGCCACACGCGCGCGGCTCCGGGTGGTGGCGCTGCAGGGCGGCGACGCGGAAACCTTCGCCGTCTGGCAGCGGCTCGTGGCCCAGTCCAAACGCTACTTCAACGCCATCTATTCGATGCTGGGCATCAGCCTCACCGACGACCACATCGCCGGCGAAAGCTCCTACGATGCCCATCTGGCACAGCTGTGCCAGGAACTCGAGGACCGCGGCATCGCCCGGATCAGCGACGGCGCCCTGTGCACTTTCCCGGCCGGCTTCACCGGCCGCGACGGCCAGCCGATGCCACTCATCATCCGCAAGTCCGACGGCGGCTACGGTTACGGAACCACGGACCTCGCCACCATCCGGTACCGGGTCCGCGAGCTCGAGGCCAACCGCGTCCTGTATGTGGTGGGCGCCCCGCAGAATGTGCACCTGCGCATGGTCATGGCCACAGCCCGCGACGCCGGCTGGCTGCCGGACACGGTGGAGGCCGTGCACGTGCAGATCGGCAACGTGCTGGGTGAGGACGGGAAGATCCTGAAGTCACGCTCCGGAGCCCCGGTCAAACTGATGGCCCTGCTGGAGGAAGCCGTGGACCGCGCCCGCGCCGTCATCGACGCCAACCGGCCCGAACTCACCGAGGAAGAACGCGCTGCGACCGCCCGGCAGGTGGGCATCGGTGCCGTGAAATACGCCGACCTCTCCGTGGGGCACGACACCGAATACGTCTTCGACTTCGACCGGATGCTGGCCCTGAGCGGCAACACCGGACCCTACGTGCAGTACGCCGCCGCGAGGATCCGTTCGATCCTCCGCAAGGCCGGCGTGCTGGAGGAGCATACCGCCGGGACCGAAGGCGCGGGGACCGAAACTGCCGGGACCGACAGCGACGGCGGCACGCCGGCGACGGTGATCGCCGTCGTCGAACCGGCCGAACGCGCACTGGCCCTGCACCTCCTCGAGTACGGCGCCACACTGCACAAGGTCCGCGAGGCGCTGGAGCCGCACCGGCTGAGCACGTACCTGTTCGAACTCGCCCAGCTCTTCACGTCCTTCTACGACCAGTGCCCCGTGCTGAAATCCGAGGATTCGGTCCGGGAGTCGCGGCTGGCCCTCTGCGCCCTGGTCCTGCGCCGTCTGTCCGAGGGCCTGGACCTGCTCGGCATCGAGACCCCGGAGAACATGTGAGCCCGGGGCGCGGCGAAGGCGGGGATGCCCCGGGCACGGGGGAGCTGAGCGCGCTGGATGCCGCGCGGATCGCGGTCGCCGCCCTGCTGCTCGAGGGGGTGCGCTACGTGGTGGTGGCGCCCGGTTCGCGTTCGGCGCCGATGGCCTACGCCCTGGCCGAGGCCGACGCGGCAGGCCGGGTCGAGCTGCTGGTGCGGATCGACGAGCGGGACGCCGGCTTCACGGCCCTGGGCCTGGCGCTGGCCACGGGGGCGCCCGCGGCCGTGCTCACCACCTCCGGGACCGCCGTCGGCAATCTCCTGCCGGCCGTGATGGAGGCCAACCACGCCGCTGTCCCGCTCGTCGTGATCTCGGCCGACCGTCCCGTCGAACTCCGCGGGACGGGCGCCAACCAGACCACGGTGCAGCTGGATCTCTTCGGTGAGCATGTCCGCTTCGCGGCCGATGTGCCCGCCGGCAGCGACCCGCGGCGCGCGGTCGAGACCGCACTGAGCGCCGCCACCGGCGCCTTCGAGGACACCCCGCCCGGGCCGGTGCAGCTCAACCTGGCCTTCCGCGACCCGCTCGTTCCCGCGCCCGCCGACCGGCTGCCGCCCGAGTCCGGCCGCCGGGTGTACCGCGCGCCCCGGGGTCCGCTGGCCCTCGATTTCCCGCCCGCCTCGTCCGGCCTGCCGGAACGGCGCACCGTGGTCCTGGCAGGGCACGACGCCGGTCCGGTCGCCGAAGCCTTCGCCCGGGCTCACGGCCTGCCCCTGCTTGCCGAGCCGTCCTCCAACGCGCGGTTCGGGCCGAATGCGGTGGGACCGTACCGGATTGTCCTGGATGCGTTCGGCCCCGACTCCGCGCAGCCGATCGAGCGCGTGGTGCTCTTCGGCCGGCCCACCCTCTCACGGCCCGTGAGCGCCCTGCTGGCCCGCGCCGACGTCCCCTCAGCCCTCTACCAGCCAGTGCCCGTGGCCTGGTACGAGCCGGGCCGCCGCACCGAGCTCCCGCTCGACAACCTGGCGGACCTGGCCGACTTCGCCGGCCGCGGCTCCACGGTGTGGCTCGATGCCTGGCTCCTGGCGGGCGCCGCCGCGCAGCACGCCGTCGACGTGGCGTTGGCCGGATCCGAGGCGGCCACGGGGCCCGCCGTCGGCGCCCTGGTCTGGGAACAAACGCGCGGACAGCTCGTGCTCGGCTCCTCCAACGGCATCCGCGACGTGGACCTCGCCGGCGCGCCCGCCGCGGAGCCGGGCGCCGTCGTGTTCGCCAACCGGGGCCTCTCCGGCATCGACGGGACGCTGGCCACGGCCACAGGCATTGCCTTGGGCGGCCGGCAGGAAACCACCGTGCTGCTGGGCGATGTCACCTTCCTGCACGACGCCGGCGGGCTGCTGCTCGGCGCAGGGGAAGAGGAGCCCAACCTGCGGATGGTGGTCCTCAACGACGCCGGCGGGGCCATCTTCGGGCTGCTGGAGCACGGTGCTGTCGAGGCCGCGGGCCGCTACGGAACCGCCGTCGAACGCCTCTTCGGCACCCCGCACAGCGTGAACCTTGCGGCCCTCGCGGCGGCCTACGGTGTGGCGCACCGCCCGGTCAGCACGACGGCGGAGCTCGCCGGGGCGCTGGCGGAACCGTGGGAGGGCCGCAGCATCATCGAGGTGCGGACGGACCGGCGCGGGCTGCGGGAACTGCACATGCGCATCAGGGCCGCCGTGGGCGCGGCGGTGGCCGGAGTCCTCGCCGCGCAGTAGGGATCGGGAATCCGCTACGAAAAAGGACAGCCGCCACGTGGATCCACGTAGCGGCTGTCCGAAATCGGCGCGGAAAGGGATTACTCCGCGATGTCGATGTGCGTCGGGTCGAGGACACGGCGGAGGAATTCCTTGGTGCGGGCATGGGTGGGGGCGCTGATGACCTGCTCGGCCACGCCTTCCTCCACGACAACGCCGCCGTCCATGAACACCACGCGGTCGGCCACTTCGCGGGCGAAGCCCATCTCGTGGGTCACCACAAGCATGGTCATGCCTTCCTTGGCCAGGTTGCGCATGACGGCCAGGACATCGCCTACGGTCTCCGGGTCCAGGGCCGAGGTGGGCTCATCGAACAGCATCAGTTCGGGGTCCATGCTCAGTGCGCGGGCAATGGCCACACGCTGCTGCTGGCCGCCGGAGAGCTGGTCAGGGAAACGGTCGGCGAGGTGCCCGAGGCCCACACGCTCCAGGTTCTTCATGGCCACGGCCGCGGCGTCCTCCTGGCTGCGCTTGAGCACCTTGGTCTGGGCGATGGTGCAGTTCTTCAGCGCGCTCAGGTGCGGGAAGAGGTTGAACTGCTGGAAGACCATGCCCACCTTGCGGCGCATCTTGTCGATGTCCACATCCAGATCGGTTGCCTCGAAGCCGCCGACGTGGACGCTGCCCTCGTTCGGCTGCTCCAGCAGGTTGACGCAGCGGAGCAGGGTGGACTTGCCGGAACCGGACGGGCCGATCAGGCAGACAACCTCGCCGGGCTTCACCTCGAGGCTGATGCCCTTGAGCACTTCGTTGGATCCATAGGACTTGCGGAGGTCCGTGATGGACACGCCGGCGGCCTTGACGGCCCCGCTGCGGTCATTCGCGTTGTGTACGACGTCGTTCATGACTGTCCTGCCTATCGCTTCGTCCGCGCGGAGCGGCTTTCGAACTTCCGGGCCAAGAGGCTCAGCGGGATGGTGATCACCAGGTAGAAGGCGCCGGCGACCAGGAGCGGGGTCAGGCCTGCGCCGAGGCTGGAGATGCCGTCGCGGCCGAACTTCGTGAGCTCGTACTGCGAGGCGGTGAGGCCCAGCACGTAGATGAGCGAGGAGTCCTTGGTCAGCAGGATGACCTCGTTGGTCAGCGGCGGCAGGACGATCCGGAACGCCTGCGGGATGACGATGGAGACCATCGCCCGCCACTGCGGCATTCCGAGCGACCGTGCGGCCTCCATCTGGCCCTTCGGCACGGCCTGCAGGCCGGCGCGGAGGGTTTCGGCAATGTAGGCCGCGGCCACCATGCCGAGCGAGACCATGACCACCACGGCCACGTTCCAGGAAACACCGAAGGCCAGCGGCACGCCGTAGCCGAACGCGATGAAGACCAGCAGGGCCGGGATGCCGCGGAAGAACTCGATGTAGCCGGTGGCCATCCAGCGGTAAAGCGGGAAGGAGGAGAGCTTCATGAGGGCCAGCAGCAGGCCGCCGGACAGGCCCACGATGAAGCCAAGGGCCGTGTAGATCAGGGTGTTCTTGAGGCCCACCAGGATGATGTCCGGGAACATCGGGCCAATCTTGGCGAAGTTGAAGACGCTGTTGCTGATGGTCTCCCAGTCCGTGGCCAGGATCAGGGCGATCACGGCCACCACAAAGATTCCGGCCTGGACGTACAGGCTGACTCTGGCTCGTTGACGTGCGGTCATTGCCATGGTGCTCTCACATTCGTTTTGCGCAGTTGAGGCCCCGTACGGACTGTCGTCCAGCGGTACGGGGCCCCAACTGCGTCGGTCTCAGGCCGGGGTGTTACTTGGCGGCTTCGCCGAACCAGGTGGTCTCAAACTTCTTCAGGGTGCCGTCGTCCACCAGGCGCTTGAGCGTGCTGTTGACCTGGGTGGCCATGGCGGTGTTGCCCTTCTTGATGGAGATGCCGAGCTGTTCGCCAGTGGTGAAGTTCTCCACGCGCTTGAACTTGGTATCGTCCTTGACGGCGTAGGCGAGGACGGACTGGTTGCCCAGGGCGGCGTCGATGGTGCCGGCCTGCAGCGCCTGGACCAGGAGGCCCGTGTCCTCGAACTGCTGGGCGTCGAGGCCCTTCTCTGCGGCGAACTTGGCGCCGGTGGTCGCCTGCTGGACGCCCACCTTCTTGCCCTTGGCGCTTTCAAGGTCCGTGATCCCGGAAGCCTCGCTGGCCACCAGGGTCAGGTCATCGTCCATGTACGGGCTGGAGAAGTCCATGACCGACTTGCGGGTGTCCGTGATGGAAACCGAGGAGATCGAGACGTCGCACTGGGTCAGGGCGGTACCGGTCTCGATGGCCTCGAAGGAGCTGTCCACAACGCTGAGTTCGGCCTTAAGGTCCTTGGCCACCTCCGCTGCGATATCCATGTCGAAGCCGACGATCTTGCCGTCCTTCTGGAATTCGAAGGGCTCGTAGGGCACGTCCGAGCAAACGGTCAGCTTGCCGGGGTTGATGAGCTGCACACCGCCCTCAGAGGAGGCTGCGGGGGTGGAACTGCCGCCACAGGCCGTGAGCGTGAGAGCGCCGACGGCGAGGATTGCGGCTGCCTTGGCGGACAACTTTGCCGTGGCGAGGGACTTGAGCTGCATGGTTTCTTCCCTTTTGTTGCAGGTTATTGCAGGAGCAGGCGTGACTTAATCGGCTTATAGTGTATCGCCGAAAACGAGATGTGCATCACAGGAAACTTTGTTTCACCATTGGATAACTATTGTCGAGACTAGCGCAAGGTCCCGCTGGTCCGCAGTGTCTCTTATCCCGGACTCTAGCTGTTGATGCCGAGGGACTCCAGCATCGGCCGGAACTTCGCCCAGGTCTCGGCGAGCTCGGCTTCGGGTACGGAGCCCTCGACGACGCCGCAGCCGGCGTACAGCCGCACCGTCTCCGGGGATTCGATGACGGCGCCGCGCAGCGCGATGCCCCATTCCCCGTTGCCGGCGGCGTCCAGCCAGCCGACCGGCCCGGCGTAAGGCCCGCGGTCCAGGTGCTCCAGCTTGCGGATCAGGGCGCCCGCCACGGTGGTCGGTGTGCCGCAGACCGCCGCCGTGGGATGCAGGGCGTTGATGAGGGCGAGGCACGTGGGCACATGGCCCTCGACCTCGGTCAGCTCGGCCTTCACGTCCGAGGCGAGGTGCCAGACGTTGGGGAGCTCCAGGATGAAGGGTTCGCTGTGCGCGTTCATCGCCTCCGAGAACGGCGCCAGCTGGGTGGTCAGCGACTGGATGGCGATGTCGTGCTCGTGCCGCTGCTTCTCGGACCCCGCCAGCACCCGTTCGGCGAACTCCAGCGGCGAGCCCGCCATGCCGTCGGCGTCGCGGCGGTCCAGTGTGCCGGCCAGGACGCGGGCCTGGGCGGTGCGCCCCTCCACCTGGATCAGCATCTCCGGAGTGGCGCCCACCAGCCCATCGACGCCGTAGGTCCAGCATTCGCGGTACCGGGCGGACAGTTCGCGCAGCACCTGTGCGGCATTGACGCCGGTGGGGAGGGTGGCCACGATGTCCCGCGCCAGCACCAGCTTCTCGAGGGCGCCGGCCCGGATCTCTTCGACGCCGGCGGCGACGGCGGCCATCCAGTCTTGCTCGCTCAGCGACCCGGTGTGCAGCGTTGCCCCGGCAGCCAGCGGCAGGGGGCGGACGACGGCGCGGCCTGCCTGCGCGGCACCGGCACCTGCGCCGGCTTCCGACGTCGGGCCGTCCGCTACGGTGCCGCCCGCACCAGCGCGGGCACCGGCACCGCCGCTGCCAAGCCAGCGGTCCAGTGCGGCGCGGGCGCCCGCTGCGGTGAGTTCGACGTCGTCGAACGTCAGCTGGGTGAGCCAGGCCTGGCCGCCACGGAGCCCCACGACGATTTCGGGGACGATCAGCCGCGACTCATGCTTGGAGGCTTTCGAGAAGGCGAAGGATCCGAAGGCGACCGGGCCGGTGCCGGGCCATTCCACGGCGTTCTCGATCTCGGCTTCAAGGACCAGGTGGCGCCACCAGATGTCCGCCTCGAGGAAGCGCTCGGGTCCTGTGGCGGTGAAGCGGGCCACCTCGCCGAAGCCGACCAGGCCCGCTTCGCGGCGGGTCCAGCAGAGAAGGTCGTCGCGGACCAGAAACGACGGCAGCCCCCCGGGGAATGATTCTGCATCGAGGGGGACTGTCAGTGTCCTGATAATTCTGGTACGAAGCGCGCTGGTCATAGTGAGACTAACCCTACTCCCGACCCGCCTAAGGCCCTGCTCAGGGCGTGGTTCGTGGGTGTGCCGAACATTTGAGACAATGGCAGGGTGAACCGAGCATCCTTGGATAAGCGTCCGGACGAAGTAGCCACGATGTTTGACGACGTCGCCCCCAAATACGACGTCGTCAACGATGTCCTGTCGATGGGGCAGACGCGGCGTTGGCGCAAGGTTGTGGTCGAAGCCATGGATGTGAAGGCGGGCCAGCGGGTGCTCGACCTCGCGGCCGGCACGGGCACCTCCAGCGAACCGTATGCCGACGCCGGCATCGACGTGATCGCCTGCGACTTCTCGCTCGGCATGCTCAAGGTCGGCAAGCGCCGCCGCCCCGACATCGATTTCATCGCCGGTGACGCCACCCGTCTGCCGTTCGCGGACAACACCTTCGATGCCAGCACCATCTCCTTTGGCCTGCGCAACGTCAACGAGCCGAAGAAAGCCCTCGCCGAGATGCTGCGGGTCACCAAGCCCGGCGGCAAGCTGGTCATCGCCGAGTTCTCCCAGCCCGTGGTGCCGCTGTGGCGCACCATGTACACCGAATACCTCATGCGCGCGCTGCCCGCGATCGCCGTCAAGGTCTCCTCAAACCCGGATGCCTACGTCTACCTCGCCGAATCCATCCGTGCCTGGCCGGATCAGGACCACCTCGCGGCCTGGCTGCAGGAGGCCGGCTGGGAGAGCGTCACTTACCGCAACCTCAGCGGCGGCATCGTCGCCGTGCACCGTGCCGTGAAGCCCGGAACGGAGCCCGGCCCCGCCGCAGGCGCCGCAGCCCTGGCCGCCCACACCGGACCGGTGGCGAAGCTGCGCCGCAACACCCGGCCCGCGCGTTAGTTCGTCGCTGCCGTGAAAGTACTGATCGTCGGAGCCGGTCCGGCCGGGTCCACTGCCGCCTACTACCTGGCCCAGGCAGGCATCGACGTCACGGTGCTGGAAAAGACCAGCTTTCCCCGTGAAAAGGTCTGCGGCGACGGACTCACCCCCCGCGCCGTCCGCGAGATCCAGAAGCTCGGCCTGCGGCACCCCGAAGCCGAGGGCTGGCGCCGCAACAAGGGCCTGCGCCTGCTGGCCGGCGGCCGCAGCATCGAACTTCCCTGGCCCGAGGTCTCCGATTTCCCGCAATACGGGCTGATCCGGACCAGGCTCGGCTTCGACGAGGAACTGGCGGAGCACGCCCGGTCCGCGGGCGCCGTCGTGCTGGAACGCCACAGCGTCACCGAGGCGCTGCGCTCCGACGACGGCCGCGTCACCGGGGTCCGGGCCGCGCTGCTCGACGACGCCGGGCGAAAGACCGGCGAAACCCGCGACTTTCCCGCCGACGTCGTCCTCGCCGCGGACGGCAACTCGACCCGTACCGCGGTCTCGCTCGGCATCCGGAAGCGCGACGACCGGCCGCTCGGCGTCGCCGTCCGCACCTACTTCACCAGCCCGCGGCACGACGACGACTGGATGGAAGGCTGGCTGGAACTCCCCGGCCGCGACGGCAAGCTGCTGCCCGGCTACGGCTGGGTCTTCGGAGTCGGCGACGGTACTTCCAACGTGGGCCTCGGCATCCTGAACTCCTCCAAGGAATTCGGCAAGCTGGATTACAAGCAGGTCCTGCGCGAATGGACCGCCGGCATGCCCGCCGACTGGGGCTTCACCCCGGAGAACCAGGTGGGCGAGATCCGCGGCGCCGCACTGCCCATGGGCTTCAACCGCACCCCACACTACTCGCCCGGGCTGCTGCTGCTCGGCGATGCCGGCGGCATGGTCTCTCCGTTCAACGGCGAGGGCATCTCCTACGCCATGGAGTCCGCCCGCTTTGCAGCCGAGTTCATCATCGATGCGTCGTCCGGTTCCGCATCTCTTTCCGCGTCCGGTCTTTCCGCGTCCCGCGGGTGGAGCGTTTCCGACGCCGATGCCCGGCTTGCGGGGTACGCGGACTACGTGCGGGACCAGTGGGGGTCGCACTTCACCCTGGGACGCGCCTTCGCCGCCCTGATCGGGAAGCCGGCCGTGATGAAACTGGCTCTCCGGACGGGCATGCCCATTCCCGTGCTCATGCGGTTCGTGGTGCGGCTGCTGGCCAACCTGACCGATCCCGCGGCCAAGGGCTTCGAGGACCGCGTCATCCGGGTCCTGGAATCGCTGGTCCCGGCGACGTCCAACCAGGGCCCGCCCGGCACGCACGGCACTTCGCACTCCAGCGCCAACTCCGCGGATTCCGCAACAAAAGTTAGGGTTAACCCGTGACCAACTCTGCAGACCAAAGCTGGACGCACGCCGGACACGGCCTGCCGAGCTCTGAGCCCGACCTCAACACCACCGCCATCGCCACCGGATTGCAGCTGCCGGCCGGCTTCGCCGCGATCGCGGGGGACCCCGAGCTCGGGCCCGCCATCACCACCAACCTGGCCCGGGTGGAGAAGAAGCTCCGCGAGGCGATTGCCAACTCGGATCCGCTGGCGGACGCTACCTCGCGCCACCTCGTGGAAGCCGGCGGCAAGCGCATCCGCCCCCTCCTGACCCTGCTCTGCGCCCACCTGGGCGACGCCTCGCTGCCCGCCGTGGTGCAGGCTGCCGTCGTCGTTGAACTGACGCATCTGGCGACGCTCTATCACGACGACGTGATGGACTCCGCGCCGTTCCGCCGCGGCGCCCCCACGGCGCACGAGGTCTGGGGGAACTCCGTCGCTGTGCTGACCGGCGACCTGATTTTTGCCCGGGCTTCCATCCTGGTTTCCGAACTCGGCTCCCGGGCCTTGGGCATCCAGGCACGCACGTTCGAGCGGCTGTGCCTGGGCCAGCTGCACGAAACCGTGGGGCCGCGCCCGGACGAGGATCCGGTGGAACACTACCTGTCCGTCATCGCCGACAAGACCGGCTCGCTGGTGGCGGCCTCCGGACAGCTCGGCGCGATCTTCTCCGGCGCCGATGAAGCCTACGAGCCGATGCTGGTCGAGTACGGCGAAAAGGTGGGCGTTGCCTTCCAGCTCGCCGACGACGTCATCGACGTCACCGGCGTCAAGGTCAAGTCCGGCAAGTCCCCGGGCACCGACCTGCGCGAGGGTGTGCCGACGCTGCCCGTGCTGCTGCTGCGCAACGCCGCCCGCGACGGGGACCTGACCGCCGTCGAACTCCTGAAGCTCATCGACGGTGACCTCAGCTCCGATGAGGCCCTCGCGGCCGCGGTCGCCGGCCTGCGGGAGCACCCGGTCACGGCCGAATCCTGGGTGGTGGCCCGCGCTTGGGCCGATGAGGCGATTGCCGCCCTCGCACCGCTGCCCGAGGGAGTGGTGAAGGACTCGCTGACCAACTTCGCGCTGGCCGTGGTGGACCGCGCCAGCTGATATTTGCGTCCGGCTGTACGCTGGCGGGGCTGCCAGTCTTAAACGGAATGGCCCCGGTTCCTCACAACGTTTCGAGCATCCGTTGTGCGGAACCGGGGCCATTTCTCCGTTCGCATCAGATCCACCGGAGGCATTTAGTGAACCCATGACTGAGCTTATGACAGAAATGTCACGCTGTCTAGGCTGGCTGTAAATTGATTGTCACGGGTCTTCGTGGGTGGTTGGCGGAGTCTCCTCACCTTTGACCCGGGCCAAGCCTGAAACCGGGGCGGCGCGCTGTACCGCCGCTCCAAAGTTGGGGAGTGCCGGCGGCGGACTGGTCCACATAGGCGTTGCGGCGCCTGTCGCTCTGTCGAGTACCGGACTGTGCTGGGTGCATGGACCTCACCAGTTACCTGAAATACGCCGGTTCCGTGGCCCGGACGGGGACGCTGTTGCAGGCAGGCTTCTCTGAACGGACTATCCGTAATGCCGTGTCAGCAGGGGAAATCGTGCGGCTGCGCCATGGAATCGTGACACTGGCGGACGCAGCTCCTGACCTGGTTGCGGCGGTGTTGGCCAATGGACTGCTGTGTTGCGCGTCGGCGGCGCCGCACCAAGGGCTGTGGCGGCTCCACGCACCCGAGCGGCTTCATCTCCTTTGTCGGCACGGGTCCGCAGCCGGCGTCGTAATCCACCGCGGCAGCTTGGTGCCGCCGGAGCTTCCCCGTCCTGTTGCCGGGCTGACGGACACCCTGCTCCATGCTCTGCGGTGCCTTCCCCCGATGGAAGCCGCGGTGATGGTGGAAAGCGCCCTGTTGCAGGGGCGTACGACGCTGGACTACTTGGGGCAGCGGCTGCCGGGAAACCGGAACGGTGCCGCCCGCGCGTTTCTTGAGCTGGTCGATGGTTCGGCGGACTCGGCGATTGAAGTCGTTGCCAGGCTGTTGTTCAGGGACCAGGGCATCTACACGCAGACGCAAGTGGAGCTGCCCGGGATTGGCCGTGTGGACTTTCTGCTTGAGGGGTTCCTGATCGTGGAGATTGACGGAAGCACCCATCTGGAGCCCGCTCAGGTGAAGAAGGACAGGCGGCGAAACAACGCCAGCACCCTTACGGGGTACGCAGTACTCCGGTATGGGTACCAAGATGTGGTCCACAACCCGCAGAAAGTCATCGATGAGGTGTGGCAGGTACTGCGCGGCCGAGTCATCCGCTGAATTTCCCCAAGTACGAACTTCCGACGGCGCAGATTTCCGGCGGTTCGGCCCTACACCCCGGTGAAGGCTACCAAACATGGGGAGAATCGGCGGACGGGGAGGAGCGGACCCTGCGCTAGTCCTCGTCCTCGTCGTTGAACGCCCACTCGAACATGTCGAAGACGAACTCGGAGAAGGTTCCTTCCTCGCTCTTCCACTGGGCGCGGGCGTTGTTGCGGCGGTACACGATCGGGTCCGGAACGCTGAGGTCGCCTACCCGGAAGCCCCAGGTGAACTGTTCTTCCTCGTCCTCGAGGAACATGAGGAAGCCTTCGTCGTCGACTTCGAGCTCTTCAGGGTCCCAGAAGTAGTGGTACGCCTCCATGATGTCCTCGCAGCCGCCGACCGCGAGGTAGAACTCCCGCAATGCCAGCGGGACCTGGAACTGGTGCTCGGCGAGGGCCGCATCCAGCTCGTCGGCCGGGAGGCCATCCTCTTCCTGCCATTCGTCTTCGAGATACTTCGGAACAAGCGCGCGGAACTTCTCGAGGAACATGTCAGTCATGGTTCTTATCCTAGCTAATCCTTGGTCCCGCCATCCCCAGTGGCCAGGCCGAGCCGGTGCCAGCCACGGACCGCCAGCGGAACGTGCCACTTGCGCCGCCACGCAGTCACGCGGAAGGCGAAAACGATGGCAGCCACGGCACCCGCGGTGACCGCGTTGAAGGTGCCGGTGACGGAAAGCAGCACCGTCAGGGCCGCCCCCGCAAACGCTGGCAGCGCATACAGATCCTTCGGGTCGAACAGCTGCGGCACCTCATTGGCGGTGATGTCCCGGAGCAGGCCGCCGCCCACCGCCGTCGTGACCCCTAGGAGTACGGCCGCAATCGGGTTCATCCCCGCCTCCAGCGCTTTGAGGGACCCGGTGATGCAGAACAGTGCCAGCCCGCCGGCGTCGAACAGGACCAGCAGGGAGGTGAAGCGCTGGACGCTGGAGAACAGGAAATACACCAGCACCGTGGCGAGCAGCGGCGGGGCCAGATAAGCCGGATTGGTGAAGGCCGTGGGCGGGCCCGCGTTGATAATGATGTCGCGGATGACGCCGCCGCCCAGGCTGACCACCGAGGCCAGCAGCAGGGAGCCGATGATGTCGAACTGCTTCCGGGCCGCGAGCAGGGACCCTGACACCGCGAAGAAGAAGACGCCGGCCAGGTCCAGCCAGATCAGGACAGCGCTAAAGGAAAAAGTCATGGAGCGTCCCGGTCGAATCTCAAGGGGCGGATGGGGCGGCTCCAAGGTTACGCTAACGGCTATGAATAGCCCCATCCTGATCGCCTGCGCCCACGGTACCTCCAGCACCGAGGGCGCTGCCGAAGTCAATGCCCTTCGCGCCGGGATCGCGGCGCTGCGGCCGGGGCTGGACGTCCGCGAGGCCTACGTCGACGTCCAGGACCCTGAACTGCCGGGCGTCGTGGAGGGCCTCCCCGCGGGGGAAAGCGCTGTGGTCGTCCCGCTGCTGCTCAGCGTCGGCTACCACGTCAAGGTGGACATTGCCCGTGCCGTCAAGAGCCGGCCGGACACCCGCGCCGCCGCTCCGCTCGGGCCCGATCCGCGGCTCGCGGCGCTGCTGGACCAGCGGCTCCGGGAAGCCGGCGTGACCGACAACGACGCCGTGATCCTCGCCGCTGCCGGTTCCTCCGACCCCACCGCCGCGCACAACGTCGAGGAACTCGCGGGCCAGCTCCGCGCCCTGCGTTCCAACCGGATCGTGGCAGCGTACGGCGCGTCCGCTAAGCCTTCGGTCCCCGACGCCGTGGCCATGCTCCGCGAGGAAGCCGCCGGGGGCGCCGGGGCGGGGGAGTCCGCCGGCGCTGTCGATCTGGGCGGCCGCGTGGTCATCGCCGCCTACCTCCTGGCCCCCGGCTTCTTCCACGACCAGCTCGCCAAAGCTGGCGCGGACCTCGTCACCGCCGCGCTGCTGCCGTCCCCGGTGCTCGCCGAAATCGCGCTGGAACGCTACGACGCCGCCCTCGCGGCCGGCGCCTGAACACCCGCGCGGCGGGCGCCTGAACCCCCGCGCGGCGGGCGCCGTCGTCCGGCCGGGAAGGGCCTGGCGCCACGCCCGGGAAAGACCCGGACCATGCACAGGAGCCCCGCCACTTCAAGGCTCGCCGATGCTTCGTGACGATTTATTGCCCTAGGTGACCTCGCGTTTCCGACCCTTTGTGACGGCATTACAGCCACCCCTACAGTCGATCCATGACTGATACAGCTCTAGCCGGAGCGTCCCCGGACCAGGCTGCCCCAGGCCGCACCAAGCGCCCCACCTCCCGCCCCGCCGCAAAGCCGCACGGGCAGTGGAAAGTGGACGGCACCGCCCCGCTGAACGCCAACGAAACCTGGAAGCAGGAGGACAACGGCCTCAACGTCCGCGAGCGTATCGAGTCCGTCTACTCCAAGCATGGCTTCGACTCGATCGACGGCACCGACCTGCACGGCCGCTTCCGCTGGTGGGGCCTCTACACCCAGCGCAAACCCGGGATCGACGGCGGCAAGACCGCCACGCTCGAGCCGCACGAGCTCGAGGACAAGTACTTTATGCTGCGCGTCCGGATCGACGGCGGCGCCCTCACCACCGAGCAGCTGCGCGTCATCGGCCAGATCTCCGTCGACTTCGCCCGCGACTCGGCGGACCTCACCGACCGCCAGAACATCCAGCTGCACTGGATCCGGGTCGAGGACGTGCCGGAAATCTGGCGCCGGCTCGAGTCGGTGGACCTGTCCACCACTGAAGCCTGCGGCGACGTCCCCCGCGTCATCCTCGGCTCCCCGGTCGCCGGCATCGCCAAGGACGAGATCATCGACCCCACGCCGCTGATCCACGAGCTCGCCGAGCGGTTCATCGGCGATCCTGAACTGGCCAACCTGCCGCGCAAATTCAAGACCGCCATCACCGGCCACCCCAGCCAGGACGTGGTCCACGAGATCAACGACGTCGCCCTGGTGGGCCTGGTCCACCCCGAATTTGGCGTCGGCTACGACCTCTGGGTGGGCGGCGCGCTCTCCACCAACCCCATGCTGGGCAAGCGCCTCGGCGCCTTCGTCCGCCCCGACCAGGCCGCCGACGTGTGGCTCGGCGTCACCAGCATCTTCCGCGACTACGGCTACCGGCGCATGCGCACCAAAGCCCGCCTGAAGTTCCTGCTGGCCGACTGGGGTCCCGTGAAGTTCCGCCAGGTCCTCGAGGACGAATATCTCGGCTACAAGCTCGACGACGGCCCGGCCGCACCCAAGCCCTCCACCCCGGGTGACCACATCGGCGTGCACGAGCAGAAGGACGGCAAGTTCTTCATCGGCGCCACGCCGCTCGCCGGACGGCTCTCCGGGAGCCAGCTCGTCAAGCTCGCGGACACGCTGGAGGCCCGCGGATCCCAGCGGCTGCGCACCACCCCGCACCAGAAGCTGGTGGTCCTCGACGTGCCCAAGGACGACGTGGAGCCGCTCGTGGCCGAACTCGACGCCCTGGGCCTCTCCGCCCGGCCGTCCGTGTTCCGCCGCGGCACCATCGCCTGCACCGGGATCGAATACTGCAAGCTGGCCATCGTCGAAACCAAGGTCACGGCCGCCACCGCCGTCGCCGAGCTGGAACGCCGCCTCGCCGACCTCGTCGAAACCAAGCAGCTCCCGCAGGCGCTCTCGCTGCACATCAACGGCTGCCCCAACTCCTGCGCCCGGATCCAGACCGCGGACATCGGCCTCAAGGGCATGATGCTTCCCACGCCCAACGGCGATCCCACCCCGGGTTTCCAGGTCCACCTCGGCGGCGGGCTCGCGTCCGACAGCCGTGAGGAGGCAGGCCTGGGGCGGACCGTCCGCGGCCTGAAGGTCACGGCCGGGGAGCTGCCCGACTACGTGGAACGCGTGGTCCGGAAGTTCGTCGCCGACCGCTCCGAAGGCCAAAGCTTCGCCGAGTGGGCGTTCGCCGCCGAAGAGGGTGAACTGCAGTGACCGACGTTCAGCCGCCGGGGGCGGCATCGCCTGCCAACTGCCCTGTCGCACTCCGCACCCACGACGAGCTGAAGGCCCTCGCCGAGGCCGGCGCCGCCGAGCTTGGCTGGGACGCCCCGGCCCGCGAGGTGATCGCCTGGGTGGCGCGCAACTTCGATCTCCCGGCCGTAGCCGTCGCCTGCTCCATGGCCGACGCTGTCCTTCCGGCGCTTGTCGCGGACCAGCTCCCCGGCGTCGACGTCCTGTTCCTGGAGACCGGCTACCACTTCCCGGAAACCCACACAACCCGCGACGAGGTCGCCGCGAATCTGCACGTCAACGTCGTCGACGTGCTCCCGGAGAACACCGTGGAGCAGCAGGACCGGCTCCTCGGCAAGGACCTCTTCGCCCGCGACCCCGCCCAGTGCTGCGCGCTGCGCAAGGTGGCCCCGCTGCGCCGCACCCTGGCCGGTTACGAACTCTGGTTCACCGGCGTCCGCCGCGACGAGGCCCCCACCCGCACCAACACCCCGCTGGTCACCTGGGACGAAACCAACGGCCTGGTCAAGGTCAACCCGGTCGCGGCCTGGAACTTCGACCAGCTGGTGCAGTACTCCGACGACAACCTCCTTCCCGTCAACCCGCTGCTTTCACAGGGCTACCCGTCCATTGGCTGCCAGCCCTGCACCCGCAAGGTAGCGCCCGGCGATGACCCCCGCGCCGGACGCTGGGCAGGAACCGACAAGACAGAATGCGGACTACACGTATGAGCAACTTGAGCACGACGACGGCCGGCTACGCCTCCACAGCAGATGCCGCCCCCGCCCCTGCGCCGCGCGGCATCCGTCCTTCGGACGATGCGCGCGGCTCCGACAGCGGCAGCGGCCTTCCCAACGCTCGCAAGCTCGCGTCGGGTCCCTCGGCCGATGCCTTGGATGCCACTCCCGGGGCGGCATCTGCTGCTCCGGCTCTGCGGTCGGCTCGCCTGAGTTCTGCGGCTCCGCGCGCGGCCCGCCTGTCGTCTTTGGATACTTTGGAATCGGAAGCGATCCATATCATCCGTGAGGTGGTTGCGGAGTTTGAGAAGCCGGCGCTGCTGTTTTCTGGCGGCAAGGATTCTGTGGTGATGCTGCATCTGGCCACCAAGGCGTTTTGGCCGGGGAAGGTGCCGTTCCCGGTGCTGCATGTGGATACCGGGCACAACTTTCCGGAGGTTATCGACTTCCGCGACCGGACTGTGGAGCGGCTGGGGCTTAAGCTCGTCGTCGGCTCCGTGCAGGAGTTCATTGACTCCGGCGAGCTGGCCGAGCGTGCCGACGGCACACGCAACCCGCTGCAGACCGTGCCGCTGCTGGACGCGATCCAGCGCAACAAGTTCGACGCCGTCTTCGGCGGCGGCCGCCGGGACGAGGACAAGGCCCGGGCCAAAGAACGCATCCTGAGCCTGCGCGACGAATTCGGCCAGTGGGACCCGCGCAACCAGCGGCCCGAGCTGTGGAACCTCTACAACGGCCGGCATACCGTGGGCCAGCACGTCCGGGCGTTCCCGATCAGCAACTGGACCGAGCTCGACGTCTGGCGCTACATCGAGCGCGAAGGCATCGAGCTGCCCGGCCTCTACTACGCACACGACCGTGAGGTCTTTGCCCGCGACGGCATGTGGCGCGCGGTGGGCGAGGTCTCCCAGCCGCGCGAGGACGAGCAGGTCATCACCAAGACCGTGCGCTACCGGACCGTCGGCGACATGTCCTGCACCGGCGCCGTCGAATCGGCCGCCGCCACCGTGCGCGACGTCGTGATTGAAGTTGCTGCCTCCACCATCACCGAACGTGGCGCCACCCGGGCCGATGACCGCATCTCCGAGGCCGCCATGGAAGACCGCAAGAAGGACGGCTATTTCTAATGAGCACCGACATCGACACCTCCCGCGCGGCCGTCCTGCTGGACGAGGCACCCCTGGCGCATGCGTCCCTGTTCCGCTTCGCCACCGCAGGCTCCGTCGACGACGGCAAGTCCACGCTGGTGGGCCGGCTCCTGCACGACTCCAAGGCGATCCTCGCCGACCAGCTCGACGCCGTCGCCCGCACCTCGTCGGACCGCGGCTTCGGCGGCGAAGGGGCCACCGGCACAAAAGCGATCGACCTCGCCCTGCTGACCGACGGCCTGCGCGCGGAGCGCGAGCAGGGCATCACCATCGACGTCGCCTACCGCTACTTCGCCACGGACCGCCGCAGCTTTATCCTCGCGGACTGCCCCGGGCACGTGCAGTACACCAAGAACACGGTGACCGGCGCGTCCACCGCGGACGCCGTCGTCGTGCTCATCGACGCCCGCAAGGGTGTCCTGGAGCAGACCCGCCGGCACCTTTCCGTGCTGCAGCTGCTGCGCGTGGCGCACGTGATTGTCGCCGTGAACAAGATCGACCTCGTCGACTTCAGCGAGGATATGTTCCGCGGGATCGAGGCCGACGTACAGAAAGTCGGGCGCGAGCTCGGACTCGGCGCGGATGGAATCGCCGATCTGCTGGTCATCCCCGTGTCCGCGCTCGACGGCGACAACGTCGTGGACCGCTCGGACCGCACGCCCTGGTACGACGGCCCGGCCCTGCTCGAAGTCCTCGAGACGCTGCCCGCCGCGGACGAACTCGAAAGCCACCTGGAGAGCTTCCGCTTCCCGGTGCAGCTTGTGGTCCGGCCGCAGGGCGCACTGGCGCCCGATGCCGTCGCCGGCGGGCTCGACGTCGAAGGCTACCGGGACTACCGCGCCTACGCGGGCCAGATCACCGAAGGCTCCGTGAAGGTGGGGGACCAAGTCAGCGTCCTGACCCCGGGCCAGGCGCCCCGCACCACCACCGTCACCGGGATCGACTTCGCGGGCCGCGAGCTCACCGAGGCCGTGGCCCCGCAGTCTGTGGCCCTGCGCCTTGCCGAGGAATTCGACGTCGCACGAGGGGACACGATCGCAGCGGCGGGCACTATCCGGGAGTCTTCGGCAGACCTGTACGCCGCACTGTGCTGGCTGTCGCCGAAGCCGCTCCGCGAAGGCGCCAAAGTTCTGGTCAAGCACGGCACCCGCACGGTCCAGGCCCTGGTCCGGAACGTGACCGGAAAGCTTGACCTCGCCAACTTCCAGCTGGAACCCACCTCCACGCTGGAACTCAACGACATCGGCCACGCCCAGCTGCGGCTCGCGGCCCCGCTGCCGCTGGAGAACTACCTGCACCACCGCCGCACCGGCGCGTTCCTGGTGATCGACCCGCTGGACGGCAACACCCTCGCCGCCGGCCTCGTCAAGGACCACCCCGGAGACCACGAGGACGAGCGCTACTCGATCTGATCCCTGACTCTCCGCCCAGACTCTCCGCGAGGTCGCCGGAAACGCTCGAGGTCGCCGGAAACTTCCGGCGACCTCGAGCGTTTCCCGCGAATTCGCCGCTCGTGACCCTTGCCACCGGTCTCCCGGAACACGATCATCGTTCTGGGAGGCGCAGTGGAAGTCATCAACAGCAGGCTCATCAGCTGGGCGTCGATCCTTGATGACAAGACCCGCGAGCAGGCCCTGACCACCGCCAGGCTTTCCATCATCTATCCGCATCTGGCGCTTATGCCGGACGCCCACCTGGGCCTCGGCGCCACCGTGGGATCCGTCATCCCCACCCTTCACGCAGTCATCCCCGCGGCCGTGGGCGTCGACATCGGCTGCGGCATGATCGCCGTCCGCACGCAGTATGCCGTCAAAGACTTGCCGAAGGACCGCAAACGGCTGCGGGAGGGAATCGAACACGCCATTCCGCTGTCCGCCGGCCACTACAACCACAGGATCAGCGACACCGCCGCCCCCAGGATTGACGAACTGCGGCGGATGGCAGCCAATGCCCGCTTCGACCCCGGCCAGTACGCCGCGAACTGGACGCTGCAGCTGGGATCCCTGGGCTCGGGAAACCACTTCATCGAGGTGTGCGCGGACGAGGCGGACGCCGTCTGGCTGTTCCTGCATTCCGGTTCCCGCGGTGTGGGCAACAAGCTCGCGCAGCGGCACATCGCCGAGGCCCGCAGCGTTGCCCGGAGCCGGCACATCGTCCTGCCGCATCCGGACCTGGCCTACCTCGAGGAAGGCACTCCCGAATTCGACCGCTACATCAGGGAGCTCCACTGGGCCCAGCACTTCGCCCTGCTGAATCGCGAGGAAATGATGGACCGGGTGGTCCGGCAGTTTGAGTCCTGGACCGGCGGCTCCGTCCGCGAGGCCGAACGGATCAACTGCCACCACAACTTCACCGCAAAGGAACACCACTACGGCAAGTCCGTCTGGGTCTCACGCAAGGGAGCGATCAGGGCCGAAACGGGGGACCCCGGACTGATTCCCGGCTCCATGGGCACCGCGTCCTATGTTGTTGTGGGCCTGGGGAACCGCGCGTCCCTGAATTCCTCGCCCCACGGCGCCGGACGGGAACACTCAAGGAACGCCGCGAAGAAGCTCTTCACGCTGGCCGAGCTAAAGGCCGCCATGAAGGGCATCGAGTTCCGGCCCAGCGAAGCCTTCATCGACGAAATTCCGGCGGCCTACAAGCCCATTGACCAGGTGATGCGCGACTCCGCCGACCTGGTCAAGATCCGGCACAAGCTCCGGCAGCTCGTCAACGTTAAAGGCGACTGATTCGCACAGGAGCCCAGTTGGCGGGCCCGCATATGACGCTGCATGAACCCGCGTGACCCCCGGTTTCCGGGCCGTTGAACCCGGTTCGTGACACTCCCTATGGTGAATCCATGACAACCACTGAACGCCTCTCCGGCCGCTTCCCGCGGAGCCTCCGGGGGCGATGTCGCCGGCGCTGACCACCCGCCCGGCCACCCCGTCTCTCCCAGAACAGGACTTCACGAATGTCATCTACGCCCCGAAACACCGACAGCCAGAATCCCGAAAAACCGGCCGCCGGAACCACCCGGATCGTCGCCGGTGAATCTGCCAAGCCCAAACGCAGGCGCACCCTGGAGATCAGCCTGGCCGTCGGCCTCGTGCTGCTGATCGGAGCCAGCGCCGCCGTCGCATCCACGGTGTCCCGCGCGAACGAAACGGCGGCTCCCGCCGCCGTCGTCAACACCCCCGCTGCCGAACTCAAGCTCGGCTACTTCGGCAACATCACCCACGCCCCGGCCCTCGTCGGAGTAAGCCAGGGACTGGTTGCCAAGAACCTCGGCGAGACCAAGCTCAGCACCCAGGTCTTCAACGCCGGCCCCGCCGCGATCGAAGCCCTCAACGCCGGCGCCATCGACGCGACCTACATTGGTCCCAACCCGGCCATCAACTCCTATGTCAAGAGCAAGGGCGAATCGATCAGCATCATCGCCGGCGCCGCCTCCGGGGGAGCGCAGCTGGTGGTCAAGCCCGAAATCAACACCCCCGCGGACCTCAAAGGCAAGAAGCTCGCGACGCCGCAGCTCGGCGGCACCCAGGACGTGGCACTCCGCGCCTGGCTGGGCAAGCAGGGATACAAGACCAACACTGACGGCAGCGGCGACGTCGCCATCAACCCCACGGAAAACGCCCAGACGCAGAAGCTGTTCCAGAACGGAAAGCTCGACGGCGCATGGCTGCCGGAACCGTGGGCCTCCCGGCTGGTGCTCCAGGCCGGAGCCAAGGTCCTGGTCGACGAGAAGGACCTGTGGGAGAAGGGCGAATTCATCACCACCGTCCTGATCGTCAACAAGAAGTTCGCCGCCGAGCACCCGGACACGGTCAAGGCCCTGTTGAAGGGACACGTGGAATCCGTGGACTGGCTCAACTCAGCCCCCGCCGCCGAGAAGTCCACGGTCCTCAACGCCGCCCTCAAGGAATCCGCCGGAGCCGCCCTGCCGGCCGACGTGATCGACCGCTCGCTCAAGAACATCGTCTACACCGTCGACCCGCTCGCCGGAACGTACCAGAAGCTGTTGCAGGACGGCGTCGACGCGGGCACCACGCAGCAGGCCGACATCAACGGCATCTTCGACCTCACGCCCCTGAACGATGTCCTGAACGATGGCCCCGCCGGGACGAAGATCTCCGCGCAGGGATTGGGCAAGGACTAGCCAGTTCCCGCCCAGCCCGCCAGCAGTACCCGCCAAGAGAAGTTAGGACGTGACCATGCCAGTCGTACTGGAAAACCTGGGCAAGCGCTTTGGCGACGGCGCCCCGGTGCTGGACGACGTCAACGCCACCATCGGGCAGGGCGAGTTCGTCGCCCTGCTCGGTGCGTCCGGCTGCGGCAAGTCCACCCTGCTGAACATCATGGCGGGACTGGAGGCGCCGACGTCGGGCGCTCTCGAGGTGCCCAGCGACGGCGCCGCCTTTATGTTCCAGGACGCGGCGCTGTTCCCGTGGCTGACAGCGCGGGAGAACATCGAGCTGGCCCTGAAGCTGCGCGGCGCCGGGAAGGCCGAGCGTAAGGTCAAGGCGGGCGAGCTGCTGGACCTGGTCCACCTGGGCGGGGCGGGTGACAAGCGCCCGCACGAACTTTCCGGCGGAATGCGCCAGCGTGTTTCCCTGGCCCGCTCACTCGCCCAGGACCGGCAGCTGCTCCTGATGGACGAGCCGTTCGCCGCGCTGGACGCGATCACCCGCGACCTGCTGCACGACGAGCTGGAGCGGATCTGGAAGGAAACCGGCCGCACCATCGTGTTCGTCACCCACAACGTCCGGGAAGCCGTCCGGCTGGGCCAGCGTGTGCTGCTGCTCTCTTCACGGCCCGGCCGTGTGGTGCGGGAATGGCACGTCAGCGAGGAGCACCGCACCGACGCCGGACTGGCAGGCCAGCTCACCGGCGAAATCACCGCCCGGCTTCGCGAGGAGATCCGCCGCCATGCCAAATAAGTTCCTGTCCCACTATGCGCAGGCCGCCGAGCCGGCCGAGACGTCCCTCATCCCGAGCTCAGACCCCGGGTCCCGCAAGGTCCACGCCGCCCTGACCCGGTCCTCCACTGGCTCGGCCGACCTCCGCGAACTCGAATCCGGGCTGGATTCACTCCAGTCCGACGCCGGGCGCAAGGCCCGAATCGATTGGAGCCGGATCCTGCTGCCGGTCGCCGCCGTCGCGGTCCTGCTGGTCGCTTGGCAGCTCTACGTCTCGCTCGGCATCAAGCGGCGCGACCTTGTCCCCGGACCGCTCGACGTGCTGGGCCAGTTCGGCCATCTCTGGTCCGAGGGCAAGCTGCAGGAAGCGGTGTGGACGTCGCTGCAGCGCGGGCTCATCGGCTTCCTGATCAGCGTGGCCATCGCGACGCCGGTCGGGCTCCTGCTTGCCCAGGTCGCCCCGCTGCGGCGCGCGTTCGGGCCGCTCATCTCGGGGCTTCAGGTGCTGCCCTCCGTGGCGTGGGTGCCCGCGGCCATCATCTGGTTTGGCCTGACCGACGCCACCGTGTACTTCGTGGTGTTCATGGGCGCCATCCCCTCGATCATCAACGGGCTGATCTCCGGCGTGGACCAGATCCCGCCGCAGTACCGCAGCGTCGGGAAGGTCCTGGGCGCATCCCGGCTCCAGCTGGCGCTGCAGATCGTCCTTCCCGCCGCCCTGCCGGGCTACCTGAGCGGGCTCAAGCAGGGCTGGGCCTTTTCCTGGCGTTCGCTGATGGCCGCGGAGATCATTGCCGTGGGCGGCAGCATCGGCTTTGGCCTGGGCTCCATGCTGAACCAGGGCCGGGACCTGTCCGACATGACCATCGTGATGTCCGCGATCCTGCTGATCCTCGCCGTCGGCATCCTCATTGAACTGCTGGTGTTCGGCCCGGTCGAAAAGCGGCTGCTCCGCCGTCGTGGCCTCCTGGCCGGCAGCACAAGGTAGGCGCCTGCCGTCCAGCAGCAACGCGGGGTCACCTGGCGCCCATAACCCCCGGGTTTATGGGCGCCAGGTGACTCCGCGTTGCTGTTGTCTGGCGTCACGGGCAGGCCTACACTCACGGCTATAGGCCGGTGTACGGCCGAACCAGCCCGATTCTGAGGAGACAGCCATGGCACCAAAATATGGAGTGCTGGCACTGGTCGAAGCCAAACTGGGGAAAGAACAAGAGGTCTGGGATTTCCTCAACGGGGGCCGCGAGATAGTACTCAAAGAGCCCGGAACCCGGACGTGGTACGCCTTCCGGGTCAACGATTACACCTTCGGCATCTTCGACACCTTTGACACCGAGGAGGATCGGCAGGCGCACCTCAACGGGGCTATCCCTGCGGCCCTCGGCGAACACGGCCCCACGCTGCTGTCCAAGGACCCTGACATCAAACTGGTCGACCTCATCGCGGTGAAGTAGCCCGCGGCATGCGCTCCCGCTGTCCGCCCCATCGGTTGCCGGGCGGGGGCGCATTGACACAGACACGACGTCGTTTAGGCCAAACGCCGTGGCGGGCGCCGTCAAAGTGCCCCCGGACGGCCGGTCCGGCGCCCCGGCGCGGCCTCAACTATGTGACGTGGCGTTACCCTGCGTGAACGGGTGTTTCCGCACCGTTGTTCCGCCATATGACGCCGCCCTATCGTCGATGCATGGCAATTCAGGACATTTACCCCACGGCGCTGCGCCTCCTCGGCCGCCCCGTGCTGGTGGTCGGCGGCGGCCCGGTCGCCGCACGCCGTGCCAAGGGACTGCTCGACGCCGGCGCCCGCGTCACCATCGTCGCTCCCTTGGCCAGCAGGGCCCTGAGCGACCTTGCCGACGCCGGCCTTCTCTCGTGGGAGCCGCGCGAGTACCGTAGCGCCGACGTCGACGGCGCCTGGTTCGTGCAGACCGCCACCGGCGATCCGGCTGTGGACGCGCAGGTTGCGGCCGACGCCGAGGCGCAGCGAATCTGGTGCGTCAACGCCTCCGACCACGAAGCCTCCGCCGCCTGGACTCCCGCCGTCGCCGTGGTGGACGACGTCAAGATCGCCGTGAACGCCGGGGGAGACCCGCGCCGCGCCATGGCCCTGCGCGACGCCGTCGCCACCGCCCTGGAAACCGGGGACCTGCCGCTGCGCCGGCGCCGCGCCAATTCAACTGCAGGCACCGTGGCGCTCGTGGGCGGCGGTCCCGGCGACAGCGGGCTCATCACGGTCCGCGGCAGGCGGCTCCTGGGCCAGGCCGACGTCGTGGTCGCGGACCGCCTCGGCCCCCGCGAACTCCTGGCCGAACTGGCCCCCGACGTCCGCGTGATCGAGGTCGGCAAGACCCCCGGCCACCACCCCGTGCCGCAGGCCGAGATCAACCGCATCCTCGTCGACGAAGCCCTGCAGGGACACCGCGTGGTCCGGCTCAAGGGCGGCGACCCGTATGTCCTGGGCCGCGGCGGCGAGGAAGCCGAATTCTGCCGGCAGCACGGCGTCGAGGTTGAAGTGGTCTCCGGCGTCACCTCCGCCATCTCGGTCCCGGCCGCAGCCGGTATCCCGGTCACGCACCGCGGGCTGGCCAAGGGATTCAGTGTGGTCACCGGCCACGAGGAACTTTCCGAAGTCCCTGCCCGGTCCGATCACACCGTGATCCTGCTCATGGGCGTGGGCCAGCTGCGCGATTCCGCGGCCTCGCTGGGACGCGCCGGTTTGCCAGCGGAGACGCCTGTTGGCATCGTAGAGAATGGATACCTGCCGGACCAGCGGGTGACCATCGGAACGCTCGGGACCATTGCGGACCAGGCGGAGGCCGCAGGCGTCGCGAACCCCGCCGTGATCGTGATCGGTGACGTGGTCCGCGTCAGCCCGTTCGCGCCGTCGCACTTCAAGACCGCGGACTACAGCACCACCTCCCCGAACGTACCCCGCGTACTGACCAAGTAGCCCCGAAGACCCGTGACAGAACAAAGGAACACAGCCGTGTCAACGAACACCCCTGTAGGAACTGCCGCCCGCCCGCTGCGCATCGCCGTCGTCGGCTCCGGACCCGCCGGTGTGTACGCCGCGGACATCCTGACCAAGAGCGAGGCCGTCAAAAGCGGCGAGCTCACGGTGAGCATCGACCTTTTCGACCGCTACCCGGCGCCCTACGGCCTGATCCGCTACGGCGTGGCCCCGGACCACCCGCGCATCAAGGGCATCGTCAACGCCCTGCACAAGGTCCTGGACCGCGGCGACATCCGCTTCTTCGGCAACGTCGCCTACGGCACTGACCTGTCCATCGAGGACCTTCGCACGCACTACGACGCCGTCATCTTCGCCACCGGCGCCATCAAGGACGCGGACCTGAACATCCCGGGCATCGAACTTGAGGGCTCCTACGGCGGCGCCGACTTCGTCTCCTGGTACGACGGCCACCCCGACGTGTCCCGCGAGTGGCCCCTGGATGCCAAGGAAATCGCCGTGATCGGCAACGGCAACGTGGCCCTGGACGTCGCCCGGATGCTCTCCAAGCACGCCGATGACCTCCTGGTCTCCGAAATCCCGGACAACGTCTACGCCGGACTCAAAGCATCCCCGGTCACGGATGTGCACGTCTTCGGCCGCCGCGGCCCGGCCCAGGTGAAGTTCACCCCGCTGGAGCTCCGCGAACTGTCCCACTCCAAGGACGTGGACATCATCCTCTACGCCGAGGACTTCGAGTTCGACGCCGAATCGGACCGCCAGATCCAGAGCAACAACCAGACCAAGACCATGGTGGGGACGCTCACCAACTGGATCGCCGAGCAGCCCGAGGACCTGTCCGAGCTCACGGCCTCCCGCCGCCTGCACCTGCACTTCCTGCACAGCCCGGTGGAGGTTTATGACGACGCCGAGACCCCCGGCCGCGTCGCCGGGATCAAGTTCGAGCGCACGGAGCTGGACGGCACGGGGAACGCCCGCGGCACCGGCGAGTTCGTCGACTACCCGGTCCAGGCCGTGTACCGCGCGATCGGCTACTTCGGCTCCTCGCTGCCCGAGGTCGAGTTCGACCACAGCAAGGGCGTTGTCCCGAACGACGGCGGCCGCGTCCTGGACGCTTCCGGCGCCCACGTGCCGGGCATCTACGCCACGGGCTGGATCAAGCGCGGCCCCGTCGGCCTGATCGGCCACACTAAGGGCGATGCCCTGGAGACCGTGACCTATCTGCTGGAGGACCGCGGGAACTTGCCGCTGGCAGCGGCGCCCGCGCCGGGCGCCGTCGTCGACCTCCTCGAGAGCCGCGGCGTGCAGTACACCAGCTGGGAAGGCTGGCTTGCCCTCGACGCGCACGAGCGGTCCCTCGGCGAGAAGGCCAGTGCCGACGCCGGGGCGGACGGCATCCAGCGTGAGCGCATCAAGGTGGTCCCGCGCGAGGACATGGTGGAAATTTCCCGCGGTGGAGTGGCCGCGGAGGTCTAGGCTCCCGTCAACGAGCACGCGGGGATCCTTGCCGCCCGTCCCGGAGGGAATATGGGCTGTAGGTGACACCGCGTTGCTGTGTTTTGTGCGCGATCCGGGGCGGTAGTCAGTAGGCTTACCGTCATGGACAAGACCAGCCGGGCCACGAACCCCGCACCACCGTCTCATGTGCCAGGAATCCGCGGATGAGGCTCCGCCACAGCAACGCGTCCGGCCGCGGCTACCGCCGCGTCGCGGCCGGAACCGGTTTCAGCTACAAGGACCTGGACGGCTCCACCCTGGCGCCCGGACCGGTGCGGGAGCGGCTCGAAAGCATCGGCATCCCGCCGGCATGGACGGATGTCTGGATTGCGCCCTACGACAACGGGCACATCCAGGCCACCGGGCTCGACGCCGTCGGCCGGCGCCAGTACATCTACCACCCGGGCTGGCGCGAGAAAAAGGACCGGCTGAAGTTCAACCGTTCACTCCAGCTCGCGGAAACCCTGCCGGCCGCGCGCAGGCTCGTCACCATGGACCTGCGCTCCGAGGGCCTCACCCGGGAGCGGGTGCTGGCCGCCGCCTTCAGGATGCTGGACAGCGGCTCGCTGCGCGTCGGCTCCGAGCGCTACACGAACGAAAACGGCAGCCATGGCCTCGCCACGCTGCTCTGCGCCCACGTCCGTGTGCGCAAAGACGAGCTCCGGCTCAGCTTCCCCGCCAAGAGCGGCAAGACGTGGGAATCGCGGATCAACGACGCCGACCTTGCCGCCGTCGTCCGCCTGCTCAAGCGCCGCGGCGGCAACGCCCGCCTGCTGGCCTACAAGGACGGACGGAGCTGGCACCCGGTGTCCAGCCAGGACATCAACCAGTACGTCAAGGAGCGCACCGGCCAGGACTTCACGGCCAAGGACTTCCGGACCCTGCGGGGCACCGTGGCGGCGGCGGCCAGCCTGGCGCAGACCGGACCGCAGCCCAAGGTTTCAGCCCGGAAGAGGGCGGTGAACCGCGCCATGCTGGACGCGTCCGAGGTCCTCGGCAACACGCCGTCGATCTCCCGGAAGAGCTATGTGGATCCCCGGCTCGTGGACCACTTTGCGGCGGGGGAGACCATCGACCCGAAGCGGCTGGACTCCGCCGAATCCGAGGTCCGGGCCCTGCTCTACCAGGAAGGCGACGTCGTCCCGCTGCAGAAGGCGGCGGGCTAGCCCGCAGGCGGCTACGGCCGCACCTCAGAACTCGGCGTTAATGAACCCGATGACAATCGCCGTCCACCAGCACAACTGCGAGATCACCAGGCACAGCAGCAGATGGATCCGCTGCCCGACGGTCAGGTCCGTGAATGAGGCAGAGGGCGGCAGCCCGGCCAGCCGCCGCATGAGTGGTATGAGCATGATCCCGTTCAAGCTGAGCACAAGGACAGCGGCGAGCTTGAGGTCTGTCATCGGGTTGGACAGGCGCGGGCTCAAGAACACGCCCGTGGTCAGCATGCCGACCAGTCCGCCCCAGATCAGCGGTGTGGCCGCACCGTCGAGCCTGATGGTTTCGGCCAGTTCGCGTCTGCCGATGAGCCACAGGAAGCCGTGCCAGTCCACCAGGACGATGGCGCCGAAGGCCACCACCATGGAGAGCACGTGCAGCACGACGGCGACATTGTGGACATAGGTGTCGACATGGACCGCGGTGGACAAGGTGACGGACAACAACCAGGCCGCAGCGGCGGCGGCGGACAGGGCAACCACGAGCCGCCGCGTGGACCGCTCAGATTCACGGTGCTGTCGTAGAGTGCGCCTGCTTACCGGGATGTAGCTCATGGCGTACCTCTGCGAGACCTGCCGCCTGTGGCCGTCCCAGCCCGGCCCGGGGTAGCTCCACGATAGTCCCGCGTGCGGATGTCAACAAGGAAATCGCACCCCGGGCGTTCGGCTACATCCGCCCGAAGCGTGCCCGGAGCAGCGCGAACGCCCCGTAGGCGATGAAGCCGGCACCGATCGCCAGGAGCAGGACGGGGCCGAAGGGGTGGTCCTGCAGGGCCTTGAGACTGCCGTCCAGTCCGGTGGACGAAGCGGGATCGTTGGTGGCCGCGGCGATCACGAACAGGAGTCCCGTCAGGATCAGCGCCAGTCCTTTGGCGATGTGGCCGGCCACGCCCAGGCTGCTGATGAGGTGGCCCCGGCGGGTCCCCTCGAAGTGGGCCAGTTCCTCCTTGAACTTCTTCCCCGCGCCTTTAACGATGAAGTACACGCCGATCCCGATGATGGTCAGGCCCAGGACGACCAGCGCCGGCACCCCGTAGGGGCTGTGCACCAGAACGGTGCTGAAGTCCCGCGTGGAGTCGCCGGAATCGCCCCGGTTCCCCAGTGCGAACCCCGCGAAGCTCAGCCCCACGCTGCCGTACGCGATGCTGAGGAAGCCGGAGGAAACCAGCTTGCCGAGGCGCTCCCCGCGGGGAAGGTGCCTGGCACGCAGCGTCGCCTCGCTCAACTGCCACAGCGATAGCCCGGTGCAGGCGATAAACCCCGCCCACATGACCGCCGGGCCCCACGGGTTGGCCGCAAGCTGTTCGATGGCTCCGGTGGGCTCAGCCTGGCCCGGTGCGCCGAAGACCAGCGCCACCGCAATCGCACCGATCACGACGTGCAGCAGAGCCATGACGGCAAAACCGGAACGGGCGACGACGTCGAGCACCACGCTGTCCGACGCGGCCTCCGCGGCGTCGGCGGCGCCGCCAACGGCCGCACCAAGGGACTCGCCAGTGGCTTCGCCGGCGGTTTCGCCGGACGAGGGCTGGCCGTTCGGCCCCGGTGATTCCATGGTCTCGAGTCTACGCAGGGGTGACTCTTCCTCCTGGAGTATCAAGTTGTTCATAAGTGTGCTTACTATAGCCGGGTCGTGGCCGTTCGCGGCCGTCGGCATTTCCGGATTCGAACCCAGACGATAGGAAGCTCAACATGGCAGGTAATCTCGTTGCCCGATCCATTCACGACCTGACGGCCGGCGCCTGGTTCGGCGGCTCGCTGATGGGTGCCATTGGGCTGAACGGGGCGACGGCGGAAGCCAAGGATCCGGCCGAACGCACACGGCTGTCGAGCCTGGGCTGGAAGAGGTGGGCCCCGGTCCAGACGGCGGCTTTCGGTGCGCACTTCCTCTCCGGCCTCGCAGTCCTGTGGGAAAACAAGGGCCGGATGGCAAAGCAGGACGGCGTCGCCCGCCTCACCGTCGTCAAGTCCGTCGTCACCCTTGCCGGTGCCGCCGTGAGCCTGTACGCCGGGCTTCAGGGTGCCAAGGTGGACAAGCTGGCCGGCGAAGGTGCGGAAGGAGCCACCGAGCCCAAGCCTGGCGCCTCCGAGGAGCTCCGCTCCGCGCAGCAGCAGTTGAAGATCCTGCAGTGGGCCATCCCGGTCTTTGCCGGCCTGGTGATCGTCCTCGGCGCCAAACACGGCGAAATGCAGCGTCCCAAGAACGTCTTCCAGGGCCTGGTGCGCTAAAGCCGCTGCTGCGTCAACACAAAGGCCTCCGCGCCGGAACAGGATTCCGGTGCGGAGGCCTTTGTGTTGCCTGTGGCAGTTACTGCTGGATCCACTCCGCGCAGGAGTTCAGGTTCCGGTGCACGCTGTCGACGGCGGCCGTTTCGTCGTGCGCGGCGATGGCGTCCACGAGCTCGTCGTGGCCTTCATGCGGGAGGCCGTTGAAGCCGGCGCGGCCCTGCTGCCGGAGAAGGTCGGCGTGGAAGACGGCGCCGAAGCTGACGTACAGCTCGTGGAGCAGCGGATTGCCCGACGCCTGCGCCACGAGCACATGGAAGTCCCAGTCCGCCCGCGCCCAGCCGGCGTAGTCCCCGGCCAGCCACGCGGCACGGCGCGCCTCCAGCAGCGCGCGCATCGCGGCGACGTCGTCGGCAGTGGCGTGGCGGGCGGCGAGCCGGGCCGCCTGGGTGTCCAGGCCGACGCGAACCTCCAGGATGTGGACCTGCGAGTGGTCCCGGTACATGCGCTGGGCGGCGCCGGAGATTTCGCTGGTGGCGCGGACGTAGGTGCCGTCCCCGCGCCGGACCTCCAGCATGCCGCTGTGGGCCAGGGCTTTGACCGCCTCGCGGAGGGTGCCGCGCGAGACTCCGAGGGCAGCCATGAGTTCAGGTTCGGCGGGGATCCGCTGCTGCAGCGGCCACTCGCCCGAATGGATCAGCCCCCGCAACTTCGCGGTGACCTCCTCCACGAGCGGCGGACGGTGGGAGGTGGTGAGTGTCATGACTGTCCCTCTTCCGTGGACGTGCCGGTGGATGTGCCCTGGAACGCGGCGGTTGCCTGCGGTCCCGGCGGGTGCGGTTCCGCGCGCTGGGGAGTCTTGGGCCGGGCGGTGAGCAGGTGCCCGACGGCGATCTGGCCCAGGGCCACCGCCAGCAGCAGGATCACGGGCAGCGTCCATGAGTTGGTGGCGCTGTGCAGCAGCCCCATGCCGAAGGGGCCGAGCGTCGCCAGCAGGTAGCCCGCGGACTGCGCGACCGTGGACAGGGCGGTGGTTTCGGCGGTGGTGCGGCCGCTGCGGCTGATCATGACCATCACGAGCGGGAAGATGCCGAGCCCGAAGCCGAGGAGCACCGCCGTCAGCGGGGCCCAGGAGACTGGCAGGACCAGCAGGGCCAGGACGCCCGCGGCCATCGTGACCGTGGCCAGGTAGAAGGCCGTGCGCTGCATCCGGGGGCGTGAACCGATGGCGACCAGCACCATACCGGCCGGGACAGAAACCAGCTGCATCAGGCCGAACATCAGCCCGCCCTCGGCGGCGGTCAGGCCCAGGGTGACCAGCATGTAGGGGAACCAGCTGAGCACGGCGTAGGCCAGCAGGGCCTGGACGGTGAAGCCGAGCGTAATCAACACACCGGTGCGGGTCCGCAGCAGGGGCCAGGGGGATACCCGGCCGGCCTTCACGGCGGGCGCGTTGCGGTGGGCGTGCAGGGCGATCGGCAGGAAGCCGAGGCACGCGCCCAGCGCCAGGAAACCGATCGCTCCGACTCCGGCAGAGGGCGAGCCGAGCTGCTGCGCCACGGGGACGATCAGCACGGCGACCACCGTGGCGCCCGTCGTCATGGTCACCGTGTACAGGGCGGTCATCAGCGACGTCCGGTGCGCGAAATGGACCCGGATGAAGGACGGCATCGCCACGTTGCAGATCGCCAGCCCGGACATCCCGACGACGGTGCCCGCCAGCAGCATGCCGGTCGACGGAATGCCGCGGACCAGCAGCCCGGCCGCGAGCAGCACAAGGGAGAGCAGGATGGCCTTCTCCAGCCCCAAAATCCGGGTGAGCCACGAGGTGGCGGCGCCGGCCACGGCGAAGCACAGCGTGGGGATCGACGGGATGATGGCGGCGATCAGCGGCCCGTAACCCAGGACCTGCTGCAGGTCGTGCAGGAGCGCGGCGGCGCCGGTGATGCCGGCGCGCAGGTTGAGGCCGATCAGCACGATCGCAACGACGCCGGCGATAATTACCCCGCGCGGCGCGCGCACGACGGCGGAAGGTGCTGTCTCGGGAAGCGCGGACACCGCGATGCTGCTAGCCATACCTAAAGGTTAGACGTTTGACGTTTGTGTCTTAGTGTTTAGTGGCGAATATCTCGGCAAGTGACACGGCCCGCGCGGGAAAGCCGGCGGAGGCGGCGATGGCGGCGGCGTAGCCCTCGGGTGCCGGGACCGGAGTGACGACGAGGCCGTGGACCGCGGCATTGCCCGCGCATTCGGCCACGAGGGTGCCGGCCGGGCCTGCGGAGCCCGCAATGCCCGCAGTCCCTTCGGAACGCGCCGGGACCAGCCGCACGCTGGAGGGATCCACGGCCAGGCCGACACCTGCGGCTTTCAGCGCGGCTTCCTTCGCCACCCACCATCGGATCCGCCCGGCGTCCGTCAGGTTAGGGCTGGTCAGTCCTTGTCCGTCCTGCCCCCGTCGTTCCTCCGGCGCGAGGGCAAAGTCGTCGAACCCGGCGAACACCTGGGCGGGAACCTTTTCGATGTCCGCGCCAAGGCTGGTTCCCGCCGGAGCCGCGGCCGCCATGACGGTTCCGTGGCTGCGGGACATGCTCAATGCGACGCCCTCGATCGAGGGTTTGCCGTGGTCCGTGCTGCCGCAGCCGGCGCACATCCGCCGGATGTCCAGCCCGGCGGCGTCGGCGGGCGACATCCCCAGCCGCCGCGCTGCCAGCAATCGGAACAGGGCATGGGACGCGGGGTAGTCCAGCCGATCCGCCGGGCGCCTGAACCGGAGTGATGCGTCGCGTTCCCGCGGCGACAGGAACGCCCCCAGGCCGCCGAACAGCCCGCCGTACCCTCCCGGGCCGGCCACGGCCGCGGCGTTCCGGACGGCGGCGGACGGCACGGCCACATACTCAATACCGGCGTCAGGGCCGCCCGGCGCCGTCACCGCTTGCTGATCCGGCGGTACTGCGCGATCGCCAGCGGGGCAAAGACGGCGATGATCCCGACGCTGCACATGATCGAGTAGAGGACGGCGTTTTCCGCGGGCCAGCCGCCCGGTGCACCGAAGCCGGCCGGGGCCGCGTTGCCGAAGAGTTCGCGGGCGGCGGTGGCGACGGCGGTGACGGGATTCCATTCCGCAATCACGCGGAGCGGTGCGGGGAGGGAGCTGACGGACACGAACGCGCCGGAGACGAAGGTGACCGGGAACAGCCACACCAGGCCCAGGCTCTGGGCGACTTCAACACTCCTGGCTGTCAGGGCAATGACGGCCCCGATCCAGGAGACTGCAAAGGCAAACAGCAGCAGCAGGGCCAGCGCGGCCAGGGCGGAGACCGGGCCGGTGGTAATCCGCCAGCCGATGGCTAGGCCGCAGAGCAGTGTCACGGCGACGGACAGCACACTCGTGGACAAATCCGAGGAGGTGCGGCCCAGGATGACGGCCACGCGGGACATCGGCAGCGACCGGAAACGGTCGATCAGCCCGAGCTGGAGGTCCTTGGCCAGGTAGACGGCCGTGAACGAGGCGTTGAAGGTCAGGGTCTGTGCCAGGATGCCGCCGATCAGGTAGCTGCGGTACTGGTCGCCGCCGAGCGTGCCGCCGAAGACGAAGCCCAGCAGCAGCACGAACATCACTGGCTGCACGATGCCGGTGACCAGCGCCCCGGGAGTGCGCAGGACGTTGATGAGGTTGCGCCGGGCAATGACGGAGCTGTCCCGGGCGGCCGCGGAGATGGCGCTCATGCGGGCACCTCGACTTTCGCCGGAGCCTGGAGGTCCGGTGTTTCAGCTTCCGGGGCGGCCGCCGCGGCGTGGCCCGTGAGCCGCAGGAACACGTCGTCCAAAGTGGGGCGGCGCAGCGAGGCCTCGTCCACCGGCAGGGCACGCGCGTCCAGTTCGGACAGGACGCGGACCAGCAGCCGGTGGCCCTCCGGGGCGGCGATGGACACACGCAGGTTAGGCGGATCCTGTTCGGCCCGGGAACCCGGACCTGCGGCCCGCTCCAGCACGCCGGCGGCCGCGGTGAGGTCCGCGGCGTCGCGCATTACGACGTCGATCCGTTCCGTACCGGCGCTTTGTTTCAGTTCCGTCGCGGTCCCCTCGGCAATGACGCGGCCGTGGTTGATGACGGCGATGTGGTCCGCCAGCCGGTCGGCCTCCTCGAGGTACTGGGTGGTCAGGAGGACTGTGGTGCCGTCCGCTACGAGGCTGGAAACCACGTCCCAGGTGTCGAGCCGGCCGCGTGGGTCAAGCCCGGTGGTGGGCTCGTCCAGGACCACCACCTTGGGCCGGGCCACGATGGCCCCGGCGAGGTCCAGACGCCTGCGCATTCCGCCGGAAAAGGTTCCGGCGCGTTTGCCGGCGACGTCGGTGAGGCGGAAGCTCTCGAGCAGTTCATTCGCCCGGGCCGCGGCGGTCCGCCGGTTCATGCCGTACAGCCGGCCCACCATGTGCAGGTTTTCGAACGCCGTGAGCTTCTCATCCACGGCGGCGTACTGCCCGGACAAGCCCAGGTTCCGCCGCACCAGGTCCGGATCGCTCAGGACGGAGTGGCCGGCGACCCGGGCGTCACCGCTGTCCGGGGACAACAGGGTGGTGAGCACTTTGACGGTGGTGGTCTTCCCGGAACCGTTCGGTCCCAGCAGGCCCAGGACGGTCCCCTCGCCTGCGTGCAGGGAGAGCCCGTCCAGGGCCTTGAACGTGCCGAAACTCTTGCTGACGTTCTCGACCCGGATCACTGCGAAGCGGCGAGTTCGGCGACCTTGCGCGGAGCCATGTCCGTCCACGTCCGGGACACATAGTCGAGGCAGGCGTCACGGGTGTCCGGGCCGAACATCGCCACCCAGCCCTGCGGCACAGCCGCGAAGGCGGGCCAGAGGGAGTGCTGCTGATACTCGTTCACGAGTACGGAGAACGTTGCGGACTTGTCATCGAATGGATTCGTCACGTTGACCTTTCCTGTCGGTTCTGGCGTTTCGGAAAGCCCCTCTTGTGAATCAGAGGCATCACTGGCTATTCGTCTCCGCCGCACAATTGGATGGCCAGCGCGGGCATAATTGCGCTGAGAGCCCGGTCACTTAACATCTGGGAGTGCCGGTCCTCCACGGGGACGTCGGTGATGGCCCCGCTGATGAACGGCTGCCACGCATCGCTGCCGGGAGTGCCGGCCGGCACCTCCCGGGTGGCCCGGAAGAACAGCAGCCCGCCGTCGAACACCTGCGGCGGCTCGTCGCGGATCAGCCGCGCCAGTTCGGGGAAGTTCCCCACCATGGCGTTGACGGAGTCCAGCGGAACGGTGCCCAGCGGGTTGTGGTGTTCGCGCAGGATTTCCTGGGCACGCTGCCCGTCCAGTCCGTCTTTGTCTTCGTCAGGCAGCTCGTAGCCCTGGGCGTCGAGATAGCTGGCCCACAGCCCCGGGCCGGTCCCGACGTCGGCGTTGTCCTCCTGGCGGCCGGGGAAGGCATCGAGGATGGCCAGGAACGCCACGTCCTCGCCGAGTTCCTGCAACCGGGTGGCCAGCCGGTGGACCAGGTGCCCGCCGAAGGACCAGCCCATCAGGTGGTACGGGCCCTCCGGCTGCACGGAGCGAAGCTGGGCGATGTAGTCATCCGCCAGTTCGGTCAGGGTTGCGGCCCCGACCGGATGGGTCCGGCCCGGTTCCATCCCTGGCATCTGCAGCCCGATCAGGGGCCGCTCCGGATCCAGCTTGCCCAGCATGGAGGCGAAGCCCCAGCTGATGCCGGACGCCGGGTGCACGGCAAAGAGCGGCAGTTTGGTTCCCGTGGTCCGCAACGGCAGCAACTGCCGCAGGCTGTCCGCGGCGCTCTCCTCCGCGCCCTTGGCCGCCTCGCGAAGCAGGGCCTCGACGGTGGGCGCCCGGAACAGCGACTGGACCGTCAGATCCGTGCCCAGCGCAGCGTTGACCTTGGCGATCAGCGGCTGGGCCAGGAAGGAGTGCCCGCCGAGCTCAAAGAACGATTCGTCCGCGCCGGCCCGGTCCAGGGATAGCACCTCGGCGAAGATCCCTGCGACCGTCTTTTCCCGCGGGGTCCGCGGACCCCGCCCTGAACTGCTTGTCGCGCCCCCGGGATCCGGCAGCGCACCCGCGTCCACCTTGCCGTGCGGGGTCAGGGGCACCTCGGCGATGACGACGACGGCGGCCGGCACCATGTAGTCCGGCAACAGCCCCCGGACGTGGCTGCGGACGGCGGCGGACAGGGTTCCGGCGTCGATTTCGCCTTCGCGTCCGGCTCGGGGGACCGACGCACCGCCGGTTGCCGCCGGTACGACGTAACCGATCAGGCGGGTGCCGCCGTCGTTCCCTACGGCACGCACCACGGCGGCGCCGATGCCGGGAGCACTGCGCAGGGCCTGCTCCACCTCGCCGGGCTCCACCCGGAAGCCGCGGATCTTCAGCTGGTCGTCGTTGCGACCGGCGAAAACCAGCCGGCCGTCCTCGTGCCGGTAGACCACATCGCCGGTGCGGTACATCCGTTCGCCGCCGCCGGCGAAGGGATCCGCGATGAACCGCTCGGCCGTCAGCTCCGGCCGGCCGCGGTAGCCGCGGGCCAGCTGCCGGCCGGCGACGTAAAGTTCGCCGGCCGCGCCGGGCAGGGCGTGCTGCAGCCTGCTGTCCAGGACATAGAGCCGGGTGCCCGCGGTGGGTGCGCCCAGCACGGGTCCGCCGGTGTCTTCGACGCGGGCCAGGACGGTGTCCACGGTGGCCTCGGTGGGTCCGTAGAGGTTCCAGGCCTGGACGCCGGGGTGCGCCGCGACCGTGTCCCAGAGCCCGGCGTCGAACGCTTCCCCGCCGAGGGCCAGGCTGAAGCGTCCGGCCTGCCCGCCCTCGGCGGCGTGAGCGTCGAGCAGCCGGGTGAACCCGGGCTCGGTCAGGAGCTGCCGCAGGTAGCCGGGGGTGGTTTCCCACGCGCTGATGCCGTGCTCCGCGAAGTAGGCGGCGAGCTGCCGGGAGTCGCGGCGGGTCTCATCGCCGATCAGGTGCAGCTCGTGTCCTGCCACCATCCAGAGGATCGGGTCCCAGGAGGCATCGAAGCCGACGCCCGTCGTGTGGGCGACGCGCCGGTGTCCGGCGCCGGCCAGCAGCGTGTCGCGGTGCGAGCCGAGCAGCGCCGCCAGGGCGCCATGGCTGACCTCGACGCCCTTGGGCCGGCCGGTGGAGCCTGACGTGAACATGACATAGGCCAGCTCGCGCGGGTCCGGCGAGGCGACGGCGGCCAGGCCTGCGGCCGCCTCGGCCCCGCCCGGTTCCCGGGAGTTCTCCTGGTCTTCCTCCTGGTCCGCCTCCTGAGGTGCCGCGAGGTCGTCCAGCACCAGCACTCGGGGCCGGACCGTCAGCTCCGCGAGGAGCCGTTCCACCCTGGCCGCCACGGTACGGCTGGTAAGGATCACCGGCGGGGCGGCGTCCTGGATGATGGCCGACGCCCGCTCGTCCGGGTATTCGGTGTCGATCGGGTTGTAGACGCCGCCTGCGGCGAGCACGCCGAACATGCTCTCCACGGTTCCCAGGGAACGGGGAAGCAGGACGGACACCACATCGCCGCGGCTGACCCCCGCCCCGGCCAGGGCGGCGGCGATCCGGGACGCCGACGCGGCGAGCCCGGCAAAGCTCAGGGTCCCGTCCTCTGCGACCAGTGCGGTGCTGTCCGGGGTGGCGCGGACCGTGGCGGCGAGGGCCGCCAGGACGCCGGGCTCCGCGTCGGCCGCTGCGGCCCCGTCCGCGGGGCCCGAGCGGGTTCCGGCGGTGGCCGCCATCAGCGTGATGGCTTCCTCGTCCCCGAGCATGGGGAGCAGGGAAACCGGGGTGTCGGGGGCAGCTGCGGCCAGTTCAAGGAACCGGCCGAAGCTGTCCGCGAGCCGCCGGGCGGTTGCCTCCTCGAACATCGCCGCGTTGTAGTCGACCGTGCCGTCCAGCCCGCTTTCGCTGCCGCTGCCGCCGTCGGGCCGGAAGGTGAAGGAGAGGTCGAACTTGGCCTCGCCAGTCCCCGTTTCCGGCTCGGGCTCCACACGGACGCCGGGGAGCTGCGGGACAGCCGGCGCGTCGTTGTCCACGGTGAGCATGGTCTGGAACAGCGGGTGGCGGCCCAGTTCACGGTCGGGGTTCACGGCTTCGACCAGCCGTTCGAAGGGCACATCGTCATGGTCAAAGGCCGCCAGGATGCTTTCGCGGGACCGGCCGAGCATGGTCCGCAGGCTGGGGTCGCCGGCGGCGTCCACCCGCAGGGGCAGCGTGTTCACGAAGAAGCCGACCAGTTCGCGCAGCGCCGGATCGGTCCGTCCGGCGGTCGGGGAGCCGATGACCAGGTCGTCGCCGGCGCCGCTGCGGTGCAGGAAGGCGGCCAGGGCCGCGTGGAGCGCCATGAACAGGCTTGCGTTCGACGCCGAGGCCAGGCCGTTGAGCGCCGTGACGCTGGCAGGGTCCAGGCGGAAGGCCAGCTGCCGTCCGGGCTGGCGTGATTCGCGGGGCCGGCGGTGGTCCGCCGGCAGCATGAGTTCGGCGGGGATGCCGGAGAGGGTGCTGCGCCAGTGCTCCAGCTTGGCTCTGAGCGCCGTCCCGTCGAGCTGCTGCCGCTGCCAGTTGGCGTAGTCGGCGTACTGCAGGGGCAGCGGCGCCTGACCGGCAGCCGGGTCCTGGCCGACGTCCTTTCCGACCGCAGCCGCATAGGCGGCGGACAGGTCCCGGGCCAGCGGGGCGAGGGAGGCGCCGTCGCTCGCGATGTGGTGCATCACGAGGTGCAGGACCCACTCCGGCGCATCTGCGGACGCGACCGGGATAAGCCTCGCCCGCAGCGGCAGCTCGGAGCGGACATCGAAGCCGCGTTCGGCGTCGTCCCGCAGCAGGCCCGCAACCTCGGCCGGGGCCGCGGCGGCACTGACTGCCAGGCGCATGCCGGCGCCGTGGGTGGCGTCGGCCGGATCCAAGACCAGCTGTTCCGGCACTCCGCCGGTCTCGGGGTAGATGGTCCGGAGGACTTCGTGGCGCCGGAACAGGGCGCCGACGGCGGCGGCCAGCGCCTGCTCGTCCAGCCCGCCGGTGAGGCGCACCGCCAGGGAGATGTTGTACTCCGCCGAGCCCGGGTCCAGCTGGTTGAGGAACCACATCCTGGACTGGGCGTAGGAGAGGGCAAGACGGGCGGGCCGGACGGAATCGGCGCCGGCCAGCCAGTCCGTGAGGGAGGCCGGCTCTGCGGCCCGGTCCCGCTGCGCAGCGACCGGGCCGGTCTCCAGCGCCGCTGCGGAAGCCGCGGACACCGCGGAACCGGCGTTGCCCGTCTGCCGGTGCACCGCTGCCAGCAGCCCCGCAGGGGTGGGTTCATCGAAGAGACTGCGCAGCGGCAGTTCGGTGCCGAAGGCTTCGCGGATGCCGCCCATCATCGAGACCGCGAGCAGGGAATGGCCGCCCAGGACAAAGAAGTCATCGCCCATCGCGACCTCGTCCACGCCCAGGACGCCGGCGAAGATTCCGCACATGGTGCGCTCGTCCGCGGTCGACGGGGCGGCACCGGTGCCGGCGCCGGCAGCGGCGGACGGCGCCGGAAGGGCCTTCCGGTCCAGCTTGCCGTGGGGCGTCAGGGGGATGGCGGGCAGCTGCATCAGAACGGCCGGGACCATGTAGTCGGGCAGCCTGGCGGCGGCCAGGGCACGCAGCTCTTCGGCCCCGGCGGCGCCCGTGTAGTAGGCCACCACGCGGTGGGCAGGATCACCGTCGGCCACGGCCACGGCACGGTCAACCTGCGGATGCGAGGACAGTGCGGCCTCGATCTCGCCGAGTTCGATCCGGAAGCCGCGGACCTTGACCTGCTCGTCCGTGCGGGACAGGAACTCGAGCGAGCCGTCCGGCGTCCGGCGGACCAGGTCTCCGGTACGGTACATCCGGCTGCCGTCGGCGGCGAAGGGGTTGGCCACGAAACGGGAGGACGTCTCGGCGGGGCGCCGGTCGTAGCCGCGCGCCATCCCGGGACCGGCAAGGTACAGCTCGCCCGGGACGCCGGCCGGCGCCAGCGCCAGGTACTGGTCCAGGACAAAGGTGTCCGTGTTGGCGATGCCGCGGCCGATGGCCGGTGAACCGCCGCTGATCTCCGCGGTCACCGAGTCCACAGTGAATTCGGTGGGGCCGTAGAAGTTGTGCGCCGAGACCTCCGGCGCTTCAGCCAGCTGCGTCCACAGCCCGGCGGTCACGGCCTCGCCGCCGAGCGCCAGCAACAGCGGCTGTTCCCGTGACGCGTCGAGCAGGCCGCTCTGCAGCAGTTGGCCGGCGTAGGACGGCGTCGTTTCCAGCACATCGATACCGTTGCTCCGGCAGTAACCGGCGAGCGACTCGGCGTCTCCGCGGACCTCGTCGGCCACCATGTGGAGTTCCGCTCCGGCGACCAGCCACAGCATCGGGTCCCAGGCGGCGTCGAAGCCGAGGCCGGCGATGTGCGCCACGGACACTGTTCCGTCCGGTCCGGCGGCCTCGAAGCGCGGGGCGTACAGCGTGCGGTGGTGGTGCCGGTAGAGGTTGGCGAGGGCGCCGTGCGGCACGGCCACCCCCTTGGGGCGTCCGGTGGAACCGGAGGTGTAGAGCACGTAGGCCAGGTCGCCCGCGGCCGGGCGGCGCTGTACCAGGGCCGCGTCGGAGATGCAGGCACCCGCGGCCAGCAGGGTGCTGATGTCCAGCGTCCGCGGACCTTCGGAGCCGTGATCAGCCGCCGCCGGTGCGCCGGAGATCACGACGGCGGGAGCGCCGTCCTCGAGGATGACCCGGATCCGCTCCTCCGGGTAGGAGAGGTCCACGGGGATGTAGACCGCGCCCGCGGCCAGCACCGCCAGGGCGGCAGCGACGACGTCGGCCGTGCGCGGCAGGGCCACGGCGACCCGGTCGCCGGGTTCCACTCCGGAGGCCACCAGCCCCTTGGCGAGGGCCCGGACCCGGCCATGGAGCGAGCCGAAGCTGGCGCCGACGTCGGTTCCCGAGTCGTCGATGAGCGCCGACGCGTCAGGGGTCCGTGCCACGGTGGCCAGAAAGGCGTCGACGACGGTTTCCGGCCCGTCCCCGTCCGTCGCGGGGTCCCCGGTGTGAAGGCTCTGCGCCAGGGCGAGCCGGTGCTGCTCCGCGGACTGGATCCGGAGCCGGTCCAGGGTGATCCCGGGATCCGCGGCGAACTGATCGGCCACGGCCAGGAAGCCGGCAACGAGCTGCTCGACGGTGGCCCGGGTGAACAGGGCAGGGTTGTAGGCCAGCGAGCCGCGGATGCCGGCGGCAGACGCGGTGGCACCTTCAGCAGGGCCTTCGTCACCAGGGCTTTCTTCAACCAGGTCCAGCAGCAGGTCGAACTTGGCCCCGCCCGGTTCCTGGCTGAGGTCCGCGGTGGCCCCGAGACCGTCCATGGAGAGCCCGGCCGCCGCCGTGTTCTGCAGCGTGAGCATGACCTGGAAGAGCGGGTGGCGGTGCTGTGACCTGGCCGGATTGAGCTCCTCGACCACGCGCTCGAAGGGTGCGTCCTGGTTGGCGTAGGCGTGCAGGTTGGTGTATCTGACGCTGTCCACCAGCTCCGCGGCAGTGGGGTTGCCGGAGGTGTTGGTCCGGAGCACCAGGGTGTTGACGAAGAAGCCCACCAGCTCGTTGAGCTGGGTGTCCGTCCGGCCGGCCACCGGCGTGCCGAGGGGGATGTCTTCGCCCGCGCCGGACTTGGTGAGCAGCGCCGCGAGAGCGGCCTGCAGCACCATAAAGAGGCTGGCGTTGTGTTCGCGTGCCAGCGCGTTGAGCCGGGCGCCGGTCTCCGGGCTGATGGTGAGGGGAACGGACGACGCCGGTTCGGCGGTTCCCTGCGCGCCACGGATGAAGTCGAACGGCAGCCGCAGCTCCTCGGGGGCGCCCCGCAGTTCTCGGGTCCAGAACTCGAGCTGGCGGGAAATGGCGCTCGCCGGATCTTCCTCGCTGCCCAGTTCTTTGCGCTGCCACAGCGTGTAGTCGGCGTACTGCACCGGAAGCGGGGCCAAGGGGGTGTCCGTGCCGCCCGCCAGGGCGTTGTAGGCGAGTGAGAGATCTCGTGCGAGCGGGGCGAGGGACCAGCCGTCCGCGGCGATGTGGTGCAGCGTAAGAGCCAGCACATGGTGGTCCGGGGCCAGCTGGAACAGGACGGCGCGCAGCGGCAGTTCGTGGGTGACGTCGAAGCCGCGCCGGGTTTCGGCCGCGAGGGCGCCGGGCAGTACCTCGGCGGTGCACTGGACAGCCAGCAGTTCCACGGGGTGCCCGGACAGGATCCGCTGGGCGGGTTCGCCGTCGACCAGCGGGAAAACCGTCCGCAGGGATTCGTGGCGGTCTGCCACCTGATTGATCGCACCATGAAGCGCCGGGACGTCCAGGGTGCCCTTGAGCTCCAACACCACGGGAATGTTGTAGGCGCCGGACGCTGGGTCGAAGCGGTTCAGGAACCAGAGCCGGCGCTGGGCGAAGGAAAGCGGAATGACGGACGGGCGTTCCACCGGCCCCAGCGGGTTCGCGTTGCCGGCTCCCAGCTCAAGCGTCTCGGCGAGGGCCGCCACGGTGGCCTGTTCAAACACGGTGCGCAGGGCCGGGGCGACGCCGGTCCGGTCCCGCAGCAGGGCCACGAGGCGGGTTGCCAGCAGGGAGTGTCCGCCGAGGTCGAAGAAGTCATCGTCCAGCCCCACGGCGTCGAGCCCGAGGACTTCCTTGAAGGCGTCGGCCACGATCCGTTCGCGCTCGTTGCGGGGCGCGGAGACGGCGGTTTCCTGCTCCGGTGCGGGAAGCGAGCGGGTATCCAGCTTGCCGTTTGCGGTCAGCGGGATGGCCGCGATCTGCTGCACGGCGGCGGGCACCATGTAATCGGGCAGCTGCCGGCGGAGGAGCTGGCGGAGCTCGGCAGTATCCAGGCCGGAGCCGTCCGGTTCGGCACCGTTCGGGCCGGCGCCCTCAGTCGCGGCAGCGGTCACGTAGCCGAGCAGCTGGTCGTAGCCGGCCCGGTTCTTCGTGACGGCGACGGCGGCGTGCTCCACGCCGTCGAGGCTGCGGAGGACCTCCTCGATTTCGGCGAGCTCGATCCGGAAGCCCCGGATCTTGACCTGGGCGTCCATGCGCCCGCGGAACTCGAGCGTCCCGTCCGCAAGGCGCCGGACGACGTCGCCCGTCCGGTACATGCGGGAGCCGTCCGGGACGAACGGGTCGGCGACGAACCGTTCGGCGCTGAGTCCGGGCTGGTCCAGGTAGCCGCGTGCCAGGTTGATGCCGGCGACGTACAGCTCGCCGATGGCGTTGACGGGGACGGGGTTCAGGCCGGAGTCCAGGATGTAGTGCCGGCTGTTGGCCACGGAGTCACCGAGGGTCGGTTCGGTGCCCGGCTGCATCACGGCGGTGAGGGAATCGACCGTCGTCTCGGTAGGCCCATAGAAGTTGTAGGCCACCAGCCCGTCCTTCTCCGCGAGGGCGTTCCACAGCGGGGAATCCACGGCCTCGCCGCCGAGGGCCACCACCGACGGGTGGCTGTCCTGGTCGAAGAGGCCGCCGGCGAGGAGGACCTTGGCGAAGGACGGGGTGGTTTCGATTGAGTCGATGCCCGTGCCGGCCAGGTAGCTGCTCAACGCTTCCGGGTCGCGGCGGGTCTGGTTGTCCACAAGATGGAGTTCATGGCCGGCGATGAGCCAGAGGATGGGGTCCCAGGAGGCGTCGAAGGAGAGCCCGGCGGTGTGCGCGACCCGCAGTTTCCGCCCGAGTCGCTCTTCCGCGGGCAGGAAGATGCTGTCCCGGTGCGAGGTGTAGAGGTTCAGCAGGGCGAGGTGCTCGACGCCGACGCCCTTGGGCCGGCCGGTGGAGCCGGACGTGAAGATGACGTACGCGAGATCCTGTTGCCCGGCCGGGCATTCCAGCGCCGACCCTTCCTTGCCTTCCAGGCAGGACACCATCAGCGCGGCATCCAGCACGGTGACGGGGACGTCCGTGGCGAGGTCGGCATGGCCGGCGTCCCCGCCGGTGAACGCGGCGGACGTCAGCAGGCGGACCGGGGCAGCATCTTCGAGCATGCCCTCGACCCTGCCCGCGGGGTAGTCCGGGTCCAGCGGCAGGTACGCGGCCCCGGACTTCAGGACCGCCAGGAGTGCGACGGGCAGCAGGACGCTGCGGTCCAGCCGGACGGCAACGGTTTGCCCGGGGCCGGCCCCGTGGCTGCTCAGGAACCTGGCCAGCTGGTTCGAACGGGATTCCAGCTCCCCGAACGTGAGTTCGCCGTCGGGCGCGACGACGGCGGTCCGGGAACCGGACTCCCGGGCGCTGAGCCGGAATTCCTCCACGATGGTGTACCGGGGGAGGGCCGTGTCACCGGCGTCTCCGGCGGCCAGCAGGGAGCGTTCCTCGACGGCGGTGGTCACCGACAGGGCGGCCAGGAGGGCTTCGGGCTGGGTGGCCACATCGGTGAGGAGCCGGACGAAACGGTCCAGGTGCTCCTCCAGTTGGGGCTTGGTGTAGAGGGCGGCGTTGGCTTCGAACTGGACTCGGGGTCCCGGTTTTGCCGGTGCCTTCCCAGTGCCGGCGGCGGATCCGGCGTCGAGCCCGTGGACGATGATCGAGAGGTCGTCGATGGGGCCGGTGGACAGGATGTTCACCGTGCCCCGGGCCGCGCCGAAGCTGATGTCATCCAGGACGGGCAGGATGTTGACCGAGGGGCCCCGGTAGCCGCTGTGGGCATTGAGGTCCTCGAAGCGGCCGCGCTGGTGGACCACGGCTCCGCGGAGGGTGGCACCCGTGGCCGTGATGGTGTCGCGGACTGTCGCGCCGGGCTCGACGGCCATCCGGATCGGCACGATATTGGAGAGCATCGACGGAGTGGATTTCGCCAGTTTGCCGCGGCGCGCCGTCACGGGCAGGGCCACGGAGACGTCGCGCTCGCCGGTGATCCGGTGCAGATACAGCGCGGCCGTGGTGAGGACGAGTGCCGGCGCGGAACCGGCGGCGGACTGGAGGGCGGCGGCGGCCGCGTCCGGCAACGTCCTGGCGGCTCGGACCAGCGAACTGGCCGCGCCCGGGGGCCGGCCGGCGAGTCCTGCCGCGGCCGGGGCGTCCCGCAACTGGTCTTCCCAGTAGGCCCGGTCGACGTCGGCGGTGTCGGAGCCGGCGTAGTAATCCTCTGCGGCCAGGAGCTCGGCCAGGGCGCCGAAGGCCGGAGTTGTGGTGTTGTTGCCCGCGTTCTCCGGTTCCTCCAGCAGCCCGTGATAGAGCTCGGCCACGCGCTGGAGCACCAGCACGGCCGAGTAACCGTCCAGCATGAGGTGGTGGACCCGCTGGTAGAAGAAATGCCTGTCGTCGGAGAGCCTGATGAGTTCGGTGTGGAGCAGTTCGTCCGTGACGACGTCGCGGGCGCGGCCCAGGTCCGAGTCCATCAGCACCCGGGCTTCAGCCTCGGGGTCCTTGGCGCCGCTCAGGTCCGTGACCTCCAACCCGGCCGGGTTGGGCCGGGGGAGCTGGAACGGACCCGCGTGGTCCTCCCCGAAGGCCATGTTGAGGGCGTCTGTCCCGGCCACGGCCCGCGCGACGGCGTCGGCCAGAGCCGGCACGTCGAGTGGCCCCTCGATCTCGACGAACTGTCCGATCTGGTACATCGGGTTCTCCGGCGCCAGCTGCTGCGCATACCAGATGCCCCGCTGGGCGGGGCTCAGGTCGAGCCGGCCCGCGGAGTTGTCGGGCTGGGCATTCAGGGGTTTCGGGGACATGTTCCTTCTCGGGTATCTCGAGGGGCAGGGTGGGCGCATTCAGGGCGCACGAAAGGGAGCCGCGCCGTGGGTTCAGACAGAATGATCCCCGGCAGGCCGGCCAGTGCGGCCGGGCTGCCAGGGATCAGGGGAGTGCCGGGAGGGCTACTGGAACTGCCCGAACTGGAAGGGGCCGGTCCCGCCGGTGTTCACGAGCGGGCCGTCCACGAGGGGGCCGTTGATGACTCCGCCGTCGACCAGCGGGCCAAAGGTGAACTCGTTGTTGGACGCCGGGTCGCTGCTCACCGCGGTGGTGTCAGGGACGATGGCGGCCTGGGCCGGCATGGAACTTACGGCGAGGGCAGAGAATGCCAGGGCTGATCCGGCAGCGATCCGGGCAGTGGTCTTCAGGGTCTTAGTCACGTTCATCTCCAGTTAGGTAGCCGTACAGTTTCCACGCACCAAAAAGGTGTCATAGGTGTATTCGGACCTGCGTGGAACCCGGATGGGTCGGGCGCGGTCAGGCGGGGAGCGGGGAAGTCGGGACCGGGGCCGCGGTCAGTGAGCGTGCCTGGCCCGCAGGATCATCTTGAACAGTTCGCCGAGGACCAGCAGCGCGACGGCCGGGATGAGGCAGGCCAGCCACTGCTCGCCGTTCAGCGCCACGGTGCCGAACAGGTCCTGCATCACGCGCATCTGGGTGATCAGCATGGAGCCGATGAAGGCCCACGCGAACGCCCAGAGCAGCTTCGGGTTGGAGATCGTGGAGGGCCCGAAGGCGCTCTCGGTGGGGTAGCGCAGGTTGAGGGCGACGGCGATGTTCATCAGCCCCAGACCCACGATGGCCATGCTCTGGCCGATTTCGAGGGAGCCGTAGGAGGTCTTGCCGATCTGCACGAGGACCAGCGTCGCTGCCGCCATGAACAGCCCGACGACGAACAGGCGCACCATCATCGAACGGACGATGATCGGTTCGTTGAAGGGCCGGGGCTTGCGGTCCATGATGCCCGGCGTCGCGAGGTCCAGGCCCATCACGGCACCGATCGGCGCGACGATCGCCATGTGGATCCACAGCACCTGGGCCGGGCTGAGCAGCGCCGTGCCGGCGATCGCGAAGGCCGAGGACCCGATGAAAGCGAGGATGAACATAAACAGGTTGGCGACCTGGATCCGGATGAACTTCTGCAGGTTGTCATACACCAGCCGGCCCTGCTCGACGGCTGTCACGATGGTGGCGAAGTTGTCGTCCGCCAGGATCATCTTGGCCGCGCCCTTGGCGACGTCGGTGCCCGTGATGCCCATCGCGATCCCGATATCTGCCGCGGCAATGGCGGGCGCGTCGTTCACGCCGTCGCCCGTCATCGCGACGATGTGGCCCTTGCGCTTGAGCACCTCAACCAGCCGGACCTTGTGCTCGGGGGCAACCCGGGCGATCACGCCGATACCGTCCACCTGGCTGTCGGCCTCGTCGTCACTCATCGCCGCGAACTCGGCCCCGGTAACCGCGCGGCCCCGGATGCCCAGCTCGTCGGCGATCGCGGCCGCGGTGATGGCGTGGTCGCCAGTGATCATCCTGACCCGGATGCCGGCATGTTTGGCTTTGGCGATGGCGGCCACGGCCTCGGCCCGCGGCGGGTCCACCTCGCCGATCAGCGCACAAATTTCCAGGTCCTGCATCAGCTCCATGAGGTCGCCCGAGGGCTGGAACGTCGCCGGGTCGAACTCGCGCTGCGCCAGGGCGAGTACCCGCCGGCCCTGGCTGGCGATGCGCTCGTTCGCGTCGAGCACTTTGGCCCGCATCTCCTCGGTGAGCAGCTCAGCCCGGCCGCCGGGGAACCGCCCGGAGGACGATCTGTTGAGCACGACGTCGGGCGCCCCCTTCACGTAGGCGCGGATCACGGGCCTGCCGTCCGCCCCCGGCATCCGGTGGAAAGTGGCCATGAACTTGTAGTCGGAGTCGAAAGGCACCGACGCCACCCGCGGGTTGTTCCGGCGGAACTCCCTGACGTCCACGCCGCCCTTCTGCGCGAGCACGTACAGCGCCGCCTCCGTGGGGTCCCCGATGACCTCGCCGTCCTGGATATCGGAGTCGTTGCACAGCGCACAAGGGAACATGACGTAGTCGAGGTCCTGCTCGGCGTCGCCGGTGGTCCGCTGGACCTGCCCGTCGAAGCTGTAGCCCTCGCCGCTGACGGTGTAATGGTGCTGCACGGTCACGAACTCGCGCACCGTCATCTGGTTGAGGGTGAGGGTGCCGGTCTTGTCCGAGTTGATGGCCGAGGTGGAGCCCAGCGTCTCGACGGCGGGAAGGACCTTCATGATGGCGTTCTTCTTGGCCATGTTGACCGAGCCCACGGACAGGATCGTGGTGACGACGGCGGGCAGCGCATCCGGGATGGAGCCGACGGCCAGCGCCACACCGATCCCGAAGAGCACCGCGAAGGACTCGCCTTGGGCCAGGCCCATCACCACGATGGCGACAAAGGCGAAGAGGGCGGCGATGATAATAAAGATCGTGAGCCGGTCCACCTGCTTGGTGAGCGGCGTCTTCTCCACTTTCTGCCCGGACAGCATGTGGGCGATGTGGCCGACCTCCGAGCCCATGCCGGTGGTGGTGACGAGGATCTCGCCGTGGCCCCGGGTCACGTTGGTGTTCATAAACGCCATGTTGAGGCGGTCCCCGATGCCGACGTCGTGCCGGCCGATGACGGCGATGTCCTTTTCGACCGCGACGCTCTCGCCGGTCAGGGCGCCCTCCTCGATCTGGAGCGTCGCCGCCAGGATGACCCTGCCATCGGCGGGGACGCGGTCACCGGCGTCGACCACCACAATGTCGCCGGGCACGATCTGCTCGGCCGGGATCTCCGCCATGTCGCCGTCGCGCCGCACTTTGGCCATCGACTTCATCATCTGCCCCAGGGAGGCTGCAGCCGCTTCGGCCTTGCCTTCCTGGTGATAGCCCAGCCACGCGTTGAACAGCGTCAGGATGGCGAGTCCGATCGCGGTCCCGTATTCCTCGATCAACAGGCTTACCAGCGCGGCGACCACGAGCACGATCTGCATGTAGTCCTTGTAGTGCTTGAAGAACCGTTTCCAGACAGGCTCCTGCTTAGCGGCGGCCAGGGCGTTCGGTCCATACTCCTGCAGCCGCTGTTGCGCCTCTGCGGTGGTCAACCCGCGGGCAGGATCAACGCCAAGCCGGCCCGCGACCTCCCCGGGCGGGAGTGTGTACCACGTCGCGTCCGCGTCGGCTTCGGCCACCTCGGCTGCTGCACCGGACTTGTCGTTCATGACTTCCTCCTCATCGCGGGCGCTGCTCAGAACGGAGTCGGGATCTGCCGCACCGCGAGGGTCGGTTCGCTGTAGTCCCCGGCCTTCTGGCGCTTCGGCAGTTCGACGTCGAGTCCCGGGTACGGCTCGTACGGCACCTGGCTCAGCAGATGGCTGATGATGTTAAGTCGGCCGCGCTTCTTGACTTCGTTGTTCGCGACGTACCAGGGCGCCCAGGCGGTGTCGGTCGCGGCGAACATGGCGTCCCTTGCCCGGGAGTAGTCGTACCACTTGCTGTAGGACTTGAGGTCCATCGGCGAGAGCTTCCACGTCTTGCGCGGGTCGTCCATGCGGCTCTCGAGCCGCCGGGTCTGCTCGTCCGCGCTGACCTCGAGCCAGTACTTGAGCAGGATGATGCCGGAGTCGACCATGGCCTTCTCCACGAGCGGGGCCATGTTGAGGAACCTCTGGGTCTGCTCCGGGGTGCAGAAACCCATCACAGGCTCGACGCCGGCACGGTTGTACCAGCTGCGGTCGAAGATGACCACCTCGCCGGCCGCCGGGAAATGCGACATGTAGCGCTGGAGGTACATCTGGGATTTTTCCCGGTCCGTCGGGGTGGGGAGCGCCACCACCCGGAACACCCGGGGGCTCACCCGCTCGACGATGCGCTTGATGGTGCCGCCCTTGCCGGCCGTGTCGCGGCCCTCGAACACGATGCAGATCTTGGCGCCGGTGGACTTCACCCATTCCTGCAGCGCGACCAGTTCGCCCTGCAGCTTGGCCATCTCCGCCTCGTACTCCTTGCGGCGCATTTTTGTCCCGAGCTCCTCGTCGGCGCTCTTTTTCTTTTTCTTGCCCACGATCGGCCTCCTAGTCGGGTACTTCCTAGGGCGAATCAGGCAACGGAACTGCGACGTCGATGGGGCCGGCGCTTCCGTCCGTGAACATGCTGCGGGCGGGCGCAGGCACCATTTCCGGGCACTCTTGTGCAGCGTGCTGCCTCTCCCAGTCTCGCCATCGGCTGCAGCCCGGTCTACGGCCCTAAGACCCTATTGGGTCAGCGCGGGTGCCGGGCGCTCAGCCGCTGAACGGCCAGCGCGAGCCAGAGCTGCACCCGGTCCGACGTCTGGGCCGGGTCGTAGCCGGTCAGCTCGGTGATCTGGGCGAGCCGGTAGCGGACCGTGTTCCGGTGCAGCGTGAGCTCTTCGGCCACGGCCGCCACGGAGCCGTTGTTGTTCAGGTAGCTCTCCAGCGTGGTCATCAGTTCGGCGCCGTGGGTCGCATCGAAGGTCCGGAGCGGGTTCAGCGATTCGTTCGCCATGTCCGCCAGCGGCACGTCCTCGCTGGCCAGCAGCAGCGACGTCAGGCTCAGCCGCTCCGGTTCGTTCACGGGCAGGCCGTGGCTTGCCGCGTCGCGGGCCTCGAAGTAGCTCCAGCGCAGCCCATTCGGTTTCGTGTACGCTCCGCCGATTCCGATCGTGGCGTGGATCCCCGCCTCGGCCAGATGGTCGCTGAGGCTCCGGGCCAGCGCGCTGGCGCCGCTCCCGTCGTCGGGGAGCACCGCCACCAGGTCCTTGCCGACGACGGCGCTCACCGATTTCTCCAGCGGCTGCGGCAGGGAGGACGTCCCGAGCTGTTTGAAGTGCGCGGCGGACTCGGCCAGCAGGACCACGTTCCTGCGGGTGCTGTTGACGCCGATGCCGGCGAGCCGCCGGGTGGCCTCGCTGGGGTCCAGCGTCCCGTGGATCACGTCCTCCAGGACCTGTCCGGCCAGGGCGCGCTGGGACTGGCGCTGCTTGACCATGTTGTTGAGCTCGACGCTGATCAGGTTCTGGGCGTAGCCCACAATTCCCGAGTCCTCGAACGGCTGCTTCACCCACAGGGTGCACGCGTCGCGGCGGCCGGTGGGAATCGGAAATGACGCCCAGCCGTCGGCGCTCGGTGCGGGACTGCCCGCCGCACTGTTGTAGAGCTGGGCCGTGAACTGGGTCAGCACGATTTCCGTCCGCAGCATGGACCCGAGATGCTTGAGGAGTTCGGCGAGGCCGCCGCCGGTGAGCAGGGCGCGGGCAAGGATCTGGTGCCCGGCGATGAGCCGCTCCAGCTTGGTGAAGTGGTCCGCCGACTGGGCGTCCGCGACGAGCTTGCCGATCGCGATGAACGGCGTCTCATACGGGACTTCGACCACCGGCAGCCCCCAGCGGTTGGCCTCCGCGATCAGGGCGGGCGGCACGGCGTCGTGCGTCAGGCCGATCCCGAAGCCGATCCCCACCGCCCCGGCGCGCTGGACCTGGCGGACGAAGCGGCGCTGTTCCGGGGCGCTCTTGAGCCGCATTCCGGTGGTGAGGACCAGTTCGCCGCCGTTGAGGAAGCGCTGCGGGTCCTCCTGCTCCGTGACGGCCACCCAGAGAATGTCCTGGTGCCAGGTGGTCTCAGCGAGGCCTGCCTTGGCGAGTTTGAGGGAGGGAACCCCCAACAGGGCAGCAAGTGAAATGGCCATGGATTCAGGATAACCGGGGGCTGGTCAAGCGCACTAAAATATGGCGGCAACGGTGTGCAGGTGACTATTCCCCGGGGTTGACCGGCTGGCATAGGCTCGGAGCAGTCTCATTGGGTCCTTTTCAGCGTGAAAGAGGTTGTACACCGTGGTTCAAACCTTGCAGAACTTCATCAACGGCGAGTTTGTCACCCCCGCCGGAACCGGGGTGCTGGACATCGTCAATCCCACCAACGGCGACGTCGTCGCCGTCTCTCCGATCTCGGTGGGGGCCGACGTCGACGCCGCCATGACGGCCGCGCAGGACGCCTTCAAAACCTGGAAGCACACGACGCCGGGGCAGCGCCAGCTGATGCTGCTCAAGCTCGCCGACGCCGTCGAGGCCAACAGCGACGAACTCGTCGAGGCCCAGCACCGCAACACCGGCCAGGTCCGCTCGCTGATCGCCTCCGAGGAGGTTGCCGCCGGCGCCGACCAGCTGCGCTTCTTCGCGGGCGCCGCCCGCATCATGGAGGGCAAGTCCGCCGGAGAATACTTCGAGGGCCATACCTCCTACGTCCGGCGCGAACCGATCGGCGTCGTCGCGCAGGTGGCACCTTGGAACTACCCGTTCCTCATGGCCATCTGGAAGATTGGCCCCGCACTGGCCGCGGGCAACACCGTGGTGCTCAAGCCCTCGGACACCACCCCGGAGTCCACGCTCGTCCTGGCCCGCCTCGCCGGGGAGATCTTCCCGGCCGGCGTGCTCAACGTCGTCCTGGGCACCGGGGAGACCGGCGCGCTGATGGTGGAGCACAAGGTCCCCGGCCTCGTCTCCATCACCGGTTCCGTCCGGGCCGGCATCGCTGTCGCGTCCGGGGCCGCGAAGGGCCTCAAGCGTGCCCACCTGGAGCTCGGCGGCAAAGCCCCCGCCATCGTGTTCAAGGACGCCGACATCAAGAAGAGCGCCGCGGCCATCGCCGAATTCGCGTTCTTCAACGCCGGCCAGGACTGCACGGCGATTACCCGCGTCCTGGTCCAGGACGAAATCCACGACGACGTCGTCGCAGCCATGGTGGAACACACCAAGACCCTGCACACCGGTTCACAGAACGACGAGGACAACTACTTCGGCCCGCTCAACAACGTGAACCACTTCAATGCCGTGACCTCGGTGGTGGAGCACCTCCCGGCGAACTGCAGGATCGAAACCGGCGGCCACCGCGCCGGGGAGAAGGGCTTCTTCTTCGAGCCCACGATCATCACCGGTGCCAAGCAGAGCGACGACATCGTGCAGAAGGAAACCTTCGGCCCCGTCATCACGGTGCAGAAGTTCAGCACCGAGGACGAGGCCGTGGAACTGGCCAACGACGTCGACTACGCCCTCGCCTCCAGCGTCTGGACCACCGACCACGGCACGGCCATGCGCGTCAGCCGCGACCTGGACTTCGGCGCCGTATGGATCAACACCCACATCCTCCTCACCGCCGAGATGCCGCACGGAGGCTTCAAGCAGTCCGGCTACGGCAAGGACCTTTCCATGTACGGCGTCGAGGACTACACCCGCATCAAGCACGTCATGAGTGCGCTGGACGCCTGAGTCCCCACCGGCACCCTAACCTCGCTCCGCTTCGGCCAGGGAACCCTGCCGGCGTGGCCCCATTAAGTCAAGAAAGGCTCTCCCATGACCACCACCGCCCATGACATCACCTACCGTCTTGAGCAGAAGCGCCGCGTCCAGGCCGACTTCCCGGGCCCCAAGTCCGTCGCCCTGACCGAACGCCGCAAGGCCGTCGTCGCGGCCGGCGTCGCGTCCACTGTCCCCGTTTACGTCGCCGACGCCGACGGCGGCATCATCCATGACGTCGATGGCAACTCCTTCATCGACCTTGGCTCCGGCATTGCCGTGACCAGCGTCGGTGCCTCCGACCCGGCCGTCGTCGGGGCCGTCAAGGAAGCTGTGGAGCACTTCACCCACACCTGCTTCATGGTCACGCCCTACGAAGGCTATGTCGCCGTCGCCGAGCAGCTGAACCGCCTCACCCCGGGTGACCACGAGAAGCGCACCGTGTTGTTCAACTCCGGTGCCGAAGCGGTGGAGAACGCCGTTAAGGTGGCCCGCCTGGCCACCGGCCGGGACGCCGTCGTCGCGTTCGACCACGCCTACCACGGCCGCACCAACCTGACCATGGCGCTGACCGCCAAGGCAATGCCCTACAAGACCAACTTCGGCCCGTTCGCGCCCGAGGTGTACCGCATGCCGATGAGCTACCCCTACCGCGAGGAAAACCCGGAGATCACCGGTGCCGAGGCCGCCAAGCGCGCCATCACCATGATCGAGAAGCAGCTCGGCGGCGACCAGGTGGCCGCGATCATCATCGAACCGATCCAGGGCGAGGGCGGCTTCATCGTTCCCGCCGAGGGTTTCCTGCCGGCGCTGGCGGCCTGGGCCAAGGACAAGGGCGTCGTCTTCATCGCCGACGAGGTCCAGTCCGGTTTCTGCCGCACCGGTGAGTGGTTCGCCGTGAACCACGAGGGCGTCGTCCCGGACATCATCACCATGGCCAAGGGCATCGCCGGCGGCATGCCGCTCTCCGCCATCACCGGCCGCGCCGACCTGCTCGACGCCGTCCACCCGGGCGGCCTCGGCGGCACCTACGGCGGCAACCCGGTCGCGTGCGCCGCGGCCCTGGCGTCGATCGGCTCGATGGAGCAGTACGGCCTCAACGCCCGCGCCAAGCACATCGAGGAGCTCGCCCTCGGCAAGCTGCGCGAACTGGCCGCTGAGCAGCCTGTGATCGGCGACGTCCGCGGCCGCGGTGCGATGCTGGCGATCGAACTGGTCCAGGCCGGTTCGAAGGAACCGAACCCGGAGCTGACCAAGGCCGTTGCCGCCGCCTGCCTCAAGGAGGGCGTCATCATCCTCACCTGCGGCACCTACGGCAACGTCATCCGGCTGCTGCCGCCGCTGGTCATCAGCGACGAGCTGCTGCTGGACGGGCTCCAGGTCCTGGCCGCGGCCATCAAGGCCAACGCCTGAGCCATCCGGACACCGGAGGGTCCGGACTCAGGGATTCCGGAAACAGCAGAGCCGCGGACGTACGGTCCGCGGCTCTGCTGCGCTAAGTCGCTCCGCTAATTCGCTACTTCCACGAGGTGGCGTCCAGCTGGACCACGACGACGAACAGGTGCTGGCCGCGCTCGATCTTCTCGACCTCGTACACGCGCACCTTCGTCTCCGGCACCGGTTCCATCGGCCGGCCGACGCCGATCCCGTAACTCACCACGCCTTCGAAATCCCCCGCCGGGGCGTAGCTGGTGAGGACCTGGTAGCCGATGGAAGGGGCGGGTGCGCTGGTGATGGTGCTTGCCGTGCCGTCCGCGGTGTGCGCCTGGGCTCCGCGGAACACCACCCTGAGGACGGCGCCGGTGCCGGGCACAGGAACCGGAAGGCCGCTGCCGTCGGCGATCAGTTCAGGCACAAATTCAATGTCGTAGCCCGGGAATCCACCCTGGAACCGGAAGCTCAGCTGGTCATAGGGCGGAGTCTCCGCGGGGTGCTCACCGGACCCGATGGCGTACAACGTGGGCAGCGGAGCGGCTGGCGGCGGGGAAATGGGCGCGGGGTTCTTATGCGTGGCTTTGAACGGCCGGCCCGGGCCCGGCCAGGACCAGTCCAGGGCAATCGTCGACGAGATCACTTTGTCACCCGATTGCGGCGGAGCTGTTTCGTCCGAGTCCGCCGGGACCGTTGCGGAAGCCGACGGAGCCGCCGTCGCGGTGGCAGCGGCGGACGAGGCGGCGGGTTGGCCGGTAATGCCGGACTGGGGTGTTGGCGCAGTACAGCCCGCGAGGACCAGCAGCAGGGCGAACAGGGCCGCCCCGGAGTTCCATAGCCTGGTGGGCCGCCGGGTCTTCCTGCCAGACAACGCACTCACCATGAGCTCCCCTCGACCTTTCCACCCTAGAAGGAGACGGCTGCCCAGCTCAGGGCCGAAAGTCACGGACTATTCAGGCCATTTCCGGGTCCCGCTGGGCTAGAGTCGTTCCTACCACTGCAGGAACGCAGACCGGCCGACGTCGCCCGGAATCCCCGGAACAAAGCTGGCTTCTGCCACAGACCCATAAGGGGTTCATACATGCGATACGTAGTTGGCTATACCCCCAGCGACCGCGGCGCCGACGCCGTTGCACTGGCCTCCGCCATGGCCCGGGCCCAGGGCGCGCACCTTGACCTGGTCTACGTGGTGGACCGGCGCACGCCCTACGTCGCGATGAACCCGGAGGGAAACCGTGTCAGCGCCGCGGAGCAGAAGGTGCTCACCGCGGAACGGGAGGGCATGGCCCTCGTCCCGAAGGACATCGAGGCCCGGTTCCACGTCCGCCAGGCGGACTCGCACGCCGCCGGCCTCATCGATGCCGCCGTTGAATACAAGGCCGGCCTGATCGTGGTGGGCGCCGCCAGCGCCGGGCTGTTCAAGCGCTACACGATCGGAAGCGCGGCCAACGCCCTCCTGCATGCCTCGCCCGTTCCGGTGGCGCTGGCCCCCAGGGGTTACCGGCACACGGAGCCGATGACGCGGATGACTCTCGCAGTGGGCGAGCGCACGGGCGCGGAGGCGGCGATCGACGTCGCGGTTGAGGCCGCCGAACGCCACGGTGTCCCGCTGCGGCTGGTCTCGCTGGTGGAACTTGACGCCGAAGGGGACAGCGGAGAGAACATCAACGCGGCGCACATCCACGCCAATACCGTACTCACGGCGGCCGCCCACCGGCTGCCGCCCGGCCACCAGGTCACGGTGGAAGTTGCCCACGGGCGCACCATTGAGGAAGCGATCGACGATCTTGAATGGGACGAGGGCGAGATCATGATCGTAGGCTCGTCGCGCCTGGCGGAGAAAAACAAACTGTTCGTCGGCAGGACGGCCAACAAGGTGCTACTCGCCCTGCCGGTGCCCATGGTGGTGGTCCCGCGCGACTACGAGCGGTTCGATACCAGCCCCGAGGACTGACGGCGTGGTGCCGTTCCGCCGCCTGGACAGATTCAGGCGGCGGAGCGGGCCAGCCTGCGCGTAACGGAGTTCTTCCGGGTCATGAGCAGCATGTCCACAGTGAGCACCAGCAGCGCCAGCCAGACGACGCCGAAGCCGATCCAGCGGTCTGTCGTCATGGGCTCGTGGAACACGGCCAGCGCCACGATGAACTGCAGCACGGGGGCGAAGTACTGCAGCAGTCCGATCGTTGTCATCGGCAGCCGCCGGGCTGAGGCGCCGAAGAATAGCAGCGGCACGGCGGTGATGATGCCGGAGGCCGCGAGGAGCCAGAAATGCGCGGCGCCGTTAGTGGCCAGCGTCGCGGTTCCGCTGAGTGCCAGGACGATCATCGTGGCGCCGGCAACCGGCGCCAGCACCATCGTCTCGACGGTAAGGCTTGTGGCCGCATCAGCGCGCGGGCCGACGCGCTTCTTGACGAAGCCATAGAGGCCGAAGCTCAGCGCCAGGGTCAGGGCGATCAAGGGCAGTTTGCCGTAGGACACCGTCAGAACGCCCACGGCAACGAAGCCGATTCCGACGGCGGTCCACTGCAGCGGCCGCAGTTTCTCCTTCAGCACCACCACCCCCAGCAGGACCGAGACGAGGGGATTGATGAAGTAGCCCAGTGAGGCTTCCACGGCCTGACCGGTGGTCACGCCGTAGACATAGGTCAGCCAGTTCACGGCGATCAGGACCGCGGCGATGATCAGCGGGAAGATGACCGCGCGGTTCCGGAAGGCGGCTCCCAGGACCCTCCAGGAGCGGGTGATAGTGATCAGCAGGACGCAGAAAATCAGGGACCAGAGCACCCGGTTGGCCACAATTTCGACCGCCCCTGCCGGTTGCAGCAGGAAGAAGTACAGGGGCATCAGCCCCCACAGGCCGTACGCGCCGATCCCAAAGATGATGCCCGCAGTCGTGTCCGTGTCCACTGCCTTGAGCACGGCCGGCGGACGCTTCGACGGGCTTCCGCCGGGCGACGTTGCGCCCGGGGAGGTCAGCGTGGCTGGGGAGAGGGATCCGTCGGGGGTAGGCACAAAGTCAATAACACCACCCGCAGGGCGCCTATTCCTGCCTTTGGAATCCGTTGCGGCCCGCGCCGGGGCGCGGTTCCCTGCGATGTCGGTCACCGGCGCGCCCATACGTTGGTGCGGACATTTAGAATAGGGGGATTGTGCGCTGCTTGAACCGGCGCAGCCGCCAAGACTCAGAAGGGCTCCCGGTGTCCAACTCGGCCGAAACTTCGCCTCAAAGATCGTCCAAACGTCCGCTCCGCGTTGCGATTGTCGGCGCCGGACCGGCAGGCGTCTACGCCGCGGACATCCTGACCAAGTCCAACGAAGTCAAGGACGGCGACTTCGAGGTCAGCATCGACCTCTTCGAGGCGTACCCGGCCCCGTACGGCCTCATCCGCTACGGCGTCGCCCCGGACCATCCGCGGATCAAGGGGATCGTCAACGCGCTGCACAAAGTCCTGGACCGCGGCGATATCCGCTTCCTCGGCAACGTCGCCTACGGCCGCGACCTGACCCTGCATGACTTCCGTGCCTTCTACGACGCCGTGATCTTCTCCACCGGCGCCATCAACGACGCGGAACTGGACGTCCCCGGCGTCGGACTCCAGGGCTCCTTCGGCGGGGCAGATTTCGTCTCCTGGTACGACGGTCACCCCGACGTGCCCCGGGACTGGCCGCTGGAGGCGAAGGAAATCGCAGTGATCGGCAACGGCAACGTGGCCCTCGACGTTGCCCGGATGCTGGTCAAGCACGCCGACGACCTGCTGGTGACGGAAATCCCGGACAACGTCTACCGGGCGCTGAAGAACTCCCCGGTCACGGACGTGCACGTTTTTGGCCGCCGCGGCCCCGCCCAGGTCAAGTTCACGCCGCTGGAACTGCGCGAACTTTCCCACGCCCGGGACGTCGACATCGTCCTCTACCCGGAGGACTTCGAGTTCGACGAGGCCTCGGATGAGGCCATCCGCAGCAACAACCAGATCCGCACCATGGTCAACACCCTGACCAACTGGCTCGTCGAGGAGCACGCCGAGGCCGAGCAACCGTCCTCCCGCCGGCTGCACCTGCACTTCCTGCACAGCCCCGTCGAGATTCATGACGACGCCGATCACCCCGGCAAGGTCACGGGCATCAAGTTTGAGCGCATGCAGCTGGACGGCACCGGCAACGCCAAGGGCACGGGGGAGTTCCTCGACTACCCGGTCCAGGCCGTCTACCGGGCGATCGGCTACCACGGCTCGCCCCTGGACGAGCTGGAATACGACGCCCGCCGCGGCGTGATTCCCAACGAGGGCGGCCGGGTGCTCGACGCCGACGGCAATCCCGTCCCGGGCATCTACGCCACGGGCTGGATCAAACGCGGCCCCGTGGGCCTGATCGGCCACACCAAGGGCGACGCGCTGGAGACCATCGGCTTCCTGCTCGAGGACCGGCTGAGCCTCCCCCCGGCGCAGAACCCCGATCCGCAGGCGATCATCGACCTCCTCAGCGAGCGCGGGATCGAATACACGACCTGGGAGGGCTGGAACAAGCTCGACGCCCACGAACTGGCCCTCGGCGCGGAGTGGTCCGCTTCCGCTGACGCCAACGGCATTGTGCGCGAACGCGTCAAGGTTGTTCCCCGCGAGGACATGGTGCAGATCTCCCGCGACTAGTTCTGCGGCTTGCCTCCGGCACCCGGGTACTCGATGCGGAGCCCGGCGAGCACCTCAGGGTCGGCCAGGAGATCGATCCGGATGACCCTGCCGCCCAGCACGGAGAACCCGAACACCACGCGCGGCCTCCCGCCCGGCGCCCAGACAGCTCCCGCCGAGCCGTCCACCAGGGCCGGCCGGGCCACCTGGGCGCGGCCGGAGAAGGTGCGTGCCACCGCCTGCGCGCCAATGACCTCCGCCTCCGCCCCCATTCCGGCCGCGGCGCAGTCGGCGCGGAGGACGACGTCGGGATCCAGCAAGGCGAGCAGCGCGGCAAAGTCTCCTCCCCGGGCGGCCGCCAGGAAGGCGTCCACAATTTCCCGCTGGCGGTCGCGGGAGTGCGGGACGACGGTATCCGGGGTGCAGGCCCGGCGCGTGTTTCCTGCAGCCCTTGCCTTAACGCGGCGGCGGGCGCGGCTGGCAAGCTGCCTGGCCGCCGCCGGCGAGTTCCCCAGCACGGCGGCCACCGCCTCGAAGGGCACCGAGAACAGATCGTGGAGCACGAAGGCTACACGTTCGCCCGGCCCCAGCGCGTCCAGCACCACCAGCAGGGCGGTTCCCACGTCGTCGGACAGCACAGCCTGCCGCTCCGGATCGCCGTCCTCCCGGAGCCGGTGCTCCTGGGCGTCGGCGCGGCCAGCCTCCGGATGCGGAAATGCCTCACCGGCCGGTTCTTCGCGGCGGGAACGGCGCGAGCGCAGCATATCCAGGCAGATCCGCCCCACCACCGTGGTCAGCCAGCCGCCAAGGTTCGTGATGGCGGCGGCATCAGAACGGCTGAGCCGGAGCCACGACTCCTGCACGGCGTCCTCGGCTTCGCTGAACGAACCCAGCATCCGGTAGGCCACCGCCCGGAGGTGCGCCCGGTGCGCCTCGAAGCCGTCGACCAGCAGCTCAAGATCAACCATGGCCCACTTTCCCGCCTCATGGTCTGTCCGTGCAACGGGTGTCCGTAAAGAGTCCGCCGATGGAGTGGCCTCCCGGGGAGCGGCGCGGCGGCCGGCCGGACGGGACCGCGGCGACGGCCCAGCTCTGGCGGGCGCCCGGAACGCCCACTAGACTGGCCGGACGTGGCTGCGTCCAGTACGCCGTGGCGCCGTCAGGTGGGAGTTCAATGAGGAATTTGGTCCATCCGGCTGGCCTGGTCCATCCAGGTGCCGGGAGCCCGGCCGAGCTGCGCCAGCAGTATGCCAGTGCGGGCCATGAACAGCTGGACGCTCGGGGGCACGGACTTCCGGATGACCTGCAACTGCCGGGCCTCAGCAGCCTGATCCAGGAGTCCTGGCGGCGCTCCGTCGAGCTGCAGGCCAACCCGGACAATCCCGAGGCCCCGCTGGCGATGGACCGCGAAGAACTCGAAGAGTACCGGCGGCAGCATCCCTTGGCGGCCATCATGCCGGTCATCCACAAGTTGCTGGTTCTGCCCAGCCACGACAGCGGGATGCTCGTGGCTGTAGGGGACGAGGTGGGCAGGCTCCTCTGGGTGGAAGGCGACGCCGCCATGCAGCGCCGTGCCGAAGGCATGATGTTCGTTCCCGGGGCCGACTGGTCCGAAGCCACCGTGGGCACCAGCGCCCCCGGCACCGCACTGGCCCTGGGCCGGGGCATCCAGATCTCCGGTGCGGAACACTACAAACGTTCCGTCCACCCCTGGAGCTGCACCGCCGTTCCATTCCATGATCCCGATTCCGGCGCCCTCCTGGGCGTCGTTGATATCACCGGCACCGAGTCCGCCGTGGCCCCGCATACCTTGTCGCTCGTCGAGGCCACGGTGGCCGCCGCGCAGGCCCATCTGAGGGTGGAGAGGCTCCAGCTGGCCGCGGCCCAGCAGGCCTCGCCGTCCCGGCGGCGGAACACGGCGTCCGCTTCAAGGCATGACCCGGCAAAGGGAGCCAACAGCCTGTACCGCAACAGCCTCCAGCTCCTGGGCCGGGACCAGGCGCTGCTCAGCATCGACGGCCGCACCGTGGCGCTTTCCGCGAGGCACAGCGAGATCCTGGCCCTGCTCAGCACCCACCCGGAAGGGCTCAACGCAGAGGAACTCTGCAACCTCCTGTACCCGGGCGACGCTTCCACCATGACCCTGCGGGCCGAGATGGTGCGCCTGCGCAAAGTCCTCCAGCAGCTCAACCCTGGTGCCGTTCCGGAGTCGCGCCCCTACCGGCTGCCCCTGGACCTGGTGCCGGATGCCGGGCAAGTCCTGAACTGCCTGCAGCGCGGTGCCCACCGGATCGCCCTGGAAATCTACCGCGGCGCCGTCCTGCCCCGCTCCGAAGCCCCCGGCATCACCGAGCTGCGGAACCGGGTTTCCTCCCTGCTCCGCGAAGCGGTCCTGACAGACGGCAGCGCCGAGTCGCTCCTGAGGTACGCCGAACTGCCCGAGGCGAGGGACGACGTCGAGATCCGGCTCGCGGCACTGAAGCTGCTGCCGCCGCGCTCGCCCAAACGCGCCGCCCTCGTCGCCGATCTGGAACGGCTCGAGGCCGAGCTCAGCGCCTGAGCCACCATTTACCAGCACAAGTGACCCGCGTCACTCCAGTTGCAACCTGACTGCAACCTCTTTGCTCCTAGGCTGAACGCAACGGCGGCGCCGACATCTGGCCGCCATCAATCTTGCACAGCAAAGGAGCTGCAATGACTGTCTACGCACAGCCCGGTACCGAGGGCTCGAAGGTCACCTTCAAGGACCGTTACGAGAACTGGATCGGCGGCGAGTGGGTCGCCCCGGTCAAGGGCCAGTACTTCGAGAACATCACCCCCGTCACCGGCAAGGTCTTCTGCGAGGTCGCCCGCGGCACCGCCGAGGACATTGAGCTGGCGCTGGATGCCGCCCACAAGGTTGCCCCGTCCTGGGGCAAGACCTCCGTCGCCGAGCGCGCCGCCATCCTGAACAAGATCGCGGACCGGATCGACGAGAACCTCGAGATGCTCGCCGTCGCCGAATCCTGGGACAACGGCAAGCCGATCCGCGAAACCCTCAACGCGGACATCCCGCTCGCCGCCGACCACTTCCGCTACTTCGCCTCCGCCGTCCGCGCCCAGGAAGGCCGGCTGTCGCAGCTCGACGACGACACCACCGCCTACCACTACCACGAGCCGCTCGGCGTCGTCGGCCAGATCATCCCCTGGAATTTCCCGATCCTGATGGCCGTCTGGAAGCTCGCCCCGGCCCTCGCGGCCGGCAACGCCGTCGTCCTGAAGCCCGCCGAGCAGACCCCGTCCTCGATCATGGTCCTGATGGAACTCATCGGCGACCTGCTGCCGGCCGGCGTCCTCAACGTGGTCAACGGCTTCGGCGTCGAGGCCGGCAAGCCGCTGGCCTCCAGCCCCCGCATCCGCAAAATCGCGTTCACCGGCGAAACCTCCACCGGCCGCCTGATCAGCCAGTACGCCAGCCAGAACCTGATCCCGGTCACGCTGGAACTCGGCGGCAAGAGCCCCAACATCTTCTTCAACGACGTTGCAGACAGCACTGACGACGCCTTCTACGACAAGGCGCAGGAAGGTTTCACGCTCTTTGCCTTCAACCAGGGTGAAGTGTGCACCTGCCCCTCCCGCGCCCTGATCCAGGAAGATATCTACGATTCCTTCATGGCCGACGCCGTGGCCCGCGTGGAGAAGATCATCCAGGGCAACCCGCTGGATACCGAAACCCAGCTCGGCGCCCAGGCCTCCAACGACCAGCTCGAGAAGATCCTCTCCTACATCGACATCGGAAAGCAGGAAGGCGCCAAGGTGCTCACCGGCGGTGGCCGCGCCGAATTGCCCGGAGACCTGGCCGGTGGCTACTACGTCCAGCCGACCATCTTCGAAGGCCACAACAAGATGCGGATCTTCCAGGAGGAAATTTTCGGCCCGGTGGTGTCCGTGACCCGCTTCAGCGACTACAACGACGCCATGGGCATCGCCAACGACACCCTCTACGGCCTCGGCGCCGGTGTCTGGTCCCGCAACGGCAACGTCGCCTACCGTGCCGGCCGGGAGATCCAGGCCGGACGCGTGTGGGTGAACAACTACCACGCCTACCCGGCGGGCGCTGCGTTCGGTGGCTACAAGTCCTCCGGCATCGGCCGCGAGAACCACTCGATGATGCTGGATCACTACCAGCAGACCAAGAACCTCCTGGTCAGCTACAACGAGAACAAGCTCGGCTTCTTCTAAGCCGCAACACACCCGGGCGGGGCGGATCAGGATTGATCCGCCCCGCCCGCACCACTTGTGCACCGACGCGGAAGGACACCGGCCCACTGCACACGCCTTAGCTGCACCCACGCTTGATGACGCAAGGATTTCGCTATGACGACGACAACGACGACGACAATGCAAGCCGCAGTAGTAACCGAATTCGGCACGGACCTGCAGATCCAGACCCTCCCCGTTCCAGTGCCGGGCCGGGGCGAGGCGCTCGTCAAGGTACTGACCACCGGCGTCTGCCACACCGACCTCCACGCAGCGGAAGGCGATTGGCCGGTAAAGCCGACCCCGCCGTTTATCCCCGGACACGAAGGCGTCGGCGAAGTGGTTGCCCTCGGTGAGGGCGTCACGGACCTGGCCGTCGGCGACCTCGTCGGCAACGCCTGGCTCTGGTCCGCCTGCGGCGATTGCCAGTACTGCCGAACCGGTTGGGAAACCCTGTGTGAGGCGCAGCAGAACGCCGGCTACAGCGTTGATGGCTCCTTTGGGGAGTACATGCTGGTGGACACCCGCTTCGCGGCCAGGATCCCGGCAGGTTCGGACCCCGTGGAGGTGGCGCCGGTGCTCTGCGCCGGAGTAACCGTCTACAAGGGACTCAAGATGACCGAGGCCCGGCCCGGCCAGTGGGTCACCATCTCGGGCATCGGCGGACTCGGCCATATCGCCGTTCAGTACGCCGTGGCCATGGGCCTCCGTGTTGCTGCGGTGGACATTGCCGATGACAAGCTCGCCCTGGCCAAAAAGCACGGTGCGGAACTGACCGTCAATGCCCTGCACGAAGATCCCGCCGAAGTCATCCAGCGCGAAACCGGAGGTTGCCATGGAGTCCTTGTCACGGCGGTGCACCCGTCAGCATTCGGCCAGGCGATCGGGATGGCCCGCCGCGGCGGAACGATTGTGTTCAACGGCCTGCCGCCGGGTGACTTCCCGGCACCCATCTTTGAGATTGTGCTCAAGGGCCTGACAGTCCGCGGCTCCATTGTGGGGACACGGCAGGACCTGGAAGAAGCTCTGGAGTTCTACGCCGAGGGCAAGATCCACCCGACAGTCTCCACCCGGGAGCTCTCCGAAGTGAATGCTGTCCTCGACGAAATGAAGCACGCCAAAATCGACGGCCGCGTGGTCATCAAGTACTGACGAAGGAAGGACGCTGATGCCTGACACAAAGCTCCATGCGGCGGTGACCCTCCCCGGCGAGGACTTCTCCCGGGTGGCGCTCACCGCGGAGGCCGTGGAACTGCTGCGCAAGCTCTGGCTGCAGCATGGACCGCTGATGTTCCACCAGTCCGGCGGCTGCTGCGACGGCTCTTCGCCAATGTGCTACCCGGCAGGGGAGTTCATCACCGGGGACTCGGATGTCCAGTTGGGCCTGTTCGACATTTCCGACGGCCTGCAGCCGCAGCCGATTGACTTCTGGATGTCGAAAGAACAATTCAACTACTGGAGCCACACGCATCTGACCGTGGACGTGGTGCCGGGCCGGGGGAGCGGATTCTCGGTGGAAGCACCTGAGGGGAAGCGGTTCCTGATCCGGTCCACGCTGATGGATTGGCCGGTCTGAACCGGAGTTGGAAAAGCGCTGGCGGGCTGTGCGGGGGGACCTGCGCAGCCCGCTTCGCGTCTCACTATGTGGGACAAATCTGGCCGTCCAGTGGATGGACACTACGATAGATAGGTCTGTTTCCAACAAGTTACCGAGATTGTGGACTTTCCTATGAACCTTTTCCGGACCAAATCGATCGAGCAGTCCATGTCGGACGCCGATGAACCCGGACGCAAGCTGAAGCGCTCGCTCAGCTCCTGGGATTTGATGATCATGGGCGTCGCCGTTGCCGTCGGCGCCGGGATCTTCTCGGTCGGCGCCAAGGCTGCAGCGAACTTCGCCGGCCCGGCCGTGACCCTCTCGTTCGCCATTGCCGCTGTCACATGTGCGCTGGCGATCATGTGTTACGCCGAGTTCGCCACCGCGATTCCTGTTGCCGGCTCCGCGTACGTCTTCACCTACGCCACCATGGGCGAGCTGCTGGCCTGGATCATCGGCTGGAACCTCATCCTCGAGCTGTTCACCGCCGGCGCTGTGATCGCCAAGTACTGGGGCATCTACCTCAGCAAGGTGTTCGCGCTGATGGGCGTCGACATTCCGCCGTCGATCTCCCTGGGCGGGGTGGACCTGTACTGGGGCGCCTTCCTGATCGTCGCCGTGTTCACTGTATTGCTGGTGCTGGGGACAAAGCTGTCCGCCCGCGTCGGCAACATCTTCACGCTGGTCAAGATCGCCGTCGTGCTCTTCGTGATCGTGGTGGGCTTCACCTACGTGAAGTTCGAGAACTACACCCCGTTCGTTCCGACCTCCGTGCCCACCGGCGGCACCGGCGCCTCCGACGTCATGAAGCAGTCCTTCTTTGCCTTCCTTACCGGCGCCGCGCCGGCACAGTACGGCACGCTGGGCATCTTCGCAGGAGCGGCCCTCGTCTTCTTCGCCTTCATCGGTTTCGACGTCGTGGCCACGTCGGCCGAGGAAGTCAAGGACCCGCAGAAGACGCTGCCCCGCGGCATCTTCGGCGGCCTCGCCGTCGTCACCGTGCTCTACATCCTGGTATCACTGGCACTGACCGGCATGGTGTCCTACACCCAGCTTGCCGAGGCCGAGAACCCGACGCTCACCACGGCGTTTGAGGCCGTAGGCAACACCGACGCCGCGAAGATCATCGCCTTCGGCTCCCTCGTGGGTCTGACCACGGTGATCATGGTGCTGCTGATGGGCCTCTCCCGCGTGGTGCTGGCCATGAGCCGCGACGGCCTGCTGCCGCGCTCACTGTCCAAGACCAGCACCATCCGCGCGACGCCGGTCCGGCTCCAGATCATCTGCGGTGCGGCCGTGGCGGTCGTCGCCGGACTCACCAACGTGGACCTGCTGGAGGAAATGATCAACATCGGCACACTGTCCGCGTTCGTGACGGTGAGCATCGGCGTGCTGGTGCTGCGGAAGAAGCGCCCGGACCTGAAGCCGGCGTTCCGGGTGCCGCTCGGGAAGGTGCTCCCGATCGTCTCGGCCGTCCTGTGCCTCTACCTCATGACGAACCTCGCCGTGGAGACGTGGATCTTCTTCGCCATCTGGCTCGTGATCGGCGTCGCCATCTACTTCTCCTACGGCCAGCGGCACTCCAGGCTGAACGAGAAGTTCGCCGAGGCCAAGGCCTCCGTAAACGGCCCCGGCGGCAAGGGCGCTGCGAAGGAACCGGCAGGGGCACATGCAGCCGCAGAGGCCGACGCCGACGCCGACGCTGACGCTGACGCGAGCTTGGACACGCGCCCCCGCTCCTAACCGCAACGCGGGGCAACTTACGGTCCGTTCCGCCTCTTCGGACGGACCGTGAGTGACTCCGCGCACGGCTGCTGGCGTCGCGGCCGGTGCCACTAGAACCGCCCGCCGATCCCTGATCGGCGGGCGGTTTCGTGTGTCCTGCGGCTTTCGACGGCGCAGGAGTTCCCCCGCGGGATTTCTTAAAGTCAGATCTATTGTGATCCGGCCCGCTGCCGCTATATAGTCAACCTAACGTTTTCGGGATGCCATCCCGATAATCGAAAAGTTGGTGCGGAGCGCACCCAGAGAGATTGGTGAACTGTGACTGAGAACGATGTTGTTCGCAGTACGTCGACGACCGTTGACGGCCGTGACACTGAGCCGGGCCACGCGCCCGCAGACAAGGGCCCCGTCCGCCGGGCCGCCTGGGCCGGCCTGATTGGCACGGCCCTGGAGCAATACGACTTTGTGATCTACGGAACCGCCTCGGCGATCATCTTCAACAGGATCTTTTTCCCGAATGTGGACCCGGCAATCGGCATTATCGCTGCTTTCGGCGCCTACGCCGTCGGTTTCGGGGCCCGGCCCCTCGGCGGGCTCTTCTTCTCCAAATACGGTGACCGGCTGGGACGCAAGTGGGTCCTCGTGGCCACGCTGTTCCTGATGGGCATCGCAACCTTCGCCATCGGCCTGCTGCCGACCTATGAGCAGGTCGGTATTTGGGCGCCCGTGCTGCTCGTCGCCTGCCGCTTCCTCCAAGGCTTCGGCGCAGGGGCCGAGCAGGCCGGCGGCGTCGTGCTGATTGCTGAGACTGCATCCAAGGGCGCCCGCGGACGCTATGCCTCGCTCGTCTTCGTCGGTGCCGCAGCGGGCACAGCCCTTGGTGCCGTTGTCTGGATCCTGGTGCAGATGATGCCCCGCGAAGCTCTTGAGGCCTATGGTTGGCGCCTGGTCTTCTTCTCTTCTATCTTCGTAACCATTGCCGCCTACGTCATTCGCCGCAAGCTCAAGGAATCACCGGTTTTTGAAGAAATGAAGGAGGACATCGAGGGGGCGATTCGGGTAACACCGGTTGCCGATGTGGTCAAGAACGGCCGCAAGGGTTTGGTCCGAGTTTTCTTCATGAACGTCGGTGCCAATGCGCACTCCTACATCTTCCAGGTCTTCCTTGGCTCCTACCTCATTTCCCAGCTCAAAATCGACGCGACCTTCATCCCGAAGGTGCTGTTGGTCGGTGCACTCTTCGCTTGCGTCTCCGCCTACGCTTTCGGCACCATGTCAGACCGCTTCGGCCGCCGCAGGATGTACCTCATCGTGACGGCGTTCCTGTTCGTTTTTCCGATTCCCGCGTTCATGCTTCTGAACACCGGAAACCTGTTCCTGATCTCGCTTGTGATCGTCCTCGGCTTCATCTTCGCCGCGCAAGGATCCGTGGGCGTCCAGGCAGCGTACTTCCCGGAGCTCTTTGGCTCGCGCTACCGCTATGCCGGTGTCGCCTTGGGTCGTGAGTTCTCCTCGGTCTTCGGCGGCGGCATCGCGCCGCTCATTTGTTCCGCGCTTGTGACGGCCTTCAGCGGATCCTGGTTCCCTGTGGCCATCTACATGATGGCGATGATGGGCATCAGCCTGTTCACCACGATCAAGGCACCGGAAACCGTCGATCGTGACCTGCTCGTAGAAGAGGACGCGAAGTAATGTCATCTGCCCCCACCCGTATTGTCATCACCGACTGCGACCACGACTCCATCGCCATTGAACAGGAGGTGGCCGCCGCCGCCGGAGTGGAACTCGTCCTGGCCCAGTGCCGGACCGAAGACGAGGTCATCGCTGCTGCCGCCGGCGCCGCGGGAATCGTTGTGCAGTACGCACCGGTCACGGACCGTGTGCTTGCCGCGCTGCCTGGACTAAAGGCGATTGGCCGTTACGGCGTGGGGGTGGACACCCTCGACGTCGCGGCAGCGACAACCCGCGGCGTCGCGGTCTGCAATGTGCCGGACTATGGCACAGAAGATGTCAGCGACCACGCAATTGCGCTCGCGGTCAGCTTGGCGAGGGGAATTGTGCGGCTTGACCGCGGCGTACGTCGCGGCGAGTCGGCGCTGTTGCCCGTGCAGCCACTCCACCGTATGTCCACCAGGGTGTTCGGCGTGGTCGGACTGGGCCTCATCGGCTCGGCGACCGGCCGCAAGGCCAAGGGTCTCGGCTACGAAGTCATTGGCTTCGACCCACTGGAAGAGCAAGGCACGACGACGGCGGACGGGATTGCCGTCGTCGGGTTTGAGGAATTGATCGTCCGCGCCGACGTCGTATCCCTCCACGTGCCGCTCAACCGGCACACTCACCACCTGATCAATGCCGACGTGCTCGCCCGGATGAAGCGCGGTGCGGTGCTCGTCAACACCTGCCGCGGCGGGGTGGTGGACACCGCGGCCGTGGCCGACGCCCTGGCCAGCGGGCAGCTATACGGCGCCGGACTCGATGTCTTCGAAGAGGAGCCGCTGCCGCTGGACAGCCCGCTGATCGAATGCGAAAACGCCGTCCTGACGCCGCACGCTGCCTGGTACAGCGAGGAATCGTATGCGGAACTGAAACGCCGCACACTGGAGAATGTTGTGGAGGTCTGTGCCGGGCGCACCCCGCGGAACATCCTCAACGAGGGGGTGCTCGTATGAGCCTGGCGGCGGAACAGGCCACGATGCGCGCAGCTGTCTGGACGGCGCCGGACAACATCGAGACCCGCAACATTGCCCTCCCCGAAGTTCCCGATGGTTGGGCGCTGGTCCGGAGCGAGATGACAGGACTGTGCGGGACCGACTTCTCGATCCTGCATGGCACGCATCCGCGGGCGGCGGCGCCCCTGATCATGGGGCACGAGATCACCGGCGTCGTTGAGGCGGCAGGGAATGGCGGCCCTGCCGCCGGGACCCGCGTCACCGTGGAACCCCTCATTCACTGCGGCGAATGCCACCCGTGCAGCGGCGGGGATACCCACGTCTGCCGCGCGCTGAAGCTGTACGGCATCGACGTCGCCGGTTCCCTGGCGGAATTCGTGGCGCTTCCGGCGTCCGCGCTCATCCCCATCAGAGAAACCGTGCCCCTGCAGGAGGCAGCCCTCGCGGAGCCGCTCGCCGTGGCCGTACATGCCGTGTCCCGGTCCGGCCTCACCGGCGGAGAACGCGTAGTGGTCTTCGGTGCCGGCCCGATCGGGGTGCTGACCGCGTTGGTGGCACGGCATCAGGGCGCCGGGAGTGTCCTGGTTTCGGAACCGTCCGAGGCCCGGCGCCAGGTGGCCGAGGAGCTTGGCTTCGACACTGTTGCCCCCGGCGAGGACCCGGTGCAGGCAATTGTGGCGGCCACCGGAGGCGACGGCGCGGACATAGTGTTCGACTCCGCCGCCCACCCGTCCGTCGCGGCCATGCTTCCCCGGGCAGTGCGGGTCCGCGGCACGATCGTCTTGGTGGGGGTCTACAAACATCCCGTGGAACTTGACCTCCAGGCGCTCACTTTCGCGGAGAACACTGTTGTAGGGGTACGCGTCTACACCCGCGCTGCCGTGGAGCAGGCCGTTGCCCTCATCGAAGGCGGCGAACTGGGACTGGACCGCGTCCCCACCCAGGTGTTCGCCCTGGAAGACGCATCAGCGGCCTTCGAAAAGGCCATGAGCGCCGGCCGCATCCTCAAAGTACTTGTCAGTCCCGCCGTGGCGCCCGCCACGCAACCCCAGGAAAGCCGATGAACGATACACAACTCACCTCCCCCTTCGAACTGAGCGGGAAAACCGCAGTGATTACGGGAGCCTCCCGCGGGATAGGGCTGGGCATCGCCCTGGGCCTGATCCGCGCCGGCGCGAACGTCGTGGCACTGCAGCGCGGCCCCCTGGCTCCCGAACTGGCAGCGGCAGCACAGGAATCAGGCGTCACGGCGGACACCGTCGCCCTGAACCTGGAAAATGAGGAGTCGGTGGCGGCTGCCATCGCGGCCACCCTGCGTGACCACCGGATCGACATCCTGGTCAACAACGCAGGGACCCAGATTCGGCACGACGCGACGGACTTCCCGCTCGCGGACTTCGACCGGGTGATGGGGGTCAACGCCCGCGCCGTTTTCCAGCTCTGCCAGGGGTTCGGCACACCGATGGTGGAACGGGGCCACGGGAAAATCATCAACCTGGCCTCGCTCCTGACCTTTCAGGGCGGCGTGCGGGTTCCGGCCTACGCGGCATCCAAGGGTGCCGTGGCTCAGCTCACCAAGGCCCTGTGCAATGAGTGGGCGCCCCGCGGCGTAAACGTCAACGCGGTGGCACCCGGCTACATCGCAACAGACATGAACGAGGCCATCCTCGCTGACGCCCAGCGGAACGAGCAGATTTCTGCCCGCATCCCGGCCGCACGCTGGGGCACCGGAGGTGACCTCGCCGGGGCCGTGGTCTTTCTCGCTTCGGCCGCGGCGGACTACGTCCACGGCGTGGTCTTGCCGGTCGACGGCGGATGGTTGGCTCGATGAGCAAGATTCAGCGCACGCCAGTCTCCGCTTTGCTGCAGGCACACCCTGTTGTTGCGGTGCTACGGGCCGGTCACGCCAGCGAGTACGCCCCCGTCATCGACGCCCTCATCAAGGGGGGCGTGCGGTCCATTGAACTGACACTCAGCACCGACGGCGTCTTCGACTATCTTCCTGGACTTAAGCAGGAGTTCGGGGCTGGCGCCGAAATCGGCGTCGGAACCATCACCTGCGAGGAAGAAGCAGTCAGGGCGCTCGCGGGCGGCGCCGACTACCTCGTCACGCCGGCCATGGTCACGGACGTGGTCCGCGTCGCCGTCCAATCAGGGGTCCCCGTCTTCCCGGGCGGACTCACACCCACGGAGTTACTCGCCGGCATGCAGGCTGGAGCAACCGCCGTGAAGCTCTTTCCTGCCTCCACGGTGGGACCCGGATATCTCGGGCAGCTGCGCGGTCCCTTCCCGCACATGCAGGTCATCCCGTCCGGTGGCATCGGCGTCGACGACGCAGCAGACTGGATTGCGGCAGGGGCCCTTGCCGTCAGCCTTGGCGGGCCGCTGCTGAGGGACGCCTTCACCGGCGGGGATCTTGCCGGTCTGACGGCCCGTGCCGGGAAGCTGAGTGCCCTCGTGGCCGAAGCAGTTCAGTCCAGGGGCACCCGATGAGCTTCACCGACGTCGTCACTCTGGGCGAGACCATGGGACTAATGAAAGCCGAGACGCCTGGCCCGCTGGCCCAGGTTCACTCGCTCAGCTTGGGCATGGGCGGTTCAGAGAGCAACTTCGCGATCGCTCTGCGTCGGCTCGGCACTTCCGTGACGTGGGCAGGGCGGGTAGGCGACGACAGCCTTGGCGAACTCGTCTTGCGGGAACTCGCCGCCGAAGGGGTTGTTGTCGATCCCGTGCGTGACCCGTCGGCACCGACGGGAATCATGATCAAGGAACGCCGCACCCTGGACCAGCTCAAGGTCTGGTACTACAGAGCCGGAAGCGCGGGTTCCAGGCTCAGTCCGGAGGACGTGCCGGTCGAAAGGATCAGAAGCGCGAGGCTGCTGCACCTGACCGGAATCACGCCGGCCCTTTCAGGCTCGGCGGCTGAAGCCGCGCAGTATGCTCTCGACGTCGCCCGCCAGGCCGGCGCCCTCGTGTCGTTCGACTTGAACTACCGGGCCGCGTTGTGGAGTCCGGAGGAAGCTGGGGGAGTCTTCAGACGGTTCATTGCGCAGGCCGACGTCGTCTTTGCCGGCGACGACGAGGCTGCGATTGCCGTCGGGCAGTCGGGGGACTCTCTGGAACTGGCCCGCCGCGTTGCGGCTCTGGGACCCGGCCAGGTCATCATCAAGCGTGGCGTTCAGGGCTGCGCCGCGGTGATTGACGGCACCGAATACAAACAGGATGCCGTTCGGATCAAGCCGGTCGACACTGTCGGGGCCGGCGACGCCTTCGTAGCGGGCTACGTGGCGGAGCTTTTGGCCGGTGTGCCCGTGGAAGGGCGGCTGTTGACGGCGGTCCGCACCGGAGCTTTTGCCTGTCTAGTGCCGGGCGATTGGGAAGGCATGCCGCGCCGGAACGAGCTGGCGATGCTGGACGCCACGGAACCGGTGTCCCGCTGAATCTATGTCACCGCCGAACGGCGGACTTCGCCTAACGAAGGGTCTGGGTCTGAGCGGAAGCTCTAGATCCAGGCCCTTTCGAATCCGGGCGGCAGGCACCGGCTGAGTTCGGGCTGCACATCTTTCAGGAGGTCAACCAGAGACTGGATTCGCTCGGGGGTCATGTAAACACTCGGGGCTGAGATGGAGACGGCCGCAGCGACCTTGCCTAGCAAGTCCGGGATGGCAATGGCCACACAGGTAATCCCGAGCTCATTCTCCTGGTCATCCAGGGCGAAGCCATCGCGGCGGGCCTGGTCCAGGACCACGCGGAAAGACTCAACATCCTGAATGGATCGCGGCGTGGCGATGGCCGCGGTGTCGAATGCTTTGACGGCATCGTCGTCACGGAGTTGGGCGAGCAGCGCCTTGCCCATTGCCGTGTTCTGGGCCCGCAGCCGGGCACCGGGTCGGGACGCCATCTCGATGCCACGGTGGCCGCGCGCTTTCGCAAGGTACAGGACGTCGTCCCCGCTGAGGATGCCCAGGTGGGTGGTGTCCTGCGTCGTCTTGGCAATGCCCGCGAGGATGCTTTGGACGGCGTCGGGGAGGCTGATGTTGGCTTCGGCCTTGGTTCCGAGCTCCAACAGCTTGATGCCCAGGTGATAGCTGTGGTCCGGCTGCTGGCTCAGGTACTTGCCGGACACCAGCGATGTCAGCATTCGGTGGGTGGCGGAACGGCTCAGTCCGGAAGCCTTCGTAATGTCCTCGAGCCTGTGGGCTCCCGCCGCGACATGGTCTATCAGGCTTAGTCCACGTTCAAGTGTCCGGGCCCCGGCAGGGTTAGCTTCCATCCAGCAATTATTCCATGTGCCAGCGCCTCAAAAGGGACATGCTCGGGCGGGAACCGTAAGGGTTGTCCCAGCGTGTGACTTTGAAGATCCTGGCCCGGCGCCGCAATCACTGAGGGGGCAGGAAACGGGCCGGCTCGCTGGGACCCCGAATGGCGGGATCATCGGCCTCGGCGGACGGTCCCGCGTCTCCTGGGAACATCCTCTTCTTTGTGGGAGGAGGGACGGTCACTCCGGGCGTTCTCTCCGGTGCCGTGACGGGATGCGCGGAGACTCGGCCCGCTCCCTATGATGGTTTTATGGCCCGCCCAGCACGACCGGAACGCAAGGCAGAGCTGCTGGCCGCCATTCTGGACTACCTCATGGACAAGACCCTCGCGGAGCTCACCTTCCGGAGCCTTGCCGAAGGTCTCGGCGTCAGCAGCTATGTGCTGGTCTACCACTTCGGCCACCGCGAGCAGTTGGTGAATGAGATCATCCGCGGCATCGAATCCCGGCTGGACAGCATCCGCGCCACCGACGTGCGGGACATTGACCGCGAAGCCTGGCGCGCCTTCCTGCTGGAGTCCTGGCGCTGGACCATGGCGCAGCGCAACCGCCATCTGGCCAGACTGGAGTTCGAGGCGACCGCGCAGGACATCGTGGCTGCGTCTCCCCGGGGAACTGCGCAGGAACATTTCAGGATGCTGCACGAAAAGGCCCGGGACTGGCTGATGCTTCAGGGCATCCTTGAGGAGTTCGCCGACACCGACGCCAGACTGTTTACCGCCGCCTTCTACGGGCTCCAGTTCGACTTCGTCGTGAACAACCAGCCCGAGGAAGCCAGCAAGGCCTTTGACCTGATGATGCTGGTCTTCTTCAACAACCTCGACCGGCGCCTGGCCGCCGAGGGCGAGCACGTATGACAGGCGGATCCGACCATGCGCTCCGGCGGGCATCACCGGCAGGCGCACCCGGGGATCAACTGCTCCGTCTCAGGGCGCGGCGTAGCGGCTGATCCACTCAACCAGGGGCCGAAGCTCCTCCCAGCGCCGGGCCACCTCCCCGGCCGCGTCCGGCGTTGAGATCCAGCCCGGCCGTCCCACGTGCATGCCGGCGGCGAGCGACTTGTGCTTCAGCAGCTCCGCGCGGGGATGGTCCTTGGCGAACCCCTGCGGAACCGTCTTCAGGGATTCGCCCTCCACTGAGAAGCCCAGCGCCGCGACCTGCGCCACAATCCGCTGCAGGGCGCCGCCGCTGGAGGGGGCGTCCACGGCGCTGCGGAAGCGGGCCAGCTGGGCCGGTGTGTGCGTGTGGTATCCGCCGCCGATGAGCAGGCCGTCGGCGTCGAGCTGGACGTAGAAGCCCGTCCCTTCGGCAACGGCAGCGAGCGCTCCCTGCGCCGTTTTGTAAGGCGACTTGTCCACGGAGAAGCGGATATCCCGGTTGGGGCGGAACAGCTTGGCTTCGCCGAACTCCGGCTCCAGCTTTGCCAGCAGCCCGGTCAGCGGTTCCTTGACCGCAGAGTCGTAGGTGGATTTGTGTTCCAGCCACCAGCCGCGGTTGTTGTTGCGTTCCAGTTCCGCGTAGAACTCGAAGGCGGCCTCAGGGATGCCTGCAAAGGGGGTCATGCATGAATCCTAGGGACAAGGGAGGCTTCACCGCGAGCGTCACAGCCCGTATGTGGACAGACGCGACAACTCCGCCTGGGCAATCCCTGAGTGGGTGTTCCAGCCGGCGCAAACGACGGCCTTCTGCCTGCCAGGGGCCCGGCGCGCCTGTCTCAGAGCTGTAACAATGCCCCCGCGGTGGTTGACGTCTCAACATGTCTGAATCAGACTTTATTTTGAACGTCTGTTCGAACAGCGAACATTTTGGGCATGGGGGCCTGATTACTCCCATGTCATGTGCACATAGGAGTGAACATGAAACGTCGTATTATCGCCGCTCTGGCCGCCGCGTCGGTCCTCGGCCTCTCGGCCTGCGGAAGCGGCTCACCGAGTTCCACCGGCGCTGGCGCCACCTCCACCGGAGCCACGGGCAATGCCGGGCTGACCAAAGTCACCGTAGGAGTTATTCCGATCGTCGACTGTGCACCGATCTACCTCGGCGACAAGCAGGGCTTCTTCAAGGAAGAAGGCCTGCAGCTGGACATCCAGACGGCCACCGGTGGTGCCGCGATCGTCCCCGGCGTCGTCAGCGGAAGCTTCGACTTCGCCTTCTCGAACCTGATCTCGGTCACGGTCGCCAAGGATAAGGGCCTCGATTTGAAGTTCGTCGCGAACGGCGCGTCAACCACCGGTGAGGCAGGCAAGGACGTCGGCGGCGTCGTCGTCCCGGCCGGCTCCAGCATCCAGTCCCCGAAGGACCTCGCGGGCAAGACCGTCTCTGTCAACAATCTGTCCAACATTGGTGACACCACCATCAAGTCGGTCATCGAAAAGGACGGCGGCGATGCCAAGAGCGTGAAGTTCGTGGAGGTCGCGTTCCCGGATGCCCCGGCCGCGCTGGCGAACAAGCAGGTGGATGCAGCCTGGATCCTCGAGCCCTTCCTCTCCAAGGCAGTGGCAGACGGCGGCAAGATCGTCTCCTCGAACTTCGTGGGCATGAGCCCGGAGCTGGACATTGCCGGCTACTTCACCAAGGCGGACACCATCAAGGGCAAAGCCGAGCTGGCCCAGAAGTTCACCCGCGCCATGAACAAGTCCCTCGAATATGCGCAGGCACACCCGCAGGAGGTCCGCGACATCGTCGGTACCTACACCAAGATCGACGAGGCCACCCGCGCCAACATGATCCTTCCCCGGTACCGCGTTGAATTCAACAAGGACGCCTTCGAGACCCTCGGTGCCGCGGCTGCCAAGTACGGCACGCTGACCAAGGCTCCGAACGCCGGCGATCTCCTCCCGTGACCTCGGAAACTCTAGCCGCCAGCGGTCCCGCCCCCGGCTTGGGGCGGGACCGTGGGCGGGTCCGCAAACTGCCTGCGAAGCAGTTCCTCGGCCTCGCAGGGATCCTTGGATTCCTGGCAACCTGGGAGCTCATTCCCCGGCTCGGCATTATCGATGGGCGGTATCTCCCGCCGGCCAGCGAAGTCATCGTCGCGCTCCTGCGCGACTTCGGCCTGACTGCGTTCTGGGTCTCCGTGGGCGAGACCATGCTCGCCTGGTTCCTGGGCCTGATCATCGCCGTGGCCGCCGCCGTACTGCTCGGCTTCATCATCGGTTCCAGTGATTTCCTGCGCAAGGCAACCAACTCTACGGTCGAGTTCCTGCGCCCCATCCCGTCCGTGGCGCTGATCCCGCTGGCGGTGCTGCTGTTTGGCGTAAAGATCGAGTCGTCGCTGCTGCTGATCGTTTATGCCTCCTTCTGGCAGGTCCTGATCCAAGTCCTGTACGGCGTGGCCGACGTGGACATGGTCGCCAACAACACCGCGAAGACCTTCGGTCTGGGCCGGATGGCGCGAATCCGGTACGTCGTATTCCCCACGGCCCTGCCGTACCTGATGACCGGAGTCCGGCTCGCCGGCGCCGTTGCCTTGGTCCTGGCCATCACGGCGGAACTCGTGATCGGGTCCCCTGGGCTGGGACGCGAGATCGCGCTGGCGCAGTCCGGCGGGGCCATTTCCGGCATGTACGCATTGGTCCTCGCGACCGGGCTGATCGGCGTGCTCATCAACGTGCTGATGCGCTTCATCGAGAAGAAGACACTGGCCTGGCACTCGTCCGTCCGTTCCGAGGTGATTGTATGAAAGCCCTGAAGAATTTCGGCTACGTCGCGGCGCTGCCCGTCGTGCTGGTCCTGCTCTGGTGGGCCTCCACCCTGGGTGCGGTGAACTTCTTCGTCCCGACCCCGGCCGCACTGGTCAACAAGTTCGGCGAGGTCTGGTTCAGCCAGCGCTTCTTCACGGATGTGCTGCCAAGCGTCGGCCGCCTGGTGGTCGGCGTGGCCGCGGCGATCGTGATCGGCGTCGTCGGCGGCGTCCTGATCGGCTCGATCAAATGGCTCCGCGCACTGCTGGAGCCCACATTGGAGTTCTTCCGCGCCATTCCGCCGCCGGTGCTGGTGCCGGTGCTGATGCTCCTGATGGGGATCACAGATTCGATGAAGATCGTCGTCATCATCTCCGGCTGCGTCTGGCCCGTGCTGCTGAACACCATCGAGGGGGTCCGCGCCGTGGACCCGGTTCTGTCCGACTCCAGCCACACCTATGGCATCGACGGCTGGGCGCGCGTCCGGTACCTTGTGCTTCCGTCAGCCAGCCCGCAGATCATGGCCGGCGTGCGCCAGTCCATGTCCTTGGGGCTGATCCTGATGGTCATCTCCGAAATGTTCGCCTCGTCCTCAGGGCTGGGCTTCACCATCGTCCAGTTCCAGCGGTCCTTCGCCATCCCGGAAATGTGGTCCGGCATCGTGGTGCTCGGCCTGCTTGGAGTGGGCATGTCATTCATCTTCCAGTGGGCCGAGCGGAATATCCTGCGCTGGTACCACGGCCAGAAAGAGGTAGAAAATGCAGCCTGACTCGACTCATGCGGCCCCGGCAGCGATGCTTTCCGTGCGTGGGCTGAAAAAGGTTTACCAGACCGACGGCGGCGGCGTCGAGGCGGTCCGGAACCTCACCTTCGACCTTCGCGCGGGGGAGTTGGCCTGCTTGGTTGGCCCCTCCGGTTCTGGAAAGACCACGCTCCTGAAGTGCATCTCCGGCCTGATGGCCCCGACCGAGGGCGAAGTCCTCTTGAACGGCAATCGGGTGTCCGGTCCACCGAAGAAGATGGCCGTGGTGTTCCAGGAATACGGCCGCTCGCTCTTCCCGTGGATGCGGGTCAGGGACAATGTCGAGCTGCCGCTGAAAAACCAGGGTATGCCGAAGGCCGAGCGTGACAGGCTGGTCGATGATGCCCTCGAGGCTGTGGGCCTGTCCCACGTCCCGCGGTCCTACCCCTGGCAGCTTTCGGGAGGAATGCAGCAGCGTGTTGCGATTGCCCGCGCCATTGCCTACCAGCCCGAGGTGCTGCTGATGGACGAGCCGTTCGCGGCGGTGGACGCCCAGACCCGTGCGGATCTGGAAGACCTGATCCGGACAGTTTGGAAGAAGCTGGGCATCACGGTGCTCTTCGTGACCCACGACATCGACGAATCCGTCTACCTCGGTGAGCGCGTCATCATCCTCTCCAGCTCCCCGACAGTGGTGCAGGAGGACATCGTGATCGACCTCCCGGAGGATCGGGATCAGCTGAACACCCGTTCGCTGCCGCGCTTCACCGAGCTCAGGCACCATGTCTATGAGCAGATCCAGCTCGCCAAGAAGGGCCACCGCCCCGTGGCGGCGGCCGCCGCGGGTGCCGGCCGGTCCTAGCCTCTGGCCCTGCGGGCGACGCCGCTCCGCGCCAGGGTGAACAGCTTCGCGGCAGCGGAGGAAGGCGGGGCCGCCTCGGCGGCAACCGCCGGGTAGAGCGTCGCCGCCTCGGCGCGCTTCCGGGCCACGAGCGCAGGTAGGTCCGCCGCCAGCGGACCTGCCTGCGCCGGCATGGCGGGGCTCTCTTCGTCCAGTGCGAGCGGCCAACCGCTGCCCAGCGCCGTCACGGATTCGTGCTTGACGTCGTAGTAGCCCTTTTTCATGCCGACGGCGATGCCGCGCGCCCCGGCGGCTGCCGCCAGCAGGTGGAGGTGGAAACGGCTGGTGACCCAGGTCTGCCGGGCGGAGAGCGGGAGACCCTGGTTCCAGACGTGGACGAACGGCACGAACCGTTCCTCGGGGATGAGGTCCGCCAGCCGCTCGTAGGCGGTCCGGTCAAAGCCAGGGATGGCCTCGACGTAAAACGCATTGATGCCCTGGCGCGTTGCCCGCTCGATTTCGGCGCGGGCGAGTCCGACGGCGGCTTCGAACCGCCCGGGGTCCACCATGTCGCTTTGGATGCAGACGTAAAGTCCGGGCGAGGCATCGGTGCGGGAGATCTCTGCTTCGGCGCCGAGGAAAGCGTCATCGAGCCCCACCTCCAGCCCGTGCGCGGCCGCGCTCGACTCGTCCCGCGCGCGGGCGTAGGTGAACCCCCGGAACAGTGGCGTTTCTCCGGGAGCCGGGGACAGCACCGGCATGAGCCCCTGCCCGGTCGCGAAAAGCTTGGCGCCGGTCATCTCACCGACGGCACGCATGCCGACGACGAGGCCGGCGTGGTGTGGCCAGGTTTCATTGACATAGCCGCCGCCGATCAGGTGGAGCGACTCGGCCTCCCGCATCTTCAGGATGCCCAGGTCGTAGGCCGGGGTGCCCAGGGCGGTGACGCGTTCGCGGATGTTTTTTGCCGCCACGTCGGCGGGGAACTCGGCGTTTTCGTGCACCAGGCGCCACAGGGTGTTGGTGACCCTTAGGCGCGGATGCAGGCCCTCGAATAGTACCTGTGCCATGCCGGGCTGGGGGCTGTCCAGCCATACATCGGCATCGGGCCGGGCCACGGCGAGGTATTTCAGCCACGCGGCGGCAATGAACTCGTCGCCGAAGTTGGGGTGGCCGGAGGTGCCGACAAGGTAAATGATTCCCGGATTCATTTACCCGACTATAGTCTGCGCAACCGCGCCGTAACGCGAAAGCACCCCGCCACACCGGTGGTGTGACGGGGTGCTGTCGAGACGCAAACCAACCCAGGGCGAACCCGGGCAGGGCCTAAGAATTAGACCTTGTTGGCGGCCTCGGCGTCGGACTCGACCTGGCCGGCACCGAGGTTGGCGCGCAGCTTGGCGCCGAACTCGGCGTCGACGTTGGTCCAGTACTGGATGGCGCGTTCCTTGATGCCGGCGTCCTTGACGCCGCTGACGGCACCGGTGACGGTCTCCAGCAGGCGGGCCTTCTCGCCGTCGTTGAAGACCTCGCGGTACAGCGTGCCGGCCTGGCCGAAGTCGCCGTCCTCGGCGTGCAGCGAGTGCGCGGCGAGCGTCAGCGCGCCGTCGTTCTCCCAACCGCCGGCCGGGTTCTGCGGCTCCACAGCAGCCGGGCCGCCGACGGAGTTCGGTGCGTAGACCGGAACGGACGGGGCGTTGAAGTGGTAGCGCCCCTGGCCATCCTGGCTGTAGTTGTTGACCTGGTTCTTGGGCAGGTTGACCGGCAGCTGGGCGTGGTTGGTGCCCACGCGGTAGCGGTGCGCGTCCGCGTAGGAGAAGATGCGGGCCTGCAGCATCTTGTCCGGGGAAGCGGCGATGCCCGGCACGAAGTTCGACGGCGCGAAGGCGGCCTGCTCGATCTGCGCGAAGTAGTTTTCCGGGTTCCGGTTCAGCTCCATGGTGCCGACCTTGATCAGCGGGTAGTCCGCGTGCGGCCACACCTTGGTGAGGTCGAACGGGTTGAAGCGGTACGTCTTGGCGTCCTCGTACGGCATGACCTGAACGTGCAGGTCCCAGGACGGGAAGTTGCCGGCGGCGATGTTTTCCTGCAGGTCGCGGATGTAGAAGTCGCCGTCGGCGCCGGCCAGGGCCTCGGCCTCGTCGCCGGTCATGGACTTGACGCCCTGGTTGGACTTGAAGTGGTACTTGACCCAGAAGCGCTCGCCCTCGGCGTTGATCCACTGGTAGGTGTGTGAGCCGTAGCCCTGCATTTCACGCCACGAGGCCGGCAGGCCGCGGTCGCCCATGAGCCAGGTGACCTGGTGGGCGGACTCGGGGGACAGGGTCCAGAAGTCCCACTGCATGTCGGCGTCGCGCAGGTGGGTGCCCGGCAGGCGCTTCTGCGAGTGGATGAAGTCCGGGAACTTGATGCCGTCGCGGATGAAGAACACCGGCGTGTTGTTGCCGACGAGGTCGTAGTTGCCCTCGGTGGTGTAGAACTTCACGGCGAAACCGCGGGGATCGCGCCAGGTATCGGGGGAGCCTGCCTCGCCGGCGACGGAGGAGAAGCGGATGAGCATCTCCGTCTCGGTGCCCGGCTGGAACAGTGCGGCCTTGGTGTACTTCGAGACGTCCTCGGTGGTGGTGAAGGTACCGAAGGCGCCGCCGCCCTTGGCGTGGACCACGCGCTCCGGAACACGCTCGCGGTTGAACTGCGCCAGCTTCTCGATCAGGTAGTGGTCGGTGAGGATGATCGCGCCGTCGGCGCCGACGGACTGCGAGTGGGCATCGGAAGTGACCGGGGCACCGGACTGTGTCGTGGACACGGCGGGCGCAGAGATGTGCTGAGTCATCTTTCTCCTAATTTGTTGTTTCTACTTAATTACGTTCGGCGGGAAGTTTTTGCGTGCGCTGGCAGTCCTGGCAAATGCCCTGGTACAGCACGTCCGCGATCTGGATGGTCATCGGCTTGGAGTCCTCGCCCCAGTGCGGGGTCAGGCACGGAGCATGGCCGACGGCGCATTCGACGTCCTCCACCCTGCCGCAGCTGATGCAGACGGCATGGTGGTGGTTGTCGCCCACCCTCGTCTCGTACAGCGCGGGGGAGTGCGGCGGCTCAAAGCGGCGCAGCATCTGCAGATCGGTCAGGTCGTTCAGGACCACGTAGACGGACTGCGCCGTCAGCTCGGGAAGATCCCGGCGGGCGGTGGCGAGGATGTGCTCGGCGGGGGAATGCGGGTGGTGCTCGACGGCTGCCAGCACCGCCAGCCGCTGTTTTGTCACCCGGCGGCCGTGGGCACGCAGGGCCGCAGCCCATGCTTCGTGGGTGCCCGTGGAATCCGTCATGCACCCATTCAAGCACTTATTGTGAGTCGATCATAATAAGGTCCGGCTAATGACACCGCCGCAATGCTGCCGGGCCTGGCGCGCCCCCTGCGTCTCATCAGTCCCATACGTCCCACTAGAGTGTCCCGGGTGGGGAAATATCTGGCGGACATCACGCCCTTGCGCGAGAGTCCGGCATTCCGCCGCCTGTGGCTGGGGTCCGCCGTCGCGGCCCTGGGCAGCCAGCTGACCCTGGTGGCCGTGAGCCTGGAGGTCTACCGGCTCACCCAGGACAGCCTCTATGTGGGCCTGTTGAGCATTTTCGCCCTCGTCCCGCTGGTCTTCGGCGGCCTGCTGGGCGGCTCGATCGCGGACGCCCACGACCGCCGCAAAGTGGCGCTCCTGGCTTCATCGGTGCTGTGGCTGACCACCGCCTGCCTCGCCCTGCAGGCCTGGCTGCAGCTGGGGAACGTCTGGGTGCTGTACGTCCTGGTTGCGGTGCAGAGCGGCGCGCAGGCCATTAACCAGCCGGCCCGCAGCGCCATCATCCCGCTGCTTGTCCGCACGGAACTCCTGCCGGCCGCCAACGCCCTGAGCATGATCAGTTTCGGCCTCACGCTGACCGCAGGACCGCTGCTGGCGGGGCTGCGGTGGCCACGGTCGGCTTCGCCTGGACCTACACGATCGACGTCGGCACCTTCGCGTTCGCGTTGTGGGCGCTGCTGAGGCTGCCCGCCATGCCGCCGGGGGAACATGCGCGGCCGGCGGGGCTGCGGTCCGTCGTAGAAGGCTTCCGCTTCCTCGGCACGCGCCCCAACCTGCGGATGACCTTCATCATCGACCTCGTCGCAATGATCTTCGCGCAGCCCCGGGCGCTGCTGCCCGCGATCGGCGCCGTCATGATCGGCGGCGGCGAGGCTACGGTGGGGATCCTGCTCGCCTCGACCGCCGTCGGCGCGTTCCTGGCCGGGCTCTTCTCGGGGCCGCTGGGGGCAGTCCGGCGGCAGGGGGCCGCCGTCGTCTGGTCCGTGATGGGCTGGGGTGCCTCGATCGCCGGCCTCGGCCTTGTAGTCGTGCTCGCGGGGACTTCCGGGGCCGACGGCGTCACGTGGTGGCTGATGCCCGCCGCCGTGTGTTGCGGGCTGGCCGGAATCGCCGACTCCGTCAGTGCCGTCTTCCGCACCACGATCCTGCAGGCCTCCACACCCGACCACCTGCGCGGCCGCCTGCAGGGCGTGTTCATCGTAGTGGTGGCCGGCGGACCCAGAGTGGGGGACATGCTCGCCGGTGGTGGGACTAAAATTCTGAGTGAAGGCTGGGTCCTGCTTTTGGGCGGTCTTTTGTGCATTGCGGTTGCCTGGGCCGTGGCGCACTGGCAGTCGGGCTTCCTGAAGTACGACGCGCGGAACCCGGTGCCGTAGCGGAACGTTTTCCCGGGTGTGGGCCCATAGCGGGACGACTTGGAGGAACAGTGCATCAGCATCACAACGGACTGAAGACCGCGGCCCTTTTCGGAGTGCTGTGGGCAGTGCTCCTGGGCCTCGGCGCGCTGATGGCCTCCAGCATGGGCAGTTCCGCGCCGATCTGGATCATGGCGCTGGTCGGTGTCGCCACCACGGCCTACGGCTACTGGAACAGTGACAAGATCGCCATCCGGTCCATGCAGGCTTATCCCGTGACAGAGGCCGAAGCGCCCCAGCTCCACCAGATAGTCCGGGAACTCTCCGCCACGGCGCAGCAGCCGATGCCGCGGATCTACCTCTCGCCCACGATGGCCCCGAACGCCTTCGCCACCGGCCGCAACCCGCAGAACGCCGCCGTGTGCTGCACGGAGGGCATCCTCCGGCTGCTCGACGCCCGGGAACTCCGCGGTGTGCTGGGCCACGAGCTGATGCACGTCTACAACCGGGACATCCTGACCTCCTCCGTCGCTGCCGCCGTCGCCGGCGTCATCACCTCGGTGGCGCAGATGTTCCTGATCTTCGGCGGCGGCGGGGACCGGCGCAACGCCAATCCGATCGCCGCTATTGCCATGGCGCTGCTGGCGCCGTTTGCGGCCTCGCTGATCCAGATGGCGATCTCCCGGACCCGGGAGTTCGACGCCGACGAGGACGGTTCCAAGCTCACGGGGGACCCGCTGGCGCTCGCCTCGGCCCTGCGCAAGATCGAGCAGGGCGTTCAGCTCGCGCCGCTGCCGCAGGACCAGCGGCTGGTCAACGCCTCGCACCTGATGATCGCGAACCCGTTCCGCGCCGGCGGCGTCGCGAAAATGTTCTCGACGCATCCGCCGATGAGCGAGCGTATCGGCCGGCTGGAGCGTATGGCCGGCCGGCCGCTGGGGTAGTTCGGCGGTTCCGGGGTGCATCCGTCCGGGGGCACCGGCTGCTCCCCGACGCGCATCTGGATCCATGACGCCCAAAAGGGCTGTCGACGCGGGAATCCCCGGTGCGACAGCCCTTTAATGCAGCGTCAGGAATTCTGAGCCGCGGAGGCGGAGCTAGCTGCGGAAGTTCACGAACTGCAGGTCGGCCTCGTCGAAGCCCTTCAGCAGGTTCATGGTCTCTTGGAGATCGTCACGGGACTTGGACGTCACGCGGAGTTCGTCGCCCTGGATCTGCGACTTGACGGACTTGGGTGCTTCGTCGCGGATGAGCTTGTTGATCTTCTTGGCGAGGTCCTGGGCGATGCCCTCCTTGATGGTGGCCTCGAGCCGGAACTCCTTGCCGGACGGGTAGGGCTCGCCCGTGTCGAGGGACTTCAGTGAGATACCGCGGCGGATGAGCTTGGACTGCAGCACGTCCAGGACGGCGAGCACGCGCTCCTCGGAGTTGGCCTTCATGAGGATCTTCTCGCCGCTGAAATCAACCTCGGCGCCGACGCCCTTGAAGTCGTAACGCTGGACCAGCTCCTTCTGCGCCTGGTTCAGCGCGTTGGCGACTTCCTGCTTGTCTACCTTGCTGACGACGTCGAATGTGGATTCGCCTGCCATGACTGTCCTCCTGATGGTTGGGGGTGTGCCCGGTGAAGGGCCATAGTGTCTGCAATCCAGCCTAGTACGGATGCCCTGGTTGTGAAGGTCGGCGGGCGTTGTCCCGATTCACAGTCCGCTCAAAGCTGAGTCAGGGCGGGAACGAAGTTTCATCCGGCAGAGTTGCAGGAGTTGGAAGAGTCGCTTGAAAGGTGCCAGTCCATGCAGCACAAAGCCGTCCGCTATGTCATCCGTTCCACCGCAGCCGCCGCAGGCGGGTTCGCGACGGCCGCGACGTCCGTGGCGGCGGCAACGCTGGCGGCCTCGATTATCTTCAGCCCCGCCGCTGATGCCTCCTCAAGGCTGGACGGTGTCCACGCCGATCTGGCGCGCGCCGTGCAGCTGAACCAGATCACGGAGGAGCAAGCCGCGAAGTTCGAGTCCAAACTTGCCGGCCGCATCCTTGGGGATGCCTGAATTTCCGGGCTTTTTGGGGCTCTTTTGAAACGCTGGAGCGCCGATTCGATTCTTCGGCGGAAGTTCTGTAAAGTTGTCTTGCCCGCGGTTACTGGAAGCGGAACGGACTGGAAACAGGCGTTCTGAAGACGGAAACCGCGAGTGATCTTCTTTTGAAGTTCGGCAGATTACCCGAGCGGCCAAAGGGGGCTGACTGTAAATCAGCTGGCAACGCCTACGGGGGTTCGAATCCCTCATCTGCCACCCTTGGAAAAGCCCCCGGAACCACCAGGTTCCGGGGGCTTTTTCTTTGCCCTTTTGAGAGTTGCGCGTGAAGCTTGGGGTTTGCAGGCAAAGAGCCGGAGCGCGTGCAGACCAGGGCGGATCGGCGCCGCACATGCGCCCTGATCTGCCCTTAAGCATCGCGTGAGTCATCCTGCGCGTTAGGCCAACGGTGGGTTATGCAAACGGCTGCGGGCCGGGGGCACATTGACACGGACACGCCGCGGACACAGAAGGCTAAGGCCGGAATTGTGTTCAAACCCGCCCCGGACGGCGAGCGGCGTTGCCCTGAGCGCCCCGTCGGTGCAGAGCCCTAGTCTTCCGTCAGGAGTCTCGCGTAGTTCGCCATGGAGCGCTGATACCGGGGCAGGTGGGGGATAAGGGCTTCGAGCGCGACGCGGAGGGCCTCATCGTGCCGGCCGGCGTCCCGGAGGGCCAGGGCCCTAACGGCGCTGGGTGCCCCGCCCAGCGCGTGCGGATCGGCGCGGGAGAGAATTCTCAGCGCCTCGTCGGGATGGCCGAGTGCCCGCTGCGAGCTGGCCATCTGCACATGGGCGCGGGTTTGCCGGACGGCGTCCAGCCCGGCAGCCAGCCCCGCCTCGTAAAACTCGACAGCGCTGGCGGTCCGTCCGGTGGAATCGCGGATGCAGGCGCGTTCAAAATCTGCCCGGCCGTCGGACGCAGGCGAGGCGGCTGCGAGCCCGTCAAGCTCGTCAACGACGTCCTCCCCGTCCCCCGGCGATGCTTCGAAGGCCGCCCAGAAGTTGGCGATACGGCGCTCCCACTCGTCAATCGTCATGTGCAGATCCTACGTGGGGCCAGTGACGGGACCATCCAGCTCCTGGAATGGTCCTTGCTCTGGACAAATCCGGGCACGTTGCCTCCCTTACCCTGTGCCTCGTGCTTAGGTGGAATCTAAGCGGGCCACCGAGGGCTTCAGAGCGAAAGAAGAATCGCCCATGCATGAACTTTTCGTCGTCACCCACCCGCACGCTGAGCACACAACCCGTGACGTCGTCGGCGGCTGGTTCGACTCGCGCCTTGCTCCAGAGGGGGTACGTGACAGCCACCTCATTGCGGAATACCTGAAGCGCCGCCGTGGCGACACGTCCAGGCCGGTCCGCATCACGACGTCCGATCTCGCCCGCTGCACGGAAGCGGCCGGGATCATCGCCGACTTGCTGGGCGCTTCCGTCACACCCGATGCCCGGCTGCGTGAGATCAGCTTCGGCGAGGCCGAGGGACGACCGAACGGCTGGCTGGCTGAACGGCAGGTCCCGGCGCCCGACGGCGATCGGCTCGATCACCGCGGCCCCGTCTTCGGGGCGGAGAATCGCCGCGAGGTCGCGACAAGGGTCGGAGCGTGCGTCCGCGAATTGATGGAAGACCGCGTACACGACCACATCGTCGTCACGCACGGTTTCGCGCAGACCTTCGTCATCACGACGTGGCTGCAGGTCCCGGTGGAAGCCGCAGGCTTCGCCTCATTCGCCACCGTGCCCGGCGCAATCACCCGACTGCGGCACGACGACTACTGGCGCAACCGCACCGTGGCCGCACTCGCCGACTCCAGACACCTGGCCAGCGGCTAGCTCACTACCTGACTGGGCGGTGGCCGCTGTGGCGGCCGACCCCGCTGGGCGCCGGGACCTTAGGCTGGGTGCATGATGCAGAACCTGGAGGTCGTTCTCGTTCACGGGCTGTGGCATCAGCCGGCGCACTTCGACCGTTTGGCGGACGATCTGCGCGGGTAGGGTGTTCTTGTCCATGTTCCTCGTCTGCACCGCGGCTCTCTCGCGGCAGACACCGCAGCAGTGCAGGAGACGGTGGACGGATGCCGGAAGGCGCCGGTCGTCGTGGGACATTCCTACGGGGGATCAGTCATCACCGGCCTTGAGCGGATCGGCCGCCTCTTCTACGTCGCAGCATTCGTGCCTGCGTCCGCTGAAAGTGGCGCGCTCCTGGGAGGCGCCGGGGCGCTGGTCAACGACGCGGTGCAGCGCAACGACGACGGGACGAGCAGCATTCGTAGGGAACGCGCCCGAGACGTTCTGTACGCTGATTGCACAGAAGCCGAGAGTGACTGGGCGACGGAGTTGCTCGTGCCGCAGCAACCCGGTCATGGCCGTGGAGTGCCCGCCCGGATCGCCTGGCAAAGCGTCGAGAGTACGTATCTCCTGTGCGAGCAGGACAGGGCGCTCAGTCCCGACCTCCAGCAACGCGTGGCCCGTCGGTGCACCAACACGATCAGCTTTTCGTCGAGTCGTTCTCCCTTCATCAGCCGGTCCCGCCAGCTCGCCGACTTGATCGTCAGAACTTAGGAGTTGCCCTGCCGGCACTGTCACGTCTGCCCGGGTGGGCTCACCCGAAAGGGATGATGCGGCAATCGGCGGGCGCGGGACAGAAAGTACAAGAAAACTTCGCCATGACCCGGCAGCGACACCCACGGAGGGTAGGTCGTTCCGAGCCTGGCCCGGCCGGGCTGCCAGCCGTGGGAATCACCCGACGGGGGTGGTTACGTTCCAGCAGACGAAGTCCAGACTAAGACGAGCGCGCCGGACAGTGCGCTCGAAACAGAACGGAGGAATGCCAGTGACAACCACACCGGAGACCGAGGCCCACGGGCCGGTCGACTTCGTGCTCCTCGAGTTCCCCATGGCAGGCCTGACGGGTCGGGCGAGTGAAGAACTCATACGGCTCGTCGAGGAGGGTGTGATCAGGCTCTTCGATCTGCTCGTCGTCATGAAAAACGAGGACGGCGCCGTCGAGGTGCTTGAGCTCACTGACCCAGGCGGTCCCGCGGAGGCGTTCTCGTACTTCGACGGGGCGCAATCCGGACTTCTCGGCGACGAGGAAATCGCGGAAGCGGCAGACGCGATTCTTCCCGGGAGCCTCGCCGCGCTCATCGTTTACGAGAACATCTGGGCGGCACCTTTTGTGGCGGCCGTTCGCGACAGCGGGGGTGAGCTCGTCGCGAGCACGCGGATCCCTGCGCCCGACGTGATGGCAGCTCTGGAGGCCCTCGACGCCGAGTCGCCCGTTGTCTGACACACAAGACGCCACGCGAGAGGAGAAAAGTTATGGGACTGCTTAGAGGTATGGCACGGACGGCAGTTGTTGCCGGGACCGCATCTGCTGTCAGCGGCCGCGTCCAGCGGCGGCAGGCTAACAAGTTCGCCGAGAAGGACGCCGCGACGGCGGCCAAGCAACAGGAGGCCTACGACGCGCAGATGGCCCAGCAGCAACCCGATTACGAGCAACCGGCTCCACCCCCGCCCGCCGGCGGAGGTATCTCAAACGACGCCATCCAGCAGCTCAAAGAGCTCGCGGCGCTGAAGGAGCAGGGCATTCTCACGGAACAGGAATTTGGGGCGCAGAAGGCGAAGATTCTCGCCGGGTAGTCACGTAGGGCCAGCCATGACCCGGAATAACACCCCCGCACCGGCCAGGGAAGGCACGTGCGGGGGTGTTTCCTCGCGAGTCCGATAGCCGCAACGGACCGGCTGCGGTCAGCGGACGTTGGACCCGGCAAGGATGGCGTCGATCTGGCCCAAGGCCTGTTTCATCCCCTCTTCCATACCCATGGCGAGAACCTGCTCCAGCGACTCTGCGGAGTCGAAGGTCGACACCATGGTCATCCGGGTGCGGTTGCCAACTGCCTCCAGCTTCATCACGGCATGACTCGTGCCCATCGCGGGGATCGGATCGCCGTTCTCATCGGCAAAACCGTCGTCGAACTCCAGGCGGTGTGGCGCCTCGATGGCGGTGAACCGCCACCAGCCCCGGCTCTTCTCGCCCTCGGGCCCGGTCATGTAATAGCTGGCAGTCCCGCCGGACACGAAGTCGTGCCCGTCGAAGGTCGCGGGCCAGGTGGGCGGCCCCCACCAGCGATCGAGCTGGCGGGGGTCCTCCCAGACCTGCCAGACGCGCTCGACGCCGGCATCGAACTCGGCGACGACGGTAAAGCTCAGGGTCTCGGCGTTCTTCTGCGAACTGATAACGGTCATAACGGAACTCTTCCTATCCCTCTGCGAGAATGTCCGCGATCCGGTCAGCCCGCTGCCGCCAGATCGTTTCGTACTCATCGAGCAGCCGTCGAGCCCGTTGTAGGCCATCGTGGTGGGCCCGCACGATCTGCTCCCGTCCGCGCTTCTCCTTCGTCACCAGGGAGGCGCGTTCCAACACCGCCACGTGCTTTTGGACGGCGGCGAAACTCATGGCGTAGTGCTCAGCCAGCCGTGACACCGAGTATTCGCCGGCCGTCACCCGCGTGACGATGTCCCGGCGGGTGGCATCGGCGAACGCCTGGAACAGGCGGTCAATATCGGTATCACTCAACTGATCTACAACCATTTGGTTGTAGAATAATCCGCCCGTTCCGCCGTGTCAATTTGCTCCTGAGAGGCTATTTGCCCATGCCGGGGTGCACAGCAACGAACTCGATCTTGTTCGTGGGCTGGACCGTCTTTTTCGGCGCCCGGGAAAATCCCTTTGCGTCCAAGTGGTTCCCTGCCCGGTACACGGCCAGGGCCTCGTCATAGATCGCGTTGAGTTGCTGGCCGGAGAACTCCTCCGAGGAACCGTCGTTAAAGGTGACGGAAACGACGGCGCTCCCGGGGAAGTGCCGCTTCATGCGAATGAAGCCTTCGTCGTCCTGCTGGAGACTGATCAATGTGGTCCTGCCTTCGCTATGGGGGACTTCCAGTCTCCCCCACGTTCACCGGTACGTCCGCAGGGCAGGTGGCCGGTCGCGCGGAAGGCCCCTCGTGGAGGAGCCTTCCGTTGGTTTCCGGGCTATACCCTCTCGCGGGTCCGGTCGGCCTGCGCCGGATCCTCGACCGTGAATTCCCTGCTGCGGCGGGGGAAGGCCCAGAACTTGAAGTCAGGCGTTTCCGCCCGGGGCTCCGGGCGCGCCTCTGGTTCCTTTGCTTCATCCTTCTTGATGTCGCGCCGGAATTCCCTGTTGTACTGATAGCACATCACTGACCTCCTTATCGTGACTGCCACTTAATCCTCCTCCCCATCCCGCCCCGCGTCGATACCTTGCCAGGCCTTCCGCTTTGGCCGGGGAACCGGTTTACTGAACCCTGACAGACACAATGGAGGGGGACCATGAAGTCCAAAGGAATGTGGCAGATCGTGGTGGGAAGCGCAGCCTTGACCGCTACGCTTTTTGTCCTGCCGACACCGCTGTTTCAGGTGGCGTCCGGCAGGGCCGATGCCGGAGCGACGGGACTTTTCATTCTCGGGCTGGCGCTGCTGGCAGGCGGGCTGGGCTTTCTTGGCTACGGGCTGTTCCGGCGTACCCGCGATCTGAACACGGCGCGGAGCTACGCCACCAAGGAGCGGTCCTCCCTGGACGAGGATCGTCCCGTCAACCCGCATGCGCTCCCCAAATCGTTCTGAGCGGTTTCCTCCGCTGACGTGACCTGGTCCCGCGCGATCCTTCGGTAGAGTGCGCGTCATGGATGACAAAGCGATTCTGCACAGCTACCTGCGCACCCGGCGGGCCGACCTGCTCGGAAAGCTCGACGGGCTCAGCGAATACGACGTCCGCAGGCCGATGACGCCGACCGGGACCAACTTGCTGGGTCTGGTCAAGCACGTGGCAAGCGTTGAACTCGGATACCTCGGCGACGTCTTCGGCCGGCCCAGCGGGGTGGAGCTGCCGTGGTTCGCCGATGACGCGGAACCGGATGCCGACCTGTGGGTGACCGCTGACGAAACGCGGGAACAGATCATCGGACTGCACCGGCTCTCGGCAGCGCACAGCGATGCGACGATCGAGGCGCTCCCGCTCGACGCCCCCGGACAGGTCCCGTGGTGGGCAGGGGAGCGGCGGCACGTGACCCTGCAGCAGATCCTGGTGCACATGTGCGTCGAAACGGCCCATCACCTCGGCCACGCCGATATCCTGCGCGAACTCATTGACCGGACGGCCGGCCAGCGCCCCGACGACCCCAACCTCTCCCAGCGGACCCCGGACGAATGGGCAGCCCACTGCGCCGCAATCGAAACTGCGGCCCGGCAGGCTTCGACCGCGGGGGACCGGCCCTAGCCTGACGGGCTACGGGCGGGCGGTGTCCACCACGCAGAAGCGGTTGCCCTCGGGATCGGCCAGGATGACGTAGTCCGCATCCGCAGGACGCTTGCTCCATTCAACGCGGGTCGCGCCCAGGCGCAGAAGCCGGTCCACATCGCGGGTCTGCTGCTCCGAATAGAGGTCGAGGTGGATTCGGGGCGGGATCTGGACCTGCGCCGGGACGCGGTCCAGGGAGACATTGGGGCCGGGCCCATCCCTTGGCTCGAGGACAACGAAGTCTTCTTCGGGAGGCCGCCGCGGCACGTAGTCCAGAGCAGCCGTCCAAAAGTCCAGTTGGCGCTGGAGGTCATCAACACGGATGACGATGGAGCCAATCCTGATCATGGAGCCAAAGTACACCGCCGCAGCCGCCCAAAACACCCGGTGGCCGATGGGCGGATATCGCCGGATTCCAGCGGGCAGCGCAGTAGGGTGGTGCAGTTCGCCGTCGAATATAAGGAGCCTTAGTGAAATCGTTTGCATGTGGTGATGTAGTGCCCGGTTGTGAAGCCAAATGGGTTTGCAGCACGGAAGATGAAATTCTGGTCAACGTCGCCGCCCACGCTGCGTCCGCGCACGGCCTGGTGGAACTGCCGGCCGAAGTGGTCCAGTCGGTCCACAAAGCAATCGTGCCGGTTAGTTGAGCAGTCCCGCGGCAGGCGGGTCCGCGTCCAGCGCCGGAGTGCCTCCGGGCCCGGACTGGGAAGAGCTTTTGGCGGCCGCCTGCCGCGGTGAAGGCCTGGCCGCGGCCTACCAGCCGATCGTCGACACGGCTCGTGGCACGGTGGTGGGCTACGAAGCTCTGGCACGCTTCCCCGGCTTTGCCGAGAAGAACCCCGAAGTGTGGTTCTCGGCTGCGCGGGCCCATGGACGATCCGCGGAACTGGAATCGGCGGCGCTGCGGACCGCGCTCGCAGCCCGCTCCGGCCTGCCGCCCAACTGCTTCCTGACCCTCAACGTCTCACCCGAACTGCTGGCCACTGAGGAGATCCGGAGCGTCTGGCGGAACGAGGGAAGCCTGGGCGGAATCGTCGTCGAACTCACCGAGCAGACCCCCATCGATTCCTACGTTGGGCTGGAACCGGACCTGAACCAGTTGCGTGCCGCCGGGGCGCTGATCGCCGTCGACGACGCCGGGGCCGGCTATGCGGGACTGCGGCACCTCCTGGCGTTGCGGCCCTCGCTGATCAAGATCGACCGTGAACTCATCCAGGATGTGGACCGCGACGAAGCCAAGCGCGCGCTGATCGAGATGCTCGGCACTTTTGCCGGCAGGGTCGACGCGTGGATCCTCGCCGAGGGTGTGGAGCGCGTGGAGGAACTCGATGCGCTGGTCTCCCTTGGGGTTCCGCTGGTGCAGGGCTACTACCTGGCCCGGCCCGCGCCGTCGTGGGCCGGCATTGACCTGGACCTGGCCCACCGGCTCGCCTCGAAACCGCCGGTGACCCATAAGGCCGTCATCCGCGACGTCCTCGAATCCGCGACGACGGCCACCACTGCCGCGCTCGCCGCGGAAGCCTTCGCCGGGAACCCGGCGCTCCAGTCGGTGGTGCTGATCGGCGACCACCTCCGGCCCGTTGCTGTGCTGGATCCGGTGGCCGCTGGCCTGGGCATCGTAAGCCCCGGGATGCGCGTGAACCTGGACACCCCGCTGAGCGAGGCGCTGGCCCGGTCCATGACCCGCGCCTCGTCCAGCCGGTTCGAGCCGCTTTTGGTGACGGATAACGCCGGCCGCTACGCCGGCGTCGCCCGCATGGAGCGGATGATTACCGCGCTTGCCGTGCCGGGCGGGTAGCCCGGTCAGTCGGGTCCGGCAAGAAGCCGGTCTGTGGCCGCATCGGGCAGCCCCGCGAAGTACTTGGTGAGAACCGCCCCGAACACGCTCTGCTGCGGGTCCGCCCGGAGGAAGAGCGTCATTGAGGAGTGCAACTTCCGTTCGTCGATGCCACCGAATATCTGCCCCGCGGTGTGGCCCTCGAGTCCGGCCACGATCCCGGCGCATTCCGCCAGCCGCGGACCCAGCACCGGGTGCCGCAGGTAGGCTTGCGCTTCATCCATTCCCGTGACGGCATACTTCCGGGCGGTGGGGCTTTGCCCGAGGCCTGCGATCTGCGGGAATACGAACCACATCCAGTGGGTGCGCTTGGCACCTCCCCGGAGTTCGTCGAGGGCGCGCTGGTAGGTTGCGCCTGCGTCCTGGGCCAGGACGAACCGTTCCAGACCGTAAATGTCATCCACTGTGTCACTCCTCGAAGCGTGCGGTGAAGTCCGTATCGCCGGCGATGGAGGCCACCACTGCTGCCGCGACATCCCGGATCTTCATGTTTCTGTTGTTGGACGTATTCCGGAGAATCTTGAAAGCGGCGTCCCGCCCGCACCGGTTCTGGGCCATGATCGCCCCGACTGCCATGTCGATGATGGTCCGCGACTGCATCGCGGCGGCCAGGTCCTCGCGGGATTCCCTGAGTTGGGAGATCCGGAGCGCCAGGAGCAGGGGCCGGGCGGCATCGGCGGCGAACCGGCGCGCTTCCGCGGCGTCTTCGGGGGAGAAGGCTCCAGGCCGCGGGGAATACAGGTTCACGACGGCGGAGTACTCCTCGTCAAAGTCAAGCGGGATCCGCAGGATGCTGACGGATCCCTCTCCGGCGCTGCCCGCGTATGACGGGGGCTGCTTGCGACGGGTGACGGTGACGCCGCAGGAAACGTCGCGTTCCGGACGGGACAGTCCTTCCGCCGCCAGGCGGGCCAGTTCGGCCAGGAAATCGGCGACGCCGGAGCCGGTCCCGGTGCTGTCCACCACGAGTTCCAGAAGAGTGCTGACGGTGTCGCCGAAGTTCTGTGACGTCGACGAAACGGCATTGTTCTCACGCATTGCGGCCCCCAAGTCCCCGCCGCGCGCTGACCAAACGGCGGCTTTGTTCCATCCTAGGGCGGGGGATCCGCCGAAGGTAGGGCAGTGCCCGACGACGACTGGCGGCGGCCTTGCTAAAGTCACCTTAGGGACAGTGATCTCCGGGCGGTCCGCTGGGACCGGCCGGCCCAGGAAGGCGGGCGGCATGTTCGAATTCTTCACCGGCACGAGTCTGGTGGAAGCCGGCCTGCTGCTCGCGACGTTCGTGCTGTGTTCGCTGATCGGCATCGAGCGGCAGGTCCGGCAGAAAAGCGCGGGCTACCGGACCCATGTGCTGGTAGGGCTCGGCTCGTGCGCCTTTACCCTCGTGTCCGCCTACGGCTTCGCCTTCGTGACGGAGCCCGGCGCCGTCGTGGACCCTTCCCGCATCGCGGCCCAGATCGTCAGCGGAATCGGTTTCCTGGGTGCCGGCGTCATCTTCAAAGGCAGGGACGTGGTCCGTGGGCTCACAACGGCCGCCACCATCTGGGTCTCCGCCGCGGTGGGCATGGCCTGCGGGGCCGGGATGGTCTCCCTGGGCGCCGTACTGACGGTCTTCCACCTCATTACCCTGTTCGTGGTTGCCCCCGCCGTCCGCAGAATCCCCTCCGTGGACAGAAACCGCGTGATGCATATCGACTACGCCGATGGCCAAGGGGTGTTGCGGCAAATCCTCGAGATCGCCACCACCATGGGGTTCAGTTCCTCGATCCTGCGTACCCGCAGGACCGGGGACGAGCAGAAGCCGATGGTCTCGATGGAGGTCAGGTTCTTCGGCCGCCATCCGTTGCGCAACCTCGTCCTCCCCCTCATGGACCTGCACGGCGTCGCAAGCGTCATTGTCCGTGGAACCGATTCGAGCGAGGACGACGACGACGATGACGACGACGAATCCTGAATCCCGAAGCGGGGACGGGAGGCGCCTCGTCCCCTGAGCCGCGCGGTTGTGTGCCGGGCGGGGGTTGACGACGGTGCAAGGATGAGGGCATGTCCTTCTTTGACGACCTTCCAGCGCCGCCGGAGCGGCCGCGGCAGCCCAAATTCTTGGTTCCACCGTGGGCGGCTCCGCCGACGGACGAACTTCCTGCCGTGGTGCCCCTCGGCCTGTTCCTGCAGCGCAGCCAGCGGATGGTGATGGCCGTGAAGGGCGCGGAGGTTTACTCCACGGGCTGCGTGCTGGAACTCATCTGGACCATCCGTCGGGGGACCGAGACCGACGCCGAATGGGGCTCGTTGACTGAACGGTGCTTCAACCGGCCGTCCTTCCGGTATGGCACGCAGGGCGGTGGCGGGGGATTCCGGCTCGGTGTGGCGTACCCCGACGGGGGCAAAGCCACGGCAGACGAGTGGCCCCACTGGGGGATCGAGGGTGCCGACCCGGGGCCGGGACCGGTGCTGACGTCGGCCGGTGGCGGCGGCGGCTCGGGCAGTGACGATGAGATCACGTCGTCGGTGAAGTTCTGGCTGTGGCCGCTGCCAACAGTTGGAGACCTGCGGATCGTGGCGCAATGGGCCGACGTCGGCATGGATCAGGAGTCCATCGTGGTCAGCGCGGACGTGCTGGCCTCGGCGGCGGGGCTCGTCCAGCCGTACTGGCTCACACCGGGTTGAACCGGCACGGAGCTTTTCGATGACCGTTAAGAGCGAACCCCTGGCCGGAACCGTCCGGATCCGGGTGTTGAGGGTCTCCGATGCAGAACTCATGTGCGCCGCCTACCTGCGGAACCGCGAACACCTGGCGCCCTGGGAGCCGCTGCGGGCCGAGGAGTTCTTCACCGTGGACGGTCAGATGGTGAGCGTCCAGTCCAAGCTGGCCCTGTTCATCGCCGGTTCTGATGTGCCCTGGGTTCTGACGGACGGCGACGCCATTGTGGGGCTGATGACCCTCAGCGGCATTGTCCGTGGGCCGTTCCTCAGCGCCCACCTCGGGTACTGGGTGGACAAAGACTACAACGGGCGCGGGATCGGCTCGGCGGCAGTGGCTTACGCGATCGCCACAGCCCGGGAGGAGCTGGGCCTGCACCGGCTGCAGGCCGCGACCCTGCTGAACAACGCCGCCTCGCAAAAGATCCTCAAACGCTCGGGGTTCACGGAGATCGGTGTGGCACCGGCCTACCTCAATATTGCCGGAGGCTGGCAGGACCACATCCTCTTCCAGCGCATTCTGTACTGAGGCCGCCGGTTTCCGGCACGAGCCAGCGCACCTCGGCCGTGCGAGACTCTCTGGATGACTGATGAATCCCTCGGAGCCCTGCACCACGTCGAACTGTGGGTTCCGGACCTGGGCCGAGCCAAGGACGAGTGGGGCTGGCTCCTGGGCCGGCTGGGCTATCAGGAATTCCAAGCGTGGCCGGACGGGTGCAGCTGGCGGCGGGGGCCGACGTACATCGTCGTCGAGGAGTCCCCGGCCCTGAGCGGCCGGACGCATGACCGGACCGCTCCCGGACTCAATCACCTGGCCTTCAGCGCCGGGACCCGTGCCGGAGTGGACGCCCTGGCGGCGGACGCCGTCGGGCATGGCTGGCGTGAACTGTTCCCCGAAAAGTACCCGCACGCCGGCGGCCCGGACCACTTCGCCGCCTACCTGGTGAATTCGGACGGCTTCGAGGCCGAGCTGATCGCCGCGGACTGACGCTGCGCACGGCCGGCCCTGGGGGCTGCCCTGCGCGCCGGCTCAGCGCACCATCCGAAGGATCCGGACCGGCGTCCCGGCCAGCTCCTGCGACCCTGTGGCACCGTCGGGGACGAAACCGTTGCGGGCATAAAAGGCAAACGCGCGGGGATTGTCGTCGGCAATCCAGAGGTACGCGCCGCTGCTGCCCACGGCTGCGTCCAGCAGCAATTGCCCCGCCCCCGAGCCGTAGTGGCTGGCCAGCACGTAGATCCCCTCCAGCTCCCTTGGCCGGGGTCCGTCGTCGTCGCGGCCGGCCCCGGCGCTCGCCCAGCCGACGATGTCCTGTCCCGCGCAGGCCACCCAGATATCCGAGGTGGTCGCGGCAAGGATCTTGCGCCATCTGGCCTCCCGTGGACCCTGCTCCAATCCGGCGAGGGTCGCCGCCGGCAGCAGGTGCGCGTAGCACTCGCGCCAGGCCTGGATGTGCACGCGGGCGATCCCGGGGGCATCGTCCAGCAGGGCGGCCCGAAGCGTCAGGTCTGATGTCATCCGGACAGCGTAATACGCATAGGCTCCGGCGAGCGCGTGTTCCGGGTACGTTGAAGCGATGAGCATCTTTCTGGTCGGCGGAGGCCCGGACACCACGACAACTCCCGTGATCTTCGCCCAGTTCGTGACGGAGGTGGTGCACCGAACCGGCGGCGGCCGGCCGCCGCGGATCGCCGTGGTTCTGGTTGACCACGAAGGCAGCGCCTCCTACTTCCTGCCCGCCTATCTGGATCCGCTGCACCGCCGGACGCCGTGCGAAGTGGTGACCGTCCTGCTCCGCGGGCAGGAACACGTGGACCCCCGGGTGTTCGACGGCGTTGACGCGATCGTCGTCGGGGGAGGTCCAACTCCTGTTTACGTTGAGGGCCTGCGGTCGGCCGCCGCGGCCATCCGCCACGCTGTGCAGGCGGGCTCTCCATACCTGGGATTCTCCGCGGGTGCCATGATCGCGCCGGAGCGGGCGATAGTCGGCGGCTACATGGTCCACGGCGCTGAGGTTTGCCCCGAGGACGCATCCGAGGGGCTCGGCGAGGTGGAGCTCCGCGAGGGGCTGGGCCTCGTGTCCTTCGCCGTCGACGTCCACGCCGCACAGGCCGGCACGCTGGGCCGCGCCGTCGCCGCCGTCGTCCACGGAATGGTCGGGAAGGCAGTGGCTGTCGATGAGAACACGGCCCTGGTGCTGCCGCACTCAGACCCGGGGGAGCAGCGGGGGATCGGGACCGGGAACTGCTGGCTGATCCGGGGTCCGGGACCCAAGGCGACGGTCTCCATCCTTGGCAGTGTTGTTACTGGCCGGTAACATAGTCCCCATGCACCTGCTCCTGCGCACGCTTATCCTGCTGTTCACGTCCTCGCGCCGCTCCCCGTTGAGCATCTGGGACACGTCCTCGCTGCCGCTCAAGGTCCTCCCGACTGACATCGACATTGCGATGCATGTCAACAACGGCATGTATTTCTCCCTGATGGACCTGGGCCGGTTCGACCTGATGGCCCGCAGCGGAACCTGGAAGGCCATGCGCCGCCGCGGGTGGAGCCCTGTGGCGGCGGGGGAGACCATCGCCTTCCGCCGGTCGCTGCAATTGTGGCAGCGGTACACGATCGAAACGAAGATCATCGGCCTCGACGAGAAAGCCATCTACTTCGAGCAGCGCATGGTGGTGGACGGGGAAATCTACGCCCGCGCCTTTATCGCGACCCGGCTGGTCAGCAAGGGCAAGCCGGTCAGCCAGGAAGAAATCATCCGTGAGTTCGGGGCGCCGCCGGCGGACCTTGAACTGCCCGAATGGATCCACGAATGGCGCGAAACCAACGCCCTGCCCGGGGCGCGGCGCCCGGCGCCGCACGTCTGGGCCTGAGCCGGCCTGGGCCTAAGCCGGCTAGGAGGTCCCGACGTCGCGCCGGCTGAGGGCCGTCGCACTGAGCGCCACGAGGGCGGCCGAAATGCCCCACAGCCAGCCGGCCGCGGCCCAGTCCGCCCCGTTGGCCACCGGGTTGTTGCCGTAGGCCCAGCTGTAGGGCGAGAAGTCCAGGAGCCAGTTGACGTCCTTGCTTTGCCGGCCCACCGCATTGAACACATAGCCCAGGACCCCGACGCCGGCGCCCGCGGCCAGCCCGTAGGTCTTCCGCCCGGTCACCGCGCCGGCGAAAAGCGCCGTGCTGCCCGAGAGCATGGCCAGCCCGGCGAACAGCACAGAGGCGCCGAGGAGGTTCTCCGGCCTGATATTCAGCTGCGCGGAGTCATTCAGCAGCAGGATCAGGGCAAAAACCAGGGCCACAAGCAGCACCACGCGCAGCAGGATAGCCAGGGCGCGCTCCAGAACCACCTGCGTGCGGGTCACGCCGTGGGCCAGGGTGAGTTCAAGCTGGCCCGACTCCTCGTCCCCGCCGACCGCCGCCGCTCCCCACGCCACGGAGGCGATGGTCATCAGCAGGAAGCCGATCAGCCCGAACATCGTGGCCTGGGTGTAGCCGGGTCCCGAGGTGATCTGGTCGTAGTTGAGGGCCTTGATCATCTCCGGGGGGAAGGCCTCCATCACGCCCTGCATCTCCGGGCTTGCTCCGATCGAGGGATAAAGCGGCAGGTAGATGAAGATCGTGGCGGCGAGCCCTGCCGCCCACCCGAGCGTGGAACGCCAAGAGTCCACGAACGCCCGCGTGAACAGGGGCAGCGGCTTCTTCATGCGCTGTGTCCTTTCCGGCGCCGGCGTCCGTTGACGTCGTTGCCGGAGCCGTTTCCGTTGCCGCGGATGGTGCCGTAGAGCTCAAGGACCGATTCCTCGAGGTCCGGCTCCTCCAGCACCAGCTCGGTGAGCCTGAGGGAGGTCAAAACCTGGAGCAGCGGCTGGATCGCGCCGCCCAGCGTGGCGGACAGTTCGACGCCGTCGCCCGCCGGCAGCACCTCAAGGTGTCCGATCCCGGGCACGACCGCCAGCAGCGCGCCGGCGTCGGCCATGGAAATCCCGGTGGCGGTGAAACGCACGTGCCGCACGGCGCCCTCCCGCAGGCTGTCCACGGTGGCGACGGTGATGATGCGGCCGTCGCGGAGGATCGCGACCTCGTCGGCCGCCTGCTGGACTTCGCTGAGGACATGGGAACTGAGGAAAATCGTCTGCCCGTTGCCCCGCGCCTCGCGGACCATGGCGAGGAATTCCTGCTGGACGAGGGGGTCCAGTCCGCTTGTCGGTTCATCGAGGACCAGCAGCTCGGGATCATGCATAAACGCCTGGACGAGCCCCAGCTTCTGCTTGTTGCCCTTGGAGAGCTTGCGGGTGTGGCGGTCCAGATCCAGGCCCAGCCGCTCGGCGAGGGCATCGATGCGGCCGGGCCTGACGGGACCGCTGATGTCCGCGTAATGGGAGAGCAGCTTGCGGCCGGTGATCCGTCCCTCCAGGAACAGCTCCCCGGGCAGGTATCCGATCCGGCGGCGGAGCGCCGGACCCGCGGCCCGGGGGTCCTCGCCGAGCACCGTCGACGTGCCCGCGGTGGGCCGGATGATGTCCAGCAGGCACCTCATGACGGTCGTCTTGCCCGCACCGTTGGGGCCGATCACGCCGAAAACGGAGCCCCGCTCGATGCCGAAGCTGACGGCGTGCAGCACTTCACGATGACCGAACCTCTTGGTAAGGGAGTCGACGACGATGGCCTGGCGTGACGTGTTTCCGGCGTCTGGGGACATGGCGCTGATGCTAGGCCGCGGCCGCCGCGGGGGCTAGGGTCCTACGCCCCGGGGCGGCGGGCAGGGTGTGGCCGGGTTGCCGATGAGGGGCGTCACATGGGTGTGCCAACAGCGAAATGCAGGGGACAACGCGGGACTGCTCGCGTACCGTTGACCCATGGCTACCGTAGACATTACAGGTGAACAGTTCGCATCTACCGTCGAGGACAACGACATTGTCCTCGTTGATTTCTGGGCCGAATGGTGCGGCCCGTGCAAGCAGTTCGGACCCACATACGCCGCAGTTTCCGAGAAGCACCAGGACGTGGTCTTCTCCAAGGTGGACACCGAGGCCGAGCAGCAGCTCGCCGCCGAGGCCGGCATCACGTCCATCCCGACGTTGATGGCGTTCCGCGAAAAAGTGCTCGTGTTCTCCCAGCCGGGCGCACTGAATGCTCAGCAGCTGGAGCAGGTGGTTGACGCCGTCAAGGCCCTCGACATGGAGGAAGTCCACGCGCACGTCGCCCGGTCCCAGGCCGAGGCTGCCGCAGCGGCCGGCAAGCAGGACGGCAGCCAGATCCCCGAGGCCTAGCAGCCCGTCCGAATGGCATAGCGCAGACCGATACAGCAACGCGGGGTCACTCCGTGCCCATGATCCAGTGATCAATGGGCGCGGAGTGACCCCGCGTTGTCTTTGTTTGTCTTGGTTCTTAGCGCCGGGTCAGAGCTTCACAAGCTGGACCGGCTGGGCCAGCAGGGCGCTGAGGGACTCATTGAGGTCCTGGACCGCGGTGCCTTTCGAGTGCTTGTCCAGATCCTCCTGCGAGGCCCACTGCTCGGTCAGCACGAGCTTGTCCTCGCTGGCCTCGGTGAGCTCATACCGGATGCAGCCGGGCTCGTTGACCACCTCGTCAATCGCGATCTCCAGCGCGAGCTTCACACGGAAGAACTCGCCGTCGTTGGGGATAAAGATGGCCTGCAGGTCTACAAGTGCGCTCATGGTTTTTACCATACCGGTCCGCGGCTTTTTGTCCCGAAGATTTCGTAGGACATCCAAGCTTCAGTCTTCTTTTGCCGGCCGAGTGTTGGTAGCGTCACACCATGCTTTCATACACAGCCGGGGACACTGACGTCCCGCTGCTCGAGGAAACCATTGGCGACAACTTCGAACGGATCGTGGCCAGATTCCCCTACCAGGACGCCTTGATCGAGGCCGCAGCGGTGCCGGGCGAAGAAGCCCGCCGCTGGAGCTATACCAAGCTGAACGACGACGTCGATCGCGTGGCACGCGCGCTGCTGGCCCTGGGCGTGGCCAAGGGCGAACGGATCGGCATCTGGAGCCCGAACTGCGCCGAATGGACCATCCTGCAGTACGCCACCGCCAAGGTCGGGGCGGTCCTGGTCAACGTCAATCCTGCCTACCGCAGCCATGAGCTGGAGTTCGTGGTCAGGCAAAACGGCATGCGGATGCTCGTCGCGGCGCCGTCGGACCGCAACAGCGACTACACGGGCATGGCCCGGCGGGCGCTGGCCGAGTGCCCCGAGCTCCGCGAACTCGTGTTCCTGCCCGACGCGGGCCTGCCCGGCCTCACTGCCGGCGACCCGGAAACGGAAGCTGAGCGCACCTGGGCGGAGCTGCTCAAGCGGGCCGACGACGTCGCCCATTCCGCGCTGAAGGCGCGCATGGCCGAGCTGGACCCCCACGACGCGATCAACCTGCAGTACACCTCCGGCACCACGGGCTTCCCCAAGGGGGCCACGCTGTCGCACTACAACATCCTGAACAACGGCTACTCGATCGGCGAGCTGCTGGAGTACACCGAGCACGACCGGGTGGTGCTGCCGGTGCCGTTCTACCACTGCTTCGGCATGGTGATCGGAAACCTGGCCGCCCTGAGCCACGGCTGCGCCACCATCATCCCTGGCCGGGGTTTCACGCCCGCCGCGGCGCTGGAAGCCGTGCAGGACTTCGGCGGGACGTCACTGTACGGCGTGCCCACGATGTTCATCGCCGAACTCGCGCTGCCGGACTTCGCCTCCTATGACCTGTCCACCCTGCGCACCGGGGTGATGGCGGGCTCGCTGTGTCCCATCGAGGTGATGAACCGGGTCATCTCGGAGATGAACATGCGGGATGTGGCCATCTGCTACGGGATGACGGAGACCTCGCCGGTGTCCACGATGACCCGCAGCGTGGACACGATGGCCCAGCGCACCGAAAGCGTCGGCCGGACAATGCCGCACCTGGAGAGCCAGGTGGTGGACCCGATGACCGGGGAGGTGTTGCAGCGCGGCGAGATCGGCGAACTGTGCACCCGCGGGTACTCCGTCATGAAGGGCTACTGGAACCAGCCGGACAAGACCGCCGAGGCGATTGACGCCGAGGGCTGGATGCACACCGGGGACCTGGCCCGGATGGACGGGGACGGCTACATCGTGATCGAGGGCAGGATCAAGGACATGGTGATCCGCGGCGGAGAGAACGTCTATCCCCGCGAGATCGAGGAATTCCTGTATACCCACCCGGATATCCAGGACGTGCAGGTGATCGGCGTGCCGGACGCCAAGTACGGCGAGGAGCTGATGGCCTGCGTCATCCTCAAACCCGGCGCCGCCCCGCTGGACGCCGGCAGCCTGGCCGAGTTCTGCCGCGGGAAGCTGGCGCACTACAAAATCCCGCGCTACGTGGACGTGCGGGAGAGCTTTCCGATGACGGTCTCCGGCAAGATCCGCAAGGTGGACATGCGGCAGGAAGCGGTGGCCAAGCTGGGGCTTTAGCCGCACCGCCGGGCCGGGGTGCTAGTGGCCGCGGTGGTCCTGGATGGTCATCCGCGGACCGAAGGTCGGTTTGCGGAAGCCGCTTAGGCCGATCATCCGGACCACGCGCTGCCGGTGCCCGGCCCACGGGGCGAGCAGCCGAAGCATCCCGGCGTCGTCAGTCCTGCGGCCGGTCAGTGCCGCACCGACGTACGCCGCGAGGTGGTAGTCGCCCACCGCAATGGAGTCCGGGCAGCCGTGCGTGCGCTGGACCACCTCCGCCGCGGTCCAGACGCCGATGCCGGGAATCGTCTGCAGCTTGGCGGAGGCCTCCACGGCCGGGAGCGCAGCGAGCCGTTCCAGGGCGACGGCGGAACGCAGCGCGCGCATGACGGTCGCTGAGCGCTGCGGGCCCACCCCGGCCTTGTGCCATTCCCAGGACGGGATGCGCAGCCACTGCTCGGGCGTGGGCTGGACCATCAGGTTAGCCGGGGCGACGGTGCCGGCGCCGGGCGCCGGCGTTCCGTAGCGGTACATCAGATACCGGTAGCCGCGCCGGGCCTCGATCACGGTGACCTTCTGCTCCAGGATCGTGGGCACGAGGGCGTCGATGAGGCGGCCGGTAGCCGGCAGCCGCACGGCGAGGTTCCGGCGTCGGGCCTCAACAACCATGCGGGGGAGGGTGGCGTAGAACGCAGGCTCATCAAAGGCGGACCAGTCGTCGTCGCGGCCCAGCAGCCGCGGCGCGGAATCGACGGCATCGGCGGCGCCCGGCCCCCAGGCCCGGACGTCGACGGCGGGATCCGACGACGGACAGTCCGGAGGATATGCCACCGCCAGCCGGAGCGTGGCGGGACCCGACGGCGTCGTGAACGCCATCCAGAGGCCGTCCGGAGCTGTACGGATGGACGGATCGCCGTGACCGCGCAGGAGCGTGCCGACCGTCCGGGACAAGTCGAAAGGACCGCCCGGGTGCCACCGCAGCGAGGCGTCAGCCGCGGCGGCCAAACCGGCGGGGACGTCTGCAATGGTCATCTGACCATGATTCCACGAACGCCTGACAGCGGCCGCACGGCCCGCACAAGGGCGTGGGCCATTGGGCCCTTAACCTCAGGTGCGCCCGGGGCTAAACTCCGGCTGTGGCGTGGAGCGCCCACGCCTGCCCTTAGGCCCGGATCCTTGTTCTTAGGAGAGAGTGATGGCTGGTGGAGTGGTACATTTCGAGATCCCCGCGGACGACGAGAGCCGCGCACGGGAGTTCTACAGCTCGGCGTTCGGCTGGAAGATCAGCCCCGTGCCCGAGATGAGTTACGCCATGCTCATGACGACGCCATCGGATGAAACGGGCATGCCCTCCGTGCCGGGGTCCATCAACGGCGGCATGTTCCGGCGCGAAGGACACCTCACCTCCCCGTTGGTCACGGTGGACGTAGACGACATTGACGCGTCGCTGGAGAAGATCAACTCCCTGGGCGGCAGCACTGTCCAGCCACGGCAGGAAGTCGGGAGCATGGGCTGGGCCGCCTACTTCCGGGACACCGAAGGCAACATTATCGGCCTGTGGCAGACCGCGCCCGGGGGAGACGGCGGCTCCGCGGCCTCCGGAAACGACATCGGCGCCTGAATCAGCCGGGCAGGCCGGCCTCAGGGCATCCCCGTGGCGAGCCAGAGCGCCACGACCGCGAGCGGGACGGTGAGAACGACGGCGGCGAGCCCCGCCGCCGCGAACCCTCCCCACCGGATCTCGACATTGAGCGTGCGGAGCCGTTCGTGCCAGAGCAGCGTGGCCAGCGACGCCCACGGGGTCACCAGCGGGCCGAGGTTCACCCCGATCAGCAGCGCCGCGAGCCGCACGGGCGAGTCGCCCACCGGTTCCAGCGCGAGGTAGGCCGGCAGGTTGTTGACCGCATTCGCGGCTCCGGCGCCCAGTCCGGCGAGTTGCAGCAGGGCCGGCAGCCCTTCGCCGGAACCTGCGATCCCGGACAGGGCCTGCGTCAGGCCGTTCGCGTGCATTGCCTCCACCACCATGAACAGCCCCGACGTGAGCATGAGCGGCCGCCAGGGAACCATGGACCAGTGCAGCGCAGAGCGGCGGCGCCAGAGGAACAGGCCCAGCAGGACCGCCGCCGCGGCCATCGCCGGGAACTGCACGGGAACGCCGGAGACGAGTGCGGGCAAGAGCAGCACCATCACCCCCGACGCCGAATAGAGCAGCACCTTGTCCCGAACCTTGTGGACCGGCTGCGGCCCATAGCGGCCCGCCAGGTCCTTCCGGAAGGCCAGCCACAGGAGACCGATCGGAACCAGGATCCCCACCAGCGCCGGGGCCCACACAAGGCTGGCGAAGCCGGCCGGACTCAGGTTGAGGCGGTCCTGGGCCAAGAGGTTGGTCAGGTTCGAAACGGGCAGCAGCAGGGAGGCGGTGTTCGCCAGCCAGATCGTGGTCAGGGCGAACGGCAGCGGCGGGATCCGCGCGTGGACCGCCAGCAGCACGACGACCGGAGTCACCAGCACCGCAGTCGTATCCAGGGACAGGAACACAGTGGAGACGGTGGCCAGGCCGACCACCAGCAGCCACAGCAGGAACACCCGGCCCCGGCCCAGGGCGGCGAGACGATCCGTCACCACCCGGAACAGCCCGGCGTCGTCCACCATTTCCGTCACAAGGGACATGGCCACAACGAACGCCAGGACGGGTACGGTGCGGCCGGCCAGTTCCTGGAACGCAGGCCAGGGCAGGAGCCCGGTGAGCAGCGCGGCGCACCCTGCGGCCAGCATCCCGGCGGGGAGCAGGTAACTCTTCAGGCTCATCGGCTACTCCCTCGCTTCACCGCATTATCTTCGCACCCGGCCCCTTGGCCGGCCGCCCCGACGTGCCCGAATCCTTCCATGACGGGTGGAGACGGTAACTTTGTACCTATGAAGTACGCCCAGTCCGTTCTGGACCTCATCGGCAATACGCCGCTCGTCAAGCTGCACCACGTTACCGACGGCATCGGGGCCACGGTCCTGGTGAAGCTGGAATACCTGAACCCCGGCGGTTCCATCAAGGACCGCATCGCGGTGAAGATGATCGAGGAGGCCGAACGCACCGGCAAGCTCCTGCCCGGCGGCACCATCGTGGAGCCCACCTCTGGCAACACCGGCGTCGGCCTGGCTCTGGTGGCCCAGCAGAAGGGCTACCGCTGCATCTTCGTGGTGCCGGACAAGGTCGGTGAGGACAAGCGCGCCGTGCTCCAGGCCTACGGCGCCGAGGTCGTAGTGACGCCCACCGCCGTCGCTCCCGACAGCCCGCACAGCTACTACGGCGTTTCGGACCGCCTGGTCACCGAGATTCCCGGCGCCTACAAGCCGGACCAGTTCTCCAACCCGGCCGCCCCGGCCAGCCACTACGAGTCCACCGGGCCGGAGATCTGGCGCGACACGGACGGCCGCGTGACGCACTGCGTGATCGGCGCCGGCACCGGCGGCACCATCACCGGCACCGGCCGGTACCTCAAGGAAGTCTCCGCGGACCGTGCGGAGTCCGACGGCGGCATGGTCAAGATCATCGGCGCCGACCCGGCAGGCTCGGTCTACTCCGGCGGCACCGGCCGGCCGTACTTCGTCGAGGGTGTCGGCGAGGACATGTGGCCCGCCAACTACGACAAGAACGTCCCGGACGACGTCATCGCGGTCAGCGACGCCGACTCCTTCGAGATGACGCGCCGGCTCGCCCGCGAGGAAGGACTGCTGGTGGGCGGGTCCTCCGGCATGGCCGTCGTCGCCGCCCTGCAGGTCGCCAAGGGCCTGCCGGACGACGCCGTCGTCGTCGTGATCCTGCCGGACTCCGGCCGCGGCTACCTGGCCAAGATCTTCAACGACCAGTGGATGCGCTCCTACGGCTTCCTGGCCAGCGGCGACGAAGCCTCGGTGGGGGAAATCCTCAAGGCCAAGACCGGGGAACTGCCGGACCTGGTGCACATCCACCCCAATGAGAGCGTCCGCGACGTCATCAACATCATGAATGAATACGGTGTCTCGCACATCCCGGTCCTGTCCCAGGAACCGCCCGTGGTCATGGGCGAGGTCCTCGGCGCCGTGGACGAACGCACCCTGACCGCGAAGCTGTTCCGCGGCGAGGCCAAGCTGTCGGACAAGATCTCCGAACACATGGAGGCCCGGCTGCCGGTGATCGGCTCGCTCGAATCGATCTCGACCGCCCGCGAACTCCTCTCCGACGCGGACACCCTCATGGTGACGTTCGTCGGCGCCCCGGTGGGGATCCTGACCCGCCATGACCTGCTCGCCTACCTGAGCAGCTGACCTGCAACTGACCGCACACTGACCCGGACACCGGACCGCCCTCCCCGGGCGTCCGGCCGCCGGCCGAAAGGAACGCACATGTCTTTGCCAGAAACCCCCTCCGCGAAAACCCCCGGCTTCAACACCCGCGCCGTGCACGCCGGCCAGGAGTTCGAGCCGCGCACCGGCGCCGTCGTGCCGCCGTTGCACTTCTCCTCCACGTACGCGCAGGAAGCGATCGGCGTCCTCCGCGCCGGCTACGAATACGGCCGCGGGACCAACCCCACCCGTGATTCCCTGCAGGAACAGCTGGCCGCACTGGAAGGCGGGACCGCCGCGTTCTCCTTCAGTTCCGGCCTCGCCGCCGAGGACTCGATGATCCGCGCGCTCACCCGCCCGGGCGACCACATCGTGCTCGGCAACGACGCGTACGGCGGCACCTACCGGCTGATCAGCCGGGTGCTGGGGGAGTGGGGCATCGGCAACACCCCGGTGGACATGTCCGATCTCGACGCTGTCGCGGCGGCGGTCGCGGCCAGCAAGACCCGCCTCGTGTGGGTGGAGACGCCGTCGAACCCGATGATGAAAATCACCGACATCGAGGCCCTCGCCAAGGTGGCGCACGACGCCGGCGCCCTCCTCGTGGTGGACAACACCTTCGCCTCGCCGTACCTGCAGAATCCGCTGGCGCTCGGTGCCGACGTCGTGGTGCACTCCACCACTAAGTACATCGGCGGGCACTCCGACGTCGTCGGCGGCGCGATCATCGTCAATGACGCTGAGCTCGCCGAGAAGATCGGCTTCGTGCAGTTCGCCGTCGGTGCCATCTCCGGCCCGATGGACGCCTTCCTCACCACGCGCGGGCTCAAGACCCTCGGCGTCCGGATGGACCGGCACAGCGACAACGCCCAGGCAGTGGCCGAGTGGCTGCTGCAGCGCCCCGAGGTGGAGGCCGTGCTGTACCCGGGACTGCCCTCGCACCCGGGCCACGAGCTCGCGAAGAAGCAGATGAAGAAGTTCGGCGGAATGATCTCCGTGCAGTTCAAGGGCGGCGAGGCGGCGGCTCGCAAGGTGGCCGAATCGACCTCCGTGTTCACCCTCGCGGAGTCCCTCGGCGGGATCGAATCCCTGATGAACTACCCCTCGGAAATGACGCATGCCTCGGTCAAGGGCACCGAACTGGCCGTCCCCGTCAACCTGATCCGGCTCTCCTGCGGCATCGAGGACGTCGAGGACCTCATCGCCGACCTCGAACATGCTTTTTCGCAGATTGAAGCTGCGGCCGGCGAGTCAGGCAGCTAAGCACCCGTGACCACCACCATCAGGGCCACGCCCTCCACCTCCCTCGGCTGGGCCGCGACGGCGGCCGGCGCGCTCGCCGTCGCCGCCGCCCTGGTGGTGCTGTACTCGTCCTACATTCCGCTGATGAACGACTTTGAGGTCTACTTCTACGGCGGCAACAGGGTGCTGCAGGCCGGCGAGACCGGCGTCAACGAGCTCTACGCGGCGCGGGACGGGCTGCCGTTCACGTACCCGCCGTTCGCCGCACTGCTGTTCGCGGCCATGGCGGCGCTGGGCCAGGCCGGTGGCAGCCTCGTGTTCATCACCACGGCGCTGCTGGGCGCAGGGATCGTGTCCGCTTGGCTCGCACGGCACTACTTCCGCCTGGGAAGCTGGCGGAACGCCGTCGCCGACTGGCGGTTCCGGGCCGTTGCCCTGGCCGGCACCGCAGCCATCCTGCTCCTGGGACCCTGGCGGGACACCTTTGACTTCGGCCAGATCAACATCATCCTGATGGGCCTGATCCTGGCCGACTTCGCGCTCTACGGCAAAGCCCGGGCCGGGGAGATCCGCTGGCCCGCGGGGCTGCTCATCGGCATCGCCGCCGGCGTCAAGCTGACCCCGCTCGCGTTCGGGCTGTACTTCCTGGTGCGCCGCGATTTCAAGGCGCTCGGCTGGATGGCGGCCGGCTTCTTCGGCTCGATCGGCCTGGCCTGGGCCGTGCTGCCCACGGCCTCGCTCACCTTCTGGACCAAAATCCTGCCGGACACCGGACGGATCGGCGGGCCGGCCTACGTGGACAACCTCTCCGTGAAGGGCCTGCTGCTGCACCTGGGAATGCCGGACTCCGGCCTGACCAGCATCATGTGGCTGGTGCTCTCCCTGGCCCTGGCCGGGCTTGCCGCTCTTGTGATCGCCTGGGCGGTGGCCGCGGACGAGAACTTCGTCGCCGTCTCCGCGACCGCGGTGCTGATGCTCCTGATCAGCCCGGTGTCCTGGTCCCACCACTGGGTGTGGATGGCCGTGGCGCTGCCCTGCATGGGCTTCGCGATCCACCGGGTGCCGTCCCGGAACGGACGGATGCGCCTGGCCGGGTGGATCATCGTCGGCTTCTCGGCCCTGGCCTTCTACCTGACCCCCAAATACCTGGCGGTCATGGCAGGGGCAGCGGAGTGGGGCAAGGACCCGCAGACGCAGTGGCAGCTGATCGTGGCGAGCCTCGGGGTGCTCTGCGGCATCGCCATGCTGGTCTACTGGGCGCTGGCCTACCGCCCCTCCCGCGCCGCGCTCCGCCCCGGGGTGTAGCGGGCCGGGACCCTTCCCGCACGTCCGGAGTGCGCCGGCCCGCGCCACTCGAGTGCGCAGTTCGCGGCAGTGTTTTCGCGAAACATTGCCGCGAAATGCCAACTCGACGAAATATATAGCTTTCTTGAAGATAGTCAGCTAGTTTTGTCCGCATGGCACTTCGATCCGATTGGTCCCAGCGCAGCTGCAGCATGGCCCGCGGCCTGGACATCCTCGGCGATCCGTGGGGCATGCTGGTCCTCCGCGAGGTCTTCTTCGGCAACGGCCGCTTCGACGCCATGAAGTCCCGGCTGGGGGCGGCGGATTCCGTCCTCACCAAGCGACTCATGGCGCTCGTCGACGCCGGGCTGCTCACCCGGCAGCCTTACGACGACGGCGGCCGCACCCGCCAGGAGTACGTACTCACCGAGAAGGGGGAGGACGCCCTGCCGGTGCTCAACGCCGTCGTGATCTGGGCAGAAAAGCACCTGCCGGCCCCCTCGGAACAAGCCCACATGTTCGTGGTCCACACCGGCTGCGGCGCGCGCACCACGTCCGCGGACAGCTGTACCGAATGCGGGGAACAGCTGACGGCCCGGAACACGAGCTGGCACAGCCTTGCCAGAACCCCGGACCCGGTGCCCCTTGCCGCCACCTACGCCGCCCCGGCGTCCGTGAAGGCCTCCTCCCAGAACGGACCCGCCCAATGAGCGCCCCCGAAACCACCCTTTTGCCCGCCCCGAAGCGGCGGAAGATCCACCCGGCCTGGGTCGTCGCCGCGGTCGCCTTCCTCGCCCTGGTCGGGGCCGCCGGCTTCCGGGCCGCGCCGGGCGTGCTGATGGTACCGCTGCAGACCGAATTCGGCTGGTCCACCACCGTGCTCTCGGCCGCGGTCAGCATCAACCTGGTGCTTTTCGGCCTCACCGCGCCTTTCGCGGCCGCCCTGATGGAACGTTTCGGCATCCGCGCGGTCACCGCCGTGGCGCTCGTGCTGATCGCCGCCGGCAGCGCACTGACGGTGCTGGTCACGCAGTCCTGGCAGATCTTGCTCACCTGGGGGCTGCTCATCGGGCTCGGCACCGGGTCCATGGCGCTGGTCTTCGCCGCGACGATTGCCAACACCTGGTTCGCGAAAAGCCGCGGACTCGTCATCGGGATCCTCACCGCCGGCAGCGCCGCCGGGCAGCTGGTCTTCCTGCCGTTCATCGCCGCCCTCGCCCAGGACCCGGGCTGGCGGCAGGCCTCGCTGCTGATCGCCGCCGGGGCCCTGGCCGTGGTGCCGCTGGTCCTGAAGCTCCTGAAGAACTCACCCGCCGACGTCGGCGTGCTCCCCTACGGTGCCGAGGTTGAGCCCGTGTCCCCGCAGGGGCCGTCCGCCGCACCGGCGGGAGCCGGGGAACCCCCGAGAAACGCTGCCGTCCGTGCCCTGCAGGTGCTCAAGCGGGCCAGCAAAGTGCGGACGTTCTGGGCGCTCGTCGCCGGGTTCGCGATCTGCGGCGCCACCACCAACGGCCTGATCGGCACTCACTTCATCCCTTCCGCCCACGACCATGGCATGGCCACGACCACCGCGGCGGGCCTGCTGGCCGTCGTCGGGATCTTCGACATCGTCGGGACGATCGCCTCCGGCTGGCTGACAGACCGCTTCAACCCCCGGATCCTGCTCGCCGTCTATTACCAGTTCCGCGGCATCGGCCTGCTGGTGCTGCCGCTGCTGCTCAGCGCCACCGTCCAGCCCAGCATGATCGTGTTCGTGGTGATCTACGGGCTGGACTGGGTCGCCACAGTACCGCCCACCGCCGCCATCTGCCGGCAGATCTTCGGCGCGGACGGCAGCGTCGTGTTCGGCTGGGTCTTCGCCGCCCACCAGCTCGGTGCGGCCGCCGCGGCCCTGGCGGCCGGCGCCATCCGGGACGCCACCGGACAGTACACCTACGCCTGGTTCGGGGCCGCCGCGATGTGCACCATCGCCGCCGTCGTAAGCGCGGCCATCCGCAAGGACGCCGGCAAGAAGGACGCCGTCGCAGTCCCCGTGTAGTGCTTCTGTAGGATGGGCGCGAGGCCGGGCGCCCTGCCGGCGCCCCGAATCGGCCTCGAATCAGCTGGAAATTTGGGGGACCCATGTCACTGCTCGACGCCGAAAACAGGCCCGCGCCGCCCGTGCCGTCACCGCCGCCCGGGCTGCGGCAACGGCTTCCGGTGCGGCAACTTGGGCGGCTCTCCACCCTCCTGGCCCTGGCCGCGGTGCTGTTCCTGGTGTGGACCTGGCTTGGTGTCTGGGCCAAGCAAGGCCTCGACTTCAGCGTCTATTGGCACGGCGGCAAGATCCTCAACGACGCCGGCGCTGCGCCGTCGGACCTGTACCGGGGCAACATCGACTGGGCCGGCGGCCCCCAGCTGCCGTTCACGTATCCGCCGTTTGCCGCGCTGCTCTTCAGCCTGCTGGCCAGCCTGCCGGAGCCCCTGGCCCTCACGTTGTTCAACGCGGCGGGGACGGCGGTGGCGGGCTGGGTTTCCCTGCGCGCAGTGCGGTACTGGAACGCCGGGACGGACTGGCGGGCCACGTTCGGCTCGGCGCGAAACCGCTGGGGCGCCGCGGTGCTGGTCCTGGCCGTGCTGAACCTCGGCCCCTGGCGCGAAACCCTGGCCTTCGGGCAGATCAACATCCTGCTTATGGGCCTGATGGCGGCGGACCTGCTGTCCCGGAACCGCCACTGGACCAGCGGTTTCCCCGGAACCGGAGTCCTGGTGGGTGTCGCCGCCGGCATCAAGCTGACGCCGCTGGTGTTCGGGCTGTACTTCTTGATGCGCAAGGACTGGCGCGGCCTGCTGAACATGGGGGCGGGCTTCGCCGGCACCGTGGTGGTCGGCTGGCTGCTCCGTCCGGCCGAATCCATGCAGTTCTGGCTGGAGATCCTCCCGGACACGTCCCGGATCGGCGGCGCCGGCTACGTCGACAACCTCTCGCTCAAGGGTGCGCTCCTGCACTTCGGCGTCCCGGAAGCTTCTGTCACCGTGCCGTGGCTGCTGCTGAGCCTGCTGGTGGTGGCGGTGGCCGCCGTGGTCATCCGGTCAGCCAGCGCCCAGGGATCCCGCGTGGTGGCCATTTCGGCGACCGCGCTCACCATGCTGCTGATCAGTCCGGTGTCGTGGTCGCACCACTGGGTCTGGGTGGCGGCCGTCCTGCCGGCTTTCGCCTGGACCCTCCGCGAGACCCCGCTGCGGTACCGCGGGCTGCGCTGGCTCATGGGCGGCGTGCTGGGGATTTCGGTCCTGGTCTTCATGTTCTCGCCCAAGACCATCGGTACGGCGCTGGGCGCGGAGAACCTCGACATCCAGACGCCCGGCCTCTGGATCATGGCCTCCAGCGCCGGCGTATTCTGCGCACTTGCCATTCTGGCCTGCTGGTTCCTGGTGCTCCGGCGCGGCTCGTTGGGCCCGGCGTTCGACGTCGGCCCGGCGGTTACGGCTGCCAAGGGCTAAAGTTCCCGCGGCAGGGCGGGCGCTAGTCTGGTGCCCATGGACGCCACTTCTCACGGAACTCCGCCCGGGCCGCCCGCAGCGCCGCACCGGAAGACGGTCCTCGTGACCGGCGTCGGCCGGCTGGCCGGAATCGGGGCCGGCATCGCGCGCCGGCTGGCGGCCGACGGCTGGGACCTCGTGCTGACGTACTGGCAGGACTATGACGCCCGGATGCCCTGGGGTGTCCAGCCCAACGACGTGGAACTCCTCACCGCGGAACTGCAGGCCACGGGCGCCGCCGTCGTGGCCCGGCCGGCAGACTTCCAGGACCCGCAGGCCGTGGACCGGCTCATGGAGGACATCGCAGGGGAGGCCGGGCCGTTGCAGGGACTCGTGCTGAGCCACGCCGAGTCCGTGGACTCGGGCATCCTGGACACGACGTTGGAGAGCTTCGAGCGGCATTTCGCCGTCAACGCCCGTGCCAGCTGGCAGCTGATTGCGGCGTTCGCGCGGCAGGCCCCGGCCGAGGGCGGCGCTGTAGTGGCACTGACAAGCGACCACACCGCCTTCAACCTGCCTTACGGCGCGTCCAAGGGCGCCCTCGACCGGATCGTGATCGCGGCGGCCCGCGAGCTCGGCCAGCAGGGAATCAGCGCCAACGTCCTCAACCCGGGGCCGGTGGACACCGGCTGGATGGACGGGGAGCTGCGCGGAGCCCTGGCCCGGCGCCAACCCGGCGGGCGGCTCGGAACCCCGGCGGACGTGGCCGGAACGGTCGCGTTCCTGCTTTCGCCCGAAGGCCGCTGGGTGTCGGGCCAGCTGGTCAAGGCCGACGGCGGCTTCTCCGCCTGACGAGCCCACGGACTCCGCCGAGTCGGCATTTCGCGGCAATGTTCGCGCTCAACATTGCCGTTAAATGCCAACTCGTGGCTAGCGGAAAGCGCCGAGCCCGGTGATGTGCTGGCCCAGGACCAGGGTATGGACCTCGTCGGTGCCCTCGTAGGTGCGCACCGACTCAAGGTTGGCGGCGTGCCGGAGCGGTGAATAGTCCAGGGTGATCCCGTTCCCGCCCAGGATGGTCCGGGCCTCGCGGGCGATCGCGATGGCTTCACGCACGTTGTTGAGCTTGCCCAGTGAGATCTGCTCGGGACGGAGCTTTCCGGCATCTTTGAGCCGGCCCAGCTGCAATGCCAGCAGGGTGCCCTTCTGGATCTCAAGCAGCATGTTCACGAGCTTTTCCTGGGTCAGCTGGTACCCGGCCAGCGGCCTGCCGAACTGCAGCCGGTCCTGGGCGTACTTCAGCGCGGCCTCGTAGGAGTCCCGGGCGGCGCCCATGGCACCCCACGCGATCCCGTACCGGGCCTCGTTCAGGCAGCTGAACGGTCCGCGCAGGCCACGGGCGGCCGGCAGCAGGGCCTCGGGACCCAGCCGGACGCCGTCGAACGTGACATCACACTGGATCGAGGCGCGCATGGAGAGCTTCTGTCCGATCGGCGTTGCGGTGACGCCCGGGGTGCCGGCCGGAACCACAAAACCGCGGACACCGTCGTCCGTCATCGCCCACACCACCAGCACGTCGGCCACCGAGGCGAGCCCGATCCAGCGTTTGGCGCCGTCCAGGATCCAGCCGGAGTCGTCGCCGGTGCCGTCGCGGCGGGCGAAGGTCGTCATCGAGGCAGGGTCCGAGCCGGCGGTGGGCTCGGTCAGTGCGAAGCAGCCGATCAGTTCGCCGGCGGCCATCCGGGGGAGCCACTCCTGTTTCTGTTCCTCGGAGCCCCACTTGTGGATGGCCGTCATGGCCAGCGAGCCCTGGACGGAGACGAACGTGCGGATGCCGGAATCGCCGGCTTCCAGCTCCATCGCCGCCAGGCCGTACTCGACCGCGGACCGGCCGGGGCAGCCGTAGCCCTCCAGGTGCATGCCGAGGACTCCGAGTTCGCCCAGCTCCGGGGCCAGCTCGAGCGGGAACACGCCGTCGTCGTACCAGCCCGCGATGCCCGGCCGGATCCGCTGCTGCGTGAAGTCGCGGACCCGCTCACGGACCGCCAGTTCCCCGGCGCTCAGCAGGGAATCGATCGCCAGGATGTCGGACACGTCGGATCCAACAGATCCGTTGGGGAAGCCAGCCTCGTTGCTCATTCCAGCATCCTACGGTCTTGTCCCGGCGTCGGCCCGGCGTTCCTGCCCGGTTACTTCCGGACCGGCTTGCGGATCCCGGCCGACTCGCCGGTGTCGCCGGGCATTTGCGGTGTGAGCGGGAAAGTAACTGGGCAGGAGCGTCGCAGGCCTACACTGAAGCCATGGACACCGCCTCTGTTCTCGCCGTCTGCCGCGTGCACCAGTTGCTGAGCGACCCCGGAAGCGTCGGCGTGACGGCGATCGACAAGCGGTCCGTGGCCGGACCGGTCAAGGTGCACAGGCTCGGACTGCACGGTGACATCCAGGCCAGCCGCGTCCACCACGGCGGCGAGGACCAGGCGCTCTACGCCTACTCCCAAGACGACGCCGACTACTGGGCAGCGGAGCTTGGCCACGAACTGCCGCCAGGGATCTTCGGTGAAAACCTGCGCGTCGCCGGCATCAGCGCCACCAACGCCGTCATCGGCGAACGCTGGAAGATCGGGCTCGACGTCGAAGTCGAAGTGACCTCACCCCGCACCCCCTGCGCCACTTTCCAGCGCCGGATGCACGAGCCGCACTGGGTCAAGCGGTTCAGCGACGCCGGGCGAGTGGGGACCTATCTGCGGGTGGTCCGGGTGGGCAGCATCCAGGCGGGGGACCACATCCACCGGATCTTCGTCCCAACCCACGGCGTCACCATCGGCAAATGGTTCAGTGATCCCACAGTTGAGGACATGGAGGCCCTGCGGGACGCCGACGCCGACGGGCAGGTCCGCCTCCAGCCCGAGTACCATCAGGAGTTCGAGAAGCTGCGGCGCCGCCTCGGCGTGTAGCGGGGCGGACGGCCGTGTGCGCAAGCTCACCGCCGCCAGCGGCCCCTGAGTTACCCATGGGCGGGATCAATGCCCTACACTTGAAATATCCCCCACTCCGGAAATCCCTTATTCCTGCCCAATTCTTGAGGCAGGACTGGTAAGTGTTGGGGCCCGCAGATTGTGATGCGGGCATTTTCATAGGGAGAGCCGGCTAAAGAAAACGCTGTACAGACTGCTGGGATAGCAGCCAAGAGATGCAGCGGGAAGTCCTGCCACGGGATTGCGAAAGCGCCGGACTTCTATGTGACCCGCCGGTCAACCGTACGCCCGGCAATTCGTGTCACGCGTACTGCGGCTCCGCTCACCTCGGGTTGTGCCGCTTGGCCCCTATGGATGAGGATATTTCACCTATGCCCGAAAATCAGAACAACTCCGTCGTTACCGAACTCGCCACCGAGAACAGCCAGGCCGACGTCGAGACTTCTGAAACGGCTGCCCCCGCGGCCGGCTCCGCCCCGGAATTCACCGAGGCTCCTGCGAACGTTGAGGCTTCGGCTGCTGCCGAAGCCGCGCCGCAGGCTGACACCAAGACCGAGGCCAAGGCCGCCCCGGCCAAGGAAGAAGACGCTGAAGAAGAAGGCGTCAAGTTCGCTGACCTCGGCATCGATGGCCGCGTCCTTGCTGCCCTGCAGGATGTCGGCTACGAGAAGCCCTCCCCGATCCAGGCAGCAACCATCCCGTTGCTGCTCGAAGGCCGCGACGTCGTGGGCCTGGCCCAGACCGGTACCGGTAAGACTGCAGCATTCGCAGTACCGGCGCTGTCCCGCCTGGCCGAGCTCCACGACCTCAACGGCCCGTCCCGCAAGACGCAGGCCCTGGTGCTTGCTCCGACCCGCGAGCTCGCCCTCCAGGTCGCCGAGGCGTTCACGTCCTACGCCAAGCACATCGACGATTTCACCGTCCTCCCGGTGTACGGCGGCTCGGCCTACGGCCCCCAGCTCGCCGGTCTGCGCCGCGGCGCCCAGGTTGTTGTCGGTACCCCCGGCCGCGTGATCGACCACATCTCCAAGGGTTCCCTGGACCTTTCCGAACTCCAGTACCTCGTGCTGGACGAGGCCGACGAGATGCTCCGCATGGGCTTCGCCGAAGATGTTGAGCAGATCTTCCAGCAGACCCCCTCGGACCGCCAGGTTGCGCTGTTCTCCGCCACGATGCCGAGCCAGATCCGCCGGATGTCCAAGCAGTACCTGAACAACCCGGCCGAGGTCCAGGTCAAGTCCAAGACCACCACCGGCGCCAACACCCGCCAGCGTTACCTGCAGGTCATGGGCCCGCACAAGCTGGACGCGCTGACCCGCATCCTCGAGGTCGAAGAGTTCGAAGGCGTCATTGCCTTCGTCCGCACTAAGATGGCCACTGAGGACCTCGCGGACAAGCTGCGCTCCCGCGGTTTCCAGGCTGCCGCCATCAACGGCGACATCCCGCAGCAGCAGCGTGAGCGGACGGTCGAGGCCCTGCGCGACGGCAAGATCGACATCCTCGTCGCCACCGACGTCGCCGCCCGCGGCCTGGACGTTGAACGTGTCAGCCACGTGGTCAACTACGACATCCCGCACGACACCGAGTCCTACGTCCACCGCATCGGCCGCACCGGCCGCGCGGGACGTTCCGGCGACGCGATCCTGTTCATGACGCCGCGGGAGAAGTACCTGCTGCGTTCCATCGAGAAGGCAACCCGCCAGCCGGTGGAGCAGATGCACCTGCCCACGGCCGAGACCGTCAACACGCTGCGCCTGGGCAAGTTCGCGGAGAAGATCACCGAGACCCTTGCCTCCGAGGATGTTTCGTCGTTCCGCGACCTCATCGCCTCCTACGAGGAAGAGCACAACGTCCCGGCAGCGGAAATCGCCGCCGCACTGGCCGTCATGGCCCAGGGCGGCCAGCCGCTGCTGGTCAAGGAACTGCCCGCCGCACCGGAATTCCAGAAGCGCGAGCGCTCCAAGGACGGCTTCGGCTCCCGCGGCCCGACCCGCACCCTGACCGAGGGCAACGCCACCTACCGGATCGCCGTCGGACGCCGCCAGCGCGTCATGCCGGGTTCCATCGTTGGCGCCATTGCCAACGAAGGCGGCATCTCCTCGGCCCAGATCGGCGGCATCGACATCCGCGCGGACCACTCCCTCGTGGAGCTCCCGGCGGACCTGAGCGCCGACCAGCTGAAGGCCCTGTCCCGCACCCGGATCGGCGGCGAGCTGATCCACCTCGAGCTGGACAACGGCCGCAAGCCTTCCGGCGACCGTGGCAGCTACCAGGGCAGCCGCGGCGGCGACCGTGGCGGGTACTCCGGCGGCGGCGACCGTGGCGGCAACTTCAAGGGCAACGGCGGCTTCAAGCGCGAGTTCCGCAAGAACGACGGCGAGCGGTCCTCCGCTGACCGCGGCGGCCGCTCCTTCAGCGACCGCAACGAGCGCGGCGTCGGCACCGACGCTGCCCGCAAGCCGCGCACCGAAGGCGGCTTCAAGCCCCGCAACAAGTGGTAACCGTCAGCTGCTAAGCACTGATTCACCGTGAGAACGGGCCGGCTGCAGAGCCGGCCCGTTCTTGTTTAAAGTACCCTTGGTCACATCGGCGAGTCCGGCGGTGCCGCCGGGCAGCACACAGGCCATCAAATGGCGCCAGGCACCCCGGATTTCCGCCGTTTTTGACGCTTTCAGGGACCTCCCGATACCGATTTGTTGGGAGCGGAATCTTCCGGTAGAGTATTTACTCGTTGCCCCCCTAGCTCAGTGGTAGAGCGCGTTCTTGGTAAGAACGAGGTCACCGGATCGATTCCGGTGGGGGGCTCTGAATGAGGGCCTGTGTCAAGGCGGTTTTTGACCGGCTTAGCGCAGGTTTTCCTCATTTATGGCGGCGTAGCTCAGTTGGTTAGAGCGCACGACTCATAATCGTGAGGTCGGGAGATCGAGCCTCCCCGCCGCTACAGAAAGACCCTGCAGGCCCAACCTGTGGGGTCCTTTTGTTTAACCGGGTTGCTCTGTCACATTGAGTGCTTTTGGCAGCCCCAAAGCAACCAGGAGTGACAGCGCAACGGATGCGTCTGCGGGGCGCGTGGGACAGAATGGGTCCATGACGCGAATCGCAATCATTGGCGGCCACGGCAAAGTGGCTCTGGAACTGTCCCGCATCCTGGCCGGCGAGGGCTTGGACGTTACGTCATTCGTCCGCAACCCGGACCACGGGCCGGACGTCGTGGCAACCGGCGCCACACCTGTCGTCCTGGATATTGAACATTCGACGACGGCGGAGATCGCCGAGGCGCTTCGGAACCACGACGCCGTGGTTTGGTCGGCCGGTGCCGGCGGTGGAAGCCCGGACCGCACCTACGCCGTGGACAGGGACGCCGCCATCCGGTCGATGGACGCGGCGGTGGAGGCCGGCGTCGCGCGCTACATCATGGTGTCCTACTTCGGAGCCGGCCCCGATCACGGAGTCCCGGCGGACAACGGCTTCTTCGCGTACGCCGAGGCCAAGGCGGCCGCGGACGCTTATCTGCGCGGCACGGACCTGGCCTGGACCATCCTCGGCCCCGGGGCCCTCACTGACGGTCCCGGCAACGGCCTGATCGACGTCGACCCCGCGGACGACTCGGGAAACAGGGAAACGGCCCGCGCCAACGTTGCCCTCGTTGCGGCGGCGGTGCTGGGCCTGCCCTCGACGGCCGGGCGCACCATCGAGTTCCGGGACGGGGACCTGCCTATCGCTGCTGCCCTGGAACCCGTGAACTAACCCCGCGTGAGCTCCAGCTCCAGCGCGTTCGCCTCGACGTAGTCCAAGGCGTGCCGGATCGCGCCGACCGTGACAATCGAGTCGCCCAGCGGCGAGACGGTCACGCGCGGGGGCGTCGCCGTATAACGGGGGAGCAGGGCAGTGATCCCGGGCAGCAGCGCCCCCGCCGATTCAGCCACGGCGCCCCCGACCACTACCTGCTCGGGGTTGATGAAGCTCGCCACGGTGGCAATGACCCGGGCCATCCGGTCCGAAATCCTGTCCAGGATGGCCAGCGCCGCGGGATCCCCGGCGGCGGCATCCTCAAAGACGCGCCGCGCGCTTGCCACGCCGCCCCCGGCGGGACCACCGCCGGCCGCGGACCACTGCCGGGCCAGGCTGGCGATGCCGTCGCTGGAGCCGACGCCCTCCACGAGGTCCAGGTACCCCATTTCACCGGCAGCGCCGCCGCGGCCGTGCAGCAGCCGCCCGGACTCCAGCACCCCGGCTCCCAGGCGTTCGCCGGCCAGCAGCACCACCAGGTCATCGACGCCGGCGCCGGACCCCCGCCAGCGTTCGCCGAGGGCGGCAAGGTTCGCATCGTTTTCCAGCAGCACATCCCAGCCGTGCAGGTCCTTCAGCGCCGCGCGGAGCCCGACGTCGAACAGACTCCAGAAGTGCTGCGTCCCCAGCACGTTGCCGTCACGGTCCACCGGCGCTGCGATGCCCGCCCCCACGGCCAGGACCGTGCCTGGGCCGGTCCCGGCAGCTGCCAGCGCCTGCCGGCAGGCGCGGTCAACGACGTCGATCCGCTCCGCCGCGGGGATGTCCACGGCCCGGAAGCTTTCGCTGGAGCGCCCGACGACGGTGCCGCGGAGGTCCGCGACTGCCGCGGTCGTGGTGGCGGCGCCGATGTCGATGCCCAGCACGAAGCCGGCCGTCGCATTGAGCTCAAACCGCCGGGCGGGACGCCCCTTGCGCGGTCCCAGGGTCTGTTCCTCGCCGCGGGGGTCCAGTTCACGGATCCAGCCGCGCCGGATCAGGTCCTCACAGACGGCGATCACCGACGCCCGCGTCAGCCCGGTCCGGGTCATCAGCTCGGTCCCGGTGGCCACCTCCGTGGTCCGGATGGCGCCGAGCACCGACTGGGCATTCACCCGGCGCAGCAGCTGGGGTGTGGCGGCGGCTGCCGTCGGCTTCAAATGTTGACCTCTCCCGGATCCGGACCCATAATTGTTCAGGCAATATATTTACCTTGTATCTAAATTACCAGAGCCCCAGTTCCGAGCCCGGAGGATCCCCCTTTGTCCAACACCGCCACGCTGGCCACCCTGTCCGGTTCCGACCTCGCCGCCGACCCCAACTGGTGGCGCCAGGCGTCCGTGTATCAGATCTACCCGCGCAGCTTCTCCGATTCCAACGGTGACGGCCTCGGCGACATCAAGGGCATCACGGCGAAGGTCCCCTACCTGAAGGAACTCGGGATCGACGCCGTCTGGCTCAGCCCGTTCTACCCTTCGGCCCTCGCGGACGGCGGCTACGACGTCGACGACTACCGCGACGTGGACCCGAAGCTCGGCACGTTGGAGGACTTCGATGAGATGTCCGCTGCGCTGCACGAGGCCGGCATCAAGCTGATCGCCGACATCGTTCCGAACCACTCCTCGAACCGCCACGTCTGGTTCAAGGAAGCCCTCGCGTCACCGCGCGGCTCGGACGCGCGTGAGCGCTACATCTTCCGGGACGGCCAGGGCGAGAACGGCGAGATCCCGCCGTCGGACTGGGAATCCGTCTTCGGCGGCCCGGCCTGGGAGCGCATCACCGAACCGGACGGCACCCCCGGCCAGTGGTACATGCATATCTTCGCCAAGGAGCAGCCGGACCTGAACTGGTCCAACCGCGAAATCCGCGACGACTTCCTCAAGACCCTGCGCTTCTGGTCCGACCGCGGCGTGGACGGCTTCCGCGTGGACGTCGCGCACGCCCTCACCAAGGACCTCACCGAACCGCTGCTGTCCAAGGTCGAGCTGAGCGAGGCCAACAGCGGCACCGACGGCTTCGACGACGGCTCGCACCCGTTCTGGGACCGCGACGAGGTCCACGAGATCTACGTCGAATGGCGCGAGGTCTTCAACGAGTACAACCCGCCGCGCACCGCCGTCGCCGAGGCCTGGGTCCACGCCAGCCGCCGCGGCCGCTACGCGAGCCCGGAGGGCCTGGGCCAGGCTTTCAACTTCGACCTCCTGCAGGCCGACTTCGACGCCGCGGAATTCCACGAAATCATCACCCGCAACCTCGCCGAGGCCACCGAGTCCGGCGCCTCCTCCACCTGGGTGTTCTCCAACCACGACGTCGTCCGGCACGCCACGCGCTACGGCCTGCCCAAGGGCGGCGGCAAGCACGCCAAGGGCCAGGACGGCAAGGGCTGGCTGCTGGCCGGCGCCCCGGCTGAGGAGCTCGACGTCGAACTCGGCCTGCGCCGTGCCCGCGCGGCCACCCAGCTGATGCTGGCGCTGCCGGGCTCCGCGTACCTGTACCAGGGCGAGGAGCTCGGACTGCAGGAAGTCGCGGACATCCCGGATGCCGAGCGGCAGGACCCGACCTTCTTCCGCAACAAGGGCGTGGAGATCGGCCGGGACGGCTGCCGGGTTCCGCTGCCCTGGGCCGCCGAGGGCAGCTCTTTCGGATTCGGCGACGGCGGCGCGCACCTGCCGCAGCCGGCCTGGTTCAGCCGCTACGCCGTCGCAGCCGAGGACGGCGTCGACGGTTCCACCCTCGAGTTCTACCGCCACGCCCTGAAGCTGCGCCGCGAGCTGCAGACCTCCGAGGAACTCGAATGGCACACCCCGGCAAGCCCCGACGTGCTGCACTTCAGCCGCCCCGGCGGCTGGCAGACCGTGACCAACTTCGGGGACATGCCCGTCGAGCTGCCCGCCGGGACCGTGCTCCTCAGCAGCGGACCCCTGGACGGGAATCTCCTGCCGGGCAGCACCACCGTCTGGCTGCGGTGAGCGCCACGGACGGCAAGGTCCCGGCGGACCAGCCGGCCCAGGAGCTGATTTACGGCTGCATGGGCCTTGGCGGCAGCTGGTCGGCGGAGCCGTACTCGTCCGCGCACGTGGACGAGGCGGCTGCCGCCGTCGACGCTGCCCTCGATGCGGGCATCACGCTGTTCGACCACGCCGACATCTACCGTGCCGGCAAGTCCGAGGCGGTGTTCGGCGAGGTGCTGGCCGGCACGCCGGGGCTGCGCGAACGCATCCGGCTGCAGACCAAGTGTGGCATTCGGCTCAACGAACAGGGCCTGGAAACGTACTACGACCTGAGCCGTGACGCTATTCTGGCCCGCGTCAACGAGAGCCTCGGCCGGCTCCGCACCGACTATGTGGACGTGCTGATGCTCCACCGTCCCGACCCGCTGATGGATCCCGCGGAGGTTGCCTCCGCCGTCGGGCAGCTGATGGCCGAAGGCAAGGTCCGGGCGCTGGGTGTGTCCAACATGTCCGGGGCGCAAATCGAGGTCCTGCAGGACCGGCTCGAAACCCCGGTGGTCGCCAACCAGCTGGAGATGAGCCTGCTCAAACGCGCCTGGCTGGAGAGCACGGTGCTGGTCAACCACGCCGAGGGCACGGACTACAGCTTCCCGCACGGCACGGTGGAGTACTGCGTCCGGCACAGGATCACCCTGCAGGCCTACGGCGCCCTGGCCCGTGGCCTCTACACCGGGGCGCCTGCCCCGGCGCCGTCGGCAGCCGAGGAGGCGACCACCAGGCTCGTAGCGCAGCTGGCGGCGGAGAAGAAGACCACCGGGGAATCGATCCTGCTCGGCTGGCTGATGAAGCACCCGGCCGGCATTGCCCCCGTGATCGGCACCGCCAACCCGGACCGCATCCGCGCCTGCGCCGACGCGGCAGCGGTGGCAGCATCCATGACCCGGACCGAGTGGTACCGGCTCTGGGTGACGGCGCGGGGCAGCAACATCCCCTAGCGTTTCTGCCGTCCCACCCGGCTGACTGGCAGCAAGGCCGTTTTGGCGCCCAAAACGGCCTTAGCTGCCAGTTACTTGGCCGGGGACGTGATTTTGGTCGTATTGGTCGCCTCCGAGGGCCGGAATACTTCGCGGGAGGCACCCCGGAACGGCTAGCGTAGATACATGACCTCCACCACCACCGCCGGGACCGTCCGGCCTCAACGCAACATTCCGGCCGAAATCGCCCGCTCCTGGCTGCTGGTGAACGCAATGAAGACCGAACTCTTCGACCAGTCGGCCGTGTCCCGCGCGGACGCCATCATCCTGGACATCGAAGACGCGGTGGACCCCTCCCAGAAGGACGCCGCCCGCGCCAACGTCGTGGACTGGCTGACCGCCGGCGGCACCGCCTGGGTCCGGATCAACGACGCCACGAGCCCCTTCTGGGCCGACGACCTTGCCGGGCTCCGCGGCACCCCCGGCCTGCTCGGCGTGATGCTTGCCAAGACCGAATCCGCGGACCAGGTCACCGAAAGCTTCCACCGCATGGACGGCAAGACCCCGGTCATCCCGCTCGTCGAGTCCGCCGTCGGCATCGAGGAAGCCAACAACATCGCCAGGGCCCAGGGCGCATTCCGGCTCGCCTTCGGCTCGGGCGACTTCCGCCGCGACACGGGCATGGCCGCCACCCCCGAGGCCATGGCCTACCCCCGCGCCAAGCTGGTCGTGGCCAGCCGCGTCGGCAACCTGCCCGGCCCCATCGACGGGCCCACGGTCGGCACCAACCACCCGATCCTGCGCGAGCAGACCGGCATCACCGTCATGATGGGCATGACCGGCAAGCTCTGCCTCGCCATCGACCAGACCCACGTCATCAACGAGGTCATCAGCCCGACGCCGTCCGACGTCGCCTGGGCCACTGACTTCATGGCCGACTTCGAGGCCAACGGCCGCGTCATCCGCGACGGCTCGGACCTGCCCCGCCTGGGCCGTGCCGAAAAGATAATGAAGCTCGCGGTAGCCTTTGGGGTGCAGCCGGCCCTCTAGCCTGCCCCGAACCAAGGAGACCCCGTGACCGATACCCGCTATCTGGTCCACGGGGTCTTTTGGGATGCTGAACCGGACAAACCGGGGAAAGCCGGCACCTCCGGCGGCGGGCACCCGGTAATGCGCCTGCAGGATCCCGACGGCGGCTGCACGGACCTGGCGCTCGGCGCCGGCACCCGGCTGGGCTTCCGCCTCGCGGCAGCGGGGAAGCGCTGTCTGGGGCACCACAAGGTGCACGGGCCCGCTGACCGGGACCACGTTCTCTGCCCGGCCAGGGCGCAGGCCGTCAAGGGCAGCCAGTGCGAGCGGTGCTTCGTGGTGGACGATTCCCGGCTCATCCACGATTTCCACCGCGGCGGACGCGTTCCGCCCGGGCTGCGCGCCTACCTGATGCAGCCGCACTGGCTGTACGTCGCCACCTTCGCCAGCGGCGCCAGCAAGGTGGGTACGGCCGCGGACCTGCGGAAATGGAAGAGGCTCGCCGAACAAGGCGCCGTCGTCGCCCGATACGTCGCCCGCGCCGACGACGGCCGGGTGGTCAGGATCCTCGAAGACATCGTCACGCGCGACGCCGGCCTTCCGCAGCAGGTCCGGTCGGCTGCCAAGGCCGCGGCCCTGGCCGGGCCGGCCCCCGCCGTCGAACTTGATGCGGTGAACAGCAGGCTTGCCGGTGGCGTCCGGGAACTGTTGGCGGGCGTCGGGGGCGGCGGTTTCGAGGTCCTCGACGAGCCGTGGCTGCGGCCGGGGCTCTCGGATGCGGCGTGCGCGCCGGCCGACCGGCACGCCTACCCGCACGAGCTCAGTTCGGGAACCCACGGGTTCCGGGTCGACTCGCTGAGCGGTAGCATCGCACTGGCCACGCTCGACGGCGCCGACCTTGAGTTCGTCGTCAACCTCGGGCAGCTGAAGGCCCGGACCATCGAACTCGGCGACCACGGCTCTGAAGTCCCGGCGGTCCAGGAGTCCCTGTTCTGAGCGGCTGGCCGAGACCAGCGGCCCAGTAGACTGGCACGGTGCTGAAAGAATTCTGGGACTCCGCGTCAACCACCTACAAGGTGCTGGTTTTCAGCGCCATGGGCATGCTCGGCGTCGGCATCATCCTGAACCTGATCGGCAACAGCTCCGGCAACCAGGACCTCGCCGTTGCGTCCCTCGCCGTCATCGGCGTCGGCCTGATCCTGCACATTGCCGGGATCGTGGTCCGCGGCCAGACGATCCGCAAAAACCTCAAACGTTAGCGGCGGCGTTCCGGCGCACGTGGCTGCGGGCGTGCTCCACGGCCTCGGGCAGGGACGTGAACAGATGCTTGTGGTGCCGCAGTGAACGGATCACCCCGACGTTGGTCACCAGCTCGAGGTGCTGCGGCTGGACGCCCTTCAACAGGACTGTGACGCCGCGCAGCTCCAGCGCCGCGATGACCTCCACCAGCGTGTGGGCCCCGGTGGCGTCGAGCATCCGCACCTGCGACAGCCGGATGATGGCCACCTGGATGTCCTTGACCTGGCTGATTTCCTGAAGGACGCGTTCCGCTGCGCCGAAGAACATGGCCCCGTCCAGCCGCAAGATCGCGATGTGTTCGTCTCCGGGTTCGCGTGCTCCCGGGATTTCCTCCCGCTTGACCCCGCTAAGCGAGGCGAACTTCCGCAGCGTGAAGAGGGCCGCGGCGACCAGCCCGATCTCGATGGCCACGATCAGGTCAAAGGCCACGGTGATGAGGGCCGTCAGGACGAACACAAAAGCGTCGGCGCGTGTGGAGCGCAGGACGGCGGTCACCGTGTGCATCGAGACCATCCTGGTGGCCGTGACCATCAGGATTCCGGCCAGGACCGCCAGCGGGATCTTCCCGACGAGTCCCGCCGCCAGATAGATGATGGCCAGCAACACCAGGGCGTGCACAATTGCGGACAGCCTGGTCCTGGCGCCGGAGCGGACGTTGACGGCGGTCCGGGCGATGGCGCCCGTGGCCGGCATGCCGCCAAACAACCCGGCGGCAACGGAGGCGAGCCCCTGCCCCGTGAGCTCCCGGTCCGGGCTGTAGGTCCCGGACGGCCTGCCGTCGGGGCCGACCATGCCGGCAGCGACCCGTGCGGAGAGCAGGGATTCAATGGCGGCAAGCATCGCGATGGACACCGCAGGCATCAGCAGCCCGCCCAGCGCCGCCGGATCGAGGGCCGGCACCGACGGTGCGTTCAGAGAATCCGGCAGCGCCCCGATCCGCGGGATGTCCAGTTGCAGCAGCTCCGCGGCCATGGTGGCCAGGAGCACGGCGATCAGGCTCGCGGGAAGGGCCTTGTTCAGCTTCGGAAGCAGGAGCATCACCGCGGCGACGGCCGCGACGACACCGAGCGTCTGAAGCACGGTTGGCAAGGTCGCCCGGGAGGCGGCCTCGACTGCGGCCAGCAGGGTGTTGTGGCCCGGTATCCCCTCGGTGCCGGTGGCCATCGGAACCTGCTGGAGGAAGATGATTGCGGCGATGCCGAGGGTGAAGCCCTCCACCACGGGCCACGGGATGAAGGCCACAGCCCGGCCCAGTCCGCTGATGCCCAGGATGACCACCAGGAGCCCCGCCATCAGCGAGACCAAGGGGATGCTGCCGGCGCCGTGGACGGCGACCACCGGGGCGAGCACCACCACCATGGCGCCGGTGGGACCGGAGACCTGGACGTGCGAGCCGCCCATGGCAGCCGCCACCAGGCCGGCCACCACGGCGGTGATGAGTCCCGCTTCGGCGCCGACGCCGGAACTCACCCCGAATGCCAGCGCCAGCGGCAGCGCCACAATCCCCACGGTGATGCCCGCCAGCAGATCCGTTTTCCAGGAGGAGCGAAGCCCATCGTAGTCACGGCGGGACGGCAGGAACCGGCGGAGGGGTGCCAGGGCGGAACTCATGAATCGGAAGCGCTGAGATGCTCGCTCGGCAGTCCCTGCGCGAGCTTGAGCTGCTCATTGGAATCGGCCAGGCTGTCGAGGAGGAATGTCCGGGCGATGGCCAGCAGTTCGGCGATCTTCGGATGCGCCAGCCGGTACGTCACGGCATTGGCGGACCGGGACGAGCTCACCACCCCGTGGCGCCGCAGCGTGGCGAGGTGCTGGGAAAGGTGTGACGCTTCGAGGCCCGTCTCAGCCAACAGGTAGCTGACGGGCGCCGAGTAGTCCGGCGCCGCGGACAGCAGCTCGAGCACCCGGATCCGCGCCGGATGGGCGAGTGCCTTGAACAGGTTCGCCTTGATCTCGTACAAGGGGGTTTGCGCGGCTGTAATCATCGCTGCCTGTCCTTTCTCATCGCCGTAATTCCAGGGTCGGCCATGAATTGATGAAATGATGTTTTCATCATATCGTAGTTCGTCTTTCTGTTCACCCCCGTCATCGTCGCAGGTGGCCGGGCGGCGTGGCGATAGGCTGGATCCATGACTATCAATCCGGATCTGCAGGGGCGCAGCTACCCTGCCGCAGAGGTGTACGACGTCGGCCGCGAGAAGATCCGCGAGTTCGCCCGCGCGGTCAAGGCCACCCACCCCGCGCACTTCGACGTGGAGGCCGCCGCGGCGCTGGGGCACCGCGACGTCGTGGCACCGCCGACCTTTGCGATCATCGTCGCCCAGCGGGCCGACGCCCAGCTGATCGAGGACCCGGACTCCGGTATCGACTTCTCCCGCGTGGTCCACGCGGACCAGCGCTTTGTCCACCACCGTCCGATCGTGGCGGGGGACCGGCTGGTTGCGGAACTCCACGTCGACGGCGTCCGTGCGATGGGCGGCGGGGCCATGATCACCACCCGCTCGGAAATCTTCGCCCTTACCGCGGGCGCAGCCGCGGCCGGTGACGATTCGCGTGAAGCCGTCGCCACCGCCACCTCATCCATCCTGGTCCGCGGAGAGGGACAGTAGCCATGACACCCACATTCTCAGAACTCACGGTCGGCCAGGACATCGGCAGCCGCAGCATCGACGTCACCCGCACGGACCTCGTCAAGTACGCCGGTGCCTCCGGCGACTTCAACCCGATCCACTGGAACGAGGCCTTCGCCACCAGCGTGGGACTGCCCGGCGTGATAGCCCACGGCATGTTCACCATGGGCTCCGCCGTCCAGCTCGTCACCGACTGGGCCGGCGACCCTGCCGCCGTCGTCGATTTCCAGACCCGATTCACCAAGCCGGTCCCGGTGGCCGACACCACCGGAACGCCGGACGCCGGCGCCATGATCGAGATCAGTGGAGCCATCGGGGCGCTCGACGCCGAGGCAGGCACCGCCCGCGTGGACCTCACGGTCCTCTCGGCCGGCCAGAAGGTGCTGATGAAGGCGCAGGCCGTCGTCAGGCTGGCCTGACCGTATGGCGCTGCAATGAGCGTGAGCACGGACCAGTCCGCCGAGGTCACCCACTGGCGTAACGCCGTAGTGGCCGCCTACGCGGTCAGCGGCATAGCATTCGCCACCTGGGTGTCCCGGTTGCCGGCCATCCGCGACGGGCTGGACCTCACCCCGGGGAACATCGGGCTGCTGCTGCTGTGCATGACGCTGGGGTCTTTCATCTCGGTCTCCGCTTCGGGGCTGATCGTGCTCAAGTTCGGCTCGAAGCAGACCATCCGGATCGGCAGCATCATGGTGGGGGCCGGACTGGTGCTCGCGGGCCTGGGAACCTCCGTCCTGGTCAACCCGCTCGCCGTCGCCGCGGGACTGGCCGTGATCGGACTCGGCACCGCCAGTTGGAACACGGCCTCGAACGTCGAGGGTGCCGCCGTGGAGCGCGCCGTCCACCGGCACATCATGCCGCGGCTGCACGGCGCCTTCAGCCTCGGCACTGTTGCCGGTGCCGGGGCGGGCGCCTGGGCCGCGGGAGCCGGGGTGCCCGTCTTCTGGCACTTCGGCACCGTGGGGCTGCTCGTCGCAGGCTCGGTCGCGACTGCCGCGTCGTGGTTCCGCGCCGACGTCACTCCGGTGGAGGGCGGGCAGACCTTCAAGCCGGCCGAACTCGATACGTTCGAGGACCCCTCCACCGGGCCGATCCCGATCATCCGGCCGGCCACGGACCAGCCCGATCAGCCGCTGGACAACAAACGCCAGATCGCCCAGGCCTGGCGGGACCGCCGGACACTTCTGCTGGGCGTCCTCGTGCTGGGGCTTGCCCTCGCCGAGGGAGCAGCCGGGGACTGGGTGGCGCTCGCACTTGCCGACGGCCACGGCCAGTCCGACGCCGCGGGCGCGGCCGGGTACGGGCTCTTCGTCACGTTCATGACCATAGGCCGGTTCGCGGGCACGGTGGTCCTGGACCGCTTCGGCCGCGTCCCGGTGATGCGCTGGTGTGCTGCCCTGGCCGTCCTGGGCCTGGGCTTGTTCGTCTTCGCGCCGGTGCCCTGGGTGGCCTATGTGGCCCTCGCGGTCTGGGGCCTGGGCGCCTCACTGGGCTTCCCGGTGGGCATGTCCGCCGCCGCTGACGACCCGGTCAAGGCGGCCGCCCGGGTCTCCGTGGTGTCCACGATCGGCTACGGCGCGTTCCTCTGCGGCCCGCCCCTGCTGGGCCTGCTGGCGGAGCACGTCGGCATCCTGCACTCCCTGCTGGCCGTGATGGTGATGCTCGTGGTCAGCTTCCTGCTCTCCCCAGTGGCCCGGAAGCTCACCTGAGTTCGACGGTGCTTAGGGGAGCGCAGCGGAACCCGGCTAGGCTGGTCGGGTGACCCAGACTCTGCTTTCCGCCCTGACCACGGCCGCCGTCGGCGGCCCCGCCGGCCGTTTCATCGAGGCCCGCACCGAGGCCGAGATCATCGAGGCCGTCCGTTCCGCGGATGCGGCCGGCGAACCGCTGCTGATCATCGGCGGCGGCTCCAACCTGCTTGTGTCCGACGACGGGTTCCCCGGCACCGTCCTGAAGATCGCGTCAGAGGGCTTCACGGTCAGCGCGGACGACTCCTGCGGCGGCGTCGCCGTTGTGGTGCAGGCCGGCCACAACTGGGACGCCCTGGTGGAGCACGCGGTGCGGCACGCCTGGTCCGGCATCGAGGCGCTCTCCGGCATCCCCGGCGCCACGGGTGCCACCCCGGTCCAGAACGTCGGCGCGTACGGCTCGGACGTTTCCCAGACCATCGCCGCCGTGCGGACCTGGGACCGGCACCGCAACGCCGTGCAGACCTTCACCAACTCGGAGCTGAAATTCGGCTACCGCGATTCGATCCTCAAACAGACCACCGTGAACGGCTCCCCGCGCTACGTCGTGCTCACGGTCGAGTTCCAGCTGCCCCTGGGGCGGATGAGTGCCCCCATCCGGTACGCCGAGCTGGCCCGGGCGCTTGGCATCGAAGCAGGCCAGCGGGCCTATTCCAACGATGTCCGGCGCGACGTGCTGCGGCTCAGGGCATCCAAAGGCATGGTGTGGGACGCAGCGGACCGGGACACCTACTCCACCGGCTCCTTCTTCACGAACCCGATCGTGCCCGCGGAGGTGGCGGCCGGGCTGCCCGAAGGCGCGCCGCGGTACCCGGGCGGCGCCGACGGGCTGACCAAGCTCTCCGCGGCCTGGCTGATCGACCAGGCCGGCTACGGCAAGGGATTCGGGCTCGAACCGGACAGCGTTTCCGGGGGCCGGGCCTCACTGTCCACCAAACACACCCTTGCCATCACCAACCGGGGATCGGCCAGCGCGGCGGACCTGCTGGCGATCGCGCGTGAGGTGCGCCGCGGCGTCGTCGAACGCTTCGGGATCGAACTTCATCCCGAACCGCTGCTGATCGGCGTGGAGCTCTAGGACACACCGCTACTGCCGGGCCGTCAGTTCCTGCCGCGGTGCGGGGAGACCTTGCTGAAGAGCATAAAAGTGAAGCCGGACGCGGCGGCGCCCAGGAAAAACACCTGGCAGAACGCCACGGACTGGACGCTGGGTCCGCTGCGGAGCAGGAAGCCCGCAAGGGCGAAAACGACAGCCCCGGCCAGCAGGGCCACCGAGCCGAGCAGGAAACTCTGCACGGTGTCCGGCAGGCCCCCCGGTTCCGGGCTCTCCGGTCGTTCGGCTTCGGGCACCCGGGGCCGCGGCTGTAGCGAGGCCGCAGTGACGAAGCTGACCACCGCCACAGCCATGGACACCATTGCCACGAGTTGCATGGTGCTCATCATCGGCGAGAGCCGTGTTCCGCTGGCAATGGCAAGGGCAAGTCCGGCGGTCATGCCGGCTGCGCTGGATACCCAGCCCAGCAGGGCAAGCCTCCTGCTCAGGGGCCGCAGCAGCGGCCACATCTCACTCATGGTCATCCAACAAGGGTAGGCAGTCCGGCTGGAAGGCTGCTGGGAACCAGCCGTCAGGAGTCCTAGCATGGGTGCATGACAGCAACGGCGCGCGTCCGGCTCAGCCGGGGGATCCTGGGACGGCTGCGGCTGGCGTCGCAGGGCCTGGCCGGGTCCGGGTTCCGCAGCGCGGCGGCAGCAGTGCGCTGGATGACAGCGATGCAGGCGCAGGACCTGCAGGCCGCCCTCTGGGCCGTCGGCCAGCGGGTGCCTGGTTCCCGCGTGGCTGATGTCCGCAGCGCCCTGGACCGGGGGGAAATCGTCCGGTCGTGGCCGATGCGCGGGACCCTGCACCTGATGGCTCCCGAAGACCTGAAATGGATGCTGGCCATTACCTCCGATCGGCTGATCCGGGGCATGGCCGGGCGCCACCGGGAGCTCGACATCGATGCCGCGGACGTCGATGCCGCGGCGGAAACCGCGCTGCAGCTGGTCTCCGGCGGGGCGGCCGCCAGCCGGGCGGAGCTGTTCCAGGCCTTCGAACAGGCGGGCCAGTCTACGGCCGGCCAGCGCGGCATCCACCTGCTGGGGATGCTGTGCCAGCGGGGCTGGCTGGTGCAGGGCCCTCTGGCGGGCAACCAGCAACTTGTCGTTGCTTTCGACGACTGGATCACCGATTCGCGCGTCCTGGACCGTGCGGACGGCATCGCCGAGTGGCTGCTGCGTTATCTGCGCAGCCACGGGCCCGCCACGGAACGCGACTTTTCCTGGTGGTCCGGCATCCCACTGACAGAGGTCCGCACGGCACTGGCCCGGGTGTCGGACCAGTTGGTGGAATTGAAGTTCGAGGGGACCAGCTACTGGCTCTCCCCGGAGACGGCTGCACTGCTCGACGACGGCGTCCCCGCGGGCCGCCTGCTGCTGGCACTGCCCGGATTCGACGAATTCCTGCTCGGCTACACGGACCGGTCGCTGGTGTTGCCGCCGGAGCATGCGAACAAGATCGTGCCGGGCGGGAACGGCGTATTCCGGAAGACGATTGTTGCCGGCGGCCAGGTCATCGGCACCTGGGACGCGTCCCGCAACGGCGGGGCGATGGTGGTTGTTCCCGAGCCCTTCGACGACGTTAACGGACTGCGGCCCGCCGCCCAAAGATCCTTTGAGCTGCAGGCCGCAAAGTACCGGAGATTCCTCGGTACCTGACTTGGGTGTTGAACCCCTAGAGCGTGCCGGTCGCGATGTTGAGCATGCGGCGGAGCGGTTCGGCCGCGCCCCACAGGAGCTGGTCGCCCACCGTGAAGGCGCTGATGTACTGCGGTCCCATCTCCAGCTTGCGGATGCGGCCGACCGGGATGTCGAGGGTGCCGGAAGCGGACACCGGGGTGAGGTCCGCCATGGAAGCGTCCTTGGTGTTGGGCACCACCTTGGCCCACTCGTTGTCCTCATCCAGGAGCTTCTCGATCTCGGCGACGGAGAGGTCTTCGCGCAGCTTGAGCGTGAGTGCCTGGGAGTGCGAGCGCATGGCGCCGATGCGGATGCACAGCCCGTCCATGATGATGTGCTCGTCGCCGGAGGTGCCGAGGATCTTGTTGGTCTCCACCCCGGCCTTCCACTCTTCCTTGGACTGGCCGTTGCCGAGGTCCGCGTCGATCCACGGGATCAGCGAGCCGGCCAGCGGGACGCCGAACTGCGAGGCGTCGATGCCGGTGCGCTGGTGGGCCAGGACCTTGCGGTCAATGTCCAGTATGGCCGACGCCGGGTCGTTCAGTTCCGGGCTGACCTGGGCGTTGAGAGTGCCGAACTGGTTCAGGAGTTCGCGCATATGGCGGGCGCCGCCGCCGGAGGCAGCCTGGTAGGTCATGGAGGTGCCCCACTCGACGAGGTTGTTCTTGAACAGCCCGCCGAGGCCCATGAGCATGCAGGAGACGGTGCAGTTGCCGCCGATGAAATCCTTCGTGCCGTTGGCGAGGCCCTTGTCGATGACGTCGCGGTTAATCGGGTCCAGCACGATGATCGAATCGTCGTTCATCCGCAGCGTGGAGGCGGCATCGATCCAGAGACCGTCCCAGCCACGGCTGCGGAGCTCACCGTGGACCTGCTTGGTGTAGTCGCCGCCCTGTGCGGTCACGATGATCGGCAGCTTGGCGAGGGTATCGACGTCGAACGCGTCCTCCAGCTTGCCGGCACCTTCAGCGAAAGCCGGAGCCGCACCCCCTGCATTTGAGGTGGAGAAAAATACCGGGTTGATGCTGGCGAAGTCGCCCTCTTCCTGCATGCGTTGCATCAGGACGGAGCCGACCATGCCACGCCAACCGACAAGTCCAACGGACGGAGCTGCTGCTGTAGTCATTTTGCCAGTTTAGACTTTGCCGGCTCCGGTGCGCAGTCGGTTACGTCACCGCCCGCTTCAACTGGCGCTCAGTTCAACTGGCGCGGACTGGGATCCGGGATGCCCCGCTCCCGACGCAGCCTGCGCGCCCGGAATTCGGACACCGCCAGCCGCAGGGCGTAAACCAGGCCGGCGATTCCGCCGATTGTAAGCACGAGTGCTCCCCATAGCGGGTCCTGGCCGTTGGCCGTGGGCGCGATGACAAGGAAAATTGAGAATGCCGTCATCGCCGCGAAAACGACGCCCAGGACGAGCATCCCCGGGGCGGTGGTGACGATGGGGCCCGATCCGGCCCGGGCGAAGCCGATTTCATCCGCGGCGTAGCTGTGCAGCCTGCCGCCATCCATGGTCCGGGTCAGGAGGCGCTTTTCGCCGGCGGCGACGGCTTGTTCGTGCCGGGCCCTGGTCTGCTCGTCCTCGTGGCGGCGCGTTGCGTCGTTGTCCATCGTCTTCAGTCTTTCCGGATTGAGCGGATGCGGTCGAGGACCTGGTCGTCAGCAAGTCCGGCGATCTCCTCGATCGCCCCGGTGCCCGGGCCGCTGTAGCCGAGGCTCCACGAACCGTGGGCCCGCTTGAGCAGCAGCTGGGGGGCGTCCGGATCTTCTAGGCGCTTGATGGTGGCCCCGCCGTCGGGGTGGTCTTCCAGGTGCTTGCGCATGATGAAGAAGTTGGCCTCGGCGGCCGATATCTCCGGGTCCTGCGCCATGGCGAACCAGCTCAGGAAGGCGCGGGGCTGCAGCAGGATCCGGAAATCCGGTGATTCGACGGTCAGGACGCTGTCTGCGGAGTCAGGCGTCAGCAAAGTGATCTCCATGCGGCGCTCAGCCGACGTCAGGGCGCGGGTCACCGCCGCTACCGGGCCGCTGACCGACAGGGTCCCATCCGGCTCCACGGTGGCAGCACCCCGTGCCACCAATGACGACGCTCCGGCTGACAGGATCATCGGATCTTCGAGCTCGTTGGCGACGCGGAGGGCCTCCGCGCTGGCGGTTGCTGCCGGGCCGTGCTGAAGGTTCAGCAGCGCGATCAGTTCGGCAAAGCCAAAGCCAATGGCGTCCGGGTAGATTTCCTGCCCGGCAGCGGGGGCGGTGGTTGTCTCAGTCACGATGTGAATCTCCTCGTTGTTAGAAGCCAAAGAAATCGCCCACAGCTTCAGCGCTGTCGCTGACGGTGTCGGCCACGGCGCTTGCACCATCGCTGACGGCGTCGGCCACGGCCACGGCACCGTCGGCGATCTGGCCGCCCACATAGTTCACGGAGTCGTGGACGATCGGGACGTTGTCATAAATCGCCAGTCCGGCGCTGGCGACCATGCAGACGGTTCCCGCCGGCGGCGGCAGGAATGAGCCGGCGCCGATCAGGGCCTTGGTCCCGGAGTAGGCGGCTGAGCTGTAATCCCCGTCTTTGGCCGCATTGACGGCGTCCAGGCCGTCCAACCCCACACCCAGGACCCCAAGGCCCTTGCCGAGACCGTCGAAGGCCCGAAATGCCTTGGTGCCTTCCGTGAGGTTGAACGCCTCGTGCCAGCGTCCCTCGAACAACTGGTTCGAGATGTTGAAGAACTTGCTGAATTCGTTTGAATTCTGGAAGGCGCGCCAGGCGCTGGCGTCCAGGAAGTCACCAATTCTGGACTTGTGCAGCATCGCGCCGATGTCGAACAATCCGGAACGGAGGTTGGGAAGTGCCTTGACCAGATTGTAAATGTCCCAGCCGCCGCGGAATGGGGAGTCCGGGCCGGAGAGCCAGTCGGGGCCCCAGGGGTTGTTGTGGGTGCCTTGTCCCTCCCGCGTGCCCGGCGTACCCGGAACCCCGGGAGCACCTGAACCGGAGCCGTTGCTGCTGGCCTTCTCCTGCTGCTCGGCGTGGGTCATCAGCCGCTTGGACTCTGCCTTGAGGGCGAGTGCTGTCTTCTGGATCAGGGCACGGTGGCTGCTGTTCCACTCGGACGTGAAGCGGGCGCCGTCGGCACCCTTCCAGGACGTGTTGCCGTTGATGGCCGACGTCAGGGTGGAGGACTGCTGCAGCAGCGTCTCCGACGTCTTGCCGAACTGTTGCGCCAGTGTGCGCAACTGGGCGACGTCGGCGCCCCACAAGTTTCCTGCCATAGCGGCATCCCCCTTTTCCGTGCATCAGCCTAACCGGCGGCGGCCTGGACCTGGCGCATTCCGGTGTGTATCTACCGGCACAAACCTAGCCGGAACCGCGGCATCCGGCGATGGGGTGATCTCCCCATCCGCCCTCGGCCAAGCCGGGCTTACTCGCCGGTGTGCTCCGCGAGCAACGCGTGCTTGCGCTTCCTGAGCGCGAAGAACGCGCCGAAGGCGAAGGCCTGGGTGACCACCACGAGCACGATGGCCCCGACGATCTTGTTCCCGCCAAGGATCATGGTCAGCCCCACGATCGCGGACAGCAGCGCCAGGAGCGGCAGCAGCATGTAGCCAAGCACAAAGAGGGTTTCGGGTTTCTTCAGCATTCCTTAGCCCTCCGTCCGGCGCCACACGTTGATGCGGTAGCGGGTGCCGTTGCCGGCGGTTTCCCAGCCGTCGGCCGGCAGGCTCGCGCCCATGGTCCAGTCGTACCCGAGATCCGGGGCGAACGTGTCGCCCTCCGTTGCGGCGTCGATCGTGGTGATGACCGCGATGTTGGCGAGGTCCATGGACTGCGCGTAGATGTTGCCGCCGCCGATGATCCAGACCATGCCGTTCCCCGGCGCGAACTGGGATTCCAGGAGCGCGTCGTCCAGGGACTTGACCGCGATGGCGCCTTCGGCCGCCGGCGTCCCGCCCCAGCCTTCCTGGCGGGTGATGACGATGTTCGTCCGCCCGGGCAGGGGGCGGTACTTGTCGGGAAAGGACTCCCAGGTCTTGCGGCCCATGATCACCGGGTGGCCCGTGGTGAGCCGGGTGAAGTGCAGCATGTCCTCGGGAAGGCGCCACGGCATGCCGCCGTCCTTGCCGATCACACCGGTGCTGGTTTGCGCCCAGACGACGCCGAGCCCGGTGAGGCCCGCCAGCTTGTCGGTGAAGTCGGCGGGCTGCCCGCCCTGAATCTTGTCGTTGCTCATACGGCTATCGGGGCCTTAATCGTCGGGTGGTGCTGGTATCCGACCACTTCGAAGTCATCGAGGGTGTAATCGAAAATGGAGTCCGGCTTGCGGGTGATCGTGAGCTGCGGGTACTCGTAGGGGGCGCGCGTGAGCTGCTTGAGGACCTGGTCCATGTGGTTGTCGTAGATGTGGACGTCGCCGCCGGTCCAGACGAACTCGCCCGGTTCCAGGCCGGTCTGCTGGGCGATCATGCAGGTCAGCAGGGCGTAGGAGGCGATGTTGAACGGCACGCCCAGGAAGGTATCCGCGGAGCGCTGGTAGAGCTGGCAGGACAGCTTTCCGTCGGCCACGTAGAACTGGAAGAACGCGTGGCAGGGCGGCAGGGCCATGTCCTTGAGCTCGGCGACATTCCAGGCGGAAACGATGTGCCGGCGGGAATCCGGGTTGGACCTGAGGTTTTCGATCAGCTCGGCGATCTGGTCGATGTGGCCGCCGTCGGGGGTCGGCCAGGAGCGCCACTGGACGCCGTAGACCGGGCCCAGTTCTCCCTCGGCGTCGGCCCATTCGTTCCAGATGGTGACGCCCTGGTCCTGCATCCATTTCACGTTCGTTTCCCCGCGGAGGAACCACAGGAGCTCCACGGCGACGGACTTGAAGTGCACGCGTTTCGTGGTGACCAGGGGGAAGCTCTTGCTGAGGTCAAAGCGCATCTGGCGGCCGAACACACTCAGGGTGCCCGTCCCGGTGCGGTCCGATTTGTGCGTGCCGTTTTCCAGGACATCGCGCAGCAGGTCTTCATAAGGCGTAGGAATGCTCACCGTCCCAGTCTACTGAGAACTGGCTTTTCCCTCCTTATCCGTCTTGCTGGCTGAGCCTTTTCCGCAGAATTGCCAGGAGGGCGGCGTCGTCGAATCCCGCTTTGCGGCCTTCCGCAATGTAACGGTCGACGGCGGTGGTCACGTCTCCGGCGACGGTCTCCGGTGCCGGGGTTTCGGGCAGGGTGCTGGCCGCAGGCGTCCCGGCGACCACAGTGCCGTTGCGGCGCCGGGTTTCGACCAGCCCCGTCTGTTCTAGCTCCCGGTAGGCCCGGGCGACGGTCCCGGCCGCGATGCCGAGGTCCGCGGCGAGGCTCCGGACCGTCGGCAGCCGAGTGCCCGGCGCCAGCGTTCCCAGCGCGATCAGCGAGGAGACCTGGGCCCTGATTTGTTCATACGGTGGTGTGGCCGAGCCCAGGTTCACGGAGATTCCTGCGCTCACGCCGAGACTTCCTTCCTCGGCAGGGGAGGAGCAGGGGCCGGCCGGGCCAGGGCGCGCACCGGGATGACGGCGATGACCGTGGCCGCGACGCCGAGGACGGCACCGGCCGCGATCGCCGGCCACCAGGATGTAGCGGCGGGGTCTGTCTCCCCGAAAGCAGCCCGGCCCAGTATCTCCGCCCAGGCGTTGCTCTGGGTCAGAAGCAGCACGCCGGCCTGGGCGGTGAGGGTGGCCGCGAGGGTTCGCACTACGCGGTGGACCGTGATGGCGCGCAGCGCCGCGTCCAGGCCGGCGGGGGCATCGGGGATGCCTTGGCGGCGCCTGGCCGCGACGAGCGCGGGCAAGGAGGCGGCGAAAACTGCTGCCGTGAGGAGTGCGGACGGAACCCACCCGAGGCCCTCCCCGAGCCGGGCCTGCCCGGCCGCCGTGACAAGGAGGACCATGAGGAAGACGAGCAGCGCCAGGACGGCAGTCGTCAGCAGGGCGGGGCTCACCGGCTGCCGGGGCCAGCTGCGCCGGGCTCCCGGACTGCCGTAATTGTGCTGCAGCAGGAGCTCGCCGGCGGTAATAACGAGCAGCACGGCGGTGGCCATCAAGGCCACAATGCCGGCATAACCGAAACCCGCAAATCCGTAGCTGGCGGCAGCCGCGACGGCCTGGGCGAGGAAGGTTCCGGCAACCAGCGGCACGGCGGCGGCCAGGCCCAGCAGCGCCCCGAGGGAGGAGACGAGCCTGGCCGCCGGGTGCTGCCGGCCGGCGGCGAGCCCTGCCTCAGGGCGGTTCCGGGCGCCCAGCCCGGCGGCCGCGAGTCGCGGCGGCCGCCACCACCACATCACAAACAGCACAACCGTGCCCGCCAGGGCGGCCGGATTCGTCCAGGACGTTGCCCCCTGGGCCGGATCGGGCCGGGCCGCGAAGTTCCCCGCGATTATGCCGAGACCTGCAGCCACGGTGGAGACCGTCCGGAGCAGGCGGTTCATGGCGATGGTCCGCAGCACGGCGTTGTCGGCGGCGTCGAGACTCTCCAGCTGGCGGCGGCTGGCTATCAGCCACAGCACCAGCCACGACCCGCCCGCCAGCACCAGCAGGGCGCCTCCCAGCCATCCGGCGACCTCCGGCCCGGGGATGCGGCCGTCAGCGCCGCCGCTGTAGTAGCTGTAGCTGTTGGGGCCGTCGCGGAGCGTGGTGGGCGCCACTGCCGCGAATCCGGGGAGGGTGGCCGTCTGGGCGATGGCCGCGGCGGCGGTGATGAAGATGGCGGCCGTGGTCAAGGCCAGCCTCCGGGGCAGGAAGTCGCGGATGCGGCGGACTGACAGGACGGCCTGCCGCCGCATGCGGCGTGGACCGGGGTAGGTGATCTGGCCCAGGGCGTGCACGGTCAGGCAGCCCAGGACCGGCCACGCCAGTGCCGGGGCGATGGTCTCCGCGCTGGTCAGCGTGCCGCCGGCGGAAGGAGCCGCCGGAATGATGCCCAGGTTCATCGCCCCCTGGAGGGAGCTCGCCAGCCAGCCGATGACGCCCACCCACAGCGCGTGCTCCGACACAGACGCCGGCGTGGTCCCCGTGTTCGGCGCCCAGATCACCCAGCGCAGCACCAAGTAGACAACGACGGCGGCGAGGAGCGGACCAAGCAACAGCAGCGGCGGCACAATGAACTGGACCGGCATAAAATCCCCCAAAGATTCTGCGGCAATGTATCAAGTATTTGATACAAACTACGGCCAGAACCATGGACGGTCAAGGGACCTCAGTCGTCGAAGGGCCGGAACCGCTCCACCGCGACCACTTTGTCCTTGCTGTGGTGCGCCACGTGGCACACCACAATCTCACCGGGAGCCAGGAACGGATCGGCGTCCGGCAGCAGCGCGCGCAACCGGGAACCCATGTGCTTTCCCAGCTGGGCGAACACCGTGGGAAGGGCGGGGCGGTGTGTGCAGACCGCCACGCCGCGCTGCTTGTCGAAGAGACCCTCGATGGCGGCCGCCGTCTTGTGCGGATGGCGGCCGTGCCGGTGCTCCGTGAGGGCTTCGTTCAGTTTCACCTTCGCGTCGGAGGCCTTGGCATACGGGGCGATCGTGGCCACGCACCGGACCCACGGGCTGGAAACAACGCGCTTCGGTTTCCAGGCCTGCAGGAGCCGCCCCACTGCCTGGGCCTGCCGCATCCCGGTGGCGGCCAGGGGCCGGTCCCCTTCGGCTTTGGACCATGAAGAGCGCGGCTTGGCTTTGGCGTGGCGCACGATCAGGAGCGGCCAGGTTTTCAGTTCGCCGCGGGCGTGGGCGGCCGCCAGATGCTCCAGCGGGCCCACGTCGCTCGGGTTGCTCAGGAGGCGGGCCGCCTTCTCCGGCGAGCACCACATGACGCTGTCCACTTCCTTGCCGTCCGGCAGCAGCGCCGCCCCGTCGACGTCGACGGCCCAGTAATGGACCACCTTCAGGCCGGCGGCGACGTGGTAGTGGATGGAGGGCAGCGGGATGCCCAGCGGCACCCTCAACCCGATTTCCTCTTCGACCTCGCGGGCGGCGCACTCGGGCACCGTCTCGCCGGGGTCGATCTTGCCCTTGGGCCAGGACCAGTCGTCATACCGCGGGCGGTGGATCAGCAGGACCTCGAGGTCACCGTTGTCGCCAGCGGCGACACGCCACGGCAGGGCTCCCGCAGCCACCACCGCAATTTCCTCGCCGGGGTGGTCTGTCTGGTCGGCGACCAGCGAATCGCTACTCAATGCCAGAGCCCCTACCGCAGCCCGGACGAGCGCTGGCGCGAGCGGGAATTAAGCAGCCAGGACTGGATGTCCGCGAGATCCTGCCCGTCCTCGGCGAGGTGGTGGCGGGTCCATTCCCCCTGGTTGTCGAGGTGCCAGCTGGCGGTCTCGGGATCCATGTAGCGGCGCAGCAGGTCCATGACGTAGTTCGTGTCGTCCCCGCTGCTGAGCTGGACAAGGGCCTCCACGCGGCGGTCCAGGTTGCGGTGCATCATGTCCGCCGAACCGATGTAGACCACCGGGTCCCCGCCATTGGCGAAGGCGAAGACGCGGGAATGCTCCAGGAAGCGGCCCAGCACGGAGCGGACCGTGATGTTGTCGCTGAGTCCGGGCACCCCCGGGCGCAGCGAGCAGATGCCGCGGACGATCACGTCCACGGGGACGCCGGCCTGCGACGCCCGGTACAGGGAATCTATGATGGCTTCATCCACCATCGAGTTGACCTTGATCTGGACCCGGGCGGCGAGGCCCGCCCTGGCGTTCCGGATTTCGGTTTCGATCCTGTCGATGAGTCCTGAACGCACCGACCGCGGGGCCACCAGCAGCCGTTTGAAGGTCGACTTCGGTGCGTAGCCGGAGAGCTGGTTGAAGAGCCGGGAGAGGTCCTCACCCACCTGCTCATTGGCCGTGAGGAGTCCGAGGTCCTCGTAGTAGCGGGCCGTGCGGGGGTGGTAGTTGCCGGTGCCGATGTGGCAGTAGCGGCGGAGTCCGTCCACTTCCTGGCGCACCACGAGGGACAGCTTGCAGTGGGTCTTGAGGCCCACGATGCCGTAGACCACGTGGACGCCGGCCTGCTCCAGCTTCCGGGCCCAGGAGATGTTGGCCTGCTCATCGAAGCGGGCCTTGATCTCAACGAGCGCCAGGACCTGCTTGCCGGCCTCGGCGGCGTCGATCAGGGCGTCGACGATCGGCGAGTCACCCGAGGTGCGGTACAGCGTCTGCTTGATGGCCTGGACCTTCGGGTCCGAGGCCGCCTGCTCCAGGAACGCCTGCACCGAGGTGGAGAAGGAGTCGTAGGGGTGGTGCAGCAGGATGTCCCGCCGCCGCATGGCCGCAAAAACGTTTGCCGCCTTCGACGTTTCCGATTCGTTGAGGTGCCGTGAGGTGTGGGGGACATGCTTGGGGTAGTGCAGGTCCGCGCGGTCGATTCCGGCGATGACCGAGAGCCCGCGGAGGTCCAGCGGGCCCGGGACCGAGTAGACCTCGGATTCCTCGACGCCGAGTTCGCGGATCAGCAGCGCCCGGATGTTCGGGTTGATGTCGTTGGTGACTTCGAGCCGGACCGGCGGCCCGAAACGGCGGCGCAGCAGTTCCTTTTCGAGCGCCTGCAGCAGGTTTTCGGCGTCGTCCTCTTCGACCTCGACGTCCTCATTGCGGGTGACGCGGAAGGTGTGGTGCTCCAGCACCTCCATCCCGGCGAAGAGCTGGTCCAGGTGGACGGCGATGACTTCCTCGAGGGGGATGAAGCGCGCCACCCGGCCCGGAATCGAGCCGGCGCGCGGGCCGTCAATCGAGATCAGCCGGGGGAGCTGGTCCGGGACTTTGAGACGGGCGAAGAGTTCCTTGTCGCTGACCGGGTTGCGGACGACGACGGCGAGGTTCAGTGACAGCCCCGAAATGTAGGGGAACGGGTGGGCCGGGTCCACGGCCAGCGGCGTCAGGATCGGGAAGACCTTCTCGGCGAACATGGCGCTGAGCTGGTCCTTGGCCTGGGAATCGAGTTCCTCCCAGCGCATGAGGTGGATGTGCTCATAGGCCAGCGCGGGACGGATCTGCTCGGCGTAGACGCGCGCGTGGCGCTGCTGCAGGCGGTGGGCCTCGTCGCCGATCTGCTCCAGGACCTGCACGGGGCTCAGCCCGGCGGGGGAGGGGACGGCCAGTCCGGTGGCGATCCGGCGCTTAAGCCCGGCGACGCGGACCATAAAGAATTCGTCCAGGTTGGACGCGAAGATGGACAGGAAGCTGACGCGTTCCAGCAGGTGCAGGTTCGGGTCCTCGGCCAGTTCCAGCACACGGGCGTTGAACGAGAGCCAGCTCAGTTCGCGGTCGAGGAAGCGGTCCGGGCTGAAATCGCCCTCCGGCTCAAGGTTCGGCGCGAATTCCGGAATGTCGATCCGGTCCTGGGTCGCGCGTGAGGCAGGCACTTCGGAGGAGCCGAACTGGGCACGCGCCGGTCGGACCTTTTTGTTCGACGTGGCGGCCTCAGACGTGGCTGTCCGGGCAGATTCCCGTTGCATGGTCTCTCCTAATGCTGGCGCGATTTAGCTTCAACCTTACAAGCAATCAGCCTGCGAACAGCTTTCGAAGAGGGCAGATTTCCCGCGCTGGACAACAGATGTCTGCCGATTGGATTAACGCCCTTCCAATGGGGCATACATGACGTCGACATCCCAGCGGGTGAAGCCCAGCCGCCGGTACAGCGACACGGCCGGAATGTTGTCCGCATCGACGTAGAGCATGACGGCGTGCAGGCCCAGGCGCTGCAGGTGCCGGATGCCGGCCACAGTCAGTGCTTTACCCAGGCCCGTGCCTTGGGTCTCGGGAGTTACGCCCACCACGTACACCTCGCCGATAGCCGGGTGGTCGCCGTGCCGGGGGTGAACCTTGGTCCAGTGGAAGCCGAGGATCCGGTCGGAGGCATCGACGGCCAGCAGGAAACCCGCGGGATCAAACCATGGCTCGGCCATCCTGGCGTCCAGGTCGGCGCGGGTCATGTTTCCCTGCTCCTTGTGGTGCGCGAAGGCGGCCTTGTTCGCGGCAAGCCAGGCGTCCTCATCCCGGCCCGGGGTGAAAGCGCGCAGCGCAACCCCGTCGGGCAGCGGGACATCAGGCAGTTCCGCCGCCGCGCTGGTGAGCCGCATCTTCCACAGTTCGCGGACGGGGCCGTAGCCGTAGCGCGCGGCAAGGTCTGCGGCGGCCTCGTGGTTGCCGTGGGACCACGCCTTGAGGCCGGCAAAGCCGCGGGTGTCCCTGAGCTCGCCGACCAGCCGGTCCGCCACGCCCTGGTTGCGGTAACTGGGGTGGACGGCAATTTCCAGCACTCCCGTGCCGTCGGGTTCCTCGATGACGACGGCGACTCCGGCCAGGTCCTGTGCCGTCGCAGGGTCGGATTCCTCGTCGGGGCAGTAAAGGGCGAGCGTCAGCACGGTGGTTGTCCCTGCGGCCGCGCCGGCGTTCGCGGCACGCAGTGTGACCAGCGTCTGTTCGGACAACGGCGGATTGCCGTCGGATTCCTCCGCGGCGGCCGCGAGGGCCTTGACGTCCTTCAGGAGTTGCTCATCGGCAGCTCCTTTGGCGGCGAGCACGGGCCAGTTCTCAGGATGCGCAGGACTCATGCTGCAAGGCTATACGGTGCTGCCGGGGCGGGGCCGATTTTGTTGTTCCGGAACAGTTACGTATAGTCGTTAACTCATCCGGCTGATGGGTGAGGGGCTTCGTTTCCCGGACCGTCAGTTCAGATGCGAGGGGGATCCACCACTGGGGTGGCCTCGATACGTTCGACCCGTATGTCCTCCACTGAATAACTGGAAAAGCCCCGGACCTCGGTCCGGGGCTTTTCCGTGTTCCCGTGGGTTCTGCCCAAAGGCTGTGCTTCCGGACCCGGTCGCCGCTGGTCTCGCCAGGGGCTGCGGTCCGGGGGCACTTTGACACGGACACGCCGCGGACACCGGAGCCAAGAGCCGGAATCGTGTCCAATGTCGCCCCGGACGGCGAAGGTCTGTGGCCGGAAGTGCGGGGATGCCGGACCAGGGTCAGGCCTCGGTGAGTTCTTCTTCCGGATGCCGGACCAGGGTAAGGCGGTAGCCAACGTTGCGGACCGTGCTGATCAGGTTCTCGTGGTCGGCCCCGAGCTTTGCCCGCAGACGCCGGACATGGACGTCCACGGTGCGGGTGCCGCCGTAGTAGTCGTAGCCCCAGACCTCGGTCAGCAGTTGCTGGCGGGTGAAGACCCGGCCGGGGTGCTGCGCCAGGTACTTGAGCAGTTCAAATTCCTTGAAAGTCAGGTTCAACGGTGCCCCGTTGACCCGGGCGGTGTAGCTGGCCTCGTCGATGACGACGCCGGCGGCACGGATCTCGGTCGGCGCATCGTCCTGGTCGGGCACGGCCCGGGCGACGCCCAGCCGGATGCGGGCCTCCACCTCGGCCGGCCCGGCGGACTCAAGCAGGATGTCGTCCACGGCCCACGCCGACGAGACCGCGGCCATGCCGCCCTCGGTCAGGATGAGCATGAGGGGAGCACTCAGGCCCGTGGCCTTGAGCAGTTGGGTCAGGGAGCGTGCGCCGACGAGATCTTTGCGGGCGTCGAGCAGGACGATGTCGCAGGGGTCGGTCTCCAGCAGCGCGGTCGGCTCCGCGGGGAGAATATGGACCCGGTGGTTCAATAGTTCCAGAGCAGGCAGGACGTCCACCGATGAGCCGGTGCTGTTCGTCAGTAGCAGGATGTGCGACATGTTTCCTCCAAGGGGTGTCCGCGCATCTTTGGGCGTCTGTAGCTGAGTCCGAGTATACCTAAACGCCCCTTGCCGGCCATGGTCCCGTCACCCGCGGCCAGTCCTTTTGCGACACAAATCGGTCATATAGGGCAGGATTGATCCGTCGGGGCCTGCAGCCCCCTGACGTTGATCAGGTCGAATTGGGGTCCGCAGTGAGCGAAGGTACGACGATGGCCGGTAAACGGATGACGGATAAACAGATGTCGGGTAAACAGTGAAGTCTTGGACCATCGGCGTTGTTGGCCTGGCCGGACTCGCCGCGATCGTCGGCGCGTCGTACTCCTCGCCGGAGGCCCTCCTTGCAGTGGGGGTCCTCATTGCAGCCGGCGTCGGAATCGGCTGGCCGCACTTCCTGGGCATCCCCGCCAGGAAGACCCTGGCCGTCCTGATCGGCCTGCCCGGCGTGGGCGCCGCCATCGCCGCCACCTACCTTCCAGCCCCGGGCTTCCTGGACTGGACGCCGTCGTTCATGGCCGCAGGGGTGATGGCGGTCTTCGTGATGCAGCTGATCCGCGGCACGGGACAGGCACAACGCCTGGAGTCCACCTTGGGCTCCAGTGCCGGCGTGTTGTTGTCCTGCCTGGGTGCCGGCTGGATCGCGTGCTTCCGCTTCAACGGCGTCCGGGAGATGCTCCTGGTCGCGGCGATCAGCGCTGCGATCGCCCTGATGGCGGGCCTGATCCGCTGGCCGGACCGGGTGGTGGCGCCGCTGGGCGTCGTCGGCGCAGGGCTGGCCGGACCACTCGCGGGCCTTGTCTTCTCCGACATCGCCGTGCTCCCGGCCGCGATCGTCGGTGTCGTGGTGGGGGCCGTGCTGGTGAGTTTCCGCCGGCTGGTGATCCTCCGCGGTCAATCCCTGAGCTTGGCGGCAGCCCTCGGAATGGGGCTGGGCCCGGTCGCCGCGGTCGGCTCGCTGGCTTACTTCATAGACAAACTACTCATCTACTAAAGCGTTAGGATGGCATCATGTCCGTACTTGCATTTGAAATCTTCTTCCTTGTCCTCCTCGGCGTTGCCAGCCTGGCCATGGCCTGGTTTGCCGGCTTTGTTGTGTACCGGCTCTTTAAAGGCCAGAAGTAACAGCCGGACGTAAACGCCCCGCATAGTCCCGTCGTTTCCAGAGGTAGCCGCTGTGCCGATTGAAATTCCTACAGATCTGACACCCGAAATCGTCCCGTTGTCCTGGCTCATTGGTGAGTGGGAGGGCCGCGGCCGGCTGGGGGCCGGGGAAGAGGATTCCGAACACTTCGTGCAGCATGTGTCCTTCACGCACAACGGCCTGCCGTACCTGCAGTACCGTGCCGAGAGCTGGCTGACCGACGACGAGGGCACCAGGCTGCGTCCGCTGACCGTCGAAACCGGTTTCTGGGCCCTCGAACGCAAGCAGCGCGAGGAAGACGGCGGCCCGGGGCTTATTCCGGCCGACATCGTTCCCGTGCTTAAGAGCGCCGACGAAGTTGAAGCCCTGCGCAACGAGGACGGCGGCTTCGACATCTCGGTTTCGATTTCCCACCCCGGCGGGATCTCCGAGCTGTACTACGGGCAGATCAAGGGCCCGCAGATCCAGCTCAGCACAGACATGGTGATGCGCGGCAGCCACTCCAAGGAGTACACGGCCGCCACCAGAATCTTCGGGCTCGTGGAGGGCAACCTGCTCTGGCGCTGGGACGTGGCCGCGGGCAAGGGCACCGCGGGGGGCAGCGGCCTGGAGGCCCACGCGTCCGCGATCCTCCACAAAGCCGTCTGACCGGCGGAGCGCCACGCGCCGCCGGAACGCCGCCGGGTTTGAAGTCTCACTGATTTTCCGTTGTCCGCAGCGACCGCAGGGAGCACCAAAGTGAATGCCACACCCGCCATGCCTGACAAGTCGGCCGATTACAGCGACCTCAAGGCCGTCTATTTCAACGGCACCCTCAAGAAGTCCCCCGAGACCTCCAACACGCAGGGCCTGATCGATGTCAGCCGTCGCATCATGGAGAAACACGGCGTCGCCACGCGGGTTATCCGGACGGTGGACCACGACATCGCCAGCGGCGTCTACCCGGACATGCGCGAACACGGCTGGGGCACCGATGAATGGCCGGAGCTGTATCCGGCCGTCCGCGAAGCGGACATCGTCGTCGTGGCCGGACCCATCTGGCTGGGTGACAACTCCTCGCAGACCAAGAAGCTGATCGAGCGCCTCTACGCGCACTCCGGCGAGCTCAACGACAAGGGCCAGTGGGCGTTTTATCCCAAAGTGGGCGGTTGCCTGATCACCGGCAACGAGGACGGGATCAAGCACTGCGCCATGAACGTCCTTTACAGCCTCCAGCACATCGGCTTCACCATCCCGCCCCAGGCCGACGCCGGCTGGATCGGCGCCGTGGGTCCGGGCCCGAGCTACCTCGATGAGGGCTCGGGCGGACCGGAAAGCGACTTCACCAACCGCAACACCACCTTCATGACGTGGAACCTGCTGCATCTGGCCCGGATGCTTAAGGACGCCGGCGGCATTCCCGCCTACGGCAACCTGCCCGAGGCATGGAAAGCCGGCACCAGGTTTGACTTCGAAAATCCGGAATACCGCTAGCCCCCGAGGACTTCTACTACATATGACTATCAAGAGCCCACTGTTGGCGCGCCCTGGCGCCGTCGAAGCCGGCGGCGCTGACGCCGGTGTCGCTTCCCATTACGGGGAGCCGCTGCGCGAACAGCGGGCGCTGGCCGGCGGCGCCGCCGTCGTGGACCTTTCCCACCGCGGCCTCGTGACCGTGACCGGGCCCGACCGGCTGAGCTGGCTCAACACCCTCTCTTCCCAGCAGCTCACCAACCTGGCGCCCGGACAGTCGAGCGAACTGCTGCTGCTGAGCGTCCAGGGCCGGATCGAATTCGACGCGCGGGTGGTGGACGACGGCGCAACGACCTGGCTGATCGTCGAGGCCGCCGAGGCAGGCCCGCTGGCCGAGTGGCTCAACAAGATGAAGTTCATGCTCCGCGTCGAGATCGCCGACGCGTCGGCGGACTGGGCCGTGCTGGGGTCCACCCGCCGGGTGCCGGAATGGTCGTCCCTGCTGGTCTGGGAAGACCCCTGGCCGCACGTCGGCGCCGGCGGCTACTCGTACGCCGTCGTAGGGGAGGACGCCCACCCCGGGCTGGAAAGGCCCTGGTTCGAGTATCTGGTCCCGGCTGCTGAGCTGGAAGCAACCGTCGGTGAGCGCCCGCTTGCCGGCGTCTGGGCAGCCGAGGCGTTGCGCGTCGCAGCGTGGCGGCCGCGCTGGGGTGCCGAAACCGACGACAAGACCATCCCGCACGAACTCGACCTGCTCCGCACCGCGGTGCACCTGAACAAGGGCTGCTACAAGGGCCAGGAAACCGTGGCCCGGGTCCACAACCTGGGCCACCCGCCGCGCCGGCTGGTTTTCCTGCAGCTCGACGGCTCGCAGCACACCATGCCCGCAGTCGGCAGCGAGGTCCGTTCCGGGGACCGCAAGGTAGGCACCGTGACCTCCGTGGCGCAGCACTACGAAATGGGGCCGGTGGCCCTGGCCGTGGTCAAACGCTCGGTCGCACCGGAGGAGGTACTGACCGTCCTTGACGGCGAGGAGCCGTATGCCGCCGCGCAGGAAGTCATTGTGGCACCGGACGCCGGCCAGGTCGTGGGGCGCCAGACCGGTTTCCTGAGGGGGCCCCGATGACGGCAGACAATCCTGGTGCCCCGGACGCGGAGACCCTGGCGCTGGCCCACGCCCTCTTCGACGCGGCCCGGGAAGGCAACACCGCGCTGCTCGCCGGCTACCTGTCCGCCGGTGCTCCGGCAGCCATGACGAACGCGGCCGGGGATTCCCTGCTGATGCTTGCGGCCTATCAGGGCCACGTCGATACCGTGCGCCTGATCCTGGCACACGGCGGAGACGCGAACACCGCCAACGACCGGGGCCAGACGCCGCTCGCCGGAGCCGTTTTCAAGGGCTACCCGGATGTTGTGCAGGTACTGGTCGACGCCGGCGCGGACCCCGACGCCGGCACCCCCTCTGCCCGGGCCGCCGCGCAGATGTTCGAGCGGCAGGACATCCTGGCCCTGCTGGGCTGATTCGTCTGCCCCGCACACAGCTCCCCTTCAGCATTTAAGGAACCCCATGGAAATCGTCGCCCGGCCGTGGCCGGCACTCTGGTCCCTCGTGATCGGGTTCTTTATGATCCTGATCGACACCACCATCGTCTCGGTGGCCAACCCCAGCATCATGGAGGGCCTCAACGCCGACATCAACTCGGTGATCTGGGTGACCAGCGCCTACCTGCTCGCCTATGCCGTGCCGCTGCTGATCACCGGCCGGCTGGGCGACCGCTTCGGCCCGAAGAAGCTCTACCTGGCGGGGCTCGTCGTGTTCACGCTGGCCTCCCTCTGGTGCGGGCTCTCCGGCGACGTGGAGATGCTGATCGTGGCCCGGGTGTTCCAGGGCTTCGGCGCCGCGCTCATGACGCCGCAGACCATGGCCGTCATCACCCGGATCTTCGCGCCGGACCGGCGCGGAGCGGCGATGGGGATCTGGGGCGCGACCGCCGGCGTCGCCACCTTGGTGGGACCAATACTGGGCGGCGTCCTTGTTGACGGCCTCGGCTGGGAGTGGATCTTCTTCATCAACGTCCCGGTGGGAATCATCGGCTTCTTCCTCGCGCTGCGCTACGTGCCGGCCCTGAGCACCCACCCGCACAAGTTCGACATCCCCGGCGTGCTGCTCAGCGCCGTCGGGCTGTTCCTGCTGGTGTTCGGCATCCAGGAGGGCGAGACCTACGACTGGGGCACCATCGCCGGACCCATCACCGTATGGGGTCTCATCATCTCCGGGATCGCCGTGCTGGTGGTATTTGTTGTGTGGCAGAAGCTGAATAAGGGCGAACCCCTGTTGCCGCTGTCCCTGTTCAAGGACCGCAACTTTTCCCTGGCGAACATCGGCATCACCACCGTCGGGTTCACGGTGACGGCCTTCACCCTGCCGCTGATCTTCTACTTCCAGATGGTCCGGGGGCTGACGCCCACCCAGTCGGCGCTGATGATGGTGCCGATGGCACTCATCTCCGGCGGACTGGCACCGCTCGTGGGCAAGGTCATCGATCGGGTCAACCCCAAGTTCATCACCGCAACAGGCCTGGTCCTGATGTCCGTGGCGCTGTTCTGGAACTCCCTCCTGATGCACCCGGACACGCCGATCTGGCTGTTCCTGCTCCCCAGCGCCGTGCTGGGTTTCGCCAACGCCGGCATCTGGGCGCCGCTGAGCTCCACCGTCACACGCAACCTGCCGCCGCGGCAGGCCGGGGCCGGCTCGGGTGTCTACAACACGACCCGCCAGATCGGCGCCGTCCTGGGCAGCTCCGCCATAGCAGTCCTGATCCAGGCCCGGCTCGCAGCCGAACTCCCCGCACCTCCGGGAGGATCCGGGGAGGCTGTGCCGATGTCGTTCGCCGGAGCCCTCCCGGACGCCCTGCAGGAGGGCTTCTCGACGGCGATGGGCCAGTCCATCCTGCTGCCCGCTGCGGTCATCCTGCTCGGCGCGGCGGCGGCGCTGTTCTTCGCCAAGCCAAAGCCGGTGCAGGGCTGGGGCACACCCGGCTCCCTGCCGGCAGCGTCAGCCAACGCCGAGGTGCGCTCCCGCTGACGTGTGCCCAGGGTGCTGCCGGATCAACCCAGCAGCACACTGGTCTGGATGCCGCCTGCGGTGAATCCAAGGCTCCGGGCGATGGCCAGGGAGCCCTTGTTGCTGACGTCGGAGCGCCACTGCAGCGTCAGGCCCGAGGCGAGTGCCTCATGGGCCGCAATCGAGGCTGCCAGTGAGCCCAGCCCCCGCCGGCGCCACTCCGGAGCGACCAGCACCCCCATCTGGGCCAGGATTCCTTCCCATTCGGTGTAGGCGCCGCAGGCCACGGGGGTCCTGCGGCCCTCCTCCGCATGCATGATGGTGAACCGGTGTTCAAGGTCCGAGAGGCCCACCTCGTTGACGTCATCGGGCGGGCACGCGGCTTCCAGTTCGATCGCTTCCGGGTTGCCGTGCGAGACGGTCAGCTCCTCCGAGGGCTGCTGCAGGGGCAGGTCGTCGGCGAAGAAGAGCGCGGCGGCGCCGAGCCCGTGGCCGCCATGGTCCCGGGTGATGGTCAACAGGGTGACGTGCTGCGCGAGTTCCCCGTCGGGCAGCCCGGCGGCGGCGTCCAGCGCCCATTGCGGGCCCACCAGGACAGAGTTGCCGAACAGCCGGATGAACTGGACGGCCCGGGCTGCTTCATCTGCACGCGTGATGCGGTCGCCCGCGGCGGCCGCGAAAGCGCCGTCGTCGAGCCCCAGACGGCGGGCCCATGCGAGCTGGATGATGTCGACCGAACCGGGCTCAAGTGTCATGGTTCCACCCTACCCACCGGGGGCGTCGGGCCCTGTGCAGAGGCTCAGTCGGGTCAGCCGAAGAGGACCGCAGCCTCGTCGTAGCGGTTCTTCGGGACGGTCTTGAGGTTGCCGAGCGCGGCGTCGAAGCCCACGTGGACGATGTCGGTGCCGTTGAGGGACACCATGGTGCCCCAGCGTCCTTCGACCACCGAGTCGATGGCGGCCATGCCCAGGCGGGTCGCCAGCACGCGGTCGAACGCGGTGGGAACCCCGCCGCGCTGGATGTGGCCCAGGACGGTGGCCCGGGTTTCGATGCCGGTCATGGCTTCCAGATCCGGGGCCAGCCGCTCGGAGATCCCGCCGAGCCGGGGGCGGCCAAAGGTGTCCAGGCCGCGTTCGGAGTGCGGCGTTTCCTGGCCGTCCGGGACGAAGCCCTCGGCGACGACGACCAGCGGCGCGCGTCCGCGGTCGCGGGCCGAGACGACCCACTCGGCGATCTGCTCCATCGAGGCTTTCTGCTCGGGGATCAGGATGGCGTGGGCGCCCGCGGCCATTCCGGCGTGCAGCGCGATCCAGCCCACGTGGCGGCCCATCACCTCGGCGATCATGCAGCGGTGGTGGGACTCACCAGTGGTGCGCAGGCGGTCGATTGCCTCCGTGGCGATCTCGACGGCGGTGTCGAAGCCGAACGTGTAGTCAGTCGCATCGAGGTCGTTGTCGACGGTCTTGGGGACGCCGACGATCTTCAGGCCGGCGTCGGTGAGCCGCTTGGCTGCCGCCAGGGTGCCTTCGCCGCCAATGGCGATGATGGCGTCGATGCCGAGCCGGTCCATGTTGGCCCTGATGACCTCAGGCCCGCCGTTGTTCTCGAACGGGTTGGTACGGGAGGTGCCCAGGATGGTCCCGCCCTGCTTCGCGATGCCGCGGACCATGGCGCGGGGGATATCGATGGTGTCGCCCTCGACGACTCCGCGCCAGCCGTCCAAGAATCCCACGAATTCGTGGCCATGGACGGCGATGCCCTTGAGGACGGCGCCACGGATGACGGCGTTCAGTCCGGGGCAGTCTCCGCCGCTGGTGAGGATTCCAATTTTCATGTCTCGGCTCAAATCCTGGTTCGAAGGTGTACAGGCAGAGCGCCACGCTGAGCTCACCTAGAGTCTAGTGGCGCGTGTGGGGCAGGACACAAAAGGTTACAGGTCAACTGTTTTGCAGAGTGGCAGGTTGCAGAAAGTGACGTGCCCCTGCCGGGCGGCAGGGGCACGTCACTTTCAGGCGGGAGGGGTTCAGTGCCGGGTTGAGCGCTTCGCCAGGAAGGACTCAAGGACGATGGCGTTCCGCTGGTCCGGAAGGAGCAACCAGGCAATGAGGTAGAAGACAAAAGCAGGTCCGGGAAGCAGCGCGAACAGCAGGAAAGCGATCCGGACGAACGCAACATCCACGTTCAGCTTGGCCGCGATCCCGCCGCAGACGCCGCCCAACCAGCGCTGCGGACCGCGTTTCAGGCCAAGGCCCCTGACGGTGCTAAAGAATTTTTCCATGGTTCAAGACTTCCCTGTCGATGCTTCTTTGTCACGTCCCCGGGCCGAGAGCAGCCCGCCGATCACAAGGGCCGCCCCGGCGCCAATCATCAGGCCGATCGCCACGTAGGTCCCGTTGAGGGCCACAATGCCGAGCTGGGAGATGATGATGAGCGCGGCGAGGGCCACCACGATCAGCCCCCAGACGATGGTGCCCACTCGTGCCGGGGAATCGTCCGGGGGCTCAGTTCCTTCGAACGGCGGGGGAGTGGACGGGCCGCTGCCTTCCGGGCTGCCCGCCGATGCGTCGTAGCTGCTCATGTCAGTTCCCTTCCTTGATGGTGACGTTGCTGAACGTGCCGTTGACCGTCACGATCAGCGCCGCTCCAGGCTTGCCGGTGTTGTAGTTGCTTTGCCGGGTGGTCATGCCGCCGTGGCTTTGGCCGCCTTCATTGAGGTTTCCCATGGTCATGTCGGCGCGGACCTCCACCGGAACGGTGTCCGGAATGATCACCGTGACGTTGCTCGCCGTGGCGTCGATGGGGACCACAAGATCGGTTCCCAGCGGCGGGTTGAGCGCAACCCGCGTCAAGTCCACGGTCCCGGTTCCGGCCGTGATGTCGAAACCACCCTGGGCCTGTTCGACGCTCACCGGTGACCAGTCGGCGTTCTGCGGGCGGAAGCGGTCACCGTTGGGGAGCACATTGAAGATGCCGCCGACAATCAGGGCGACCGCGGCGAAGAATCCCAGGATGCCTGAGGAGCGGCCCCGGAGTCCGGCGACCAGGATGCCCAGGCCCAGCACCACCGCGGCACTGGCCCAGACTACGGCGTTGCTGGACGTGCCGAGATCGATGACGTTCGCGACGTCAAGGGCTTTGATGCCGCCGCCCACCAGCAGGGCGAGGCCGGCGGTGACCGCGACGGCGGGGGCGCCGGGGCCGAAGCTCCGGGGCTTGGCCGGCGGGACGGGACTGCTGCCGGGCACTGGCCGGTAGCCGCCCCCCGGGGGAGGAACAGGACCCGACGGCGGCGGGGGTCCCCAGGCGGGCCCGGGGACGGTTGACTCGCCGTAGCGGGGCAGCGCATCCGAGGAGCCATAGCCGGCGGCGGCGAAGGGGGTGTTGGGTGACGTTATCGGGTTCGTCGGGTAGCCGGGGCCCGCCGGGCCGCCGGGCTGGGGACTCGAGGACATGGGAGTGGCTCCGTTCCGGGACTTGTTGCGCTGGGTCAGGTAGTAGATGAGGTAGATGACGCCACCCACCCAGAAGACGGTCCAGATGAAACCGCCGAATCCGTAGCGGTCCCAGCCCCAGACGCCGGCACCCAGGCTCGGGAAGCCGATGACCGCGGTGATCAGGGCCCCGGTCATCCCGGACGACCACCGTCCGGCCGCGGCCTCCTGGACGTGGGTGCGGCCGTCGGGTTCGGGCAGCAGCGCCCAGGCGATGCCGTACAGGAGGACGCCGACGCCCGCGAAGACCGTCAGGACGATCAGGATGCCGCGGACAATCAGCGGATCGACGCCGAAGCGCTCGGCAATGCCGCTGGCGACGCCGCCCACCCAGCGCTCGCGGCCCCGGTGGATGCCCTGGCTGCGGATCCAGTCGAAGAAATTCAGCGGCTGGCTCCCGGCCTGCGGGGGCGCGCCATAGTGGGCCGGGGGCGTCGCGCCGTAGTAGAGCGGGGGCGGCGGAGGCGGCGTTCCGGCGCCAGCACCGGCGCCGCCATCTGCGCCTGCCGAAAAGTCCAGCGGGAGGGTGGCGGACGTATCCACCGGAGCAGTGGGGGAGCTGTCGGCTGCGGGCCGCTGGTCCGGGCCCGAGGTCTCTGCCGCCGACCCGGCCGGTTGTCCGGCGGACTGGCCGCCTGGGCGGCCTGTGCGGCCCGAAGGGTCGTTGCCTTCAGAGTTGTCGCCCTCATCGGGCTGGTCAGTGTGCGGGTTCATACTTCGATCCTTCCGCCTCGAGCCGCTCCGTTCTACTGGGGAACACCCTGAACTGTCCCTGAGACACCCCCGGTTAGGGCCGGAATCGGGTCCGGGGAACCCTGATCCGTGCTTGGATTGAGTCATGACAACCGCCGTTTCCCGCCCGCCGCTGGTCCGCGGCAGCGACCGGATGATTGCCGGCGTCTGCGCCGGCCTCGCCCGTCATCTGGGCTGGCCGCTGCGGATGGTCCGCATCGGCATGGTGGTGGCCGCGCTCGCAGGCGGCGCCGGCGTCGCGTTCTACGCCTGGCTCTGGATCATGGTTCCCACCGCGGACGAAAGCGCCAAGCGCAATGCCCGGCAGCCGGCGTCGCCCATTGCCCCGGCGGTGAGCGCACCCTATGCGGCCCCCTACCCTCAACCGTCGACGGCGGCCGTGTCCCCGGCGGGTGCCGCACCGGCGGCCGCGGGGGCGGCAGCCGCACCGGCGGGCACCGTTCCCGCCGACTCGTTGCGGAGCCGGGTCACCGGGATGCGCTACGGCAAGGAGATTCTGCTCGGGGCGGGTCTGCTGCTGGCCGCCGGGATCCTGATCGCGCGGCTGCTCGGCGTTGATGTTCCCCTCGGGACCCTCATTCCGGTTGCGGCCATCCTGGGCGGCGCAGCCATCGCCTGGATGCAGCTGGATGAGACGCGCCGGGCCGGCCTCGTGGACAAGACCAAGGCGGACCAGGCCGGCGGCTGGGCCCGACTGGCGGCCGGGCTGGCGCTCGTGGTGGCCGGGGTCCTGGTCATGGTGTCCGGCTCCGGGTCCTGGGAACAGACGTGGCTTGCCCTGCTGTCCTCGGTGGCCGTGCTCGGCGGTGTGGCACTGGTCCTCCTGCCGTGGGGGCTGAAGTTCTGGCGCGACCTGGAGGCGGAGCGCGCCGGGCGGGTCCGCGCGACGGAACGGGCCGAGATCGCCGCCCACCTCCACGACTCCGTGCTGCAGACGCTGGCGCTGATCCAGCGGCGCGCCGGCAACGAGACCGACGTCGTCCGCCTGGCCCGTGCCCAGGAGCGCGAACTGAGGGGCTGGCTGTACCGGGACCCCGGCAAGGAAGCCGGGCAGCTCTCCGAGGGCATCAATGCCGCTGCGGCGGAAGTGGAGGACTCCCTGGGCCACGCCGTCGAGGTGGTGACCGTGGGCGACTGCGCCATGTCCGAACGGCACGAGGCACTCGTCCAGGCCGCCCGTGAGGCCATGTTGAACGCGGCCCGGCATGGCGGGGGCGCCGTGTCGGTGTACCTGGAAGTCACAGACGGTGCGGCGGAGGTCTTCGTGAAGGACCGCGGACCGGGCTTCGACCCGGATGCCGTCCCGGCTGACCGGCTGGGGGTACGGGAATCAATTGTCGGCCGGATGAACCGCCACGGGGGCACCGCTGTCATCAACAGCAGCCAGGACGGCACCGAGGTGCGGCTCCGGCTTCCCCTGCCAACGGGAGCATCCGCCGGCGCCGCCACCAACAACAGCAATGGAGAGGTCAGACTGTGAGCGCAGCCGAAGCAGGGAGTCCGGCGCAGGGGATCCGGGTGGTGATCGTGGACGACCATGCCATCTTCCGGTCCGGCCTGAAGGCCGATCTGGACCCAAGCATCGTTGTGGCCGGCGAGGCCGGGACGGTGGAAGAAGCCGTTGCCGTGATCACCGCGGTGCGTCCCGACGTCGTGCTCCTCGATGTCCACCTGCCGGGCGGACTCGGCGGCGGCGGCCGCGAAGTGCTGGCCGGCTCCGCGCCTTTGCTGGGCAGCACCCGGTTCCTGGCCCTGAGCGTCTCGGACGCGGCCGAGGACGTCGTCTCGGTGATCCGGGCGGGGGCGCGCGGTTATGTCACCAAAACCATTTCGGGTGCGGAGATCTCCGACGCCGTCCGCCGGGTCGCGGGCGGGGATGCCGTCTTTTCGCCCCGGCTGGCGGGCTTTGTCCTGGATGCCTTCGGCACCGCCCCGGCGGACATCGCCGACGACGAACTGGACCGGTTGTCCGCCCGCGAGCTCGAGGTGATGCGGCTGATCGCCCGCGGGTACAGCTACAAGGAAGTCGCCAAAGAGCTGTTCATCTCGATCAAGACCGTGGAAACCCACGTCTCGGCGGTGCTGCGCAAGCTCCAGCTCTCCAGCCGGCACGAGCTCACCCGCTGGGCCGCCGAACGCCGGCTCCTCTGACTAGGGATGCGCTATCACTTACAGTCCCTTTGGAGCAGGTTTAGGGACCATAAGTGGTAGCGCATCGGGAGTAGTGGCGTTACTTTGCCTTGCCGAGGAAGTCCTGCAAGCGGGCGACGCCGGTCGCCAGGTCCTCGTCGCCGAGGGCGTAGGAAAGGCGCAGGTAACCGGAGGGGCCGAAAGCCTCACCCGGAACCACCGCCACTTCGACTTCGTCCAGGATCAGGGTGGCCAGTTCCGCCGACGTCGACGGCCGGACGGGCCCGTTGGCGGACGGGAACTCCTTGCCGAGCAGAGCGCGGACGTCCGCGTAGACATAGAAGGCGCCCTTCGGCGTCGGGCATTCAACGCCCTCGATGGCGTTCAGACCGGCAACGATGGCTTTGCGGCGGCGGTCGAAGGCGAGCTTCATCTCGTCGACGGCGGTCAGCGGGCCGGAGACTGCGGCGAGGGCGGCCATCTGCGGGATGTTGGAGACGTTGGACGTCGCGTGCGACTGCAGGTTGGTGGCGGCCTTGATGACGTCGGCCGGGCCGATCATCCAGCCCACGCGCCAGCCGGTCATGGCATAGGTCTTCGCAACGCCATTGAGGATGACCACCTTGTCGCCCAGCTCCGGGACTGCCGTGGCGATCGAGGTGAAGGGAACGCCGTCGTAGGTCAGGTGCTCATAGATCTCATCCGTGACCACCCACAGGCCCTTGGAAGCGGCCCACTGGCCGATCTCCCTGACCTGCTCGGGCGAGTACACGGCGCCGGTGGGGTTGGAGGGGGAGACGAAGAGCAGGATCTTGGTGCGGTCCGTGAGCGCGGCCTCGAGCTGCTCCACCGTGACCAGGTACTCCTGCTCCGGTCCGGCGAAAACCTCGACCGGAACGCCACCCGCGAGCCGGATGGCCTCAGGGTAGGTGGTCCAGAACGGCGTGGGGACAATGACCTCATCGCCCGGATCGAGCAGCGTGGCGAAGGTGTTGTACACGGCCTGCTTGCCGCCGTTGGTGACCAGCACCTGCGATGCCTCGGCCTTGTAGCCGGAATCCCGGAACGTCTTGTCCGCGATGGCCTGCTTCAGCTCCGGCAGGCCACCGGCCGGGGAGTAGCGGTGGTACTTGGGCTGGCCGGCCGCTTCAATGGCTGCCTGCACGATGTAACCGGGGGTCGGGAAGTCCGGCTCGCCGGCACCGAAGCCGATCACGGGGCGGCCGGCAGCCTTCAACGCCTTCGCCTTGGCATCAACAGCCAACGTGGCGGATTCGGCTATGGCGGAAATACGCTGTGAAATGCGGGCGGCAGGCATCGCGGGTCCATTCTTCGCTTACAGCTTCGGTGGCTGTTTGTGGGATTCGACGAAATCTACTCTATGCTGTTCAGCGGACCGTCCGGGGCGCCGGCGTGGAATGTGACTGCAACTGAGTCAGGTGAATTTCGCGTCTGGTTTCCCGCATGTTTTTCTCAGCTGTTCTGGTGGGAGGCAGAGGGTCCGGTGAGGCCGGTTCGACGTAGGCGCAGTTGTTGCGTAGACTGGTTCTCCGGTGTTGAAAACACGATGATGGTCTGCGCCTCAGGAAAGTCTGGGGAAGGGCCCGAAAACGGTTTTCGATCCATAGGGTAGTGGCGCAATTGGTAGCGCAGCGGTCTCCAAAACCGCAGGTTGCAGGTTCGAGTCCTGTCTGCCCTGCGCAAGCTGTTCCGGTTTCTCCGGAGCAAGCGCAGCAACCATGGTTCAGTTCAGAGCCGGGTATCCGACATTGCGAGGATGAGTGAGGACCAGGTGACCGAAACGGCTGCAAGCAGCTCCAGTGGCCGCCCCGCCAAGAATGCCCCCAAGGCAGGTTTCTTCGCTCGAATTGCGCTCTTCATCCGCCAGGTAATCGGCGAACTGAAGAAGGTCGTTGCACCGACCCGCAAGGAACTGATCAACTACACGCTCGTGGTGCTGGTGTTCGTGGTCATCATGATGCTCATCGTCACCCTGCTGGATCTGGCCTTCGGGACCGGAGTGGCCTGGCTCTTCGGCGGCGTTGCGCCCATGGACCGCTAAGTCGACCGGTCCGCAGACTGCGTGGATTGCCACCGGGATTCCGGAGGCTCCTCGGAGTGTGCGGAATTGAGTCATTTAAATAGGCATGTTAGGCAATGAGGAAGCAGGAGACCAAGTGTCTGAGCAGGAGCTCGAGGTAACTGAGACTGAGCTGGATAAGAGCCAGGACGCCGCGGTGGAAGCCGGGGAAGAGTCCGAGGCTACGTCTGCTGCGCCCGAATCCGACGTCGCTGACGAGGCTGCCGACACGGCAGAAGCTCCGGAAGCCCCCGTTGAAGAGTCTGCTGACGCAGACGCTGACGTAACCGCCGACGCCGGCGAAGAAGCAGACGACGAATCAGGCGACGCGCTGGCCGCTGCCGCTGCCGCCGCGGAGGTTGATCCGGCCGACGAGTTCAAGGCCAAGCTGCGCCGCCAGGAGGGTGACTGGTACGTCATCCACTCCTACGCCGGCTACGAAAACCGCGTCAAGGCCAACCTTGAAACCCGCATCCAGACCCTGGACATGGAAGACTACATCTTCGAAATCCAGGTTCCGATGGAGGAAGTCGTTGAGATCAAGAATGCTCAGCGCAAGGTCATCAACCGTGTCCGCATCCCCGGTTACGTCCTGGTCCGCATGGACCTGACGGACGCCTCCTGGGGCGCCGTCCGCCACACCCCCGGCGTCACCGGCTTCGTGGGCAACGCCCACAACCCGGTCCCGCTGCGCCTCGACGAGGTCTTCTCCATGCTCGCCCCGGTCTTCGAAGAAGAGCAGGCCGAGAAGGGCAAGCCGGTCAAGCACGCTGCCGCGCAGATCGACGTCGACTTCGAGGTCGGCGAGTCGGTCATCGTCAAGGAGGGCCCCTTCGAGACCCTTCCGGCCACGATCTCCGAAATCAAGGTGGACTCCCAGACCCTCGTGGTCCTGGTCTCCATCTTTGAGCGCGAGACCCCGGTCACGCTGTCGTTCAACCAGGTCAGCAAGATCTAGTTATCCCCACAGAATTCGCCCCGGACTGCCCGCTTTAGCAGCCAGGGGCGGCCGGCCGCCTCGCCATGGCGGCCACCAACCTGAGGCACGCTCCTGTGTCCCAGGAAGTAATTGAGAGAAGGACCCTACATTGGCTCCCAAGAAGAAGGTCACCGGCCTCATCAAGCTGCAGATCCAGGCAGGTGCCGCTAACCCGGCCCCGCCGATCGGTCCTGCGCTTGGCCAGCACGGTGTCAACATCATGGAATTCTGCAAGGCGTACAACGCTGCGACGGAAGCCCAGCGCGGCAACGTTATTCCGGTTGAAATCACGGTCTACGAGGACCGTTCATTCACGTTCATCACCAAGACCCCGCCGGCTGCAGAGCTCATCAAAAAGGCTGCAGGCGTCGCCAAGGGTTCGGCTACCCCGCACACCGTCAAGGTTGCCAAGCTGACCCAGGCCCAGGTCAACGAGATCGCCACCACCAAGATGGAAGACCTCAACGCCACTAGCCTGGAAGGCGCCGCGAAGATCATCGCCGGCACCGCCCGTTCCATGGGTATCACCGTCGAGGGTTAATCCCCTTCCGCTGATGCGGCGTCGGGTCCGGGCAACCGACCACGACGCCGGGCAGCACCGCCGGGCGACCGGCACCACCTAAACATTGAAATGTCGGAAATCCGGAAATACCATCCGGAGCCCCGACTGTGGCAGGGCCCAGCGCGGTCCGCAGACCACAACTGCACAAGGAGAAATAAGCAGCATGGCAAAGCGCAGCAAAGCATATGAGGCAGCCGCAGCCAAGATCGACGCGGAGAAGTTCTACGCGCCGTTCGAGGCAGTGACGCTGGCCAAGGACACCAACCCGTCCAAGTTCGACGCCACCGTTGAGGTCGCTTTCCGCCTGGGTGTAGACCCGCGTAAGGCTGACCAGATGGTCCGCGGCACCGTTAACCTGCCGCACGGCACCGGTAAGGTTGCCCGCGTCCTCGTGTTCGCAACGGGCGACAAGGCCGAGGCAGCAATCGCTGCCGGCGCCGACTTCGTTGGTTCCGATGACCTGATCGAAAAGATCGCAGCCGGCTGGACCGACTTCGACGCCGCAGTTGCCACCCCTGACCTCATGGGCAAGGTTGGCCGCCTCGGTAAGGTCCTGGGTCCGCGTAACCTGATGCCGAACCCGAAGACCGGCACCGTGACCGCTGACGTCGCCAAGGCCGTCAACGACATCAAGGGTGGCAAGATCGACTTCCGCGTCGACAAGCACTCGAACCTGCACTTCATCATCGGCAAGGTTTCCTTCGACGCCATGAAGCTGGCCGAGAACTACGCAGCCGCACTGGAAGAGGTCCTCCGCCTCAAGCCGTCCGCTTCCAAGGGCCGCTACATCCAGAAGGCCACCGTCGCCACCACGTTTGGCCCGGGCATCTCGGTTGACCCCAACGTCACCAAGGTCCTGACCGAGGTCTAATCCTCACCAGGCTCCACGGAAAGACCGTCCCGCATCCGCGGGGCGGTCTTTTCCGCGTTCCGGGCGCCGGTTAGGCTGGCCCGGTGACTGCAGAGACGTACCGCATTGAACGCCTTGTGCTCCCTGCCGCCCTCGACTCGCCGGACGCGGGGGACTTCCTCGACGTCGGCGCCTTGTGTGACGCCCTGACGCTCCAGACCTGGGGAAACCTCGACCGCTCAACCCCGCCCGAGGCCCGGCTGCAGTTCTGGCGGGACAACGACTACCGGAAGATCCAGCTCTTCTTCGTGCGCCAGGACGGCCGGATGGCTGCCCGGTCGTGGGTCCGCTGCGAGCTCCAGGAGAACCTCCGCAGCGCGTTGGTCCACGTCGATGTGCTGGAGGAGTTCAGCGGCCAGGGGATCGGCCGGGCCCTGCTGCGCCATGCGGAAGGGCTGGCAGCCGCGGCGGGCCGCACCATCCTGCAGAGCTACACGGAGCATCCCGCTGGCTTTGACCCGGAGGACAGGGACGCAACCGTCAGCCCGGCCACCGGAACGGGCGCGGTTCCGGCCGACGCGCGGGGCGTACGCTTCGCCCTGAAGGCCGGGTACCTCCTGGAACAAGTTTCGCGCTTCAGCGCCCTGGCTGTTCCCGCGCGGGCAGCATCGTGGGACTCCCTGGAGCGGGAGGCCCTGGCCACGGCCGGCGGCGAGTACGAGATTGTGTCGTGGACTGGGCAGTGCCCGGACGAGTATGCCGTGCAGCTCGCCGTGCTGATGTCCCGGATGAGCACTGACGCGCCGAGCGGGGACTTGAGCTACGACCCGGAGGAGTGGGATGTGGCACGGCTCCGCAATGTGGAGGACACCTGGCGGCGGGCCGGCCTGGAGTTCCTCGTGGCAGCCGCCCGGCACCGGGGCAGCGGCGAACTGGCCGCCTATACGGTGCTGCAACTCACGGCGTCGAAACCGTGGCTGGCCGACCAGGACGACACGCTGGTCGCCGCCAGCCACCGCGGTCACCGCCTGGGCATGCTCGTCAAGATCCGCAACCTCCGCCGCCTGCTGGCAGACTACCCGGCCGTGGAACGCGTGATCACGTTCAATGCCGCGGAAAACGACCACATGCTCGCCATCAACGTCGCCCTCGGATTCCGGCCCGCCGGCTGGGACGGCGAATGGCAGCGCGTGGTCACCCCGTAACCCTTGGAACGGCAGCCGAAACCGGCATATGCTGACGGTGAAAGCCCGGCTGCTGCCGGGTTTCCGGCACCCGTGGTGGACGGCAGAATGGCTGGGATGATGCCCTCTATGGCAAGCGACGTACGCATTGAACAGCTCTGGATCCCCGATTCGCTGGACGGGCAGGACGCCGCAGACTTCATTGCCGCCGTCGAAGTCGGGCGCAAGGTGCGGATGCAGACCTGGGGGAGCGATGACCTCGCCTACGCGCCCCAGGAAAAACTTTTGGAGATGGCAGACCCCTACGAGCGCCAGGTCATCCTCGTGGCCAAGGTCGAAGGCGAGATCGTCGGGACTGTTGACATCGCGCTGCCCCTCGCGGACAACCTCGACCTGGCTGAGTTCGCCCTCGACATCCTGCCCGAGTTCCAAGGCCAGGGCGTGGGCCGGCAACTGCTCGAAGCCGCGGAGCACTTCGCCCGTGACGAGGGCCGCCACACAATCCTGATCGACACGAACCATCCAAGTGCCTCACTCGGTGACAACTCGGCGGATCAGCTGGTGCCCGGCACGGGCCTTGGCTTCGTCCCGATGAACAGCCGGGAGGTGGAGTTCGCCCGCCACAGCGGCTATACCCTGCAGCACATCGAACAATTCAGCGCCTGCACGCTTCCCCTCGACAGCGAACTGGTCGAGGAGCTGGAAACCGAGGCCGAGGAGGCCAACGGCGGCCGTTACCGCCTGCACCACTGGACCGACCGGTGCCCGGACCAGTGGCTTGAAGCTGTCGCCGCGCTGGAAAACAGCGCCGGCGAAGACGGCGTGCCCGGCGTCGACGACACGGTCATGGTGTTCGACGGCGGCATCCTCCGTGCGGCGGAAGAAGTCGCCATCGCGCAGGGCCGCCGGACGGTGGTCACCGCCGTCGAACACATCGCCAGCGGCGGGCTCGTTGGACTGACCACCATCAGCGTCCTGGCGCTGCGCCCCGACGTCGTGTTCCAGGACGACACAATGGTCCTTCGGGAGCACCGCGGCAACAAGCTTGGCCTGCTGATCAAGGTCGCGAACATGGAGCGGCTCGCCGAGCAATTCCCGGATGCCCGCGTCCTGTACACGTGGAACGCCCCGGAGAACCGCTACCTGCTCAAGGTCAACCAGCAACTGGGGTTCACCACCGCGGGCGTGACGGGAATCTGGCAAAAGGAGCTCCCGGACTTCAGCCCGAGCGTCAGCTGACCTGCTTGCCGGTCCGCCGATTTGGAGCACACGCCCCGTCTCGCGTAAGCTAGGGGGACCAAAGACCGTCGGTTGTTGGAAATCCACTCTCCCAAGCAAGACTCACTTCTGCAGTCGCGCCGGGAGAGCCAGTGGATCTCCAGACGAAGGACCCTGAACATAGGGCGGCCGGCGCAGGTGAACGAAGCAAAGCTCCGCAGTCATGGACCGCGTCGAGACAAGCCCCGTGCATCTGCGCGGGGCGTTTTTAGTTTTTAGCTCTTTTGAGCGGGGACCGGGAAACGCCGGCACTATCCCCGGAAGGAGGGTTATGGCAACGCCTAGCAAGGTTTCAGCAGTAGCTGAGATCACTAACGATTTCAAGGAATCGAACGCCGCTGTCCTGACCGAATACCGTGGGCTCACCGTTGCACAGCTCAAGCAGCTGCGTGTCTCTCTCGGCCAGGACACCAAGTTCTCGGTCGTCAAGAACACCCTGACCGCCATTGCAGCCAAGGAAGCTGGTGTCGAAGCATTCGACGGTCAGCTCGCCGGCCCCACTGCAATCGCGTTCATCAAGGGTGACGCAGTTGCCGCTGCCAAGAGCCTGACGGATTTTGCCAAGACCAACAAGCAGCTGGTTATCAAGACCGGTTACTTCGAGGGCAAGGCACTGAACGCCAGCGAAGTTGCTGCCCTGGCAGCACTCGAGTCCCGCGAGCTGCAGCTCGCCAAGGTTGCAGGCATCCTCAAGGCTCCTGCTGCCGCCGCTGCACGCATCATCGACGCACTGCGCCTCAAGCTTGAAGAAGAGAACGGTGCACCGGCAGAAGCCGAAGCGCCCGCCGCTGAAGAAGCTCCCGCTGAAGCTCCGGCTGACGCCGCCGCTGAGGCTCCGGCCGACGCTGCAGCCCCCGAAGAGAACTAACTCTCTAAAACCAGACTCCGGTGTGAAGGCGAGCCCCCGGGCCGCCGAACACCACTATAGGAAGGACGCCACACCATGGCGAAGCTCACCAACGAAGAGCTCATTGAAGCTTTCAAGGAACTGACCATCATCGAGCTCTCTGAGTTCGTCAAGCTCTTCGAAGAGACCTTCGAAGTTACCGCTGCCGCTGTTGCTGTTGCTGGCCCCGCTGCCGGCGCTGCTGCAGAAGAAGAAGAGAAGACCGCATTCGACGTCGTCCTGGAGCACCCGGGCGACAAGAAGATTGCAGTCATCAAGGAAGTTCGCGCGATCACTTCCCTGGGTCTCAAGGAAGCCAAGGACCTGGTTGACAGCGCTCCGAAGGCTGTTCTCGAAGGTGTCACCAAGGAAGCTGCCGAGAAGGCTGTTGCACAGCTCGAAGAAGCCGGCGCACGCGTTACCCTCAAGTAACTCGCTGCTTCTAGAACCGGCCGGGAACCTCGCGTTTCCGTTCTGCTCCGGGAAACCCCGTCCACTCCGGTGGGCGGGGTTTCCTGCGTTAAGGGCCTCGGCGGCCCCGGCCGGACGGCGTCAGGAAACAGCAACGCGGGGTCACTTCCGGTCCGTCCCAGTGGGTGGGACGGGCCGGAAGTGACCCCGCGTTGTTTGTTAACCCGGCACGGTTAACCCGGACGGGTCACAAAACCTCGGGCCCCATGGCCTGGTGCCTTAAAGCCTGGGTCAGCTCGGTTCGGAGATGTCCGCGACCACGGCACCGAGGGCGGCGGTCAATTCGTCGGCGTCCACGAACGCGCTGTAGCCGTGTTCGCCGGCGCCCATGGAAATCCGCCGGCCCGTGATGCTCCGGTCCGCGTAAACGGGCCAGGCCACGGTACTGCCGAGCGGGGTGATGGTGCCGCGCTCGTAGCCCGTGGCTTCCAGTGCGACATCCGCCGCCGGGAGCGAGAGCTTGTTGACGCCGAGCAGCGCCCGGAGCTTAGGCCAGGAGATCTGCCGGTCGCCCGGGATGAGGGCGAACAGGAAACTCCCGTCCTTGTGCTTGACCACGAGCGACTTCACGATGTCCCCGGGCTGGATCCCCAGGATGTGTGCCGCCTCCTCGAGGCTGTTGGCGGCCAGCCGCTCGACGAGCCGGACGCGCAGGCCCCGCGCGGCGGCGTCGGCCAGGAACCGCTCCCGGCCGGCGCCGTTGCCGCCGCCTTCGCCACCGCCGCCAGCGCTGGCCGCGCCGCTGTCAGGGACTGCAGGCTCCTTCACGGTGCTCAGTCGCGGAACAGCAGGAGCGCTTCGCCCTGGCCGCCGCCACCGCACAGGGAAACGGCAGCCTTGCCGGTGCCGCGCCGCTTCAGCTCGTGCGCCGCATGCAGGGCCAGCCGGGCGCCGGAAGCCCCGATCGGATGGCCCAGGGCGATCGCGCCGCCATGGATGTTGCACTTCTCCAACGGGTAGTCGAGGTCCTTGAGCGACTGGACTGCAACGGAGCCGAAGGCCTCGTTGATCTCGATGAAGTCCAGGTCAGCGGCGGACCAGCCGGCCTTGTGCAATGCGTTCTGGATCGCGTTGGAGGGCTGGGAGTGCAGGGAGTTGTCCGGCCCGGCCACCTGCCCGGGCTTACCGACGACGGCGAGGTACTCGAGGCCGTTGTCCTCGGCGAACTTCCGCGAGCTGAGCACGAGCGCAGAGGCGCCGTCGGACAGGGGAGAGGAGTTGCCGGCGGTGATGGTGCCGTCCGTGACGAACGCCGCCCGCAGGCCGGCGAGCGAGCCCACGGTGGTGTCCGGCCGGATTCCTTCGTCCGCGGCCAGGGTGATCGGGTCGCCCTTGCGCTGCTTGACGCTGATCGGGGCGATTTCGCCGTCGAACACCCCGTCTTTGGCGGCGCGGGCAGCGCGCTGGTGGGACGCTGCCGCCACCTCGTCCTGGGATGTGCGGTCAATGCCCAGCGTGAGGTTCTTGCTCTCGGTGGACAGTCCCATGGACTGCCCGTCGAAGGCGTCGGTCAGCCCGTCATGGGCTGCGACATCGAGCGCCTGGATGGAGCCGTAGGTCCAGCCCTGCCGGGAGCCGGGGAGGATATGCGGTGCGCGGGTCATGGACTCCTGGCCCCCGGCGACGACCACCGTGGCGTCGCCGCTGCGGATCATCCGGGCGGCGTCGATCACCGCGGTCAGCCCGGACAGGCAGACCTTGTTGATGGTGACGGTGGGGACGTTCCAGCCGATGCCGGCGCCGATGGCGCTCTGGCGGGCGGGGTTCTGGCCAGCCCCGGCCTGCAGCACCTGGCCCATGATCACCGAGTCCACCTGCTCGGCCTTCACTCCGCTGGCGGCCAGGGCTGCCCGGATGGCGTGGGCGCCGAGCTCCACCGCCGTGAAGCTGGCGAGCTGGCCGTTGAGGCGGCCCTGCGGAGTGCGGGCGGCGGCGAGGATGACAACATCATTGTTGTCTGCAGAGTTGCTCATGGTTATCTCTTCCGATCTTTGACGATGTACTGCAAGGTTATCGTGACCCCTGTCACGGAGCCATTTGGCGCCTGTTGCGTTGGCAGACCTGCTGCGGCACCTGCTGCCTCGCGGCCGCGGTATCCCCGCGCCGTATACCCGATCCGGGAGTCATGCCCACTGCTTGCAATCCCGGGCGAAGTGGGGTAGACAAGTAGGTTGCTTTGCCGTATCGTAGATATTTGCGTCTTCCCTGTTTACCTTCAGCCTTCATATAGCGGTGGGCTTAGCCTGGCTGCTGCGCCATCAATGTGCCGTCAACAACGGCACCATCATGGTCAGCCGCGGGTCCCGGGTCATATAGCGGAACCGGACTGGTAGCACTGCGGAGTCACTTTCGCAGGGTGCATAGCGGGGGAGATCTGACAACGCCTGAAGGTCTGTGGAAGGATCCCTCTTGGTCGCCTCGAGCACCTCTAATGTAAACAACGCTACCGCTATCAATGCCGACAGCACCGACGGTGCAACCCGCCGGCTCTCATTCGCAAAGATTCACGAACCGCTTGACGTTCCGAATCTGCTTGCCCTGCAAACCGACAGCTTTGACTGGCTGGTCGGTAACGAACGCTGGCAGGCACGCGTAGCCAAGGCCGTCGAAGAAGGCGACCTCAGCGTCGCCACCTCCTCGGGTCTGTCCGACATCTTTGAAGAGATCTCCCCGATCGAGGATTTCCAGGGCACCATGTCCCTGAGCTTCTCCGAGCCGGAGTTCGCTGATCCGAAGTACACCATGGCTGAGTGCAAGGACCGGGACGCAACGTACTCGGCTCCGCTGTACGTCAAGGCCGAATTCATGAACAACAACACGGGCGAAATAAAGCAGCAGACCGTGTTTATGGGTGACTTCCCGCTGATGACCGAGAAGGGCACCTTCGTCGTCAACGGCACCGAGCGTGTCGTTGTCTCCCAGCTGGTCCGCTCCCCGGGCGCCTACTTTGAGCGCACCGCCGACAAGACCAGCGACAAGGACATCTTCACCGCGAAGATCATCCCGTCCCGCGGCGCTTGGTTCGAACTCGAAATCGACAAGCGCGACCAGGTCGGCGTTCGCCTCGACCGCAAGCGCAAGCAGTCCGTCACGGTGCTGCTGAAGGCCCTCGGCTGGACCGAAGGCCAGATCCTCGAAGAGTTCGGCCAGTACGACTCCATGCGCGCAACGCTGGAGAAGGACGCCACCGAAACCCGCGAAGACGCCTTGCTGGACATCTACCGGAAGCTGCGACCGGGCGAGCCGCCCACGGTCGAGGCTGCCCAGTCCCTGCTGGACAACCTGTACTTCAACTCCAAGCGCTACGATCTGGCCAAGGTTGGCCGCTACAAGATCAACCGCAAGCTCGGCATCGACCGCTCCCTTGGCGACAAGGAAGCGTCTGTCCTGCACGTTGAAGACATCGTCGCCATGATCAAGTTCCTGGTTGCCCTGCACGCCGGTGAGAAGACCCTCACGGGCAAGCGCGACGGCCAGGACCACGAGCTGCGCGTTGAGATCGATGACATCGACCACTTCGGCAACCGCCGCATCCGCGCCGTCGGCGAGCTCATCGAGAACCAGGTCCGCACCGGCCTGTCCCGCATGGAGCGCGTTGTCCGCGAGCGTATGACGACCCAGGACGTCGAGGCCATCACGCCGCAGACACTGATCAACATCCGCCCCGTCGTGGCAGCCATCAAGGAGTTCTTCGGAACCTCCCAGCTGTCCCAGTTCATGGACCAGAACAACCCGCTGTCGGGTCTGACCCACAAGCGCCGTCTGTCGGCGCTTGGCCCGGGTGGTCTGTCCCGTGACCGTGCAGGCATGGAAGTCCGAGACGTCCACCCGTCCCACTACGGACGTATGTGCCCCATCGAAACTCCTGAAGGCCCGAACATTGGTCTGATCGGTTCGCTGGCTTCCTACGGACGCATCAACCCGTTCGGCTTCATCGAGACCCCATACCGCCTCGTGGCCGAGGGTGTTGTCTCCGATGAGGTCCAGTACCTCACCGCCGACGACGAGGCAGAGGTCCTGATTGCTCAGGCCAACGCTCCGCTCGACGCGAACAAGAAGTTCGCCGAAGAGACCGTCCTCGTCCGTGCCCGCGGTGGTGGAGGCGAGCCCGTGCTGGTTCCCGCCGCCGACGTCGAGTTCATGGACGTTTCCCCGCGCCAGATGGTGTCCGTGGCTACGGCCCTGATCCCGTTCCTCGAGCATGACGATGCAAACCGCGCACTCATGGGTGCCAACATGCAGCGCCAGGCCGTGCCGCTGGTCCGTTCCGAGGCGCCGTTCGTCGGCACCGGCATGGAGCGCGCCGCTGCAGTCGACGCCGGTGACGTTGTCATCGCGAAGAAGGCAGGTGTGGTCACCGAGGTCTCCGCTGAGCTGGTCATCATGCTCAACGACGACGGTACGGAAACCAACTACCGGATCAACAAGTTCGCCCGCTCCAACCAGGGCAACTGCTACAACCACCGCGTTCTGGTGAGCGAAGGCCAGCGCCTGGAAGTTGGCGGCATCATCGCTGACGGCCCGGCAACGGACCAGGGCGAACTGGCCCTCGGCAAGAACCTGCTCGTGGCATTCATGTCATGGGAAGGCCATAACTTCGAGGATGCCATCATCCTGTCCCAGCGCATTGTGGCTGAGGACGTTCTTTCCTCCATCCACATCGAGGAGCACGAGATCGATGCCCGCGACACCAAGCTTGGTGCCGAGGAAATCACCCGTGACATCCCGAACGTGTCGGAGGAAGTCCTGGCAGGCCTGGACGAGCGCGGCATCATCCACATCGGTGCCGAGGTTGAAGCCGGCGACATCCTGGTCGGAAAGGTCACGCCCAAGGGCGAGACCGAGCTGACCCCGGAAGAGCGCCTGCTGCGCGCCATCTTCGGTGAGAAGTCCCGCGAAGTGCGCGACACGTCCCTGAAGGTTCCGCACGGCGAGTCCGGCACCGTCATCGGCGTCCGCGTCTTCGACCGTGACAACGACGACGAGCTGCCCCCGGGCGTCAACCAGCTGGTCCGCGTCTACGTCGCCGCCAAGCGCAAGATCACCGACGGCGACAAGCTCGCCGGCCGTCACGGCAACAAGGGCGTCATCTCCAAGATCCTCCCGATCGAGGACATGCCCTTCCTTGCCGACGGTACCCCCGTTGATATCGTCCTGAACCCGCTGGGTGTCCCGGGCCGTATGAACGTCGGCCAGGTGCTGGAAACGCACCTCGGCTGGGTTGCCAAGACCGGCTGGAAGATCGAAGGCGAGCCCGAGTGGGTCAAGCAGCTGCCGAACCTGCCGCGCGAGAGTGGCTCGACCACTGTTGCAACGCCGGTCTTCGACGGTGCGCGTGAAGAGGAAATCACTGGTCTCCTCGACTCCACCAACGTCACCCGCGACGGCGTCCGCCTGATCAACTCCTCAGGCAAGACCCGTCTGTTCGACGGCCGCTCCGGCGAGCCGTTCCCGGATCCGATCTCGGTCGGCTACATGTACATCCTGAAGCTCCACCACCTGGTGGACGACAAGATCCACGCGCGCTCCACCGGCCCGTACTCCATGATCACGCAGCAGCCGCTGGGTGGTAAGGCACAGTTCGGTGGCCAGCGCTTCGGTGAAATGGAAGTGTGGGCGCTCGAAGCTTACGGCGCCGCCTACACGCTCCAGGAGCTCCTCACGATCAAGTCGGATGACATCCATGGTCGTGTGAAGGTCTACGAAGCCATCGTCAAGGGCGAGAACATCCCGGAGCCGGGCGTTCCTGAGTCCTTCAAGGTCTTGATCAAGGAAATGCAGTCGCTGTGCCTGAACGTGGAAGTTCTTTCCACGGACGGAACCACAATTGAAATGCGTGACTCTGATGACGCAGTCTTCACGGCTGCGGAAGAACTGGGCATCGATCTGTCTCGTGCAGAGCCCAGTTCCGTAGAAGAGGTCTAGCAGAGCGCCCGGAGAAAAGCAGTCGGCCCCGCCGCGCTGACTTTTCTCTGGGCCTCTCGACCCCTTCCCGTAACCCAAGACTTCAGAATTTAGAGAACAAGAGAGAACAGGGACCATATGTCCAGCGAATCCTCCTTCGGCCTCATGCAGATCGGCCTCGCCACCGCGGAAGACATCCGTGGCTGGTCTTACGGCGAGGTTAAGAAGCCGGAAACCATCAACTACCGCACGCTCAAGCCCGAGAAGGACGGCCTCTTCTGCGAGAAGATCTTCGGCCCGTCCCGCGACTGGGAATGCTACTGCGGCAAGTACAAGCGCGTGCGCTTCAAGGGCATCATCTGCGAGCGGTGTGGCGTTGAGGTCACCCGCGCAAAGGTCCGCCGTGAGCGCATGGGCCACATCGAGCTGGCCGCCCCGGTCACGCACATCTGGTACTTCAAGGGTGTTCCGTCCCGCCTGGGCTACCTCCTTGACCTGGCACCGAAGGACCTCGAAAAGGTCATCTACTTCGCCGCCTACATGATCACGAGCGTCGACGCCGACAGCCGCCACGAAGAACTGCCCAACCTCCAGGTTGAGCACGATATCGAGAAGAAGCAGCTGATCGACAACCGCGACTCGGACATCGCCACGATCGCCCGCGACCTTGAGAACGAGCTTGCCCGTCTCGAAGGCGAAGGCGCCAAGGCTGCCGACAAGAAGAAGGCCCGCGACTCCGCTGACCGCCAGATGGCCAACGTCCGCAAGCGCGCGGATGCTGAGATCGAGCGCCTCGAGCAGGTCTGGGACCGCTTCAAGAACCTCAAGGTCGCTGACCTCGAAGGTGACGAAGGCCTGTACCGCGAACTGCGCGACCGCTACGGCATGTACTTCGAAGGCTCCATGGGTGCCGAGGCCATCAAGAAGCGTCTTGAGAACTTCGACATGCAGGCCGAATCGGACATGCTCCGCGACATCATCGCCAACGGCAAGGGCCAGCGCAAGACCCGCGCCCTGAAGCGGCTCAAGGTGGTCAACGCGTTCCTGACCACCAACAACAGCCCGCTCGGCATGGTGCTGGACGCCGTCCCGGTGATCCCGCCGGAACTGCGCCCGATGGTCCAGCTGGACGGTGGCCGCTTCGCGACCTCCGACCTCAACGACCTCTACCGCCGCGTGATCAACCGCAACAACCGCCTCAAGCGCCTGCTTGATCTCGGTGCTCCGGAGATCATCGTCAACAACGAGAAGCGCATGCTTCAGGAAGCTGTTGACAGCCTCTTCGACAACGGCCGCCGCGGCCGTCCGGTCACCGGACCGGGCAACCGTCCGCTGAAGTCCCTGAGCGACATGCTCAAGGGCAAGCAGGGCCGTTTCCGCCAGAACCTTCTGGGTAAGCGCGTTGACTACTCCGGCCGTTCGGTTATCGTCGTCGGCCCGCAGCTGAAGCTGCACCAGTGTGGCCTGCCGAAGCAGATGGCGCTGGAGCTCTTCAAGCCGTTCGTGATGAAGCGCCTGGTTGACCTCAACCACGCGCAGAACATCAAGTCGGCCAAGCGTATGGTCGAGCGCTACCGCCCGCAGGTCTGGGATGTTCTCGAAGAGATCATCACCGAGCACCCCGTGCTGCTGAACCGTGCACCTACCCTGCACCGTCTCGGCATCCAGGCGTTCGAACCGCAGCTTGTTGAAGGCAAGGCAATCCAGCTTCACCCGCTGGTTTGTGGCGCCTTCAACGCCGACTTCGACGGCGACCAGATGGCAGTTCACCTGCCGCTGAGCCCCGAAGCCCAGGCTGAAGCCCGCATCCTGATGCTGTCCTCGAACAACATCCTGAAGCCGTCTGACGGCCGCCCGGTGACGCTGCCTTCGCAGGATATGATCATCGGCCTCTACCACCTGACCACCAAGCGTGTCGGTTCAGCTGGCGAGGGCCGGATCTTCTCCTCCGTCTCGGAAGCCATCATGGCGTACGACCTGCACGAGCTGCACCTGAACTCCCAGGTCAAGATCCGTCTTGAGGGCTTTGTCCCTTACGCCGGCTGGGAAGCTCCGGAAGGCTGGGAGCCGGGTCAGACCGTGCTCGTCCAGACCTCCCTGGGCCAGGTCCTCTTCAACGAGACCCTGCCCGAGGACTACCCGTGGGTTGAGGATGTTGCTGACAAGGGCGAACTGTCCCGGATCGTCAACGACCTCGCCGAGCGCTACCCGAAGGTGGTCACGGCGGCGACGCTGGACAACCTGAAGGATGCCGGTTTCTACTGGGCCACCCGGTCCGGCGTCACCGTCGCCATCTCCGACATCGAGGTGCCCCAGGACAAGCCGCGGATCCTCGCCGGCTACGAGACCATGGCTGCCAAGATCCAGGGCCAGTACGACAAGGGCCTGATCGACGACGACGAGCGTCGCCAGGAACTGATCGAAATCTGGAACAAGGCTACGAACGAAATCGCCCAGGCGATGCGTGACAGCCTCTCCCCGATGAACACCATCAACCGCATGGTGTCCTCCGGTGCACGTGGTAACTGGATGCAGGTCCGCCAGATTGCGGGTATCCGTGGCCTGGTGGCCAACCCTAAGGGTGAGATCATCCCGCGTCCGATCAAGTCCTCCTACCGCGAGGGCCTGTCGGTGCTGGAATACTTCATCGCCACGCACGGTGCCCGTAAGGGTCTTGCTGACACCGCGCTGCGTACCGCCAACTCGGGTTACCTGACCCGTCGCCTGGTGGACGTGTCGCAGGACGTCATCGTCCGCGAAGAGGACTGCGGCACCGAGCGCGGTCTCATGACCGCCATCGCCGTCGCAGACTCCAACGGCGAGCTGGTCCTGGACGAGAACGTCGAGAACAGCGCGTACGCCCGTACCCTGGCCGTGGATGTCGTTGACGCCAAGGGCAAGGTCCTGGCAGCAGGCGGCACCGACTGCGGCGACGTCGTCATTGCCGAACTGTTCGCGGCCGGCATCACCGAGGTCAAGGTCCGCTCCGTACTCACCTGTGAGTCCAGCGTCGGCACCTGCGCCCTGTGCTACGGCCGTTCGCTGGCCACGGGCAAGACCGTCGACATCGGTGAGGCAGTCGGCATCATCGCCGCACAGTCCATCGGTGAGCCGGGTACCCAGCTGACCATGCGTACGTTCCACACCGGTGGTGCTGTTTCCTCCAGCGGTGGCGACGACATCACCCAGGGTCTGCCCCGTATCCAGGAGCTCTTCGAAGCCCGTACTCCGAAGGGTGTCGCACCGATTGCTGAAGCAGCCGGCCGCATCACCATCGAAGAGTCCGAGCGCCAGATGCGCCTGGTCATCACCCCGGATGACGGATCCGAAGAGATCGCTTACCCGGTCCTGCGCCGTTCACGTCTTCTCATTGAAGACGGCGAGCACGTCAGCGTCGGCCAGAAGCTCATCAACGGCCCGGTCGACCCCAAGCAGGTTCTGCGCATCATGGGCCCCCGTGCCGCGCAGAAGTTCCTGGTGGACGAGGTCCAGGGCGTGTACCGCAGCCAGGGAATCGGTATCCACGACAAGCACGTCGAGGTTATCGTCCGCCAGATGCTGCGCCGCGTCACGGTCATCGAGTCCGGCGAATCGGACCTGCTGCCCGGCGAGCTCGCCGAGCGCAGCCGCTTCGAAGATGCCAACCGCCGTGTTGTGTCCGAGGGCAAGACGCCGGCTTCCGGCCGTCCCGAGCTCATGGGCATCACGAAGGCGTCCCTGGCGACCGAGTCCTGGCTGTCCGCAGCTTCCTTCCAGGAGACCACCCGCGTCCTGACGCAGGCGGCCATGGAAGGCAAGAGCGATCCGCTGCTCGGCCTCAAGGAAAACGTCATCATCGGTAAGCTCATCCCGGCCGGCACGGGTCTCCCGCGCTACACCGAGGTCACCGTGGAGCCCACTGAAGAAGCAAAGGCCAACCTGTTCACCGGCCCCAGCGCGTTCAGTGACTTCTCCTACGATTCCCTGGGCGGCGACGGAGCTCCTGAGTTCCACGCCATCCCGCTGGATGACTACGACCTGGGCAGCGACTTCCGCTAACGGATAGCTCTCCAAAGGGATGGTCCCCCACCGCAAGGTGGGGGACCATCCCCGTTTAACCCCTCGACCGCTCCCACGCCCCAAACGGCGTTGGGCCGGTGGGGAGCAATCGATGGGGGAGGAGGGGCTTGGTTCCGCTCCGATTAAGGGCTGGGACCCGTCCGTGTTAGACTTGAGACTAATTGTTATTGTGGCAGTGGATGAGTGCGCCGGTTGTAGCCAATAGGTTCAACCAGGACGACGTTTCCGGTTTGCAGGGTTTCTGTGCAACGTATGCCACATTTTCGCATGCCTAGGGGCAATTCAGGATGGAAGTCCGCGGATCCCGGCGTGCGGTCCGACTATTAAGGCTTCGCCTCAGCTGCTCTGGAGAGAACTTCAAAGCTCGAGCGGCGGGGCGCAGCGACAAGAGAGCGGCTGCCAACGGCCGCTCCGGATAAAACGGAGAACACGAGAGTGCCTACGATTAACCAGCTGGTCCGCAAGGGCCGCACGCCTAAGGTCAAGAAGACCAAGGCTCCCGCGCTTAACGGCAGCCCGATGCGCCGCGGTGTTTGCACCCGCGTGTACACGACGACCCCGAAGAAGCCGAACTCGGCTCTGCGTAAGGTTGCACGCGTGCGCCTCAACGGTGGCGTTGAAGTCACCGCTTACATCCCCGGTGTAGGCCACAACCTGCAGGAGCACTCCATTGTGCTCGTCCGTGGCGGCCGCGTTAAGGACCTTCCGGGTGTCCGCTACAAGATCGTCCGTGGCGCCCTCGATACCCAGGGTGTCAAGAACCGTAAGCAGGCTCGTAGCCGCTACGGCGCAAAGATGGAGAAGAAGTAATATGCCTCGCAAGGGTCCGGCCCCCAAGCGGCCGCTAGTTCTAGATCCCGTTTACGGCTCCCCGCTGGTCACCCAGCTGATCAACAAGGTGCTCGTTGACGGCAAGAAGTCCACCGCCGAGCGCATCGTCTACGGTGCACTCGAAGGTGCTCGTGCCAAGTCCGGCGGCGACCCGGTTGCAGCCCTCAAGAAGGCCATGGAGAACGTCAAGCCTTCCCTCGAGGTCCGCTCCCGCCGCGTCGGTGGCGCCACCTACCAGGTTCCGGTTGAGGTCAAGCCGGGTCGCTCCACTGCCCTCGCTCTGCGCTGGCTGGTTGGCTACTCCAAGGCCCGCCGCGAGAAGACCATGACCGAGCGCCTCCAGAACGAAATTCTGGATGCCTCCAACGGTCTCGGTGCCGCTGTGAAGCGTCGCGAAGACACCCACAAGATGGCCGAGTCCAACAAGGCCTTCGCACACTACCGCTGGTAATACTTCCCGGACGCCGCCGGCTCAACAGAGCCGGCGGCGAACGTGCAGTCCATCCGAAAGGGAGACACCGTGGCACAGGACGTGCTTACCGACCTTAGCAAGGTCCGCAATATCGGCATCATGGCCCACATTGATGCCGGCAAGACCACTACTACCGAGCGCATCCTGTTCTACACGGGTGTGAACCACAAGATCGGCGAAACGCACGACGGCGCTTCGACGACTGACTGGATGGAACAGGAAAAGGAACGCGGCATCACCATCACGTCTGCCGCCGTGACCTGCTTCTGGGAAAACAACCAGATCAACATCATTGACACCCCCGGCCACGTGGACTTCACGGTTGAGGTTGAGCGCTCCCTGCGCGTCCTCGACGGTGCAGTTGCCGTGTTCGATGGCAAGGAAGGCGTGGAGCCGCAGTCTGAGACTGTTTGGCGCCAGGCCGACAAGTACAACGTCCCGCGCATCTGCTTCGTCAACAAGATGGACAAGCTCGGCGCTGACTTCTACTTCACCGTCGACACCATCATCAGCCGCCTCGGTGCCAAGCCGCTCGTCATGCAGCTGCCGATCGGCGCCGAGAACGACTTCATCGGCGTCGTCGACCTGCTCTACATGCGTGCACTGGTCTGGCCCGGCGACTCCAAGGGTGACGTCACCATGGGTGCCAAGTACGAAATCCAGGAGATCCCGGCTGACCTCAAGGAAAAGGCTGAAGAGTACCGCGCAACGCTCGTTGAGACCGTTGCCGAGTCCTCCGAAGAGCTCATGGAGAAGTACCTCGAAGGCGAAGAAATCTCCGAGGACGAGCTCAAGGCCGGCATCCGCAAGATGACGATCAACTCCGAGCTCTACCCGGTCTTCTGTGGCTCCGCGTTCAAGAACCGCGGCGTTCAGCCGATGCTTGACGCCGTCGTGGACTACCTGCCGAACCCGCTCGACGTCCCCCCGATGATCGGTCACGATCCCCGCGACGAAGAGAAGGAACTGACGCGCAAGCCGTCTTCCGAAGAGCCGTTCTCGGCCCTGGCGTTCAAGATTGCCACGCACCCGTTCTTCGGTCAGCTCACCTTCATCCGCGTGTACTCCGGTCACGTGGAAGCAGGCGCGCAGGTGGTCAACTCCACCAAGGGCAAGAAGGAGCGCATCGGCAAGCTGTTCCAGATGCACGCCAACAAGGAAATGCCGGTTGACGGCGCTACCGCCGGCCACATCTACGCAGCGATCGGTCTGAAGGATACGACCACGGGTGACACCCTGTGCGACTCCAGCAACCAGATCGTCCTCGAGTCCATGAGCTTCCCGGAGCCCGTGATCTCTGTTGCGATCGAGCCGAACACCAAGGGTGACCAGGAGAAGCTCTCCACGGCCATCCAGAAGCTCTCCGCTGAGGACCCGACCTTCCAGGTCTCCCTCAACGAAGACACCGGCCAGACGATCATCGCCGGCATGGGCGAGCTCCACCTGGACATCCTGGTGGACCGCATGCGCCGCGAATTCAAGGTCGAGGCAAACGTGGGCAAGCCCCAGGTTGCGTACCGCGAAACCATCAAGCGTGCTGTAGAGCGTCACGACTACACGCACAAGAAGCAGACCGGTGGTTCCGGCCAGTTCGCAAAGATCCAGATTGCGATCGAGCCGCTGGACACGTCCGATGGCGAGATGTACGAGTTCTCGAACAAGGTCACCGGTGGACGTATTCCGCGCGAATACATCCCGTCGGTTGACGCCGGTATCCAGGATGCGCTGAACGACGGCGTCCTGGCTGGCTACCCGGTTGTCGGCATCAAGGCCACGCTGATTGACGGCGCGTACCACGATGTTGACTCCTCGGAAATGGCGTTCAAGATCGCCGGCCGTATGGCTTTCAAGGAAGCCGCACGCAAGGCGAACCCTGTCCTGCTCGAACCGCTGATGGATGTCGAGGTCCGCACCCCTGAGGAATACATGGGTGAAGTTATCGGTGACCTCAACTCCCGCCGTGGCCAGATGCAGTCCATGGAAGATGCACAGGGCGTCAAGGTCATCCGTGCGCACGTCCCGCTGTCCGGCATGTTCGGCTACATCGGTGACCTGCGTTCCAAGACCCAGGGCCGCGCTGTGTACTCCATGACTTTCCACAGCTACGCCGAGGTCCCGAAGGCGTACGCCGACGAGATCATCCAGAAGAACCGCGGCGAGTAGTCTCCACGACTGTCGCAGCAACAAACTCGGGTGCTTCTCCGACATCGGAGACTCACCTGGTGCAGGTGGCCGGTTCCGGCCTCGCCTTTCGGTCAAGCCTGGACCGGCCATCTGCACCGACAGACTCGAGGGACTAGTATTAGTTCCTGAATCTGCAATTTCATCAATCCAAAGCCCCCCAAGTAGACTTACTGAAGTTTCGCCGCGACAAGCGCGGTCGAAGGGTAAGTCATTTGAAAACGTTCTAGGAGGAACCTGTGGCAAAGGCAAAGTTCGAGCGGACTAAGCCGCACGTTAACATCGGCACCATTGGTCACGTTGACCACGGTAAGACGACGTTGACGGCCGCGATTTCCAAGGTGCTGTACGACAAGTACCCGACACTCAACGAGCAGCGCGACTTCGCGTCCATTGACTCTGCTCCCGAAGAGCGTCAGCGCGGCATTACCATCAACATCTCCCACGTTGAGTACCAGACCGAGAAGCGCCACTACGCACACGTAGACGCCCCGGGTCACGCTGACTACATCAAGAACATGATCACCGGTGCTGCACAGATGGACGGTGCAATCCTCGTGGTTGCCGCCACTGACGGCCCGATGGCTCAGACCCGCGAGCACGTCCTGCTCGCCCGCCAGGTTGGTGTCCCCTACCTGCTGGTCGCACTGAACAAGTCGGACATGGTCGACGACGAAGAGCTCCTCGACCTCGTCGAAATGGAAGTTCGCGAGCTGCTTTCGGCTCAGGGCTTCGATGGCGATGAAGCTCCGGTTGTCCGCGTCTCCGGTCTGAAGGCTCTCGAAGGCGACCCGGTTTGGGTCAAGTCCGTCGAGGACCTCATGGAAGCTGTCGACGAGTCCGTTCCGGACCCCGTACGTGACCGTGACAAGCCGTTCCTGATGCCGATCGAAGATGTCTTCACGATCACCGGCCGTGGCACCGTTGTTACGGGCCGCGCCGAGCGTGGAACCCTCGCCATCAACTCCGAGGTCGAGATCGTCGGCATCCGCCCGGTCCAGAAGACCACGGTTACCGGTATCGAGATGTTCCACAAGCAGCTCGACGAAGCATGGGCCGGCGAGAACTGTGGCCTCCTGCTCCGCGGTCTGAAGCGCGACGATGTCGAGCGTGGCCAGGTTGTCGTCAAGCCGGGTTCCATCACCCCGCACACCGACTTCGAGGCTAACGTCTACATCCTCTCCAAGGACGAAGGCGGGCGTCACAACCCGTTCTACTCCAACTACCGCCCGCAGTTCTACTTCCGCACCACGGACGTAACCGGCGTTATCACCCTGCCGGAAGGCACGGAAATGGTTATGCCTGGCGACAACACTGAGATGACCGTTGCGCTCATCCAGCCCATCGCCATGGAAGAGGGCCTCGGCTTCGCTATCCGCGAAGGCGGCCGCACCGTTGGTTCGGGACGCGTTACCAAGATCCTCAAGTAGTACTTGCTGGTCTTTGTTAGATCTCTGATCGGGTTGGCCGTCTGACGGCCCCCGTGACGTAGGAACAGCCCCGCTGCACTCGCAGCGGGGCTGTTCTTTTTTGTCTGTCCTGCACATCCGCGGGCCTCGGGACCAACGCCCCTTACCTGCCCCCGCCACAGGTTCCACGATGGTGTGATGAACGTGTCGGTCACGACGACCCAGGGGGAACTGCAGGGCAGCTTCGCCAATGGGGTGCACACCTTCCTCGGGGTCCCGTATGCAGCGCCGCCGATCGGCGCCAACCGTCTCCGGCCGCCACAGCCTGCGTTGGGTTGGTCCGGTGTCCGGAACGCCACGAGGCTTGGGCCGGAGCCCCCGCAGGTGGCGCCGCCATCCATGGGCGGTCCGTCCACGGGGGCTTCAGAGGACTGGTCGGAAGTAGTCAATGCCTTTGCGGAAGTGGAGCGCGCCGCTCCGTCCGGGGAGTGCCTGAACCTCAACATCTGGACGCCGGAGCCCGGCGGGGCCAACTTGCCGGTGATGGTGTGGGTCCAGGGCGGAATGTTTGAGATCAGCTCGACGGCGGCCTACGACGGGAGCCGCTTCGCCCGGGACGGGGTGGTCTGCGTCGTCGTCAACTGGCGTCCGGGCGCGGAGGGGTTCCTGTATCTCGGCGACGGAATCGCGAACCTCGGCCTGCTCGACCAAGTGGCTGCGCTGCAGTGGGTGCGGGAGAACATCTCTGCCTTCGGCGGGGACCCCGGCAACGTGACAGTCTTCGGCGAGTCCGCAGGGGCGATGAGCATCGGCATGCTGCTCTCGATGCCCCGCGCCGAAGGCTTGTTCCAGCGGGCGATCCTGCAGAGCGGCGCAGCCCATCAGGTAACGCCGGCCGCGGACGCGCTGCGCATCGCCGGGTACCTGGCCGGAAAGCTGGGGGTGGCAGCTACGCGTGAGGCGATCGCCGGCGTCGGGGTCCAGCGTCTGCTGGCGGCGCAGGCGGAGCTGAAGGGCGAGCTGCTCGCCGACCCGGACCCGGAACGATGGGGCAAGGCCGTGGTGGCGAGCGTTATGCCGTGGCAGCCGGTGATCGACGGCGACGTCCTGCCCGGCCCGCCGATCGAGCGGATCGCCGCCGGATCCGGGAGGCAGGTGGACGTCATCGTCGGCACGAATACCGACGACTGGCGGCTGTTTCTGTTCGTTAGCGGCGCGCTGGCAGGCATTACGGACGAGATGCTGTCCGGTCCGGTCCGCGTCTACGGCTATCAGTCCCTGGCGGCCTACGGGCTGACGGCCGGGCCGGCCCTGGCCGCCTACCGGGCGAGGTACCCCGGGGCGGTTCCCGGTGATCTGCTGGCCGCGGTGCAGACGGACTGGTGGATGCGGATCCCCGCCATACGCCTGGCCGACGCGCACGCGAACTCCACCACCACCTCGGGCACCTACATGTACGAGTTCGCCTGGGCCTCGCCGGGTCTCGGCGCAGTGCACGCGCTCGAGGTTCCGTTCGTCTTCGATACTGCTGCCACGGACGCGCCGCTCTTCGGTCCGCTGCTGGGAAACGACCCACCGCAGCAGCTTGCGCACACGATGCACGCCGCGTGGCTCGCTTTCGCTGCCACAGGAGACCCCGGCTGGCCCAGCTATGACCCCGACCGGAGGGCCACGATGCGATTCGACGCCGACTCCCGGGTTGTGGAGGATCCCCGGCCGTGGGAGCGGGCCCTGTGGAAAACCCTTCGCTGAGCCTCCGCTGGTGCTATATTTCATCTAGTCATTGGAGTTATTGAGGCTGGGCGGGTCCGGACAGCCGGCGACATGAAGGATCCCGCTATGCCGACGACCGTCCCCACCCTCCTGGTCCTTTTGCTGTTGGCAGGCGCATTCCTGGTGGGCATCCGCACGGGGAGTGCGCGGGAACGCCGTCGTAGTGCCGCGGTGAGCAGCGGGGCGTTCGCGGCCGGTTTCCGGGCGGGTCACCTCGAGGGGTGGAGGGACTGCCAGTCCGCCCGTGAGCTCGTGGCGAAGCCCCTCCTTCCCGCTCCTGGAACTCCCCAGCCGCTGCCGGGACCAAGCCTGCCGGCCCCGCCCGGATCCCCAGTCCAGGGGGAGGTCCAGCCGGGAGTCCCGCCCGCAGGCAAGTCTTCAGTCCAGCCGCGGCCCGGTGGTTCCCGCGACTACCACCCGGTACCGACGGCCGGGAACGCACCGCACGAACAGCTCCGGCCCCAGTCCGCGCCCCAGCGGCCCGCACACCCCGCCGTTCCGCAAGAGTCCGCCGCCCACCGGGCCGCCCGCAAGGAGAAACGGGACCGGCAGAACATCAACATCACCCTCTATGTCGCCAGCCTCCTGCTGGTGGCTGCCGGTGCCCTGTTCGTCGGCACATCCCTGCCGGAGGTCCTCCGCTTCGCCGGCGTCCTCGCCATCACGGCGCTGTTCTATGCCGGGGGACTGGTCCTGCACACGAGGGCCCCGCGGCTTAGGCCCGCGGCCGTTGCGTTCGCCGGAACCGGGCTGGCCCTGATCCCGGTGGCCGGCCTGGCCCTGTACAGCTTCCTCCTGCATGACGCCGCGGGCGCCTGGCTGGTCACATCGTTCATCGGGACCGTGGCCTATGTTGCCGCCGCCGTCAGGATGGACAGCAAGATCCTCGCCTACCTGTCGGCGACGTTCGTCGTGTCGACGGCGTGGTCCGGGATTTCGGTCCTCGGCGGGGCACTGGCCTGGTACTTCGCCTCCCTGATCGGCATCGCGGTCCTCTTGGCGCTGCTGGCACTGACGCGTCCGCGCTGGATGCCTGCCGTGTTCCTCAAACCGCTGATGAACCTGCACCCCTTTATGGTTCCCGCCGTCGCGGTGGCCGTCACCATCGTGCCGCTGCTGCTCGGCAAGGGCGAGTACGCGTTCATCATGTTCCTCTGTGGCGCCTACTTCGCGTTGATGGCCGCCGTTTCACAAAGCCGGTTCCGCATCGCCCAGTACTACGGGGCGCGGGTGAGCCTCACTGTGGCGGCCGCGGCCGGAACATGGGCTGCCAGTGAGAGCCTGCCGTGGGCGCTGCTGACCGGCGTCGCGCTGGCAGCCCTCCAGTCCGTGCTTCTGGCGTCGGGGCTGAATGTGGTCCCGCCCGCGCTGCTGGGGTCCGCTGAACGACAGCGGTCGGACGCCCTCGGCACGTTCGGGCTGCAGCTGCTCCTGACCCTGTTGTGGGGCGCGGCGACCCTGTTCCCTGCCGCCGTCGATCCGACCGTCGACGTGCCCGTATGGGTGCCGCTGGTCCTGGCGTTGCTCACCGGCATGGCCCTGGCAGTGGGACTGGGCGGGGTGGCGGAGTGGGCGCCGGTGCCCGCTCTGATGCTGGCTGCCGCGTTCGGCGACCGCGCCGGCAACTGGACCCCGGTCGGGTTGCTGCTGCTGGTCGCACTGTTCTGGGTTGTGCGCTCTTTGCCCCGGATGGAGCCCCTGCGGCCGCATTTCGTTCTCGCCGCCCGCATCGCGGTCACGGTGGCCGTGCCTGCGGTGGTGGCGGCCGTGACCGGCAGCGGTTCCGGCTCCGTGCCGGTGCTCTCCGCATTCCTGCTGGCACTGGTGCTGCAGCAACTCGCCACGGCAGGCCTTGTCCGGACGGGTGTTCCTTCGCTGGCCCCGGACGCGAGCCTGGCAGCATTTTCCCTCGCGGGGCTCCCCGCCCTCGCCGCACTGGCGTTCCAGGACGAGACGCCCGGGGGAACACTGGCCGGTGCCGCTGTGGTGCTCCAGCTCCTCACATCCCTTGGCATCGGCTGGGCCACCGCCGGGGAAGCCGCGGCAGGATCTGCGTGGCGGCCCAGCGTCCGTGAACTGCTGCCCCTGGGCATGGCGGCGGCGCTGGCCGGCCTGGCGTTTACCGCAGTCTCGCTCCGCAGCGGCAACATCAGCCTCGCCCTGACGCTGCTCTACCTCGTGGCAACGGCGCTGCGCCGCGGCCGGCGCCAGCAGCGCTGGGGCTACTGGTGGATGGCCCGGGGGACCGGCACCCTTCTGGCCCTGACCGGCTTCCACCAGCTCCGGCAGGAGAGCGGTCCGATGCTGCTCGGCGGCGAGGACATCACGGGCGCTTCGCTGGCCGTGCTGGTGCTGGGGCTGCAACTGGCTTTCCCCCTGCTGGCCGAGGCCAGGGGTCGGGCACCCCGCGGTGTCATCACCGACGCCGCCGGGGTGCTGGTGCTGCAGGGTGCCGCCCTGGCCGTCCTCACAGCGTCCGCCCTGGACCACCAGACGACCGAGGGCTGGCAGCTGACCGCCGTCGTGGTCGTCATGGCCGTCAGCGCAGCGGCGGCGGGGTTCGTGCTGCGGGCCCGTCCGCGGGCGGGGGTGTTCGCCCCGGTGGTGCTGGCGGTGCTCCTGCTGGCCAGGGCGGGCACCGCGCTCGATGTCGAGCTGGTGCTGGGCATCTTTGCCGGGTACAGCGCCGTGATGGTCGTGACCGCAGCCTCGGGCACCGCCAAGGGCGGCTATTTCGCTGCGGCCCGGGTGCTGACCCTGGCGCTGGTGCTCAGCTATGACGCGACCATCTCCGTCACCACGGTCTCGGTGACCTTCGGGCTGGTTCTCGCGGCACAGCACATGATCCGCTGGCTGATGCGGCACCGCCTGGTAGAGGTTCCGTTCCAGCAGGGAGCGGTGTGGATGACGCTCGCTGCCCAGTCGGTGCTTCCGCTCGGCTACCTGGCGGCGGACCCGGACGACGGCGGCCGCTGGGTCATCCTGCTGCACGTGGCGCTGCTGCTGGTCTCCGCCGTGCTGGCCAGCAGGGTCTTCGCGGCCCGCGGGGCGGCCTACCTGACGGTCTATGCCGCCGCCTTCGCCACGCTGGCTTTGGGGCCGCTGGCGCAGTTCAACAGCGGTTTCTCCGCCGGCGGCTTCCTTGACCGGCCCCTGCTGAGCCGGGACGGCGTCGTCGTGGTGCTGCTCGTGCTGTCGCTGGCTGCCACCGCCGCGGGCGTGCTGTTCCGGCGGAAGGCGCGGGCCGACGTCGAGCGCTGGCTCTGGCTGGCCGCGTGCGGCGCCTTTGTCGGAACCGCCCTCCTGCTGACACCCCCAGCGGCTGACTGGCTGGCCGGGGCAGCGGTCCTGGTGCTCGCAGTGGCCCTTTCTGCGGCGTCACACCTTGAACGCTGGCCAGTGCTCTACGTGCCGGCTGTCGCGGCGGTTCTGGCCGGGGCAACCCTCGAAGCCGCCGAACTGCTGGAAGCCGTGCCGGGCGCCTGGGGCAGTAACCTGCCGTGGCTGGCCGGCTCCGCTCCGGCCGCGGCGGCGCTCTATGCCGTCAGGTGGCTGCGCCGCGGCCCCCTCGGCACCGATCCGCTCCGGCGCTGGTCGCTGGCGGCTGCCGCGGTCCTGGGTCTGGGCCTCGCTGCGCTTTTCGGGCTGCGCTGGGACGCAACATCCTGGGCCGGCGCCGGGCTCGTGGCCATCACCGCCGCAGTGTGCTGCGCCGAAGTTCCGGGGGCAGCCCGCAGGGTGGCGGCGGAACTGGGACTGCTAGCCACGACGGCGGCCGTGCAGCGCGCTGTGTTGTTCACCGGACCCGGCTCCGGCTCCGCCTGGCCCGATTGGTTCTGGACGCTGCAGTGGTACGTGGTTCTCGCCGCGCTGCTGGGCGCGCTGCGCCTGGCGTCCGGAAACCGCCCGGCGGTCCGGGCGCTGTGGTCCGGGGCCGCCGGGCTGCTGACGCTGTCCGGGCTGGGGATCATCTTCGGCGGCGATCCCGGGAAGCAACTCTGGGTCCTGGCGCTCATGGCGGTGCTGCTGATGGCGGGGCTGGCGTTCGGTGAACGGCTGTTTGTCTGGTGGGGCGCGGCGGGAGTGGGCCTGTGCATCATGTGGGCCATGCGCCAGTACACCTTCGCCCTGCTCGCCCTGATCGCCACGGCCCTGATAGCACTGGCGGTCTGGCGGCTGAACCGCAGCAAGCCGGCCGCTGGCCAGCCGGCCCCGTACCGTGAGCCGGTGGACCATGGTTGACCGGAGCCGGGCGCTGATATCGTTGCTTCCAATGAAGGGAGCTCACAATGGGCTGGTTGATTTTCCTGTTGGTGGCCGTTGCCGTCGTCGTCGCTGTCGTCTGGGCCAAGAAGCACTTCCGCCACGAGATTGAACGCGCCAAGCGCATTACACGGGCCAACAAGAACAAATAGCCCGCAGGCTCAGCCTTTTCGGGCCCTGCTGAGCGCCTGATACCAGTAGTACGAATCCTTGGGCGTACGCTCCTGCGTGTCAAAATCCACGTGGACCAGGCCGAAGCGCTGGGAGTACCCGGCGGCCCACTCGAAGTTGTCCATCAGGGTCCAGACGTAGTAACCCAGCAGTTCGACGTCCTCGGCGATGCCCCCAGGGGACGTAGCGTCCAGGGCGTGGCCCAGGTGGGACGCGATGTAGCTGATCCGCTCCGCGTCGGCGATGGGGCCGGACACATGGTCGGGTTCGGGGAAGCTGGCCCCGCTTTCGGTGATGTACAGCGGCGGGAGCGCTCCGCCATACCTGTCCTTCAGCTCGCGGAGCAGCGGGCCCAGATGGTCCGGTGCCACCGGCCAGCCGAAACCCGTCGTCGTGTATTCCGGGAACGCCGCCATATGGAACGGCATCTTCGTCATCGCGTCCGTGTGCCCCGCGGGGCTTTCACCCGAGCCCCGTCCGGTGGCGACTTTCACGGGGTAGTAATAGTTCAGCCCGTAGAAGTCCAGGGGCTGCTGGATGGTCCGCAGATCGGCGTCGGAGATCTTCCCCAGCGAACGGAACCAGGGCCTGGCGATGCGCGGAATCTTCGGGTACCGGCCCAACAGGATCGGGTCCGCGTACACCCGGTTCAGGACCAGGTCGAAGATGTTGGCAAGGAACCTGTCCGTCACCAAGCGGGAAGCGGGACGTACCGGGGAATGCAGGTTGGTGACGCCCACGGCGCCCGAGACGGACTCCGCACGCAGCGCCTGCACGGCGAGCCCGTGGGCGAGGAGCTGGTGGTGGACCGCGGGCAAGGCATCGAAAAGCAGGTCATGGCCCGGGGCATGGACCCCTAGGGCATAGCCGTTAAGGGTCACTGATACCGGTTCGTTGAGCGTGACCCACTGGGCCACGCGGTCGCCGAAGCGCCGGCCGGCCGCCGCGCTGTACTCGGCGAAGCGCTCCGCAGTGGATCGGTTCAACCAGCCGCCGCGGTGCTCCAGCGGCAGCGGCGTGTCCCAGTGGTACAGGGTGGCCATCGGGGAGATGCCGGCCCCGAGCAGCCGGTCGATGAGCCGGTCGTAGAAGTCGAGCCCCTGGCTATTGAACGGTCCGGTGCCGTCCGGCTGGATCCGTGGCCAGGAGAGGGAGAAGCGGTAGGAGTCGATGCCGAGGGCGCGCATCAACTCGACGTCCTCGGGCGCGCGGTTGTAGTGGTCACAGGCGACGGCGGGGGAGTGACCGTCCTGGATGCTGCCCGGCTTCTCGACGAAGGCATCCCAGCCGGAGGGCCCCCGGCCGCCGGCCGCAAGGGAGCCTTCAATCTGGAAGGCGGCCGAGGCAACCCCCAGCTGGAACTCCGGGCTCAGGCGCGCGGCCAGGGCCTGGACTGCTACGGAATCCTGCACAGTCATGCCCCCATCATCCCCACGGCGCCCGCCGAAGGCAATGAGCGGACGCCCTGCCCCGGCGTCACCAGCGCCCCGGGCCGTGACGCAGGCCCGGCTTCCGGGGGGCCCGGCACGGCCGCTGATTCGCTTCTGCCCGTTAATTCCGGCATACTAGATGAGTTGTTCAAGCGCTCTTTCGCGTCCCGATCCGGATAATGCCGGGTGTCAGGGTCCAGGGAAGAGCCCAAACATAACCCACTCCCCAAGGAATTGCGGACGAGTACGCGTGCAAACCGCGACACGCCCGACCGCGGGGGTCGGTTGCGCCGGCAGGTTGAGGAACCCGGATTCATCCGGATTCAGCTTGTGCGGCGGGTGGTAGTTACGACTTCAAATGCTTCGGCAGCCGCACAACAGGTAAGTAAACAGAGCAGCATTTACTGAAAGAGAGTCAGGCGACATGGCGGGACAAAAAATCCGCATCCGGCTGAAGTCATACGACCACGAGGTCATTGACGTTTCAGCACGGAAGATCGTTGAGACGGTCACGCGCGCAGGCGCCACGGTAGTAGGCCCCGTGCCGCTGCCGACGGAGAAGAACGTTTACTGCGTAATCCGCTCTCCGCACAAGTACAAGGACAGCCGCGAGCACTTTGAAATGCGCACGCACAAGCGTCTTATCGACATCATCGATCCCACGCCCAAGGCTGTTGATTCGCTCATGCGTCTCGACCTGCCGGCCGACGTGAACATCGAAATCAAGCTGTAGGGAGGTGCTGAGAGACTATGACCGCAACCCGTAACGTAAAGGGCCTGCTGGGCACGAAGCTCGGCATGACCCAGGTCTGGGACGAGAACAACAAGCTCATCCCCGTCACTGTGGTCCAGGCTGACTCGAACGTCATCACGCAGCTGCGCAATGCAGACACTGATGGCTATGTCGCCGTTCAGATCGGCTACGGCCAGATCGATCCCCGCAAGGTCACCAAGCCGCTGGCTGGTCACTTTGAAAAGGCAGGCGTCACGCCTCGCCGCCACGTCGTAGAACTGCGCACTGCAGATGCTGACTCTTACGAGCTGGGCCAGGAGCTTTCTGTTGAGCTCTTCGAAGCCGGCCAGAAGATTGACGTCGTTGGCACCACCAAGGGTAAGGGCTTCGCCGGTGTTATGAAGCGTCACGGCTTCCACGGCGTTGGAGCTTCCCACGGTGCCCACAAGAACCACCGTAAGCCCGGTTCAATCGGTGGCGCATCCACCCCGAGCCGCGTCTTCAAGGGCATGAAAATGGCCGGCCGCATGGGCGCCGTTCGTCACACCACGCTGAACCTCACGGTCCACGCGGTTGACGTCGAGAAGTCGCTGCTCCTGATCAAGGGCGCCGTCCCCGGCGCCCGCGGCCAGGTCGTACTCGTACGCACCGCCGTGAAGGGAGCCTAGTTCAATGACTAGCACTGTCAAGGTTGACCTGCCTGCAGAGATCTTCGACGTACAGACCAACGTGCCGCTGCTGCACCAGGTCGTCGTTGCACAGCTCGCTGCTGCTCGCCAGGGTACCCACAAGACCAAGACCCGCGCCGAGGTTTCCGGTGCAGGTCGCAAGCCGTTCAAGCAGAAGGGCACCGGCCGCGCCCGTCAGGGTTCAATCCGTGCTCCTCACATGACCGGTGGTGGCGTTGTCCACGGCCCCACGCCGCGTGACTACAGCCAGCGCACCCCCAAGAAGATGATTGCTGCTGCACTGCGCGGCGCTCTCTCTGACCGCGCCCGCAACGGCCGCATCCACGTTGTCTCTGAACTGGTTGCCGGCACCAAGCCGTCCTCCAGCGCTGCACTGGCAACTCTGCGAGGTGTCTCCGAGCGCAAGAACCTGCTCGTCGTCATCGAGCGCGCCAACGATGTTGCTGCACTCTCCGTGCGCAACCTCACGGATGTTCACGTTCTGTACGCAGACCAGCTGAACACCTACGACGTTCTCGTTTCCGATGACGTTGTCTTCACCAAGGCTGCCTACGAAGCATTCGTTGCTGACCGGGCAGTGGCAAAGAACCAGGAGGATGCCAAGTGAGTGCAGCAACCCTCAAGGACCCGCGCGACGTCGTGCTTGCACCCGTCGTCTCGGAAAAGAGCTACGGCCTGATCGATGAGGGCAAGTACACCTTCCTGGTGGACCCCCGCTCGAACAAGACCGAGATCAAGCTGGCCGTGGAGAAAATCTTCTCCGTCAAGGTCGACTCGATCAACACCATCAACCGTGCCGGTAAGCGCAAGCGCACCAAATTCGGATGGGGTACCCGCAAGAACACCAAGCGTGCAATTGTGAGCCTCAAAGAAGGCACTATCGACATCTTCGGCGGTCCGCTCTCGTAGCGGAGACCACTTTAACGAGGAAATAAATTATGGGAATCCGTAAATATAAGCCGACTACCCCGGGCCGTCGCGGCTCGAGCGTAGCGGACTTCACTGAAATCACGCGGTCGACGCCGGAAAAGTCGTTGGTACGTCCCCTCCCGAAAAAGGGTGGCCGTAACAACACCGGTAAGATCACGACCCGTCACAAGGGTGGTGGCCACAAGCGCCAGTACCGTCTGATCGACTTCCGTCGCCACGACAAGGACGGCGTCAACGCCCGCGTTGCCGAAATCGAGTACGATCCGAACCGCACGGCTCGCATCGCCCTCCTGCACTACGTTGATGGCACCAAGCGTTACATCATCGCCCCCAACAAGCTCGGCCAGGGCGACATCGTGGAAGCAGGTGCCGACGCTGACATCAAGCCCGGCAACAACCTGCCGCTGCGCAACATCCCGGTCGGTACCGTAATCCACGCAGTTGAACTGCGCCCGGGTGGCGGCGCCAAGATGGGCCGCTCCGCCGGCGCATCGATCCAGCTCGTTGCAAAGGAAGGCCGTTTCGCCCAGCTGCGTCTGCCTTCCGGCGAAATCCGCAACGTTGACGTGCGCTGCCGCGCCACGATCGGCGAGGTCGGCAACGCCGAGCAGTCGAACATCAACTGGGGCAAGGCCGGCCGTATGCGGTGGAAGGGCGTTCGCCCGACCGTCCGTGGTGTCGCCATGAACCCGGTCGACCACCCCCACGGTGGTGGCGAGGGTAAGACGTCCGGTGGACGTCACCCCGTCAACCCGAACGGTAAGCGCGAAGGCCGCACCCGCCGTCCCAACAAAGAGAGCGACAAGCTTATTGTTCGTCGCCGTCGTACTGGCAAGAACAAGCGATAGGAGCCTGGACACATGCCACGCAGCCTGAAAAAAGGTCCTTTCGTTGACCAGCACCTCTTTGTAAAGGTAGCCAGGGAAAACGAAAAGGGCACCAAGAACGTCATCAAGACCTGGTCCCGCCGTTCGATGATCGTCCCCGACATGCTCGGCCACACGATTGCCGTACACGACGGACGCAAGCACATCCCCGTGTTTGTCACTGAGTCGATGGTCGGGCACAAGCTCGGCGAATTCGCTCCCACGCGGACATTCCGCGGCCATGTCAAGGACGACCGTAAGGGCAAGCGCCGCTAGGCGCCTGCACTTACGTCAAAGACGAGAGAAGGAAAGCAATGGAAGCCAAGGCAATTGCGCGTCACATCCGCGTAACGCCTATGAAGGCCCGGCGCGTCGTCAACCTTGTTCGTGGTAAGCAAGCGAATGAGGCTCTGGCAATTCTGAAGTTTGCCCCGCAGGCAGCTTCGGAGCCGGTATTCAAGGTAGTTCAGTCGGCAATCTCCAACGCCCGGGTCCTCGCGGACCGCGACGGCGTGGCGTTTGACGAAGGTGACCTCATCATCAGCGAAGCGTTTGTTGATGAAGGCCCGACCATGAAGCGGTTCCAGCCGCGAGCCCAGGGTCGTGCATTTCAGATCAAGAAGCGCACGAGCCACATCACCGTGGTAGTCGCTACCCCGGAGAAAGAGGAGGCTCGCTAAGTGGGACAGAAAGTTAACCCGCACGGGTTCCGACTCGGCATCACCACCGATCACGTATCGCACTGGTTTGCTGACAGCACCAAGGCCGGCCAGCGGTACAAGGACTTCGTTCGCGAAGACATCCGTATCCGCCAGCTCATGTCCACGGGCATGGAGCGCGCCGGCATCGCCAAGGTTGAAATCGAGCGCACCCGCGACCGCGTCCGTGTGGATATCCACACGGCACGTCCGGGCATCGTTATCGGCCGCCGCGGCGCAGAAGCAGACCGCATCCGCGGCGAGCTCGAGAAGCTCACCGGCAAGCAGGTTCAGCTGAACATCCTCGAGGTCAAGAACCCCGAGATGGAAGCACAGCTTGTTGCCCAGGGCGTTGCTGAGCAGCTGACTTCCCGCGTGGCGTTCCGCCGTGCGATGAAGAAGGCCATGCAGTCCGCACAGCGTGCAGGTGCCAAGGGCATCCGTATCGCTTGCTCGGGTCGACTGGGCGGCGCAGAAATGTCCCGCTCGGAGTTCTACCGTGAAGGCCGTGTGCCCCTGCACACCCTCCGCGCGAACATCGACTACGGCTTCTACGAGGCCAAGACCACCTTCGGCCGCATCGGCGTGAAGGTCTGGATCTACAAGGGTGACGTCACCGCCAAGGAACTGGCTCAGCAGGCAGCTGCTGCTCCGTCCCGCGGCCGTGGTGCCAGCGACCGCCCGGGCCGCCCGGGTGGCGCTGACCGTGGTGACCGTCGTCGTCGTAACGACCGCCCGGCCGAAGCAGCTCCGGCTGCCGAAGCTCCGGCGGCTGATGCAGCTTCTGCCGCACCGGCACAGGCAGCAGAAGGAGGACAGGCTTAAATGCTTATCCCACGTCGAGTCAAGCACCGTAAGCAGCACCACCCGGGTCGTTCCGGCGCTGCTACGGGCGGCACCAAGGTCTCCTTCGGTGAGTGGGGTATCCAGGCTCTGAGCCCGGCATACGTCACCAACCGTCAGATCGAATCTGCCCGTATCGCGATGACCCGCCACATCAAGCGTGGCGGCAAGGTCTGGATCAACATCTACCCGGACCGTCCGCTGACGAAGAAGCCGGCCGAAACCCGCATGGGTTCCGGTAAGGGTTCTCCGGAATGGTGGGTCTCAAACGTCAAGCCGGGCCGGGTTCTCTTCGAACTCTCCGGTGTCAGTGAAGAGGTAGCTCGCGAGGCCCTGCGCCTGGCAATCCACAAGCTGCCGTTGAAGGCACGCATTGTGCGTCGCGAAGGTGGTGAGTAGAAATGGCAGTAGGATCCAAGGAACTTGCATCCGCACAGCTGGACGGTTTCGACAACGAGCGTCTCGTTGAAGAACTCCGCAAGGCCAAGGAAGAGCTGTTCAACCTGCGTTTCCAGTCCGCCACCGGTCAGCTGGAGAACCACGGTCGTCTGCGCGCGGTAAAGAAGGACATCGCCCGCATCTACACCGTTCTCCGTGAGCGCGAGCTGGGCATTCGTGCCGAGGTTGCCGCCCCGGTTGTGGAAGCCAAGGAAGAAAAGAAGTCCAAGAAGTCCGCAGCCAAGGCTGAGAAGGCTGAAAAGCCGGCCGAGGCTGAGACCGAGGAGGACGCCAAGTGAGTGAAAAGGACGAGAACGTGACGGAAACTGTTTCCGGTGCAGCCACGGCTGACGAGCGCGGTTACCGTAAGACGAAGCGCGGCTACGTCGTCTCGGACAAGATGGAAAAGACCATCGTTGTCCAGGTCGAAGACCGCGTGAAGCACGCCCTCTACGGCAAGGTTATCCGCCGCAACACGAAGATCAAGGCTCACGACGAAGAGAACAGCGCCGGCATCGGCGACCTCGTTCTCCTCGCCGAGACCCGCCCGCTCTCCGCTACCAAGCGGTGGCGTCTGGTGGAGATCCTCGAGAAGGCCAAGTAACACCTGCAGCCTCGCTGTCAGTTCGAGAAGCCCCCGTTCCCTTCTGGGAACGGGGGCTTCTCCGCTGTCCGGGTACTTCGGGTTTTCCGGGCTTGCCAGGGGCCGCGGGCACGTCACGCGCTGCAGGCTTTCAGCAGGCGTACGACGCCGGCGGGCCGGGTTTCCGGGGGAGTGCGGGCCCCGGCGGGCCAAAAGTGTGCCGTGCGTGACGCCGTCGTCTGTGGTATTGGCCGATTCTGACCAGGGGCCCAAACGTGCTATGATTTTGAGTTTGTATGGCGCTATCTGTGCGCCGTCATCAACCTCGTAAACAATCGTGCCACGGCATAGTGCCCCCTAGCGCCCCGATCCGTCGGGTTCCGCCTGGGAAGCAAATGTTTTTGGCACGGGAGTTTAGGCCTGGTCTGGCAAAATCCAGGCAGGTCAAGAGACACCCCGATCAACCGTTCCGCAAGGCTCATTCCGTAGGAAAATTTTCGGTCTGAGAACCAGCGCGACGCAAGGAGTAAATAGTGATTCAGCAGGAGTCGCGACTCAAGGTCGCCGACAACACGGGTGCTAAGGAAATCCTTACCATTCGCGTTCTCGGTGGATCTGGCCGTCGCTACGCAGGCATTGGCGACGTCATCGTCGCTACCGTCAAGGACGCAATTCCGGGCGGCAACGTAAAGAAGGGCGACGTCGTCAAGGCTGTCATCGTCCGTACCAAGAAGGAACGCCGCCGTGCGGATGGTTCCTACATCAAGTTTGACGAGAACGCAGCTGTGATCCTGAAGAACGACGGTGACCCCCGCGGTACCCGTATCTTCGGACCGGTTGGTCGTGAACTTCGCGATAAGAAGTTCATGAAGATCGTTTCTCTGGCTCCGGAGGTGCTTTAGTCCATGGCTAAGATCAAGAAGGGTGACCTGGTTCAGGTCATCACTGGCGCCAAGGCTGAGCGCGGCGGCGACAAGGGCAAGCAGGGCAAGGTTCTGCGCGTGTACCCCGAGACCAACCGCGTGCTGGTCGAAGGTATCAACCGCGTAACCAAGCACACCAAGGTCGGTCAGTCGCAGCGCGGCACCAAGACCGGTGGCATCGAAGTCGTCGAGGCTACGATCCACATCTCCAACGTGGCTCTGGTTGACCCGTCCACCAAGAAGCCAACCCGCGTCGGTTTCCGCACCGAGACCGTTGAGCGCGATGGCGTGAAGCGTGAAGTGCGTGTCCGCGTGGCCAAGAGCTCAGGGAAGGACATCTAATGACTGAGACTCTCGAGACTCCGGCAAGCAAGATCGTTCCTCGTCTGAAGACCAAGTACGCGGATTCCATCAAGAGCACGCTCGTTGAGGAATTCAAGTACGAGAACGTCAACCAGGTTCCCCGTCTGGTCAAGGTCGTTGTGAACATGGGTGTTGGAGATGCCGCCAAGGACTCCAAGCTGATCGACGGCGCTGTCCGCGATCTGACCCTGATCACCGGCCAGAAGCCGCAGGTAACCAAGGCCCGCAAGTCGATCGCACAGTTCAAGCTGCGCGAAGGCATGCCGATCGGTGCACACGCAACTCTGCGTGGGGACCGCATGTGGGAATTCCTGGACCGTCTGGTCACGCTGGCTCTGCCGCGTATCCGCGACTTCCGGGGCCTCAGCGGCAAGCAGTTCGACGGCAACGGCAACTACACCTTCGGTCTGACCGAGCAGGTTATGTTCCACGAGATCGACCAGGATTCCATTGACCGCGTTCGCGGCATGGACATCACCGTCGTGACCACTGCCAAGACCGACGACGAAGGCCGCGCGCTGCTCAAGGCGCTTGGCTTCCCGTTCAAGACCGAAGATTAATCTAGCTACGTAAAAGGTCCGTCCGTGCCGGTTCCGAACTTTGTTCGGAAAGACTGCACGGCGGAAACCGTTATGAGGAAGGGCATGAGCCCACCATGACAATGACAGATCCCGTCGCAGACATGCTTACGCGTCTGCGCAACGCAAACTCGGCATACCACGATTCCGTGTCTATGCCGTACAGCAAGCTCAAGGCACGCGTTGCCGACATCCTGAAGGCCGAAGGTTACATCGCCTCCTGGAAAGAAGAAGACGCTGAGGTTGGCAAGAAGCTGACCCTCGAGCTCAAGTTCGGTCCGAACCGCGAGCGTTCCATCGCTGGCGTTCGTCGTATTTCCAAGCCGGGACTGCGCGTTTACGCAAAGTCCACCAACCTGCCGCACGTGCTCGGTGGCCTGGGTGTCGCAATCCTGTCCACCTCTTCCGGCCTCTTGACTGACAAGCAGGCCGGCAAGAAGGGCGTGGGCGGCGAAGTCCTCGCTTACGTCTGGTAACGGGAAAGGAAGAGAATAATGTCACGTATTGGACGTCTCCCCATCACCGTTCCTGCCGGCGTTGAGGTCAAGGTTGACGGCTCTGTCGTCAACGTCAAGGGTTCCAAAGGCGAGCTGAGCCACACTGTGCCCAGCCCGATCGAGGTTTCCCTGGAAGATGGCACCCTGACTGTCGCCCGCCCGAACGACGAGCGCGCCTCACGTTCGCTGCACGGCCTGACCCGCACCCTGATCGCCAACATGATCCAGGGTGTCACCGCAGGCTACGAGAAGAAGCTTGAAATCGTCGGTACCGGTTACCGCGTTCAGGCAAAGGGTGCTGACCTGGAGTTCGCTCTGGGCTACAGCCACCCGGTTAACATCACGGCACCGAACGGCATCACCTTTGCAGTAGAGACCCCGACCAAGCTCTCTGTTTCAGGTATCTCCAAGCAGCAGGTCGGCGAGGTTGCTGCCAACATTCGCAAGCTGCGGAAGCCGGACCCCTACAAGGGCAAGGGCATCCGTTACGCAGGCGAAGTCATCCGCCGCAAGGTCGGAAAGGCTGGTAAGTAACCATGGCGATCGCAATTAACAAGAAGCGTACGAACAAGAGCAAGTCTGCCCAGCGCAGCCGCCGCCAGCTTCGTATCCGCAAGCGCATCTCCGGCACGGCTGTACGTCCCCGTATGGTCGTCAACCGTTCCGCACGCCACGTATTCGTCCAGGTTGTCGATGACACCAAGGGCCTGACCGTAGCGAGCGGCTCCACTTTGGAAGCCGACCTTCGTGCATTCGACGGTGACAAGACTGCCAAGGCCAAGCGCGTTGGCGAGCTCGTCGCCGAGCGTGCCAAGGCTGCCGGTATCGAAGCAGTTGTCTTCGACCGCGGTGGTAACAAGTACCACGGCCGGATCGCCGCCGTCGCTGACGGCGCACGTGAAGGTGGGCTGGCACTGTGACCGAAAATAACGAAAAGGACATTCAGGTGACTGAAGCTGTAGCTGCTCCGGCAACTGAGACCGCTGCGCCTGCTACCACTGATGACCGCCGTGGTGGCGCTCGTCGTGGCGAGCGTGGCGACCGCGGCCAGGGCCGTGGCGACCGTGGTGGCCGTGGTGGCCGCGATGGTGGTCGCGAAGCCGAAAAGAGCCAGTTCGTAGAGCGCGTCGTAACCATCAACCGTGTTTCCAAGGTCGTCAAGGGTGGTCGTCGCTTCAGCTTCACCGCCCTCGTCGTCGTCGGTGACGGCAACGGTATGGTCGGCGTCGGCTACGGCAAGGCTAAGGAAGTTCCTGCCGCCATCGCGAAGGGCGTTGAAGAGGCCAAGAAGTCCTTCTTCCGCGTTCCCCGCATCGGCAGCACCATCCCGCACCGTGTTCAGGGTGAAGCCGCCGCAGGCGTCGTTATGCTGCGTCCGGCTTCCGCCGGTACCGGTGTTATCGCCGGCGGTCCGGTCCGTGCAGTACTGGAGTGCGTGGGCATCCACGACATCCTCTCCAAGTCGCTCGGTTCCTCCAATGCCATCAACATCGTGCACGCGACCGTTGACGCGCTGAAGCGCCTCGAAGAGCCGGCAGCAGTGGCAGCACGCCGCGGCCTCCCGCTCGACGAGATCGCCCCGCCGGCAATGGTGAAGGCGCTCCTGAACCAGAAGGCAGGTGTCTGAGTCATGGCTAAGAACGTGCTTGTCTCCGACGCAAAGTTGGAGATCACTCAGATTAAGTCCGCCATTGGCGGCAAGCAGAACCAGCGCGACACCCTGCGGTCCCTCGGCCTGAAGCGGATCGGACACACCGTTGTCCGCACCGCCGACGCCGTCACCGTCGGCATGGTCAACACGGTTCCGCACCTGATAAAGGTAGAGGAGGCGAAGTAAATGGCAGAGAAGAACACCGCCGAAAAGGCACAGGGCGCCACTGCTGAGAAGCAGAACGCACTGAAGGTTCACCACCTGCGTCCCGCCCCGGGTGCCAAGACCGCCAAGACCCGTGTTGGTCGTGGTGAAGGTTCCAAGGGTAAGACCGCCGGTCGCGGTACCAAGGGTACGAAGGCCCGCTACCAGATCAAGGCTGGCTTTGCCGGCGGCCAGCTGCCGCTGCACATGCGCCTCCCGAAGCTGCGCGGCTTCAAGAACCCGTTCCGGGTTGAGTTCCAGGTTGTAAACCTGGACAAGCTCAACGAGCTGTTCCCGGAAGGTGGCGCAGTCACCGTGGAGAACCTGGTCGAAAAGGGTGCCGTTCGCAAGAACCAGCCCGTCAAGGTGCTGGGCACCGGCGACATCACCGTCAAGGTTGACGTCACCGTCCACGCATTCTCGGCCAGCGCCGCAGAGAAGATTGCTGCAGCAGGCGGAAGCACCACCGCCCTCTAACGAGGCGGCGGGGCAGTTGCCCGTTGTGGAAACTCCCGGTACCAGGGGCTCAGGCCCCTAGGTGCCGGGAGTTTTTCTTTTTTTCCCGGCCCTGCGATTGTTCGCAGGACGCGAACACCCGTTAGACTCGGTTGTTGGGTTTATTTGACCTATCTCACACGACTTTACTTATTCATCAGGAGGACGCTTGCTTAGCGCATTTGGCCGGGCCTTTCGCACGCCTGATCTGCGACGCAAGTTGTTGTTCACGCTGGGAATCATCACAATCTTCCGCTTGGGTGCCTTCATCCCCTCGCCTGGTGTGAACTACCAGAATGTCCAGCAATGCTTGCAGACCGGTCAGACCTCGGGCGGTATCTACCAGCTCGTCAACCTGTTCAGCGGCGGTGCATTGCTGCAGGTGTCCGTCTTCGCCCTCGGTATCATGCCGTACATCACGGCCAGCATCATCGTCCAGCTGCTCCGGGTGGTCATTCCCCGGTTCCAGGAGCTCTACGAGGAGGGCGCCTCGGGCCAGTCGAAGCTGACGCAGTACACGCGTTACCTCACCATCGCCCTGGGCCTGCTGAACGCCACGACGCTGGTGTCGCTGGCGCGTTCCGGCCAGCTGCTGCCCAACTGCCAGCTGCCGATCATCCCGGATGACAGCATCGTCACCACGATCCTCATCATCATCACGCTGACGGCCGGTACCGGCCTCATCATGTGGATGGGCGAGCTTGTGACCGAAAAGGGTGTCGGCAACGGCATGTCGCTGCTCATCTTCACGTCCATCGTGTCCAGCTTCCCCGGCTCGCTCGGTGCCATCTGGACCTCGCAGGGCCCGGGAACGTTCTTTATGGTCCTGGTCATCGGCCTGCTGACCGTGGCCGCGGTGGTCTTCGTGGAACAGTCACAGCGCCGCATCCCGGTGCAGTACGCCAAGCGGATGATTGGCCGCCGAACCGTTGGCGGCACCAGCACCTACATCCCGATCAAGGTGAACATGGCCGGCGTCGTGCCCGTCATCTTCGCCTCCTCCATGCTGTACCTGCCGGGCCTGATCTCCCAGTTCAACCAGCCCAAGCCCGGCGAGGCCGTAGCGCCGTGGGTTGAGTGGATCAACAACAACCTCACCCGCGGCGACCACCCGATCTATATGGCCCTCTACTTCGCCATGATTGTGTTCTTTACGTACTTCTATGTTGCGATCACTTTCAACCCTGAAGAAGTTTCTGACAACATGAAGAAGTACGGCGGCTTCATTCCGGGTATCCGTGCCGGCAAGCCGACGGCGGACTACCTGCAGTATGTGCTTTCCAGGATCACCCTCCCCGGTGCCATTTACCTGGGATTCGTGGCACTGATTCCGCTCGTTGCCCTGGTCCTGATCAACGCCAACCAGAACTTCCCGTTCGGCGGCACCTCGATCCTGATCATGGTCGGCGTCGGTTTGGAGACCGTCAAGCAGATTGATGCGCAGCTACAGCAGCGTCACTACGAAGGGCTTTTGCGATGACGAGAATGTTGATTATCGGACCTCCCGGCTCCGGCAAGGGAACACAGGCGGAACGTATTTCGGAGCGCCTCGGCGTCGTCGCGATTTCCACCGGCGACATCTTCCGCGCCAACGTCAAGGGTGAGACTCCGCTTGGCATCGAAGCCAAGAAATACATGGATGCCGGCGACTTCGTCCCGGACAGCGTGACCAACAAGATGGTCCGCGACCGCCTCAGCGAGGGCGACGTGGAGAACGGCTTCCTGCTGGACGGCTACCCGCGCACCACCGCGCAGGTGGACTACCTCGACGGGATCCTCGCCGACGGCGACCAGAAGCTCGACGTCGTCCTGCAGCTCACGGCCGACGACGAGGAACTTGTCACCCGCCTGCTGGGCCGGGCCAAGGAAACCGGACGCACCGACGACAACGAAGCCGTCATCCGGCACCGCCTTGACCTGTACCACGGCCAGACGGAGGCCGTTGTCGCCAAGTATGCCGACCGCGGCATCCTGACCCGTGTAGACGGCATCGGCGGCATCGACGAGGTCACCGACCGCGTCATGCAGGCCATCAAAGAGGCCCAGTCGGCCTGATCGGCCACGGACCTTGAGGCCCCTCCCGGAACACCGGGAGGGGCCTCAGCCATTTGGCCGACCGCCCCAGGGCGGTACGGCCCCATCGAAAGGAAGTTGCGGATGGCATTCGGCCAGCCACGCATCGAGTACAAGACCAACGCCCAGATGCGCGCCATGCACGGGGCCGGGCTCGTCCTGAGCCGCGCCCTGGACGCCGCTGTTGCGGCCGCCGCACCGGGGAAAACCACCCAAGACCTCGACGCCGTGTTCGCGGCGGTGCTCAAGGATGCCGGCGCCACCTCCAATTTCCTTGGCTACCACGGCTTCCCCGCCACGATCTGCACCTCGGTCAACGAGGAGGTGGTCCACGGTATCCCCGGGGGCCGCGTCCTGCAGGACGGGGACATCCTCTCGATCGACGGCGGCGCGATCCTGGACGGCTGGCACTCCGACTCGGCCCGCACCCTGATCGTGGGCACCGCCGACCCCGAGGACCAGCGGCTCTCCGATGTCACCGAGGCCGCGATGTGGCACGGGATTGCCGCGCTGGCCACCGGAAAGTTCATCGGCGACATCGGCAACGCCGTGGACGACTACGTCTCCTCCGTGCCCGGCAAGGCGCTGGGCATCCTCGAGGACTACGTGGGCCACGGTATCGGCTCGGAGATGCACATGGCCCCGGATGTACCGAACTACCGCACTAACCACCGCGGGCCCAAAATCCGCCCGGGACTGTGCCTGGCCATCGAACCGATGCTGGTCCGCGGAAGCATCGACACCGCCGTTCTGGAGGACGACTGGACCGTGGTGACCACCGACGGCAAACGGTCCTGCCAGTGGGAGCATTCCGTGGCCGTCCACGAGAAGGGCATCTGGGTGCTCTCCGCACCCGACGGGGGAGCCGCGAAACTGGCCCCGCTCGGCGTCGTGCCCGTCCCGATTCCCTAGGCGCGGGACCCCGGCTGGCGGCGCCGGCGCCCCGCGTTGGCGCCGGCGAGGCGCGCCATTGCCCGTGACACAACGAATCCCTGGCGACGCCGGAATGCGGCAGCGCCAGGGATTCGTCGTATCGGGAGAACTTACCTGCGTCGTCAGCTCTTGAGCTTCGGCTTAACGTCCTTGGTGTAGATGCCTTCCAGGGTCGCCTTCAGCGCGGTCATGGTGGCCTTGACGTCGCCCTGCTGGGTGAGGATTGCCGCGGCCGCCTTGGCCATCTCCTGGTCCGCGCCCGGGAGGAACACACGGGCGTTGTCCTGGACGCGGGTGACGGCGAGCTGGTCCATGGCGGTCTTGATCTGCGGCGTCTTGGCCAGCACGGCAGTCATGTCGGCGGACGTGCGGGTGGGCATGTAGCCCGTGGCCGAGGAGAACTGCGCCGTGTTTTCCGGCTCCGTCATGAACTTCAGGAAGGTGGCGGCGGCGAGCTGGACCTCCTTGCTGACCCCGCTGGGGATGCCCAGGCCGGCGCCGCCGGTGGGGCACACCGGGCTTTCGCTCTTCGGGCCGCCCGGCAGGTAGCCGACGCCCACGTTGAACTTCGCGGACTTCAGGACCCCCAGGAGGGAACCCGTGGAGGAAATCGTGGACGAGGTGATGCCCGCCGCGAAGTCGTCGGCGGCTTCCTTGGATGAGACCCCCGCCCACTTGTCCTTGAAGATGGAGTCCTGCGCCCACTGCAGGGCGGCGACAGACTCGGCGGAATCGCAGTTGAATGCCCACTCGTTGGACCAGCTGCCGCCCCAGCCCCACAGGTTGTTCTGCAGGGTCCAGCCGGCGTAGCCTGCCAGGGCGGGGTAGATGTAGGCGTACTGCGCGCCGGAGCTGGCCTTGAGCTTGGGCGCCCACTCGCCGAACTCCTGCCAGGTCTTCGGGGCACGGTCCGGCAGCCCGGCGGCCTTGAAGTGGTCCTTGTTGTAGTAGAACAGCGGGGTTGACCGGCCGTAGGGCAGTGCCCACTGCTTGTCCGCGTACTGGTAGTCGGCGATGAGGGACTTCTGGAAATCGTCCACCTTGATGTCCAGCTGCTTGATCAGGCTGTTCAGCGGGATGATGTTGCCGTTGGTGTAGTAGCGGAACCACCACACGTCGGAGAGGACCACGAGGCCCGGCAGGCCGGACTTTGCCGCTTGCGACGTCTGGAACTTCTGCGCGATCTCCTCGTAGTTCGCCCCGGCGGTCACGAGGTTGACCTTGATGTCCGGGAACTTCGCGTGGAACTTCTCGATGATGGCTTTTTCCACATCCTGGGACTTGCCGGGGTGGCTGGTCCAGAAATCGATCGATGCGGCCGGCTTGACGCCGCTGAAGTCGATATCGGCGGCACCTGTTGCCGCCGCAGTGCCGCCGGTGGACGGCCCGCCGCAGGCGGCCAGCGCCGCGGCACCTGCCCCGGCGCCGGCCAGTCCCAGGAAATTTCTGCGGTCAAGATTCAATGCCATGGTGGATCCTCTCGGTGGTGCGACTGGATAGCTGTGATGACTGGATTGCGGTGGGTCTTGGGGGCTGGATCACCCGGTGACGCTGCCCTGGGTAAGGCCGGCCACGATGTAGCGCTGGAGCGCCGCGAAGACCAGCAGGATGGGCACGATCACCAGCACGGCGCCGGCCATCAGGATGCCCCAGCCGGAGCCGTTGCCCTCGGAGTTCTGCAGGAGCGTCAGGCCCACGGGCAGTGTCATGGTCTCGGGACGGTCCGTGATGATGAGCGGCCAGATGTAGTCGTTCCATTCGCTCACGACGACGACGAGCGCCACCGTAGCGATCGAGGGCCCGGAGACCGGGACCACGATCCGCCAGAGGCGGCGCCAGTGGCCGGCGCCGTCGATCTCGGCCGATTCCAGGATGGAGGCGGGCAGCGTCAGGAAGTGCTGGCGCAGCAGGAACGTCCCGAACGCCGTGCCAAGACCCGGGAGAATGATGCCCCACAGGGTGTTCTTGCCGCCCATCCCTGCGATCAGGATGTAGTTGGGCAGGATGGACACCTGCGGCGGGACCATCAGGGCCACAAGGATCAGCACGAAGATGACGTTCTTGTACGGGAAGCGGACAAACACCAGCGCGTAGGCGGTCAGGATGGCCAGGAGGACTTTGATGGTGGCCCCCACGCTGGTGACGATCAGGCTGTTCACGAAGAACTGGGCGAACGGCACGGTGGTCATGGCGACGTTGTAGTTTTCGAAGTTCAGGCTCTCCGGCAGGATCTTCAGGTCCATGGTGATGATCTCGCCGGGCTGCTTGAACGAACTCAGCACCATCCACAGCAGCGGCAGGAACACCACCAGCGTGGCGAGGACCAAGGGAAGGTAGCCGCCGGCAATCGTCTGGATCAGGTTGGCGCGGGAGAACGGCCGGTGGCGCTGCACCGGGATCCCGGGATCGGCGTCGGAAGGTGAGGCGGGGCCGGCGTTGGCGGCGGGGTCAGGGCTGACGGGGGAGAGCAGGCTCACGAGTAGTGCACCTTCCGTTCGACGAACCGCAACTGCAGCACGGTGATGATGAGCAGGATGGCGAACAGAATCACGGAGATCGCGGCCGAGTAGCCGGCCCGGTTGAACGCCCCGAAGGCCTGGAGGTAGGCCTCGTAGATCAGCGTGCTGGTGCCGTTGCCCAGCGGGGTCATGATGCGGATCAGGTCGAAGGCCTGCAGCGAGCTCAGCATGGTGGTGATGAGCAGGAAGAACGTGGTGGGGGATAGCAGCGGCAGGGCCATGCTCATGAAGCGCCGGAAGCCGTTGGCTCCGTCCAGCGACGCGGCCTCCATGACATCCTGCGGGAGCGACTGCAGCCCGGCCAGGTAGACGACGGCGCAGTAGCCGAGGTTCTTCCACACGTAAACGATGATGACCATGACCAGGGACAGTTGCGGGTCATTGATCCACTGCGGGCTCTGCTGGCCGATGCCGCGCAGCAGCCAGGCGAGCACCCCGTAGCCGGGATCGAAAATGAAGAGCCAGACGAGCCCGACGCCGACGCCGCTGAGCACGTAGGGGGCGAAGACGGCTGAGCGCGCGAACGTTGTGCCGCGGATCCTGGAGTTCAGGGCCAGTGCCACCAGCAGGCCCAGGACCATGGAGCCGCCGACCGTGACGAGCGTGAAAACCGCGGTGGTGCCGAGGACCTTGGTGGCGTCCGAACTCGTGAAGAAGGTGACGTAGTTTTCGAAGCCCACCACCGTGGCATTGGCCGAGCCCAGGGTCCAGTCCAGGGTGGAGTAATAGATGTTGTTGAAGAGCGGGAGGTAGGTGAACACCGCAATCAGGAGCAGGTTGGGGAGAGCCAACGCCAGGAAAACGAAGAAGTCCCGGCGGGTTCGGGCGGACCAGCGGGCACGCGGCGCCGGGGCCGGTTTGGCCTCGACGACGGCGCGCGGCCGGTCGGTCAATTGTCGCGTCATTCAGGTCTCTAACGGTTCCGTGCCTGCCGGTGGCAGGCGGATGGGCGGGGATACCTAGCTATCACTTCACCACATGGCTGGTGGGCAGAATCCCGCACAAGACCCCATTAGAGCTTTGTTGTCCAAGGCTTCGTTGCCCGTTCACGCTGTGTTGCATGCAGTATTACATAACGCTTGTTTGGACACCGGACATCAGCGCGCGATTCGTCAATTCGTTGGAGGCTCGGCGGGAGGCAGGGACCTTGCGCCAGAGCGCACAATAGAGCCATGACTGCGATTACGGACGTGCCCGGCCTGCGAGTGGGCCATGCCGGCAGGACAGGCGAAGGCTGGCTGAGCGGAGTGACGGTTGTGCTGCCTCCGCCGGGCACCGTTGGTTCCGTCGATGTCCGGGGCGGCGGGCCCGGGACGCATGAGACCGATGCCCTGGACCCAACAACCCTGACCCGGACCGTGGACGCCGTCGTGCTCACCGGGGGAAGCGCCTTCGGCCTCGTCGCGGCCCACGGCGCCCAGCGCTGGTGCGAGGAGAACGGCCGCGGCTTCCCGGTCACCGGCGGCGTGGTCCCCATCGTGCCGGCCGCGGCAATATTCGACCTCGGCCGCGGAGGAGACTTCACCGCCCGCCCGGACGCCGCCATGGGCTACGCGGCCACGAGGGACGCCGCCGCCCGCAACGAAGCCCACGACGTCGAACGCGGCAACGTAGGAGTCGGCACCGGAGCCCTCCTCGGCAGAGGACAGTACAAGGGCGGAATAGGAACAGCCTCGATCACCCTGGAAAACATCTCCCCAGACGGCCCGGTCGTCGTGGGGGCCATAGCGGTAGTCAACGCACTCGGGTTACCGTTTGGCACATCGAGCCAGCGGACGGAACCCGGCAGCGTGCGTCTAAGCGAGGAACGAGCGAGCACGCAGAGGGTTTCGGATTTGCCGCCCGCGCTCAACACGACCCTCGTCGTCGTCGCCACTAATGCCATCCTGGACAAGGCCGAGTGCAAACGCACCGCCTCGGCCGCCCATGCAGGACTGGCCCGGGCGCTGGACCCCAGCCACACCCTGGCGGACGGCGACACTGTTTTTTGCCTCGCCACCGGCGCGCTCGCTCTGGACCGCGGCAGCGAGTCCGCCCGGCAGGTGAGCCTCATTACCCTTCAGAGTGCGGCAGCCGATGTCGTGCGCCTCGCGATCCTCGATGGGATCGCCCGCGCGGAGCCTGTGAGCACGCCGGCGGGCGAATTTGGTGCATACGGGCGCTGAGTACGCTACGATTGCTGGATTTAACATTCGGGCCGTAATGGCGTAGTGTTGTCTGTTGGTTGTCTGCCCTGTTGTGCCCTTTTGTGGCCGGGAGGCATCAGCCAATCAATCAAAAACGTCCGCGGTCATTTCCGGTGCAAGCCGGAGGGCGGCGGCAAACAACAGTTAGCGGAGGGTATGGCCAAGAAGGACGGGGTCATTGAGATCGAGGGCGTTGTGACTGAGGCGCTGCCTAACGCGATGTTTCGTGTTGAGCTCACCAACAAGCACATCGTTCTGGCGCACATCTCTGGAAAGATGCGCCAGCACTACATCAGGATCCTCCCTGAGGACCGGGTAGTGGTGGAGCTGAGCCCGTACGACCTGACACGTGGTCGTATCGTCTACCGCTACAAGTAAACACTGGGCGGCCAGAGCAACAGCCGAAGGCCGGTCCAGCTGACCACTGCAACACGCAAAGGAACGCCATGAAGGTCAAGCCGAGCGTCAAGCAGATCTGCGAAAAGTGCAAAGTGATCCGCCGTAATGGCCGGGTCATGGTGATCTGCGAGAACCCGCGCCACAAGCAGCGCCAGGGCTAATTTCCCTCTTCGGGAAATCCTGGGTTGCTAACCCACGCAAGTAAATAAAAGGCAGCACAAGCTGATCTGGGACATATGGGCCCGTACAGCTAACCCCCGGTCGGAGGCTGGGGCCGCACGGAACGTGCGGGTGTACTGCCTACGACCTCCGGTTTATACAAGGAGCACTGCCTCTATGGCTCGTCTCGCTGGCGTAGACATTCCCCGCGAAAAGCGGTTGGAAATTGCGCTTACTTACATCTACGGCGTGGGCAAGACCCGTGCACACGAAACCCTGGCTGCCACCGGCATCAGCGCGGACGTTCGGGTCAAGGACCTGTCCGACGCCGAGCTCGTCCAGCTGCGTGATTACATTGAAGGCAACTACAAGGTTGAGGGTGACCTTCGCCGCGAAGTAGCAGCAGATATCCGCCGCAAGGTTGAAATCGGCAGCTACGAAGGTATTCGCCACCGCAAGGGCCTGCCAGTGCGCGGACAGCGTACGAAGACGAACGCACGTACCCGCAAGGGTCCGAAGCGCACCGTCGCAGGCAAGAAGAAGACCCGCTAAACCCCTCGGGATTAGCTCGTCTTCCCCCAATAACTTTCTGTAGGAGAAATAATGCCCCCGAAGACTCGTGGCGCGGTTCGCAAGCCGCGTAAGAAGGACAAAAAGAATATCGCGCTGGGCCAGGCGCACATCAAGAGCACCTTTAACAACACCATCGTGTCCATCACGGACCCGAACGGTGCTGTCATCTCCTGGGCTTCGTCCGGTGAGGTTGGCTTCAAGGGCTCACGTAAGTCCACCCCGTTCGCAGCCCAGATGGCCGCCGAAGCCGCCGCCAAGCGTGCGCAGGAGCACGGTATGCGCAAGGTTGACGTATTCGTCAAGGGCCCGGGTTCGGGTCGCGAAACGGCTATCCGTTCACTGCAGGCCGCTGGCCTTGAGGTTGGATCCATCCAGGATGTAACCCCCAGCGCCCACAACGGCTGCCGTCCGCCGAAGCGCCGCCGCGTCTAAGGCTTTCCAACGCACCGGTGCTTGCCCGGACCTTCGCGGGTCCGGGCAAGCCCGGCCGCGTTAAGTCTCAGACCGATCTTTCCACCACCTGTGTTGCGTCATATAGCGGATGCTCGCCGAAAGGAAACCTAAGTGCTCATTGCACAGCGCCCCACCCTCTCCGAAGAGGTCGTCTCCGACAACCGCTCCCGTTTCATCATTGAACCGCTGGAGCCCGGTTTCGGTTACACCCTCGGAAACTCCCTCCGCCGTACCCTGCTCTCCTCCATCCCCGGTGCCTCTGTCACGAGCATCCGGATCGATGGCGTGCTGCACGAGTTCACCACGGTTCCGGGTGTCAAGGAAGATGTCACTGAGATCATCCTGAACATCAAGAACCTGTCGGTTTCCTCCGAGCACGACGAGCCGGTTGTTGCCTACCTGCGCAAGCAGGGCCCGGGAGTCGTCACCGCCGCGGACATTGCTCCGCCGGCCGGCGTCGAATTCCACAACCCGGATCTGCACATTGCCACGCTGAACTCGAAGGGCAAGTTCGAACTCGAACTGACCATCGAGCGCGGCCGCGGCTACGTTTCGGCAGCTCAGAACAAGTCCGGCGACTCCGAGATCGGCCGCATTCCGGTCGACTCGATCTACTCGCCGGTCTTGAAGGTTACTTTCCGCGTGGAAGCTACCCGTGTTGAGCAGCGCACTGACTTCGACAAGCTCATTGTCGACGTCGAGACCAAGCAGGCCATCGCCCCGCGCGATGCCGTTGCTTCGGCAGGTACCACCCTGGTGGAACTGTTCGGTCTGGCCCGCGAGCTGAACACCGCAGCTGAAGGTATCGAGATTGGCCCGTCGCCGACGGATGCTGCCCTGGCAGCAGACATGGCCCTGCCGATCGAGGATCTGGACCTCACCGTCCGTTCCTACAACTGCCTCAAGCGTGAGGGCATCCACACCGTGGGTGAACTCGTGGCCCGCTCCGAGGCCGACCTCATGGACATCCGTAACTTCGGTGCGAAGTCCATCGATGAGGTCAAGGCAAAGCTGGTTGAACTGGGCCTGTCCCTCAAGGACTCGCCTCCCGGATTTGACCTCGCAGCACGCGCCGCAGCAATTGAAGAGGACGACGCCGCTTTCAGCGACGACGAGCTCTAACAAACAGATCTTGGCCCGCGGGCTGATGCACCAAGGTGTGCGCAGCCCAACGGCTTCCATATGAGGAGAAACTATTATGCCTACCCCCGCTAAGGGTCCGCGCCTCGGAGGCGGAGCGGCTCACGAGCGTCTTATGCTCGCGAACCTGTCCGCCGCACTGTTCGAGCACAAGCGGATCACCACCACGGTGACCAAGGCCAAGCGACTGAAGCCGTACGCCGAGCGCCTGGTGACTTTCGCCAAGCGTGGCGACCTGGCTTCCCGCCGCCGTGTACTCGGCTTGATCAGCGACAAGGGCATCGTCCACGAGCTGTTCACCGACATTGCACAGGCAGTGGAGAACCGCAACGGCGGCTACACCCGCATCACCAAGATCGGCAACCGCAAGGGCGACAACGCTCCCATGGCTGTCATCGAACTGGTTCTCGAGCCGGTTTCCGCCAAGCAGGCCGTCGTAGCCGAGGCTACGTCCGCCGCCAAGCGTGACGCTGACAAGAAGGACGCCGAGAAGGAAGAAGCCGCTCCGGTCGCCGAGACCGAAGCTGCCGAGACCGAAGAAGCTCCCGAAGCTGAAGCAGCTGAGACGGAAGCAGCAGCAACCGAAGAGGCTGCGGCCGCTGAGGAAGAAGCCGCTAAGTCCGAGAAGGACGCGAAGTAATTCGCTGATTTCTTCGCATAGACTTAAGTCTATGAACGACCAGAAACCCGCGGCCCCCGTTAGAGGGGGCGGCGGGTTTTTGCGTATCCGGCTTGATCTTGCGTACGACGGCGGACCGTTCAGCGGGTGGGCCGTCCAGCCTGGCCGGCGCACGGTCCAGGGCAAGCTCGAAGAAGCCCTGCAGTTGCTGATCCGCAGGCCCATCCGCGTTACGGTCGCCGGGCGGACCGACGCCGGCGTCCATGCCCGCGGCCAGGTGGTCCATCTGGACCTGAGTGAGGACGAATGGCTCGGCCTGAACCGCGGTGCCGAGCTGGATCCCGCGGTCGCGCTGCTGCGCCGGCTCCGCGGCGCCCTCAGCCGGGGGCTGGGCGATCTCGCCGGGGCCATCGAGGTCCACAAGGTGTCCATTGCTCTCGAGGGCTTCGACGCCCGCTTTTCTGCCCTCTGGCGCCGCTACAGCTACCGGATCGCGGACGGACCTGCCCTCTGGGACCCGCTGGGCCGCACTTCGACGCTGTGGCACAAACAGCAGCTGGACGTTGGGGTGCTGAACGAAGGCGCCTCACAGCTGCTGGGACTGCAGGATTTCCGGTCCTACTGCAAGCCAAGGGAAGGCGCCACCACCATCCGGGAACTCCAGCGCTTCGAATTTGCGCGGGGTGCCGACGGCGTCATCGTGGCCACAGTCCAGGCAGATGCCTTCTGCCACAACATGGTGCGGTCCCTTGTAGGTTCCGCCCTCTTTGTCGGGGAGGGCATCGAATCGCCCGGCTGGCTGCTGGAACGGCTGCTGTCACGGCAGCGGGACGCGAAATCCGTGCTGGCCGCCCCGCATCCCCTGGTGCTGGAGGAAGTGGCCTACCCCTCGGCCAGCGGGCTGCTGGCCCGGGCCGAGCTGACCCGCGCCCTGCGCCAGTAGCCGGACGCCCGGCCGGGGCCCTAGAAGGCCTGAGGTGCCGCTTCCACGGGAAGTTCCACGGTGAACGTGCTCCCGCAACCGGGACGCGACCTGCAGGAGATGCTGCCACCGTGCCGTTCCACGATCGCCTTGGTGATGGCCAGGCCAAGCCCGGCACCCGGAATCGAGCCCCCGCGCACGGCGGGGCTGCGGAAGAACCGGGTGAAGACCCGATCGGCGTCGGCAGCTGTCATCCCCATTCCGTCATCCTGCACGTGCAGCAGCACCCGGCCCCGCTCGTTGCTGGCGGAGACGTGGACGTTGCCGCCGTCGGGGGAGTACTTGATGGCGTTGGATACAAGGTTGTCGAGGGCCTGGCTGATCCGCAGCGGATCAACATGGGCCCAGAGCGGGGCCGGCAGCTCCATGGAAAGTGAGACCCGGGATGCGTGGGCGTGGGCCTGGGCCGAGCCGAGACTGGCTTCGACGAGACTGGCCAGATCGGTCCGGCGCGGATGGACGTGGACCGTGGAGTTGGCCGACATCAGCAGGTCCGAGACGAGGGCAAGCAGCCGTTCCGCGTTGCGTTGCGCAACCTCGATCCGGCGCACGGTGGCGGTGGAGAGGCCCGCAGAATCACCCAGGACCAGGTCGAGGTTGCCGATGATCGAGGTCAACGGGGTGCGGAACTCGTGCGAGACCGTGGAGACGACATCGTCCTTCGCGGCCAGGGCGTCGACGAGCCCGGTGACCTCGTTATAGACGACGACGGCGCCCCGGAAACCGCCGTCGTCGTCCTGCAGGGGACGCGCACCGGTGGACACGACGCGGCTGCCCGGGGCCTCACCGAACCGCACGAGGTAGTCCGCAAAGGACTCTCCCGATGCGGCCCGCCGAACCGGGCGGCGTTCGAGGGGGAGCGGGGTTTCCTGGTCCTGGCCGGTCAGCAACAGCTGCGCTTCGCCGGCACCCTGCGCAGCGCCTGCGGGCGCCGCGGAGCTTTCGAGAGCTGATTGCCAGCTGTTGGTCAACAGGCGGCGGCCCGCGGCGTCGAGAGCAACAATGCCGACGTCGACAGTGTCCAGGATGGTGGTGAGGAGGCGTTCGCGTTCCCGGCTGTCCGCGAGCAATGCCTGCAGCTCCGCTTCCGTGGCATCGCTCCGGCGTTGCGCCTGGCGCAGCCGCAGGCGTGCCAGGCTCAGGGCGAAGGACCCGGCAAGGGCCACAAGTGCAGCGAGCACCACAGCGGCGGTCATGCCGGGGGTGTCGAGGAGATCCGGCCACCATGCGGTGGCTGCCAGCACAGCGGCCCCCAGGACGAGCGCCAGTGAGAGGTGGCAGGCCACCACCGGCGCACGCGGGCCCACGGGTTTGTAGTACCGGTCCGCACTCCGGGCCAGACGCTGTTCACTCACTGAAGCCGCGCTCCTTCCTCACTGCTCCAGTTTTACACCAGTTGTCATACAAACTTGACACAAAGCTGGGTAATCTGGGGTCTGTTACTGCGCCGGAACCGGTTTTTTCCCCCAGCGTAGGTATTCTGACAATGCCGGTGGGGGCCGACGCGATCAGCACTGCCGGCGCGTCCGCGTTTGGAAGTGGAGCAGGAGCAGATGTGAGGGGGGCCATGACTGACCTAGGAGTCGCGGTCGTCGTTGAGGACGACGCCGACGTACGCAACCTTGTCGAAGCCGTGCTGAGCCAGGCGGGATTCGAAGTCCATTCGGCCGCAGACGGGCGCGAGGGGGTGGACGTCATCCGGCGTCTGGAAGCCGACGTGGTCACTTTGGACGTGGGGCTCCCGGACATCGACGGTTTCGAAGTCCTTCGCCGGGTCCGTCAGTTCAGCGATGCCTATGTGGTCATGCTGACGGCCCGAACGGAGGAACTGGACACGCTGACGGCACTGCACACCGGCGCCGACGACTTTATGACCAAGCCGTTCCGGCCGCGCGAACTCCGGGCCAGGGTGGCCGCCATGATGCGGCGGCCCCGGCAGGACACCATCAGTGAAACGCCCCAGCCGGCAGTTGCGGCGGCCCCGGCGCCGCAGGATTCCGTCCTCCGCCACAACGGGCTGGATCTCAATCCGGACAGCCGTACGGTCACCGTCGACGGTGCGGCCGTCAGCCTGACCCGCAGCGAGTTCGACCTATTGAATGCCCTGCTGAAGGGCGCTGGTGCCGTCCGGTCCAAGACTGACCTGGTCCGCGTGGTGCGGGGCGAGTATTACCGCGCGGATGCGTACATCGGCGAATCCGACGAACGGGCCGTCGAGGTGCATATCGGGAACCTGCGGCGGAAGCTGCGCGAGGATCCCCTGCATCCCCGCTGGCTTCAGACGGTCCGCGGTGTGGGGTACCGGCTCGCTCCAGAGCGGAACTAACTCTCCCAGAGAATGTAGCTGTACTGCAGTTCATCCACGGTTTCGCTGCCGCTCTCAGCGATCTCTGCCAGGAGTGAGCCGGCGCGGTCCATGTCGCCGCCGCGCACCGCTTCCTCCAGCTCTCCAGCGAGCCCGGCGAGCTGGACTCCGCCCACCATGGCCGAGGACGTCTTCAGGCTCAGTGCGGCCTCCAGCGAGCCTGCCTTGTCACGGCGGTCCAGCGCCGACGCCAGGCAGCTGTAGCGCTGGTCCCACATCTTGGCATAGTCCCTTGCGAACCCCTTGGCGACCGACGGGCTTTCCAGCTGGGCACCCAGGTCCTGGAGCGCCGCGGGATCCACGAGCGGCGCCACGTCAGGGGCGGCTGGGCCCGCTCCGCCGGGGAAGAGTCCGGGGGAAAATGCTGCGCTGGAGTCGCCGTCGTCGGGGGCACTGAGAAAGGACATGCGATCACGCTACTGCCTGTCAGGGCCCTGACCCTGCACTCCGGGTGATCCTGCGGAAAACTTGTGGCATTCCGGCGAAGCAGGCAGCTACTGGCCGCTGAAGGTCTCGATCGCGTTGATGACGGCGGGTCCGAGAATGGCGATGAAGAGCACCGGGAAGATGAAGAAGAGTAAGGGGAACAAGATGGTGACCGGCAGCTTCATGGCCTTTTCCTCGGCCCGCTGCCGGCGCTTGACCCGCATGACTTTCGCCTGGATCCGGAGCACGCGGCTGATGGCAATGCCATAAGTATCCGCCTGGACCACCGCCTGGACGAAGCTGCGCAGCTCCGGGATGTTGGTCCGCTCGGACAACGCGAGGTACGACTCGCGGCGGCTCCTGCCCACCTGCATGTCCTGGAGTGTCCGGACGAGCTCCTCGGCGAGGGGACCCTTGCCGTTCTCGCCGGCCCGGGCCATGGCTCCCTCGAAACCCAGCCCCGCCTCCACGGAGATGAGCATCTGGTCCAGGGTGTTGGCCAGCTCCAGTTGCATGATCTTTTGGCGCTCCTGGCCCTTGCTGTAGAGCAGGAGGTCGGGGATGAAGTAGCCCAGCAGTACTACAAAGACCCCCACCAGCTTGATGATCGGCGTCGGGCCGCTGGAGCTGATGTAAAACCCGAGCAGGGCACCCAACAGTCCCAGCAGCGGCTTGGCCGCCAGGACCCGGCCCAGCGGCAGCGATGCCGGACGGCCGGCGAGGGACAGGAGCTTGTCGAGTTTGCGCACGTACCCGGTGGGCGTCAGCCGGTAGCCGATCCGTTCCAGCAGTTTGCTCTGGTTCTGCTCCGCAGGCCCGGCAGTGTCGGTGCCGGCCGCGAGCATTGTGCGGACAGCCCGTCGGGTCGAGCGGTCTACGGACAGCAGCGACCACACCAGGTACCCCACCGGGGCGGAGACCAGCAGCACGGAAAGCAGCACCAGTGAGTTCACGCCCGCCTCAGAACTTCAGGTCGATGATTTTGCGCATCCACAACCCGCCGATGGTCATCAGGATGACGGACGAGACGATCATGCCCCAGCCCAGGGGGTGGGTGAACATCACGTTCATGTAGCCAGGGTTGACCAGCATCAGCATGACAACGATGCCGATGGGCATGGCCATCAGGATGTACGCAGAGAACTTGCCCTCGGCGGCGAGGGCCTTGATGTGGCCCTTGATTTCGCTGCGCTCGCGGATGGTTTCGTTCACCTGGTCCAGGACCTCGGCGAGGTTTCCGCCGACTTCGCGGTTGATCTGGATGGCCTGGGCGATCCAGACGAAGTCCTCGTTCCGCATCCGTTCGGCCGTGTCGTTGAGGGAGGACTGGAGGTCACGTCCCAGGCTGGTTTCCGTGACCACCCGGCGCATCTCCTCCGACGTCGGGCTCTGGGATTCGGTGGCGGCGGCATCAATGGCGCGCAGGATGCTGTGCCCGGCGCGCAGGCCGCCGGCCAGCAGCTGAAGCGTGTCGCCGAGCTGCTGGTCGAACGTGTTCCGGCGTTTGCCGGCCAGGAAACCGAGTACGAGGTGCCCCGCCAGCGGGGACAACAGGACGAAGAGAATAGCCAGCACCGGGCCGGCCACAACCAGGCCTGCCACCGCTCCCACCAGGGCCCCGGCCAGCACCAGGACGAAGAAGTCGCCTTGGCTCAGCCGCAGGCCGGCGTTTTCCAGCGCTTCCCGGTTGAACAACCGGACCTTGCGTTGGGCGAAGAAGCGATCGACCAGGTGCACGGCCGAACCGGCGAACCGGGTGAGCTGGGAGTCGGGCCGGTCCTGGACGGGCCGCCGGCGGTCCAGCGGCACGCTGGCCCCGCCCGTGGCGAGCAGCACGTAGCCGAGCAGCAGCACCGCGGTGAACAGCAGCCCGACGCCGACAGGCAATAAAGTCATGGCCGTTCACACCCTTCCGGCGGCGGTCAGCGGGGCCGCAAAGACGCCGGGGGAGACGTAGATGCCCAAATCCTCGAACCGGTCAATAAAGCGGGGACGGATTCCGGTGGGCACCGGTTTGCCCAAAAAACGGCCGTGGGCGTCGACGCCAGCCGAATAGTCGAAGACGAACGCGTCCTGCAGCGTGACGATGTCACCTTCCATGCCCTGGACTTCAGTGACGTGGGTGATCCGGCGGGTGCCGTCGCGGAGGCGTGAGATCTGGACAATCAGGTTGACGGCCGAGGCGATCTGTTCCCGGATCGCCCGCAGTGGCAGGTCCATGCCGGCCATCAGCACGAGGGTTTCCAGACGTGCGACGGCGTCGCGGGGCGAGTTTGAGTGGACCGTGGAAAGGGACCCGTCGTGGCCGGTGTTCATGGCCTGGAGCATGTCCAGCGATTCACCGCCGCGGACCTCGCCCACCACAATCCGGTCCGGCCGCATACGCAACGAGTTGCGCAGCAGCTCCCGGATGGTCACTTCGCCCTTGCCTTCGGTGTTGGGCGGGCGGCTTTCGAGCCGGACCACGTGGCGCTGCTGGATCTGCAGTTCCACGGCGTCCTCGATGGTCACGATCCGCTCGTCGTCGGGCAGGAAGGAGGAAAGCACGTTGAGCAGCGTCGTTTTGCCGGTGCCGGTGCCGCCGGAGACGATGATGTTCAGCTTCGCCTTGACGCAGGCGTTCAAGAGTTCGGCCATTTCCGGTGTCAGCGTGCCGAACTCGATGAGGTTCCGGACGGTCAGCGGCACTTTGCTGAATTTTCGAATGGTCAGCGAGGAACCGCCCACTGCGAGCGGGGGGATGACGGCGTTGACGCGGGAACCGTCCTCGAGGCGGGCGTCCACCAGAGGGGAGGACTCGTCGATGCGGCGGCCCACCTTGGAGACGATCCGCTCAATAACTTTCCGCAGGTGGTCTTCGGAGCTGAAGCGCGACTCGGTCAGTGTCAGCTTGCCGTGCCGCTCGACGTAGATCTGGTCCATGCAGTTGACCATGATTTCCGTGACGGCGGGATCGTCCAGGAGGCGCTGCAGGGGGCCGTAGCCGAGCACATCATCGGCGACGTCCTGGACGAGGCGGGAGCGTTCTTCGGACGACAGCGGGACCTGTTCGGCGTCGATGATCCGGATCAGCTCCTCCCTGGCGGAGGTGCGCAGCTCGTCCTCCTTGACGGCCGTGTCGTTGAACCGGGTTCCCATCCGTTCGAAGAGGGCGGTCGCGGCGCGTTGCTTGAGGGCCGCGAAAACGTCGACGGGCTGCTGGGTCTTGGACCGGTAAGTGTCCGCCGGTTCGGTGAAAGTCGGTGGAGCCTTGATGGCGGGCTTGCGGAGTTCGACGGCGGGGGCAGGGGCCGGCGTCGGCTCAGTCCGGGAAAGCGGCTGGGCCGGCGCCGGATTCGGGGCCGGAGTACCGGCCGGAGCCTGTGTGCCTTCGGCGGTGCGGAGCCGTTCGGAGAGCTTCACTTAGACCACCACCCGGCGGTGCAGCTTCTTCTGCGCAGTGGCGCGCCACGCGGGATCGAACCTGGCCACAAGTTGCCTGAGTCCCTTGATGGCAGGGTCCTTGCGGCCGTCCTGCAGCACCGGGATGCCGCGGTTGGTGGAGAATGCCACGGCTTTGGAGCGGGGGATGCTGACATCCACGGGGGCGCCGATGGTGGCCTCCACGTCCTGGACGCTGAGGCCGGACTTGCCATCGGCCATGTTCAGGACCACGTGGCGGGTTTCCGGCAGCAGGTCCAGGCGGCGGAGGATTCCGAGGCCGGAGCGGAGGCCGCGGATGCTCGGGACGTCCATGGCCGTGACCCAGACGACGTCGGTGCACTGCTCCATGGCGGCCAGGCCGACTTCGGGCAGGCCGGGGGCGGTGTCCACGACGACGTACTGGAACTGTTCCGCGAGTTGTTCCAGCAGCCGGGAGACCTGTTGCGGGGTGATGTCGTCGGCTTCCTCCGGGCTTCGCGGGGCGCAGAGGGCATAGATGTTGCCGGCGTGGACGGTCAGGAACGCCTTGAGCACGAGGGAGTCGTGGCTGGCGGCGGCGGAGACCGCGTCCGTGACGGTGTGCTCCGGGTTCAGGTAGAGGCCGGACGCCACGTCCCCGAACTGCAGATCCAGGTCGACGATGACGACGCCCATCGGGGCGACCTTGCCCAGCCCGATAGCGATGTTGGTGGCGATGGTGGTCTTGCCGACGCCGCCCTTGGGGGAGAAGACGCCGATGACCAGCCCTTTGGGGCCTTCGGACTGCTGGACGGCTGAGGTCCGGCTCCGGCTCGCGTAGGACTGGCAGGCGCGTTCCAACAGCATGCGGATCTGGGCCGGATCCGACTCCGGGCCGAGGATGTCCCGGATGCCGGCACGCATGGCGAGCAGGACGAAGGCCGGATCCGGCTCGCCGACCAGGACCACGCTCAGCTCCGGCAGTTGCACATCGAAGACCGTGGCGAGCCGCAGGGCATCCTCGACCGGGATGTCCGGTCCCAAGATGAGCACCTCGGGGCGTTCCTGGTTGAGATTGGCGAACAGTTCGCCGGGATCGGAGGGGTTGACGAAGGCGAAGGTCTGGAGCCCGCCCGGGAGCCCGCCGGCCAGGGCCTGCCGGACGCGGGAGTCGAAGTCGGTGTTGGGGGTGATGAGGACAAAGCGGCTCACTTGTAGACCTCCGGTTTTGTCATGATTCCAGGCTTGCCGCTGTCCGTGGCGTTGAGCGGCTCCTTGCTCAGCCAGAGGCTGGCGGTATCGGAGAACTCGGATGCGTAGATGATTTTTGTGGCATCCACGTCGTTCACTGCAACGGTGAGCATCAGGGACCCGGTAGGGAGGGACATGTCCTCCGCCGGGGGTGCCGAGCCGTCTGCCGAAGGCTGCGGCGAGGGCGTGGCAACAGGCGCCCGTTGCACGGCGGTCACGAGGACCTTGTGGATGGAGAGCTGGGTTGTCTGCTGTTCAGGCTTGGCGTCGAGGCCACCGCCCTTCAAGTTGATAAAGATGCCGACGCGGTCACCCGGTGCGATCCTGCCGCCGACAACGCGCTGCGGCTCCAGCTGGAATGAGATTTCCTGCAGGCCCTCCGGAACGTCCACGGACCCGCTCGCCTTGAGCTCCTCCGGCGCGATCAACCGTTCCGCGACCAGTTGCTCGCCGGGGAGCAGTTCGACGGCGGTGACCTTTTCGGCCAGGCCGTCGAGGTTCTTCAGCGAAGACTTGGTGACAGCCTTTCCGGGAAGTTCTTCGCTCGCCACGAAGGCTGCCAAAGCTGCCACCGAGGTACCGGCGGGCACGGCTTTCTGCACCACGAGGACGGTGACCGGGTCCAGTCTCTGGACCGCCCTGGTATCGGCGCCCTGCGCGTAGCTGACCACAAGCAACGCCCCAAGGATCGCCAGGACGAGGGCGGCGACGCCGGCCAACAAGCGTGACTTCAAAGACTGCTCCTGTACTTAGGGATCTGCGGTGTGCTGAAACTATTGGGTGAGGCGCACGATGTCGGTGCCGGAGTCCTCCGTGGTCACTCCGTAGGTGTAGCCGTCGGCCAGCGACACATACTCGATAAAACTGCCGATGATGCCTCGGCAGTTGTTGGTGCAGGCGACGGAACTGGGCACGGTGGGACTCGTATGGTGGAAGGATTTCGGCAGATCGTTGTCAGTGCCACTGAACTTCCATCCCTTGACGTTGAATGCGGCAAAGGACGTGAGCTTGTACTTGGCGTTGGCCCCTGTCCCTGTCACTCTGTCGAAAACCGGCAGCAGGGCGATGACGTCTTTACCGGCGGTGATGTCCGCCGCCCATTTCTGCAGGACGCTGTCGCACACGGTGCCTGGGTAGCTGTTGCCGGAACTGCTGCTGGCGTCGCCTGCTTTGATGTCAATGAGGCCGCCGCACACGCCCGGACTGCTCGTCAGCCACCCGAAGCCTCCCGGAACGGGGGCTCCGGAGGGTCCATATAGACAGTCGGGGTTCGCGTCGTCGCCGTGGCTCTGCAGCTGCTGAAGGCCGCCGCCCACGCGGTATCTGACCTGACAAACAGAGAAGGCAAGGGGAAACGGCAGCGGCCCTGCCACTGGTTGGCCCCACCGCACGGTGGCGTTCGCAGTGACCTCGGCATCGTTGAAGCCCATGGCCCGGGCGAAGAACAGCGATACCCGGTTAGGCTCCTTGCCGGCTTCCTGCGCTCCGGCCGTAACTGTGACGGTGCCGGCTGTCTTATCGAGGACGACGGCTTTGATGTGGCTGGCCCCGTCGACGGCGTTGTTGTTGGCGAGGCTGCGGGCTAGGGCGGACGTCGTTGAGCAGTCGCTGTTGTTGACGTCGCGGGCGCACTTCTGGGCGATGGCAAAGGCCGCTGCGTCGGCTCCGTTGCGGAGCTGAGTCCGCTCGGCGTACAGCATGCCGACGTCGACGGCCATGGCCGTGAATCCCAGCAGAGTCACCATAAGAATCGCGATCAGTACACTGACGGCCCCGCGCTCGCCGGCCTCAGGCCCAGGCTTCAGCCGTTGCACAGCATCACCCCTTTGCCTTCCATGGCAAACGGACCCGCGATTCCCGTCATGGTGGACAAGTTGTAGGTGATCTTTAGCGTCATCTGGGCACCGGGGGCGCATGTTGCGGGGCTGAAGGTGATGTTGGCGTCGCTCAGCGCGGGTTGCACTGAAACGGCTGCGTTCTTCGCCGCAGCCCGGGCCGCCGTTGGGTTGTTGCCGATCGCCATGACTCGAACGCCTTCGCGGGCTGCGCTGGAGAGGGAGCTCTGAACGTTGTAGGCCCTGCCGAATTCAGTGATGCCCAGCAGTAGCATCACCAGGACGGGAACGAGGAGGGCGAACTCCACCGCGACGGCACCCCGCTCCTTTGCCTGGGACATGGGGGACCGCCTTCCTTGAGTTGCTGGTTTCTCGGCGCCTGTAAGACAGCCAGGGTTGGGGAAGGCCGGAGCCTTCCCCAACCCTGACTTTCGGATTTAATCGCACGCTACGGGGCGGCGACGCAGCCACCCTTGCCACTGTCGGCCGCGGCCGAATAGACCTTGCCACCCTGAACAGAACATCCCACGTTGTTGAAGGTGTCCTTCAAGGTGCCGCCGAGCAGTGTGACGGCGACGATGATCACGACGGCAATGAGGGAGACCATAATGCCGTATTCGACGGCGGTGGCGCCGCGCTGGTCGCGGCGAAGGCGGGTTGCGAGGTTGGAGAAAAAGGAACGCATGGGTGACTCCTGAGCGAGTTGGGGCTGGCCCTGCACCAGCACTGAGAGGAACTTAGCAACGAGCGACACGCCGACGATTCGACGTGGACGTATCCTGTGCCAAGGCTTCCCAAACTGCACGTTCCCTGTACGTTCCCTGCGCAGATTCTGCGCTGGGTGGTTGCGGAATGGGCCGGCGCGCCAGAGGACCCCCTCGGCTCTGGGGTCCAAGGGGGTCCGGTCTGTGGGGGCTGACTGTATTGAGACTGTCAGCTATTGATTGGCGAAGACCTCCATGATGCTCATTACCGTCGGTCCGAGTACAACAACGAAGAGCGCCGGAAGGATCGAGAAGATGAGAGGGAAGAGCATTTTGACCGGCATTTTCATGGCGTGCTCTTCCGCCCGCTGGCGACGCTTGACGCGCATAACCCTTGCTTGTGACTCGAGCACGTTGGCGATCGCGATGCCGTAACTATCTGCTTGGACGACAGCTCGGACGAAAGACCGCAGATCAGGAACGTCGACGCGCTGGGCCATGGCCAGATAGGCCTCCTTTCGGGAACGGCCGACCTGGATGTCTTGAAGGGTTCTGATCAACTCGTCGGCGAGCGGCCCGACGCCGTTTTTCCCCGCCCGTGCCATTGCTGATTCAAAGCCGAGACCAGCCTGCACTGAAATCAGCATCTGATCCAGGGTGTTCGGGAGTTCGAGTTTGATGGCCTCACGTCGCTTTTGCGCGTAGTTCCGGATCAGAATGTCCGGCACGAAGTAGGTGAAAGCTGTGATGCCCACCATCAGCAGCACCTTCGGGGGCGTAGGTCCTGAGGCAACAACCAGGATGCCCATCACGGCTCCGGCCAAGGCTAGCAACGGCTTGACCATGATGACCCGAGCCAACGGCCAGGCTTTGGGTCGACCGGCACCGGCGAGTTGCTTGTCCAACCAGGCGGCATACCCTTGCGGCATTGCCTTCTTGGACAAAGCTGCGAGGTGTTCGTTGGCGCTGAGAGTGGATCCACCAGAACTCGTAAGCCGACCCAGATTCGACTGGACGTTTTTTAGGCCCGCACGATCTCCCGTGAACGCTAGCCACGTCATGACCGAGATAGGGAGGACGACCGCCAGGATGGCCGCGTAGGCAATGATTTGCACTTGTAACTCCTTCTCAGAACTTGGGCTTAATGAGCCGGCTGAGCCAGAATCCGCCTACTGCCAAGAAGATCAAGGCGGCCGCAATCATGACGTAACCAGGGATCGTAGTGAGAAACACTTTCTGGTAGAGCGGGTTGAACAGCGTCAGGCACGTGAACATCACAACCGGAAGCGCCATGAGGACCAGGGCGGATATCCGTCCTTCAGCGCTGAGGGCCCTGACCTGTCCCCGGAGCTGGTTACGATCCCGGATGGTCTCGCCGACATTGTCCAAGACTTGCGCGAGATCCCCGCCGACTTCCCGGTGGATTTCGATAGCGCGGGAGATCGAGGCGAAGTCTTCATTGGCGGCCCGGCGGGCGACCTCGTTGAGGGACTCACCGAGGTCCCGGCCGATCCTGGTCTCATTGACCACCCGGTTCAGCTCTTCTGCCATGGGAGCGTCGTTCTCCTGGGCAGCAGCGTCGACCGAGCGAAGAAGGCTGTGTCCGGCGCGAAGGCCACCGGCGAACATTTGCAGGGTATCCGGAACCTGTTCGTCAAACTTCTTCCGCCGACGGTCGACCAGCAGATTAATAAACAGAATGAGCGCGACGGGAGTGAGGGCCAGCATGACCACCGCCATGCCCGGACCGCCCAGCAAGAAGCCCAAGACAGCACCGACAAAGATTACGGCGCCGCCCATCAGCATGTAGTCACCGGGCTGCTTCTTAAGGCCGGCCTCTTCGAGCTTCTCCCGGCTGAGGAGCCCCGAGCCATTGCGCCGGACACCCTTGTTGAGGGTCTGAACCGCTTGGTCCGTGAGCTTGGTCAGGTTCGAGGAGTGCACCTCGACGTCGTCTGGCCGGCGGCGGGAGAGCTCCACCTGCCGGGATTTGAAGACGACGGAGACAGCGATTGCGAGTGCCGCGTAGACCAGCAGCAGGCCGGCCACGAAGGCCAGGGGTGACAACTCGGGCAACACGGCTACCGCCCCCTGACGGGCTGTGCGCCGAACACGGTCGGCGAGATCGCGATCCCGAGTTCGACAAATCGGTCCGTGAACCGCGGGCGGACTCCGGTGGGTACGGGCTTGCCGAGGAAACGTCCGTTCTCGTCGAGTCCCGCCGAATAGTCAAAGACGAAGGCATCCTGGAGCGTGACGATGTCTCCTTCCATGCCTTGGACCTCGGTAATGTGGGTGACGCGACGGGTGCCGTCGCGGAGCCTCGAAATGTGGACGATCAGGTTCACCGCCGAGGCGACCTGCTCCCGGACGGCCCGCAGCGGAAGGTCCATGCCGGCCATCAGAACGAGCGTTTCCAGCCTGGCGATGGCGTCCCGGGGCGAGTTTGCGTGCACTGTCGAGATGGAGCCGTCGTGGCCGGTGTTCATGGCCTGCAGCATGTCAAGACACTCGCCGCCGCGGACCTCGCCCACCACGATCCTGTCCGGCCGCATACGCAGCGAGTTGCGCACGAGGTCCCGGATGGAAACCTCGCCCTTGCCCTCGATGTTCTGCGGCCGGCTCTCCAGCCGGACCACGTGGTCCTGTTGAAGCTGGAGTTCGACGGCGTCCTCGATGGTCACAATCCGGTCGGTGGCCGGGATGAACGAGGACAGAACATTCAGCAGGGTTGTCTTGCCGGTGCCGGTGCCGCCGGAAACGATGATGTTCATCCGGGCCAGCACGCAGGCCTGGAGCAGTTCGGCCATCTCGGGGGAGAGGCTGCCCATACTGATCAGGTTTTGCACCGTCAATGGATCCCGGCCGAATTTCCGGATCGTCAATGCGGGACCATTCACGGCGAGGGGCGGGATGATGGCGTTGACGCGGGAGCCGTCGGCGAGGCGGGCGTCGACAAGTGGTGAGGACTCGTCGATGCGCCGTCCTATGCGCGAAACAATCCGTTCGATGACCCGACGCAGCGCTTCGTCCGAAGTGAACTTTGTATCCGTCAGGTGGAGCTGGCCTGCGCGCTCCACGTAGACCTGATCAAAACGGTTGACCATAATCTCTGTGACGGCCGGGTCGTCCAGGAACCGCTGGATCGGTCCGTGGCCAAGGACGTCGTCGGTGATTTCGCGGATGAGGCGTTGCCGTTCCAGTGGCGTGAGGGGGATCTGTTCCTCCTCGAGAACCACTTTCAGTTCGTCCTTCACCGACTGATGCAGTTCTGCCTCCTCGATGGACGAGTCGGTGATCCGGCCGCCGAGCCGCTCAAAGAGCGCCTGGCTGGCACGTTCCTTGAGGGCGTTGAGTGCTTCGCTGGCGACGGACGCTGTTTGCTGGACCTCGACGGAATCGGTCTGCAGCTCGGCTGCCGTCTTGGCTTCCAGAATCCGGCCAAGGGTGGCGGGGGCGGCCGGGAGCGGGGCAACGTCCGACTCTGCCGGTGCTTTGTCCAGGTTTGGAGCGGGCTGGGTGCCCCCGCGCAATTGCTGGAATCGGTCTGTGAGGCTCACTGGAATACCGCCCTTCTGTGCAGTTGCTTGTGCGGTCTGGCGGCCCAATCGGGCTTGAACCGGTCGACCAGTTGGCGAAGACCCCTGGAGGCAGGATCCCGGTTGCCCTCCTGGAGCACGGGAACGCCTTTGTTCGTGGAGAACGGGAGGTTCTTGGAACGTGGCAAGACCACGTCAACCGGCGCCCCGATCGTGGCCTCAACGTCCTTCAAACTCAGTCCTGCCCGACGGTCCGCCATGTTCAACACGATGTGGCGTCGCTCCGGTACCAATGCCAGCTCCTCCAGGATCTGGAAGCCCGTCCGGATTCCCCTGATGCTCGGAACATCCATGCCGCAGATCCAAACAGCGTCCGTGGCTTGTTCGAGCGTGGCCAGGACGTGCTCGCCGAGGCCCGGCGCTGTGTCCACCACGATGTAGCGGAACTCCTGCCGAAGCTGTTCCAGCAGATGGGAGACGTGCGCGGCGGTGATCCGGTCCATCTCCACCGGGGAACGCGGTGCGCACAAGGCGTAGATCCCGGCCGGGTGGACCGTCAAATAGGTCTTGAGGACCATCGAATCCTGGCTGGCGGCACCCAGTACCGCGTCAGTGATGGTGAACTCCGGCTCCAGCAGCAACCCGCTGGCCACGTCACCGAATTGCAGATCGAGATCGACAATGACGACGCTCATGGGGGCCGTCTTACCGAGCCCCACCGCGAGGTTGGTGGCCACCGTCGTCTTGCCGACACCGCCCTTCGGCGACATCACGGCGATGATCCGACCGAGGGCGTCATTGTCCACATGCTCGGAAGTTTGGGGGGCGAGTCCCCGACGCCTTCCTGCCGCAGCCAGGCTTGCCCGTTCCAGCATGACGCGGATGGTGTCCGGGTCAGCCCCCGGGTCCAAAAGGTCGCGGACACCAGCCCGCATCGCCTGCAAGACCGTTTCCGGCGTGGACAGCGCGGCCAAAATGACACTGATCTCGGGATACTGAAGGTCAACCACCGACGCGAGTTTCAGCGAACCGTCCACGGAGATGCCCGGACCCAAGATCAGCACCTCGGGCGGCTCCCCGACCATTTGGCGGAGTACATCCCCCGGACCGTCGGGAAGGTAGTCGACCTGAAAGACCTGGAGTGATCCGTGCATTCCGGCTACCGCAAGGCGGACGAGCCGTTCAAAATCGCCGTTGGGCGTGATGAGTACGAAGCGGCTCATCGGAACAACCTTGAGGAGTCCACGTACGATGCTCCCTCTTCCACTGCATCGCCCGGTTCCTTGGACAAGTAGACCTTGCCGAACTCTGCCGCGAAAACGATCCGCTCCGCATCCGCCGAGTTCCTGGCGATGGTGATGAGGTACGTATCGTCGGTCTGTGCCTTGGTGGTGCCGGAAGTAGAGGAGACCTGGCTGGTTCCCGACGCAGCGCCGGCATTGCCGGTCTGCGCTGCCGATCCATTGCTGAACTGTGCCGCCGTTACGAGCACCTTGTGGAAGCTCAGCTGTGTCTTGCTCGATTTAGCTCCCGGCTGGCCGTCCGCCCCGGTGTCGGTGGCCTGTTCCAGCGACAGGAAGACACCTACTGTATCGCCGGCCGTCACTTTGCCGCCGGCGACGCGTTCGATCGGCAATTTGAGCGTGAGTTCCTGGAGCCCGGCCGGGACCTGGATCCGCGACGGGCCAAGGTAGGACTTCTCTTCGACCATCCGGGTGGAAAGCAGTTGTTCGCCCGGGACCAGCGAGACGGCCGCCACCTTCGAACCCAGGGTGGACAGGTCCGTAACGGTTTGTTCGGCCAGCGCCACCTTTGGTACGGACTTCTTGATGACCGATGCTGCAATCTCGTCAGCGGTAGCTCCGGCCGGTATAGCCTTTTGCACCACGTAGATTGTTTCAGTTTCCGTCCCGGCCAAAGCGCGTTTTTCTGCATTTTGAACATACGAGACCAGTAGTACAGTTCCGATAATTGCCACAAGTAATGCGGCGATGCCTCCCAGCAGGCGTGTCTTCATTTTATAGCTCCTTAGAAATTACCTATTTGACGAGCCGAATTTTGACGGATCCGAGATCCGGTCCGCTCCCCACGGGGCCGCCTGCGGAATCAATGGATTCAAATCTTACGAACTGCCCGATGATGCCGCGGCAAGGGTTGTCGCAGGCATTGGCTGCACTTACGTCGGGCACTCCGGACCTGAAGACCCGGATGGAGCTGCTGCCGGTGAACCGCCAGCCGATCATCCTGAACGTTGCGTAGCCGCGGATGTGGAACCAGGCATTGGTGCCGGTGCCACCCGCTTCGTCGTAGACCGGGAAGGTCCCCTCCACGTCGCCGCCGGCCAGGATCGTGTTCTTCCAACCGGTCACGATGGCGTCGCAGGCATCTCCGCCGGGCGGGGTATTGGGATAGTCGGCACCAGTATTGCTGCCCGCGATATCGTCTGCAGAAGTGCTGGCCTGGCAAGGGGCGGTTTGATCAAGCCAACCGAAACCGCCGGGGATGACATGGCCCGCAGTAGACGTGCACGTTCCGCTGCCGGGCTTGTACTTGATCAACTGGATGTCGCCGGTGTCTTCGGCCCCGGAGAGGTCGTACTGGCAGTCCGAGAAGGCCAGGGGGAAGGCGGTCGCTCCGCCAATGGGCTCGACCGCGGCTGTCGCGGTTGCCCTGACCGTCGCCGGTGGCGCATTGAGAGCACTTGCGAACATTTTGGTGAGAAAGGTGTTGGAGCCGCTAACAGTGGAGGTGACGACGGTCACCTGGTTGGGAACGGAGAGGTCCACCGAATCGACGTTGGTGGCGCCGTCGTTGGAGTTGCCACCGGACATTGCCTGTGCCCACGCCAGGGCCTGGTCAGGGCAATCGGACGGCGTGGTGTGGCACTGCTGCATGGCCGCCATGGCTCCGGCGTCGGCCGCGTTCTGGAGTTGTGCGTGTTCGGCATAAATCTGACCGACGTCGACAGCCATCGCCCCGGCTCCGATCAGTACAAGCGTCATCACGGCGACCAGGACTCCGGTGGCGCCCCGCTCTTTGTCGCTGCTCCGCCTCAGCCGCCGCATCGCATTGATCCTTCGCCTTCGAGAGTCAGGCTCGCGCCCAGCAGCCCGGTCAGAGCGCCGGCGGTGTACGTGACAGTGACCGCAGCATTGCCGGGAACTCCCGTGCAGACACTGGTGAAATCAAAACCGAAGGATCCGGCGTCGAGTCCCGGTGCCGCGGCTATGCCGGCCGCCGCAGCCAGTGTCTCGTCTTGTTCCACGGCCAGCGTCCTGGCGGCCACGCGAGCAGCCTGGGTGACGGAGATCTGCAGGTTGTACATATGTGAGAACTCGACAATGCCGCCGATCAGGAGCAGGAGGACGGGGGCCACGAGACCAAATTCGACGGCGGCGGCCCCCCGCTCGCGCCCTTCAACGCCCGCGGCGGGCGCCCTTGACTTGCTGCGCTTCATTGGATCCCCCCAGGGATAGATGCAGCTGAGGATGGAAACGAAATGTGCCGCGTCCGCGAGATACGGACGCGGCACACCGGGTGTTGCTGAGACCAGACGAGAAGTGCGGGCTACGGTCGGACGGGAGCGTCCCAACGGCCGACTTCGGCGCCGAGATCGGTGAACCACTGGCTGAGGGCCGTGCCGAAGGTGAATGTGCCGCCGATAACAATGAAGGCAATAAACGCGACCAGGAGCGAGTATTCCGTCGCGGTGGCGCCCTTTTCGGAAGCGAACTTGTCCTTGACGCCAGAGACAAAAGCGAGCATTGAGACCATGAGACCAGTCATTGTTTTTTCCTTTTCCAGAGATTTGAGTATGAGACGGAGTTCCAGAAAATCCCCTTTGCTAATTCGCTGGAGATCCGTTGGGACAACATTTGCACGGCCCCAAACGGCCCTGCAATGCCGGGAGATACTCGACTTCTGGGAAGGAATATTGGGCAAACACCTAGGCCTTTTGCCGGTGTACTCAGTACGGGAATGCGACCCCTAAGTAACTACCTGTTTTGATACGCACGCTTACTAATGAGCATGAAAGTGACAGGAGTTGCAGGAGTTAGCGAAGGAGCAGGATGACGGCAAGTCCTGCTGCCAGCATCGACGGACCGTAGGCCACCTCTCGTGGCTTGTTTCCGCGGTTTTTTGCTAAGAGAACGGCGGATGCGAGGCCGCCGGCGACGAAGGCCAGGGCGCCGCCATAGAAGAGCTGCGACCAGCCTAGGTAGCCTAAGTACAGTCCAAGTGGCGCGGCGAGCTTCACATCGCCCATTCCGAGGCCGTTTTTGCTGGTCAGGGCCAAAAATAGGTAGAAAAAGAACAAGATTGCGGACCCCGCGGCTCCGCGAAGCAGGTCGCCCGCGGCCCCCGAGACCAGTGCGGCGAAGCCCAGGAGGGCAAAGCCGGCCGCCAGCAGGGGTCCAACGAGCCGGTTCGGCAGTAAATGATGCACGATATCGATGCGCGCTAACGGAACGGCGAGAATGCCGAGTAATACATAAGCGGGAAGGTCCGCAGTATTACCGAAGCGCCAGGCGAGCAGGGCAGAGAGGGCAAAGGAGGCCCCCGCCGTCGTAAGCATCTCCCGTCTGGAGGCATCGCCGGCCAGCTGGGGGAGGGCGCGGCGGGTGAACAGTCCAACCAGTAGCCCCAGCACCGCGCCGGCCAGCCCGATCCCGGCAATAAACAGTGGCGTTGCGGAGCCAGCGGCGGCGGTGTCGAGCACGGTTCCTCCTGGGATGCGGCGGGCCGGGGCGGGCGAGATGCATCCGGACACCCCATTTTGACCCAGTGACACGTCATCGGCTATTCTTGGTAGTCGTTGTGCGTGTCCTTCTCGATGATGCGTGCCCGCTTGGGAATCCGGTTGCAGGATGACTACCCAGCGAGCACATTCGAGACTTCAGGATGACTGGTTACATGGAGCCCTCACCTCTGTTCCGGTAGCGCATAGATAGTAGGTGCACCTTCGTGTGACGCCTAAAACAAGAACGCCAGAACAAGAACGAGGCAAACACCGTGCGTACGTACACCCCGAAGCCCGGCGATATCAACCGCCAGTGGCACGTCATTGACGCCACCGACGTTGTCCTTGGTCGTCTTGCCAGCCAGACCGCAATCCTGCTGCGCGGCAAGCACAAGGCCACCTTTGCGTCCCACATGGACATGGGCGACTTCGTCATCATCATCAACGCTGAAAAGGTTGCCCTCACCGGCGCCAAGCTGGAGCAGAAGCGCGCATACCGCCACTCCGGTTACCCGGGCGGCCTGACCTCCGTTAACTACGCGGAGCTCCTGGAATCCAACCCGGTCCGCGCCGTGGAGAAGGCCATCAAGGGCATGCTCCCGAAGAACTCCCTCGCTGCACAGCAGCTGGGCAAGCTGAAGGTCTACAAGGGTGCCGAGCACCCCCACGCCGCTCAGCAGCCCAAGACTTTCGAAATCACCCAGGTCGCCCAGTAGTCCTGGCCACCAAACAACTTATCTATACAAGGAGAATCGTGGCTCAGAACGAAGAGACCACCGAGGCCGTTGTGGCTGAGGAAAACCTGACCAGCTACACCTCGGAAAGCGGTCCTGCGGAAGCAGAAGCGCCCAAGAAGGAACGCCCGGCCCTGACCGTTGCCGGCGCTGCAGTTGGCCGTCGCAAGGAAGCTGTTGCCCGCGTTCGCGTTGTACCGGGCTCCGGCAAGTGGACCATCAACGGCCGCGAGCTGGCCAACTACTTCCCGAACAAGCTGCACCAGCAGGACGTCAACGAGCCCTTCAAGATCCTCGATCTTGATGGCGCCTACGACGTCATTGCCCGCATCCACGGTGGCGGCATCTCCGGCCAGGCCGGTGCCCTGCGCCTCGGCATTGCCCGTTCGCTGAACGAGATCGACACCGAAAACAACCGCGCCACCCTGAAGAAGGCCGGTTACCTGCGTCGTGACGCCCGCGTCATCGAGCGCAAGAAGGCTGGTCTCAAGAAGGCCCGTAAGGCTCAGCAGTACTCCAAGCGCTAAAAAGCGCTTCCGAGCGCACTTGCGCTTGCACGAAGGCCCGTTCCGCCACTCGGCGGGGCGGGCTTTCGCGTTAAAGTCGGACTTGCTCGGCACATCGACTAAACTTGACCCGATGTCTAGATTATTTGGAACAGATGGTGTCCGGGGATTGGCGAACGGCCTGCTGACGGCCGAGCTGGCGTTGCAGCTGGCCCAGGCCGCCGCCGTCGTGCTTGGCCACGACCGCAATACCAACGCAACGCGGCCGCGCGCCGTGGTAGCCCGCGACCCCCGCGCGAGCGGTGAGTTCATTGCGGCTGCGGTGGAAGCGGGGCTCTCAAGCTCCGGGATCGACGTGTATGACGCCGGCGTGCTCCCGACCCCGGCAGCGGCCTATCTCGTGGCCGACCTGGACGCCGACTTCGGTGTCATGATCTCCGCCTCGCACAACCCCGCCCCGGACAACGGCATCAAGTTCTTTGCCCGCGGCGGCCAGAAGCTTCCTGACGATGTGGAAGACGCCATCGAGGAACAGCTCGGCAAGGAGCCCTTCCGCCCGGTCGGGGGAGAGGTGGGCCGGATCCAGCGCTTCTCCGACGCCGAGGACCGCTATATCGTCCATCTGCTCGGCACCCTCCCGCACCGCCTGGACGGACTCAAGGTTGTGCTGGATTGCGCGCACGGCGCGGCAAGCGGCTGTTCCCCCCAGGTCTTCAAGGATGCCGGCGCCGATGTCATTGTCATCGGAGCCGAACCGGACGGCCTCAACATCAACGAAGGCGTCGGGTCCACCCACCTGGGCCCGCTGAAGCAGGCGGTCCTGCAGCACGGTGCCGATCTGGGCATTGCGCACGACGGCGACGCGGACCGCTGCCTTGCGGTGGACCACGAAGGAGGCGAAGTCGACGGCGATGAGATCATGGCCATCCTCGCCGTGGCACTGAAAGCTTCCGGCAAGCTCAAGGACGACGTCCTCGTGGCGACCGTGATGAGCAACCTCGGACTCAAGATCGCCCTGCGCGAAGCCGGCATCAGCCTGCGCGAAACCGGCGTTGGCGACCGCTACGTCCTGGAAGGGATGCGCGAAGGCGGCTTCAACCTCGGCGGCGAGCAGTCCGGCCACGTGATCTTCGCCGACCACGCCACAACGGGCGATGGAGTTCTCACCGGCCTGCAGATTGCGGCGCAGGTAGCACTCACGGGCCGTCCGCTGAAGGAACTGGCTGCCGTGATGACCAAACTTCCGCAGGTCCTGATCAACGTCAAGGGTGTGGACCGCACCCGGGTCAAGGGCGATGAAGCCGTGGCTGAGGCGGTAGCCCTCGCCGAGGCCGAGCTGGGCGATACCGGCCGCGTGCTCCTGCGCCCCTCCGGCACGGAACCGGTGGTGCGCGTTATGGTCGAGGCGGCCTCCCAGGAGACCGCCCAAGCCGTGGCCGAGCGCCTGTCGCAGGTGGTCCGCACCGAGCTGGCCCTGGAGCTCGTCGCCGACTGAGTCGTCCGATCACTAAACAACAATGGCGCGTCCCCCACCAAGGGGACGCGCCATTGTCGGTTTTGTGCTGCTAAAGGGTTCGCTCCGCGCGGAGGGCGTCGCGGATTTCGGTCAGCAGCGCGATCTGGGGATCCTCGGCCGCTTCCTCCTTGACTTCCTGGTTGATGCCAAGCCGGCGATTGCGCCGTTCGATCATGTGGTTCATCGGCACGACCACCACGAAGTAAATCGCGGCCGCGACTAGGAGGAAGTTGACGATCGCCGTGAGCAGCACACCGAACTTAATGTCATTGCCGTTAAAGGTGACCACGGCGAAGCTGTCGAAGTTGGGCGCGCCCACCAGGCCTGAGATGAACGGCATCAGGACGCTTTGGACGAGTGCCGTTACCACGGCGCCAAACGCGGCGCCGATGACGACTGCGACGGCAAGGTCTATGACGTTGCCTTTGAGTATGAAGTTCTTGAATCCTGTCAGCATGTCCCCAAGCTAACCCGGCCGCGTGAGCACCCTGTGTCTCGGAGGTAAGTTCCGGGCTCCGTGTCGGTGTGTGGCGCCGCGTGCGCCGCCGGGCGCACGCATGGGCTAACTATCGGTACGCCGGCGCCGCTTCCAGCCCAAAGTATTCCTCCAGAGTCGCAATACCCCGGGTGTTCATCTGGCCGGCCGCTTCCACACCCACGTAGCGTAGGTGCCAGGGCTCATAGTAGTAGCCGGTGGTCTCGTGGAACATCCAGGGGTAGCGCACCACGAAGCCGAACAAGTGGGCGTTGGCCTTCGCCCAGACGGCTGCGGGCTGGCTCGCGAACGCTGGCGTGAAGCTGTCCCGCCCGCTGCCGTCGCCGATGTCGAAGGACCAGCCGGTCTGGTGTTCTGAATAGCCGGGCCGCGCGGAGGCGGTGTCCGCCGCGGCCTGCCCGTCCGCCTGCACCCACTTGTTGTAGGTGGCGATCTGGGTGTTGAACGAGCGGTATCCGCTCGCGAGCGTGATGACGACTCCGCTGGCTGCGGCGGCCGCGAACATCCTCTCCGCCGCTGCCGCCGTCGTGCTGTTGAGCAGCGCCGCCTCGCCGGAGGTCGCCAGGCGCACGCGTGGCCGGACGAGGTCGGCCGGCACAAACGCGGCGGGGGAGAGCGGCCGGTGCTTGTTCACGACCACCCACGGGCTTGCCGGGTCAGTGAGCGAGTGCCGGGGCGCGGCTGCGGCGGAAGGCGCCGCGGGAGGTGTGGTCCCTGGCGCCGTTGCCGCGGGACTGCCCGGCAGAGGCTCCGCGGACGGCGTGGCGCTTGCCGTGGCAGACGGCGTCGCGGTGAAAGTTGTCGTCGCCGCGGACGGCCCCGCAGCCGCGGACGACGTCGGCCTGGCGGCTTCAGGGGAGCAGGCGCTCAGGGCGGCGAAACCCGATCCTGCCAGCAGCAGGCGGCCGAAGACCCGCCTGCTGGGAGCGGGACGGGCGGATTCCGGCGCCTCCGGGCGTTCTGCTGACCGGTCATAGCACACCTGTGCTAGACCTTGCGCAGCAGCATGCGGCGGATGGAGTGGTCGGCATCCTTGGTCAGCACCAGCTGCGCGCGGCCGCGGGTGGGGAGGACGTTCTCCTCAAGGTTCGGCTCGTTGATGCGCTTCCAGATCTCGCGGGCCGTCTGTTCCGCCTCGGCGTCCGAGAGCGTCGCGTAACGGTGGAAGTAGGACTCCGGCTGGGCGAACGCCGTGGTCCGCAGTTTGCGGAAGCGGTCCACGTACCACTCCTCGATATAGGACGTTTTGGCATCAACATAGATGGAAAAATCGAAGAAGTCACTTAGGGCCAGCCCCTGCCGGCCGTCATGCCGCGGACGTGCCGGCGCCAGGACGTTCAGCCCCTCGACGATCAGCACGTCGGGGCGGCGCACCACCACTTCCTTCCCGGGGACGATGTCGTAAGTCACGTGGGAGTACCAAGGCGCACGGACTTCCTCGGCGCCGCCCTTGATTTCGCTCACAAACCGGAGCAGCGCGCGGCGGTCATAGGACTCCGGGAATCCCTTGCGCTCCAGGAGCTGGCGCCGCTTGAGTTCCGCCAGCGGGTACAGGAAGCCGTCCGTGGTGATGAGTTCAACGTTGGGGGTCCCGGGCCAGCGGCGGAGCATCTCGCGCAGCACACGGGCGATGGTCGACTTGCCCACGGCCACCGAACCGGCGACGCCGATCACAAACGGGGTGCGCTGGGTCTGCTCGCCGAGGAAGGTGGTGGTTGCCGCATGGAGCTGGCCGGCCGCCTCGACATACAGGTGCAGCAGCCGGGACAACGGGAGGTAGACCTCGCGGATTTCCTTCATATCGAGCGGATCGCCGAGGCCGCGGAGACGGAGTACGTCCTCCTGGTTGAGGGGCTGCTCCATCTGGGCAGCGAGCCGGGACCACGTCTGCCGGTCCAGCTCCACGAACGGGGAGCCGCCGTCGCCGTTCGCTTCATTGCGTTGCAAAGTCACCCTAGAGATTCTGCCCTCCGCCGGGCCGAGAGCGAAATGGGCGGCCCCTCCCGGGCGGCAGACAAGGCCGCACGGGCAGTGGGCGGCGTGTTGTGAGCAGTTATCCTACGTCCCCCCTCGAGGAAACCCGCTAGGCTTGAGTCCATGTGTGGAATCGTTGGATATGTGGGCCACTCCGCTGGCCGTGTAAATGCTGGACACAATGCCCTGGACGTTGTCCTTGAGGGATTGCGGCGCCTGGAGTACCGGGGCTACGACTCTGCGGGCATTGCCGTGGTAGCCGACGGAACGATTTCGTCCCGCAAGAAGTCAGGCAAACTGAGCAACCTTATTGCCGAGCTTGAGGCCAGCCCGCTGCCGGATTCGCTGACCGGCATCGGTCACACGCGCTGGGCGACCCACGGCGGCCCGACGGACCAGAACGCGCACCCGCATCTCGCCGATGAGGGCAAGCTGGCCGTGATCCACAACGGCATCATCGAAAACTTCGCCGAGCTGAAGCTGGAACTCAAGCGCAAGGGCGTGACGTTCCTCTCCGAAACCGATACCGAGGTCGCGGCCGCGCTCCTGGGCGACATCTACCGGAACCAGCTCAAGGGCGACGCCGCCAACGGCGGCCTCACGAAGGCCATGCAGCTCGCCTGCCAGCGCCTCGAAGGCGCCTTCACTCTCCTCGCCGTGCACGCGGACCAGCCCGACGTCGTCGTGGCGGCCCGCCGCAACTCCCCGCTGGTCGTCGGCCTCGGTGAGGGCGAGAACTTCCTCGGCTCCGACGTCTCCGGCTTCATCGACTACACGCGCCGCGCCGTCGAACTCGGCCAGGACCAGATCGTCACGATCACCGCCGACACCGTGGAGATCACCGACTTCTACGGCGCCCCGGCCGAAGGCAAGGAATACCACGTCAACTGGGACCCGGCCTCGGCGGAAAAGGGCGGCTTCCCGTCCTTCATGGAAAAGGAAATCCACGACCAGCCGGACGCCGTCCTGCAGACCCTGCTGGGCCGCTCGGACATCAACGGCAAGCTGACCCTCGACGAGCTCCGTGTCGATCCGGAACTCCTCAAGAGCGTCGACAAGATCATCGTCCTCGCCTGCGGAACCTCCGCCTACGCCGGTCAGGTCGCCAAGTACGCGATCGAGCACTGGTGCCGGATTCCCACCGAGGTGGAGCTTTCCCACGAATTCCGCTACCGCGACCCGATCGTGGACGAGAACACCCTGATTGTCTCCATCTCCCAGTCGGGCGAGACCATGGACACCCTGATGGCCGTCCGCTACGCCAAGGAACAGGGTGCCAAGACCGTCTCGATCTGCAACACCAACGGGTCGACCATCCCGCGCGAATCCGACGCCGTGCTGTACACCCACGCCGGCCCGGAAATCGCCGTCGCCTCCACCAAGGCCTTCCTGGCACAGATCACCGCCGCTTACCTCCTGGGCCTCTACCTGGCCCAGTTGCGGGGCAACAAGTTCCAGGGCGAGATCAAGGACATCCTGGCGGACCTCAATAAGATTCCGGCCAAGATCCAGCAGATCCTCGACAACGAAGCCCAGATCAAGGAACTCGGCCAGTCGATGGCTGACGCCAAGTCCGTGCTGTTCCTGGGCCGCCACGTCGGCTTCCCGGTGGCAATGGAGGGCGCGCTCAAGCTCAAGGAGCTCGCCTACATCCACGCCGAGGGGTTTGCCGCCGGTGAACTCAAGCACGGCCCGATCGCGCTGATCGAGGAAGGCCAGCCCGTCTTCGTGGTGGTTCCCTCGCCCCGCGGCCGCGACTCGCTGCACTCCAAGGTTGTCTCCAACATCCAGGAAGTCCGGGCGCGCGGCGCCAAGACCATCGTGATCGCGGAAGAGGGGGACGAAGCCGTCAAGGCCTACGCCGAGCATGTCTTCTACATCCCGGAGACCCCCACGCTGCTGGCCCCGCTGCTCAGCACGGTTCCGCTGCAGATCTTTGCCCTGGCCCTGGCCTCCGCCAAGGGTTACGACGTGGACCAGCCTCGCAACCTGGCCAAGAGCGTGACCGTAGAATAACGCCATGATCGTTGGCATTGGCGTAGACGTCGTAGACATTGAACGGTTCGGCCGGCAGCTGGAGCGGACCCCCGGGTTGCGCGACCGGCTGTTCGTCCCCGCGGAACGCGAACTGAACACCCGTTCCCTGGCTGCCCGGTTCGCGGCCAAGGAGGCTGTGGCCAAGGTCCTGGGCGCTCCCGCCGGCATGAACTGGCAGGACTGCTGGATCGGCCTGGACCAGAACGGGCCCACCGTTCAGGTCAAGGGCACGGTGCTGGCCGTGGCGGAGTCCAAGGGCGTCAAACGCTGGCACCTTTCGATGAGTCACGACGGCGGCATCGCCACGGCGACGGTCATCGCCGAGGGCTAAGCGTCACCAGCCCGGACCGAACCGGACTTTCCGCAGCGACTGCACCGCGAATGGACTGAAACCATGATCAGCGCCTATACCGGAACCCAGATACGAACGGCTGAAAAGCCGTTCCTGGACAACGGTATGGGCGCTGTTCTTATGCAGCGCGCCGCCTACGGGCTGGCCAACGCGGTGGTCCGGGAACTCCGGGGCCGCGGGAAACGCCTATACGGCGCCAGCGTCACAGTGCTCGCCGGCAAGGGAAACAACGGCGGGGACGGGCTTTTCGCCGCCGCCATGCTGGCCGGCCGCGGCATGCGGACGACGGCGGTTCTCACCGCACGGGAGGCCCACCCCGAAGGGCTCGCTGCGCTGGAAAAGGCCGGAGGCCGGGTCCTCCGCCTGGCTTCGGAGAACACAAACGTTGCAGCCGCGGCCGCCGCACGGTCCGACGTCGTCATTGACGCGATCCTGGGCACCGGCGCACAGGGCGGGCTCCGGGGTCCGGCCGCCACGCTGATCGACGCTCTGGGACGCTCGCGTCCGGGACTCGTGGTTGCCTGCGACATTCCCAGCGGCGTGGACGCCGATAGCGGCGAGGCCCACAGCCCGGTGCTCCGCGCGGATCTGACGGTCACCTTCGGGGCGGCCAAAGCCGGATTGCTGGCCGATCCCGGGGCCGACTCCGCGGGCCGGGTGCAGGTCATTCCGATCGGAATCGAGGCTGCCCTGCCCGAACCGGTCCTGCGCCGCTTCGAAGCAAAGGACCTGTCGGTGCTGCTTCCCCATCCCGGGCGGCGCTCCCACAAGTACTCCCGCGGTGTCCTGGGCGTCGTCGCCGGCTCGCAGCGGTACCCCGGCGCGGCGGTGCTCGCCTGCCGCGGCGCACTGGCGTCCGGGGTGGGCATGGTCCGTTACCTTGGGCCGCCGGACGTCGCCGACCTGGTCCGCCGGTCCTGCCCCGAGGTCGTGTGCGGAACCGCCAGCGCCGCGGAGACCCATGTCCAGGCCTGGCTCCTCGGCCCGGGCCTCGATGAAGAGGCCCACGAGCAGCTCGAGCGCGTCCGCGAAGCGGCAGCCACCGGGCTGCCGGTCGTGGCTGACGCCGGGGCGCTGCCTGCCCTGCCCCGCGACCTCGATCCCCGGTTCGTGCTGACGCCGCATGCCGGCGAACTGGCCGCGCTGCTGGCCCGATACGGCGCTGACCCCGGCCGCACCGGAGTGGAGGACTCCACCCTCGCTGCAGCCAGGCAGGCCAGTGGGCTGACTGGGGCCACAGTCCTCCTCAAGGGCGCGACCACGCTGGTGGCGGCGCCCACGGGTTCCGTCTTCAGCCAGGCCGAGGCCACCCCCTGGCTGGCAACGGCCGGCAGCGGCGACGTTCTGGCGGGTGTGCTCGGTTCCCTGCTGGCGCAGCTGGCAGAAGACTCCGGGGGGTTCAACTCTCTCGGAGTCTCCGCCGCAGAGCGCTGGGCCGGGATCGCGGCCATGGCCGCCAGCGTCCACGGCCGCGCGGGCAGCCTCGCCTCCGCCGGCGGGCCGGTCAGCGCCAGCGGCATCGCGGAGGCACTTCCTGAGGTGCTGAGGGCGATGTAACCAAGAGTGCACATAGCGTCCCGACAGGGATGATAACCCTACTTACAAGTAGTCTGTCTAGAGATTGTCCGCATCTGCACGAGGAGAACACATGGAAGTCTGGCCCGGAACGGCTTACCCGCTGGGAGCCACCTTTGACGGCACTGGCACTAACTTTGCCCTGTTCAGCGAACGTGCCGAGCGGGTGGAGCTCTGCCTCCTGGCTGATGACTTGACCGAGACGCGGATTGAGCTGACCGAGGTGGACGGCTACGTGTGGCACTGCTACCTCCCGCAGGTCCAGCCCGGACAGAAGTACGGCTACCGGGTCCACGGCCCGTACGAGCCGGAGCACGGCAACCGGTTCAACCCGAACAAGCTCCTGATGGACCCGTATGCCAAGGCCGTCCAGGGCCAGATCGACTGGGATCCGGCGCTCTTCACGTACGAATTCGGTGACCCCGACTCCCGGAACGACGCCGACTCGGCGCCGCACACGATGCACGGCGTGGTCATCAACCCGTTCTTCGAGTGGGACGGCGACCGGCAGCTGCGGATCCCTTACCACCAGTCCGTCATCTACGAGGCCCACGTCAAAGGCCTGACCGAGCTGCACCCGGAGGTCCCCGAAGAGCAGCGCGGCACCTATGCTGGCGTCGCCCACCCGGCGGTGATTGAGCACCTGAAGAAGCTCGGCGTCACCGCGATCGAGCTCATGCCCGTCCACCAGTTCGTCAATGACGGCACGCTCGAGGAGAAGGGCCTCAACAACTACTGGGGCTACAACACCATCGGCTTCTTCGCCCCGCAGAACACGTACAGCTCCTCCGGCGACGTGGGGCACCAGGTCCAGGAATTCAAGGCCATGGTGCGCGAGCTGCACAAGGCCGGCATGGAAGTGATCCTGGATGTGGTCTACAACCACACTGCGGAAGGCAACCACCTCGGCCCCACGCTTTCCTTCAAGGGCATCGACAACCAGGCGTACTACCGGCTGGTTGACGACGACATGAAGCACTACATGGACTACACCGGCACCGGAAACTCCCTCAACGTCCGGCACCCGCACTCGCTCCAGCTGCTCATGGACTCCCTGCGCTACTGGGTCACGGAAATGCACGTCGACGGCTTCCGCTTCGACCTTGCCTCCACGCTGGCCCGCGAGTTTTACGACGTGGACAAGCTGTCCACCTTTTTCGAGCTCATCCAGCAGGACCCGATTGTCTCCCAGGTCAAGCTCATCGCCGAGCCGTGGGACATCGGCCCGGGCGGCTACCAGGTGGGCAACTTCCCGCCGCAGTGGACCGAATGGAACGGCAAGTACCGCGACACCGTCCGTGACTTCTGGCGCGGAGAGCCCTCCACCCTGGGCGAATTCGCCTCCCGCCTGACCGGCTCCGCGGACCTGTACGAAAGCTCCGCGCGCCGCCCGGTGGCCTCGATCAACTTCGTCACGGCCCACGACGGCTTCACCATGCGCGACCTCGTCTCCTACAACGAGAAGCACAACGACGCCAACGGCGAGGGCAACAACGACGGCGAATCGCACAACAGGTCCTGGAACTGCGGCGAAGAGGGGGACACGGACAACGACCACGTCCTGACCCTCCGCGCCCGCCAGCAGCGCAACTTCATCGCCACCCTGCTGCTCTCGCAGGGTGTCCCCATGCTGCTGCACGGTGACGAACTGGGCCGCACGCAGCAGGGCAACAACAACACGTACTGCCAGGACTCCGAGCTGAGCTGGATCCACTGGGACGCGATGGACCAGCCGCTGGTGGAGTTCACCGCCGTCGTCAACAAGATCCGCCATGACCACCCGACGTTCCGGCGCAGCCGCTTCTTCGACGGCCGTCCGGTGCGCCGCGGTGAGGGCGAGAAGCTGCCGGATATTGTCTGGCTGAAAACGGACGGCACCGAAATGCTGCCGGAGGACTGGGGCAGCGGCTTCGGACGAACCATCGGTGTGTTCTACAACGGGCACGGCATCCAGGAGCAGGATTCCCGCGGGCGCCGGATCACCGACGACAGCTTCCTGCTGGGCTTCAACGCCCACGACGACGACGTGGACTTTGCCCTGCCGGCCGACGAGTTTTCACCGTTCTGGGACGTCCTGGTGGACACCGCGGACCAGGCCAACACCGAGGAACCGCTCAAAGCCGGTTCCGTGCTGAAGCTGGCGGCCAAGTCGATGGTGGTGCTCCGGGCACACTCCGGCCCCGAGGTGGAAGTGGACTACTCCGCAGCGGCGTCGCTGGCCGCGATGGCCGAACACGAGGACACGGAGCAGGCCGAAGCCGACGGCGAAGGTGCTGCGGCTCCGGAGGCGCCGGCGGATCCGGCCCCGGCCGATCCAGCCCCCGCGGCGCCGGCTCCGAATGCTCCCGCCAAGGGTTCCTCGAAGGGTTCCACGAAAAAGGCGGAGGCTGACAAGCCGAAGAGCCCGAAGGGACCCGCCAAATGAGGACCCCGGTTTCCACCTACCGGCTTCAGATCCGGCCCGGCTTCACCCTCCAGGATGCTGCCGGGATCGTGCCCTACCTGAAGTCGCTCGGCGTGGACTGGATCTACCTCTCGCCGATCCTGACCGCGGAGAAGGGCTCGGACCACGGCTACGACGTCACCGACCCCTCCGTGATCGACCCGGACCGCGGCGGCCCGGAGGGTCTGGCCGCCGCGTCGCAGGCAGCGCGGGACGCCGGGATGGGCGTGCTCGTCGACATCGTGCCCAACCATGTCGGCGTCGCAACCCCGGTGCAGAACCCGTGGTGGTGGGCCTTGCTCAAGGAGGGCCAGCAGTCCCGCTACGCCCCGGCGTTCGACGTCGACTGGGACTTCGGCGGCGGCCGGATCCGGATTCCCGTGCTGGGATCGGACTCCGACGTTGACGCACTGGAAATCAAGGACGGGGAGCTGCGGTACTACGACCACCGCTTCCCGCTGGCCGAGGGCAGCTACACCGAGGGGGATGACCCCCGCGAGGTCCACGGCCGGCAGCACTACGAGCTGGTCGGCTGGCGCCGGGCCGACAATGAGCTGAACTACCGCCGGTTCTTCGCCGTCAACAGCCTGGCCGGCATCCGGGTCGAGCTCCCGGAGGTCTTCGATGAGGCCCACGCCGAGATCGTGCGCTGGTTCCGCGAGGGGCTGGTCGACGGACTCCGGATCGACCACCCGGACGGACTGGCCGATCCGGAAGGTTACCTCCGCCGGCTCCGCGAGGTCACGGGCGGCAGCTACCTGCTGATCGAGAAGATCCTCGAACCGGGGGAGGTGCTGCCGGCCGGTTTCGACTGCGAGGGCACCACCGGCTATGACGCCCTCGCGGACGTGGACCGGCTCTTCGTCGACCCAGCGGGGCAGGACACCCTCGACGCCCTCGACACGGAACTGCGCGGCGGCCGGGCAGCGGACTACGAGGACATGATCCGGGGCACCAAGCGCCGGATCACAGACGGCATCCTCCACTCCGAGATGCTCCGGCTGGCGCGGCTGGTGCCGTCCGGTGCCGGGCTCAGCATCGAAGCGGCCGCCGATGCCCTGTCCGAGATCATCGCCGCCTTCCCGGTGTACCGCAGTTACCTGCCTGAGGGCGCGGATGTCCTGAAGGAGGCGTGCGAACTTGCTGTCCGCCGTCGTCCTGAGCTTGCCGACGCAGTCGGGCTGCTGCTGCCGCTGCTCCTCGACGCCGGACCGGAACCGGGCGCCGAACTGGGACGCCGCTTCCAGCAGACCTCTGGGATGGTCATGGCCAAGGGCGTGGAGGACACCGCGTTCTTCCGCTACACCCGGCTGGGCACCCTGACCGAGGTGGGGGCGGATCCCACCGAGTTCTCGGTGGCGCCGGAGGAGTTCCACCACCGGATGGCCCGACGCCAGGCCGAGCAACCGCTCTCCATGACCACGCTCAGCACCCACGACACAAAACGCAGCGAGGACACCCGCGCCCGGATCTCGGTCCTCGCTGAGCTGGCGCCGGAATGGCGGGCCGCCCTGGCCCGGCTCCAGGAACTGGCACCGCTGCCTGACGGGCCGCTCGCCAACCTGCTGTGGCAGGCCATCGCCGGAGCCTGGCCCGCGGACCGTGAGCGCCTTCAGTCGTATGCGCAGAAGGCTGCCCGGGAAGCCGGCAACTCGACCGACTGGCTCGACCCCGACGCCGCCTTCGAGGAGAAGCTGGCCGCCGTCGTCGACGCGGCCTTCGACAACCCCGGCGCCAGGGCGGAACTGGAATCCCTGGTCGAACTCCTGGCGCCGTATGGCGCCGTCAATTCGCTGGGGGCCAAGCTGGTGCAGCTGACCATGCCGGGAGTCCCCGATGTTTACCAGGGCACGGAGTTCTGGGACCGTTCGCTGACCGACCCGGACAACCGGCGGCCGTTCGACTACGGTGCGCGGCGCGCGGCCCTGGCCGCGCTCGACGCAGGCGACCGCCCGGCGTCGTACACCGACGACGCGGCGAAGCTCCTGGTCACGTCGCGGGCGCTGCGCCTGCGCCGCGACCGCCCGGAGCTGTTCGCGGGCTACCGGCCCATTGCCGCCACCGGGGCGGCGGCCGGGCACCTGGTCGGCTTCGACCGCGGCGGTGAGGCAGGCGAGGGCGCTGTGACGCTCGCGACACGGCTGCCCCGCGGCTTGGAACAGGCGGGCGGCTGGCGGGACACCGCCGTCGAACTTGCCGTGGAAATGACGGACGAACTGACGGGTGCCACCTTCGGCCCGGGCACCGTGGACGTGGCCGCCATCCTGGCCAGCTACCCGGTTGCCCTGCTGGTCCCTGCCAAGTACTGAACGAACCACCGATATACGGAAAGCTGTGATCACTTTGCCTGCTGACGGACAGAAACGCTTTGACCTTTGGGCACCGGAAGCAGGCACCGTGACGCTGCTTGCCGACGGCCGGCAGTACCCGATGACACGGCGGCCCTGCGGCGACACCGACGGCTGGTGGACCGCGCCGGACGCCCCCGCCGGGGACGTGGACTACGGGTACCTGCTCGACGGGGACACCACACCGCTGCCGGACCCCCGGTCCCGGCGGCAGCCCGACGGCGTCCACTCCCTGTCGCGGACGTTCGACGCCGGCCGCCACGAATGGGCGGACGGGCAGTGGCAGGGCCGCGGGCTGCAGGGCGCCGTGATCTACGAGATGCACGTGGGGACGTTCACCCCCGAGGGCACGCTGGACGCGGCCGCCGGGAAACTGGACTACCTCGTGGAGCTCGGCGTCGATTTCGTGGAGCTCCTGCCGGTGAACGGCTTCAACGGCACCCACAACTGGGGCTACGACGGCGTCCTCTGGTACGCCGTGCACGAAGGGTATGGCGGGCCCGCCGCGTACCAGCGCTTCGTGGACGCCGCCCATGCTGCCGGGCTGGGCGTCATTCAGGACGTGGTCTACAACCATCTCGGGCCCAGCGGAAACTACCTTCCGCGCTTCGGGCCGTACCTGAAATCGGGGGAGGGCAACACCTGGGGCGACTCGGTCAACCTCGACGGGCCAGGGTCCGACGTCGTGCGCCGCTACATCCTTGAGAACGCCGCCATGTGGCTGCGCGACTACCACGTGGACGGGCTCCGGCTCGATGCCGTGCACGCGTTCAAGGACGAGCGGGCCGTCCACCTGCTGGAGGAGTTCGGTGCGCTCGCGGATGAAGTCTCCGCCGAGACCGGACGCCCCGCCACGATGATCGCCGAGTCGGACCTTAACGATCCGCGCCTGCTCTACCCCCGGGACGCCAACGGCTACGGCCTGGCAGGGCAGTGGAGCGATGACTTCCACCATGCCGTGCACGTCAACGTCAGCGGCGAGGCCACGGGCTACTACGCCGACTTCGAGTCCCTTGAGGCCCTGGCCAAGGTCCTGGTTGACGGCTTCTTCCATGACGGCAGCTACTCCAGCTTCCGCGGACGGCACCACGGCCGGCCCATCAACACGGCCGCGGTGCACCCGGCAGCACTGGTGGTCTGCAGCCAGAACCATGACCAGATCGGCAACCGCGCCACGGGCGACCGGCTCTCCCAGACCCTGAGGTACGGGCAGCTGGCGCTCGCCGCCGTCGCGACCCTCACCTCGCCGTTCACGCCGATGCTGTTTATGGGCGAGGAGTACGGAGCCACCACGCCGTGGCAGTTCTTCACCTCGCATCCGGAGCCGGAGCTCGGGAAGGCCACCGCGGAGGGCAGGATCAGGGAGTTCGAGCGGATGGGCTGGGATCCCGCCGTCGTGCCGGACCCGCAGGATCCGGACACCTTTACGCGCTCCCGGCTCAATTGGGCCGAAGCCGCCGAAGGTGACCATGCCCGCCTGCTGGAGCTGTACCGGCGGCTGATCGCGCTGCGCCGTTCGACGCCGGAGCTCGCCGGCCTGGGCTTCGAGGACACCGCGGTGGCCTTCAGCGAGGCCGACGGCTGGCTCCGACTGCGCCGCGGCGGCGTGGAGGTGGCAATGAACTTCTCCGCCGAGCCGAACCGGCTCGCCGTTGCCGGCGCCTCAATGGTCTTGGCCACCGACGACGGCGTGCGCCTCGACGGCGGCCAGCTGGACCTGCCGGGCCACAGTGCCGCCATCATCTCGAAGTAAGACAGGAAGAATACGTATGACTTATGTTGCAGCAGGAACCAGGTACGACTCCATGCCCTACCGCCGGGTGGGCCGCAGCGGGCTGAAGCTCCCCGCCATATCGCTCGGCCTCTGGCACAACTTTGGCGACGACAAGCCGTTCGAAACGCAGCGCGCCATCCTGCGCCGGGCCTTCGACCTCGGCGTCAACCACTTCGACCTGGCCAACAACTACGGACCGCCGGCCGGTTCCGCGGAAACCAACTTCGGCAGGCACCTCCGGGATGACTTCACCCCCTACCGTGATGAGCTCATCATTTCCACCAAGGCCGGGTACAACATGTGGCCGGGACCGTTCGGCGAATGGGGCTCCCGCAAGTACCTGCTCGCCAGCCTGGACCAGTCGCTGAACCGGATGGGCCTGGATTACGTGGACATCTTCTACAGCCACCGCCCGGACCCGGAAACGCCGATGGAAGAGACCATGGGCGCCCTGGACCAGGCCGTCCGCTCCGGGAAGGCCCTCTACGCCGGCATCTCCTCCTACACCCCGGAGCAGACCCTCGAGGCCGCCCGGATCCTCAAGGAGCTCGGCACCCCGCTGCTGATCCACCAGCCGAGCTACTCCATGCTGAACCGCTGGACCGAAAACGGCAGCCCGAACCTCTATGAGGCGCTCGAACAGGTGGGGGCGGGCTCGATCGCGTTCTCGCCGCTGGCGCAGGGCATGCTGACCGGCCGCTACCTGGACGGGATCCCGGCCGATTCCCGGGCCGCGCAGGAAAAGTCCCTGGACGAGGAGAGCATCACGGAGGACAAGCTGGACCGCGTGCGGGGTTTGCACCGGATCGCCGAAAGCCGGGGGCAGTCCCTCGCGCAGATGGCCGTCGCCTGGATCCTGCGCGAGCAGGGCAAGGGTTCTTCAGTGACGTCCGCGCTGGTCGGCGCGTCCAGCGTCCGCCAGCTCGAGGACACCCTCTCCGCGATCAACAACCTCGACTTCACCGCGGAGGAGCTGACGGCGATCGACGAGTTCGCCGTCGAGTCCGACATCAACCTGTGGGCTCAGAAGTAGGCGGCACCGCCTCCCCGTAACACCGGCGGCGCGGCGGCCGGGAACAACCCGGGCTGCCGCGCTGTTGACTAGAATGTTAAGGGCGCCGTACGGCGCCGTGCCCGCTGCCGCCGTCGTGCATCAGAGTACTTCCGCGCCGGGCATATGAAGTTGTCCCCAAAGGAGTTCCGTGTCTTCACATCCGATTCGTGTTGCAATCGTCGGCGTAGGTAACTGTGCCACTTCCCTGGTCCAGGGCGTTGAGTACTACCGGGATGCCGATCCCCAGGCCACGATCCCGGGTCTGATGCACGTGGAGTTCGGCAAGTACCACGTCAACGACGTCAAGTTCGTTGCCGCGTTCGACGTCGATGCCAAGAAGGTCGGCCAGGACCTGTCCGCCGCCATTCTGGCCAGCGAAAACAACACCATCAAGATCGCAGACGTCCCGCCGGCCGGCGTTACGGTCCAGCGCGGCCCGACCCTCGACGGGCTCGGCAAGTACTACCTCGAGACCATCGAGCAGTCCCCGGAGGAGCCGGTCGACGTCGTCCAGGCCCTCAAGGACGCCAAGGTTGACGTTATGGTCTGCTACCTGCCGGTCGGGTCGCAGGAAGCCGCGGAGTTCTACGCCCAGTGCGCGATCGACGCCGGCGTGGCGTTCGTCAACGCCCTTCCGGTCTTCATCGCCGGCACCAAGGCCTGGGCGGACAAGTTCACCGCCGCGGGTGTCCCGATCGTTGGCGATGACATCAAGAGCCAGATCGGCGCCACCATCACGCACCGCGTCATGGCCAAGCTGTTCGAGGACCGCGGCGTCACCCTGGACCGCACGTACCAGCTGAACGTGGGCGGCAACATGGACTTCAAGAACATGCTGGAACGCGACCGCCTCGAGTCCAAGAAGATCTCCAAGACCCAGGCCGTCACGTCCAACGTGGAAGCCGAGCTTGCGGCGAAGGACGTCCACATCGGCCCCTCGGACTACGTCCAGTGGCTCGATGACCGCAAGTGGGCCTTCGTCCGCCTCGAGGGCCGCAACTTCGGCGACGCCCCGGTGTCGCTGGAATACAAGCTCGAAGTCTGGGACTCGCCCAACTCCGCCGGCGTGATCATCGACGCCGTCCGCGCCGCCAAGATCGGCTTGGACCGCGGCGTCGGCGGCCCCCTGCTCTCCGCGTCGAGCTACTTCATGAAGTCCCCGCCGGAACAGTTCAACGACGACCTCGCCCGCGAAAAGGTCGAGGCCTTCATCCGCGGCGACCTGGAGCGCTAACCCCGCCTTTCCCCAGTTGCCCTATCACTTACGGTGCCTAAACAGCCGGTTTAGCCGCCACAAGTGATAGGGCAACCGGCGTTTAACGGCCGTAGAGCGCTAGGCGGACCCGTCGGACGGCACCGCGGAAGTCATCCGCCAGGTCGTCCGCGTTGAATTTGAAATAGCGCCAGCCTGCCGCGTTGAACGTTTCGTCGCGGCGGTTGTCGCGGGACTGCTGTTCGCGCGTGAGGTGGTGGCCGCCGTCGTACTGGATTGCAACCCTTTGCCTCCGGTATCCGAGGTCGGCCGCGGGGGAGAGAGGATCGTCCGGCACCATCCTGAGCTGCAGCTCGGGCTCCGGCAGCCCGGCAGCGGTCAATGCCAGGCGCAGGAAGGTTTCCGGCGCGGCGTCGGAGCCGGGCCGGATCAGCTCCAGCGCCTGGCGCGCTTTCACGATTCCTTTAAGCTTGGGGTGGCGGGTGAGCATGTCCTGCAACTGGGGCAGCGTCGCCCACGGCACCGAACGGCCCTCCAGTTCCAGGCGAGGCTGCCGCACGAGCTGGTCGCCCACGGCCACGAGATCCTCCAGCGGCAGGAGACGGGCAAGGTCCAGCCAGGTCCGGGCAGGCGTTGAAATCCGGATGCCGTCCCAGACCATGAGCTCGTCGTCGAACGCAAGAACGGTATGCCCCACCACACCCTCACGCCGGACGGGTGGCAGCGCCTTCGGTTTGCTCAGATGGAGCTCCCGGCCGCCACGAAACCAGGACGGGAGCCACAGTCCCAGCAACACGGCGGCCGTAAGGTGCGAAACCCACGCACCGGGCGTCGCGGCTGAGAGGGCACGCGCAAGGCCGCGGAGTTCAAACTCCCAGCCGGCGGGCAGATAGAGCAACCGGCCGGCCGTTACGAGATCGGACGCGCGGAGCCGGGCGTTACCCAGAGTGGCAGCCCGGGCCTCATAGACGGTGAACGGGGCCGAGGCGAGGCGGGCCGGCAATGCAGCAGGTGGTCGCATGTGGACCATTCTGATCCGAACGCTGGCTCCCCGCTCCGGTTATCCACAGGGGCCCGTTGAGCTATCACTTTTGTCCCCATCCGCCGGGAATGGCAGCCAAAAATGATAGCGCAACGGGGTTAGAAGAGGCCGACGGGGTTGCCTTCGGCGTCGACGTCCATCCGCATCGCGGCCGGAACCTTGGGCAGCCCCGGCATGGTCATGACCGCGCCGGTGAGCGCCACGATGAAGCCGGCTCCGGTCTTGGGAATCAGGTCGCGGACGTGCACGGTGAAACCCTTCGGCGCGCCGAGCTTGCTCGCGTCGTCGCTGAAGGAATACTGCGTCTTCGCCATGCAGACCGGGAAGCCGGACCAGCCGTTCTTCTCTATTTCCGCGAGCCGCTTGAGCGCCGGGACGGAGAAATCCACCCCGTCGGCGCCGTAGATCTCCTGCACAATCGTCCGGATCTTGTCCTCCACTGACATCTCCAGCGGGTACAGGTGCCGGAAGGTGTGCGGCGCGTCGATCGCCGCGGCCACCTTGGCAGCGAGTTCGTCGCCGCCGTCGCCGCCCCCGCCGCGGCCCCAGACATCGGCCACGGCCGCCTGGACGCCCTCGGCGGCGCACCACTCCAGCAGCCAGTCCAGCTCCTCCGCGGTGTCCGTGGCGAACTTATTGATCGCCACGACCGGCGTGATCCCGAACTTCTCCACGTTCCGCACATGGCGCTGAAGATTGACGACGCCGGCAGCCAGCGCGTCCAGGTTGGGTTCCTTCAGCCGGTCCTTGGGGATGCCGCCGTGCATCTTCAGGGCGCGGACGGTCGCCACCACGACGACGGCGGACGGCGCGACGTCGGCGACGCGGGACTTGATGTCCATGTACTTCTCCGCGCCAAGGTCGGCGCCGAAGCCGGCCTCGGTGACGACGATGTCCGCCAGGCTGCGCGCGGTCTGGGTGGCGATCAGGGAATTGCACCCGTGGGCGATGTTGGCGAACGGGCCGCCGTGGACCAGGGCCGGGGTACCGGCGATGGTCTGCACCAGGTTCGGTTTGATGGCGTCCTTGAGCAGCATGGTCAGGGCACCCTGGACACCCAGCTCGGCCACCGTGACCGGCTGCCGGTCGTAGGTGTAGCCGAACGTGATCCGGCCCAGCCGTTCCCGAAGGTCGGAAAGATCCGTGGCGAGGCAGAACACCGCCATGATCTCCGAGGCCACGGTGATGTCGAAGCCGTCCTGCCGGGGGATGCCCTGCGTCGGGCCGCCCAGGCCGATCACCACCTCGCGCAGCGAACGGTCGTTCATGTCCAGCACCCGCTTGAAGGTCATCCGGCGCGGGTCGATGTTCAGCTCGTTGCCCTGGTAGATGTGGTTGTCCACGAGCGCCATCAGGGCGTTGTTCGCCGACGTGACGGCATGGAAGTCGCCGGTGAAGTGCAGGTTGATCTCGTCCATCGGCAACACCTGGGAGTAGCCGCCGCCCGTGGCGCCGCCCTTCATGCCCAGGATCGGGCCGAGCGAGGGTTCGCGCAGGGCAATCATCACCTTGTGGCCGGCCCGGGCCAGCGAGTCCGCGAGCCCCACCGTGGTGGTGGACTTGCCCTCGCCGGCGGGGGTGGGGGACATCGCGGAGACCAGCACCACCTTGCCGGGGGCGCGCGGCGTGGCGCCCGCCGTCGAACCCGCGAGCTTGGCCGGATCGATCTTCGCCTTATACCGGCCGTGGAAGTCCAGGGCCTCGGCGTTGATCCCGGCAGCGGCGGCAATCTCCTCGATCGGCCGCATGGTGGCCCGCTGCGCGATCTCCAGGTCACTCAGGGGAGCTGCCCCCGCGGCCGCGGTGTCGGGCCCGCCACCAGCGGCGGCGGTTCCGGGAATCGTGGTTTCAGACATCGTTGTCCTTTGGCTCGTGGCGTCGGTGGGTGTGACGGCCAGTGATTTCAGGCCGCTGTTGCCGGCCCATGGTTCCGGCTGAGGGCGTGTGGCCCACCGGAATGGTCAGGTTTCCAAAATGCTGGCTCAGTGCGGTGTGATAGCTCTCCAGCGTGATGGCGGCGGTGCGTTGCCAGCCGAATTCCTGCGCATGCAGGGCCGCTGCCCGCCCCATGTCCTCACGGGTCGCGGGGTCGTCGTAGAGGGCTTCCAGGACGTCGGCCCAGTCGGCGGCCTTGTGGCCCTCCACGAGCATCCCGGTGCGGCCGTCGAAGATGGCGCGGGACAGCCCGCCGACCTTGGTGGCCACCACCGGCGTGCCGCAGGCCTGGGCTTCGAGCGCCACGAGACCAAAGGATTCGCTGTAGGAGGGCATCACGACGACGTCGGCGGAACGGTACCAGCCGGCGAGTTTCGGTGCGCTGACGGGCGGATGGTGCGTGACGACGTCGTCCATTCCGGCAGCGCTGATCAGCGACTTCAGATCGAAGTCCTTGGACCCGCTGACCGCGCCGACGATGGTCAGCTGGAGGTCGATGTCCGGACGCCGTGCGCGCAGCAGGGCGGCGGCCTTGATCAGGATCTGCGGGCCCTTGAGGCGCTGGATCCGCCCGGCGAACAACAGGTGGAAGCGGCCCGGCGGCACCCCGTGGGCGGCCCGGGCCCGGCCGCGGAAGGCCGGGGTGAAGATGTCCAGGTCCACGCCCGGCGGGGCGACATCGATGTGGTCGTTGTCGGCGTTGTAGTGCGAGACCAGTTCCGCCGCCTCGGTGCCCGTGTTGGCGATCAGCCGGGTGGCGCCGTCGACAATCCGCTGCTCGCCGTCCTCGCGCCGCCGCGGTTCCGGCTGCTCACCGGAGACCAGCAGGAGGTTCTTCACCTTGGCCATGGTGTGCATCGTGTGCACGAGCGGCAGGCCCCACAGGCCGGCGAGCTCCAGCCCGGCCACGCCGGAAACCCAGTAGTGCGAATGGATCACGTCGTACCGGCCGTGCGGCTGGAGCTGCCGGATCCGGTCGATCTCGGCCACCATGCTGTGCAGCAGTTCGGGCAGTTCTTCCTTGGGCAGTTTCCGGGGCGGTCCGGCCAGGACGTTATGGACGCAGACCCCGGGGGAGGGGTGCTCGACGGCGGCCTGCGCGGCGGACGTGGACCGGGTGAAGATCTCCACTTCGACGCCGGTCTCGGCCAGGGCCGCCGCGAGGGCACGGATGTACACGTTCATGCCCCCGGCGTCCCCGGAACCGGGCTGCTCCATCGGCGAGGTGTGCAGGGAGAGGAAGGCGACGCGGCGGATCAGCGACATTCTTCTCCTTATCCCCAGCCCGAACAGATACTCCCGGTCACGTCCTGGTGAACACTGCCGGAACTGCATTTCGATAAAACATTACTCCTGAAGTCCCCGCGGGTTCACCGGCCGGAGGGCGACGCCGGTCACAGGGCAGGGCGTGCTGCTAACGTGACGGCTGTGAGCACACGCGACGAGACAGCATCCACCGGCCCCGGCTGGGAAATCCGTCCGGCCACCGGGGCTGATTGGCCGGCGATCTGGGCGATCCTTGAGCCCGTCATCGCGGCCGGGGAGACCTTCACCTGGGACCGGGACACCACCGAGCACCAGGCCCGCGAACGCTGGTTCAAGCAGCCCCCGGGCCAGGCCTTTGTCGCGGTAGGGCGGGGCGAGCTCGACGGCGTTGTCCTGGGCACCGGCGAGCTGCACGCGAACCAGGGCGGAGGCGGAAGCCACGTCGCCAATGCCGGGTACATGGTCCACCCCGCACACGGGGGCAAGGGGCTGGCCCGCGCCCTCTGCGCTTATTCCCTCGACGCGGCACGGGCCGCCGGGTTCCGCGCCATGCAGTTCAACGCCGTCGTGGAAAGCAATGCCCGGGCCGTCTCTGCCTGGCAGTCCATGGGCTTCGCGGTGCTGGCCACCATCCCGGAAGCGTTCCTGCACCCGCAGCTGGGCTATGTGGGCCTTCACGTGATGTACCGCAGGCTGTAGCTGCACCGGTCCCCGGCACGGTTTCCTCAGTCCCGGAAGAGCGCCCGCAGTTCCGGGAACGCGCCCTCGTAGCCGGCCAGCAGTTTTCCCGCGAGGTCCCCGGAACCGACCAGTGGGTGCCCGGCGAAGGCCGCCAGCGCCGCTTCCCGGCGGCCCGTCCCGGAGGTCCCGGCCTCCCGGCTGGTGGCCGTGACGACGAGGCGTTCGACGTCCTTCACCCGCCGGAGCAGGGCCAGTTGCGCCGGCGCCGGAAGCGCCTGCGGCAGGGGCACGACGCCGTCGGGAGTCACCCGGCAGGGAACCTCGACGACGGCGTCCGCGGGCAGCCCCGGAATCGCCGCCGCCGCGGCGCCGTTCCCGGCGTCGCTGGTGGTGTTGGGGGTGTTGAGGATCAGCTCCGCCGGCCCGCCGCCGGAGAGCGCGCGCATGACCGCGAGCGCGACCCGTTCGTAGCCGCCCCCGGCCAGGTCCGTCTCATCGCGGCGCTCGCCGGCCGGGCGGGCCTCGGCGAGGTAGCCCTCTTCGCGGGAGCGGCGGGCGGCGTCCCACAGCCGGTAGGCCTCGGCCCCGGCCGCCGCGAGCCGCGGATACAGCTCGGTCTGCTGCCGGTCGATGGACTCGCCGCGGGTTGTGGGGGAGGATCGGATGCCGGCCAGGGCACGCCCGGTCTCGTAGAAGTAATAAAGGTATTCGTTGGGCAGGCACCCCAGATCCGCCAGGAAGGGCTGCGGAAACAGCCGGCCCTCCTCGAAGCCGGCCAACGCGCCGGCGTCGGCCAGCAGCCCGGGCAGCGCGTCCCGGCCGCCGGACTCCAGCCGGTACAGCCAGCCCAGATGGTTCAGCCCGTAGTAGCCCACGCCGTCGAGCCTGCCCTCGGGAAGCTCGACGCCGGCGGCGTGGGCCGCCCGATATACCAGCCCGCTGGCCGAATCGCAGATGCCGACCACCTTGCGGCCGAGCACCGGAACCAGCGCTTCGGTGACCATGCCGGCCGGGTTCGTGAAGTTCAGCAGCCACGCGTCCGGGCAGTGGCGCCGCATCTGCCCGGCGAGTTCGAGCATGCGGGGGATGGACCGCAGCGCGTAGGAGATGCCGCCGGCCCCCGTGGTCTCCTGGCCCAGGAGACCCAGGTCCAGGGCCACCCGCTCATCGGTTGTGCGGCCGGCTGTCCCGCCGGGACGGATCGCGGCAAACACCAGGTCCGTGCCGGTGAGCGCCTCGGGCAGGGAGGTGGTGGCGCGGACCGCGGGAGGGGCGGCGCCGGGCGGTTGCTGCGCCGCGAAGGCGGCGAGGACGGCGTTGATGGCGGTGAGCCGGCCGGGATCGACGTCGTACAGCACCAGTTCCCGGACCAGCCCGGCGAAGGGCCCCGTGCAGAGCGCCCGGTAGACCAGCGGTACCCGGAATCCGCCGCCTCCGGCAATCATCAGCCGCATGCGGACAGTTTATGCATAGTGGCCCTTCCTGGCCCGCGCGGATGCCTATCCAGCGGTACCGGGACGGCGTAATGTGCCATACATGGACGCGATGCCGACGCGGCGTTTTGACCCGCTTTCCGCCGTCCGGACCCCGACGGCGGATGGTTTCGACCTGCTGCTGACCGGGACCGTCTTCCAGGACATCATCTTCACCGGCCTGCCGCACGCCCCGGTCGCGGGGACCGAGATCTGGAGCGACGGGATGGGCAGCTGCCCCGGCGGCGTGGCCAACCAGGCCATTGCCGCGGCCCGGCTGGGGCTGCGGACCGGGCTGGCGGCCGCGTTCGGCGACGACGGCTACGGCGACTACAACTGGAAGATCCTGGCCGGACAGGAACACGTGGACCTGTCGCTGTCCCGGCGGGTGCCAGGCTGGCACTCGCCGGTCACGGTATCCCTCAGCGTGGAGCATGACCGGTCCATGGTGACGCACGGCCATCCGGCTCCGGTGAGTTCCAGCGACCTGGTTGGCTGCCCTCCGCCGTCGCTCGCCGCCGTCGCCGAGCTCGGTGAGGAGCTGGAACCGTGGGCGCTCGACGCGTACAAGGCCGGTGTCCGGCTGTTCGGCGACGTCGGCTGGGATCCCACCGGCGTCTGGTCCTCCACCCGGCTCGACAACCTGCAGTACTTCCACGCCTTCATGCCGAACCAGCACGAGGCGATGTCCTTCACGGGCCATGACAATCCGTGGGCAGCGCTCTACTCCCTGGCGGACAGGGTCCCGGTCGCCGTCGTGACCCTGGGGGCGCAGGGGGCGATGGCCGTGGACTCCGAAACGGGCGAAGAAGAGTGGGTGCCGTCGCTGCCGGTGTCCGCCTATGATCCGACCGGGGCGGGCGACTGTTTCGGCGCGGCCTTCATCGTCGGCTGCCTGGCCGGCTGGCCGCTCGGCGACCGGCTGCGGTTCGCCAATCTCTGTGCCGCCCTGGCCGTGCAGGAGGTCGGCGGATCACTGGCAGCACCCGGCTGGGGGGACATCGCCGACTGGTGGCAGCGGGCCAACGCCCGGAAGGAACGCCAGAGCAGCCAGTGGCTTCGGCGCTACAGTTTCCTCGAGGACATCGTCCGTGATGTTCCGCCGGAAGCGCAGCGCCGGGCGACGGCGACCATCGCGCACCTTTCGGACGCGTAGCCGGCGCGTTGGTACGGCTCCTTCCCGCCGGACATGCCCTCCGTTCGGGCTAAGGAACGGGCAGAATGCCATTGTGCCCACTCGTGCGCGTGAACACTGGGCATGTCCCCCGGGGCGGGGGAGGAAGGCCGCAAATGGAGCCCGAATTAAGCCGCATGCGCCGCCACCCCTAGAATCGTTAAGTGACTTACCCAGCAGCAACAGGTGACTTCCTGCCCGTCCCGGAGGCTCCGCCAGCCTACGCCGAGGAACGCTCGGCAGTTATCGACCTCGAAGCCATCCGGCACAATGTCCGCCGCCTGGCGGCCGTGGCGTCGCCGGCCCAGGTGATGGCAGTGGTCAAAGCCGACGCCTACGGCCACGGCGCCGTTCCCGTTGCCCGTGCGGCTCTCGGCGCCGGCGCCAACTGGCTGGGGACCGCCCACATTTCCGAGGCCCTGGCCCTGCGCGCCGCCGGCATCGAGGCGCCCCTGCTGGCCTGGCTGCACACCCCGGAGAGCAACTTCGCCGCCGCCGTGGCCGCCGGGATCGACATCGGCTGCTCGGGCTGGGAACTGGAACGCATCGTTGCGGCCGCCCGCGAGCAGGAACGGCCGGCCCGCGTGCACCTCAAGGTGGACACCGGACTCGGCCGCAACGGCGCCACCCTGGACGCCTGGGACGGCCTCGTCGGCGAAGCCATGGAATACCAGGACCAGGGCCTGCTGCGTGTGGTCGGGATCTTCTCCCACCTGGCCGTCGCGGACGAACCCGAGCGCCCGGAAACCGACGACCAGCTGGAGGCCTTCCGCGAAGCCCTTGCCATCGCCCAGGACGCCGGGGTGGATCCCGAGGTGCGGCACCTCGCCAACACCCCGGCCACCCTGTCCCGGCCCGACACCCACTTTGACCTGGTCCGCGTGGGTCTGGGCCTCTACGGGTTGTCGCCGTTCGAGGGGCAGAGTTCGGAAGAGCTGGGCCTGCGTCCCGCCATGACGGTCCGCACGGTTGTTTCGCACTGCAAGGATGTCCCTGCCGGACAGGGCGTCTCCTACGGGCTGAACTACCGCACGGGCAGCACCAGCACGCTGGGGCTGATCCCGCTGGGCTACGCCGACGGCGTCCCGCGGATCGCCACCGGAGGGCCGGTCCGCGTGGACGGCGTGAACTACCCCGTGGTGGGCCGCATCGCGATGGACCAGATGGTGATCGACCTCGGCCCGCTCAACGTTTCCGCCGGCGGGCACAGCGTCCTCGGCGCCGAGGCCGTGCTGTTTGGCAACGGCGACGACGGCGGACCCACCGCAGAGGACTGGGCCCGGGCAGCCGGCACCAACAACTACGAGATCGTTACGCGGATCAGCCCGAGGGTGCCGCGCCGCTACATCAATGAAGAACTGCCGAGCGACGAGTCCCGGCCGTGAGCGCTGCGGCCTGGGAACGGACCTTGGGCGTCCGGACCGCGGATGAAACCCACGCCCTCGCGGCGGGCCTCGGCGCCCAGCTCCGGGCCGGGGACCTGCTGGTCCTGACCGGCGAACTGGGAGCAGGGAAAACCACGTTCACCCAGGGCCTCGGGGAAGGGCTGGGCGTCCGGGCCGGCATCATCTCGCCGACGTTCGTGCTGGTCCGCATCCACCCGAACCTGCCCGACGGTCCCCGGCCGGGCGGCCCGGACCTGGTGCATGTGGACGCGTACCGGCTGGGTTCGGCCTCGGAAATCGACGATATCGATCTGGAAAACACCATGGACAGCGCCGTGACCGTGGTGGAGTGGGGCCGCGGCCGGGTGGAGCACCTGAGCGACAGCCGGCTCGAGGTGGACCTGCTCCGCAGCCTGGGCGGCGGCACCCACGCCCCGGAAGCCCATAGCCCGGAAAACATCCATGACATGGGAGTGGCACAGGACCCCGAAGTGCTCGATTTCGACACCGACGACGACGACGAGCCGCGCACGATCGTGATCCGCGGCTTCGGTCCGCGCTGGGTGAACCCGCCCGCGTTCCCTGCGCCCGCGGGGAACGACCCCCTGCCTTACCCTCTGGAAGAGAACTGATGCTGATCCTCGCCATCGACACCTCGGCCGTGGCCAGCGCCGCGCTGGTCTCCGATGACACCCCGGAATCCCTCGTGGGCAGTTTCTCCACCCAGGACACCCGGAGCCACGCCGAAGTGCTGGCCCCGGGGATTGAGGCGCTCCTCGCGGAGGCAGGCGTGGGCGGCGCCGACGTCGACGCGGTGGTCACCGGGGTGGGACCCGGCCCGTTCACGGGCCTGCGCTCGGGCATCGTCACGGCCCGCACCCTCTCCTTCGTCTGGGGCAAACCGCTCTACGGCCTCATGAGCCTGGATGCCATCGCCCTGGAGGTGGCTGAGTCCACGGACGCGGCTCCGGAGTTCATCGTCGCCACGGATGCGCGGCGCAAAGAGGTCTACTGGGCCCGGTACATCCTCAGCGGCGGCCAGTTGCCGCAACTGCTGGACGGCCCGCACGTCGGTTTCGCAGCGGACCTCCCCGAGCTTCCGGTCTACGGCGCGGGCGCCGGACTCTATGCCGACGTCGTCAAGGCCGTCCCCGGCTTCAGCTCCCGCCAGCCGGAGGCCCTTTCGCTGGGCCAGTTCGCCCTGGCGCGGCTCGCGGCGGGGGAGCAGCTGCTCGGATCCACACCGCTTTACCTGCGCGAGTCAGATGCCCAGGTGCCCGGCCCGCGGAAGAGGGCACTGTGAACACTGGGCCCGCAGGAAAAAACACAGGAAAAAACGCAGGACCGGCCCGGCTGCCGGGCGGGGTTTCGCTGCGGGAGATGACCGCAGCGGACATTCCCGCCGTGCATGAGCTGGAGCGCAGGCTATTCCCGGTGGACGCCTGGCCGCTGCAGATGTTCGTCACCGAGCTGGCGCATTCAGAAACCCGGCGCTACGTCGTGGCCGAACTGACCGGGCAGATTGTGGGCTACGCCGGGCTGATGTGCATCCGGCCGATCGCGGACGTCCAGACAATCGCCGTCGTGCCCGAGCAGGAAGGCAAGGGAATCGGCTCCGCGCTGCTCACCGAACTCATCCGGGAAAGCCTGCTGCGCCGCGCCGAGGACGTGCTCCTGGAGGTCCGGGCCGACAACCCCCGTGCCCAGCAGCTCTACCGCCGCTACGGGTTCGAACAGATCCACGTCCGCCGCCGCTACTACCGCGACGGCGTCGACGCGCTGATCATGCGCCTCCGGCTCAGCGCCCCCGAACCAGACTCGACGCCCGCCCCGACGCCCAGGGAAGCAGACCGCCCATGAACGACACCCAGCATGACGGGCCGCTGGTCCTCGGCATCGAATCCTCGTGTGACGAGACCGGCGTCGGCATTGTCCGCGGGACGCAACTGCTGACCAACACGGTGTCCTCGTCGATGGAGGAACATGTCAGGTTCGGCGGCGTGATCCCCGAGATCGCCTCGCGCGCACACCTGGACGCCTTCGTTCCCACGCTCCGCGAAGCCCTGGCCGAGGCAGGGGTGACACTGGAGGACGTCGATGCGATCGCCGTGACTTCCGGTCCAGGGCTCGCCGGAGCCCTGATGGTTGGTGTCTGCGCGGCCAAGGCGCTCGCCGTCGCCACCGGAAAACCGCTGTACGCCATCAACCACCTCGTCGCGCACGTCGGCGTCGGGCTGCTCCAGACGGACGACGGCGGCCCGCAGGCCCTAACCGGGTTCCCGCCGGGAACTGCACTGCAGGGGAACGCATTGCCGGATAACCTGGGCGCCCTGCTGGTCTCCGGCGGACACACCGAAATCCTGCGGATCCGCAGCATCACCGACGACGTTGAGCTGCTCGGCTCCACGATCGACGACGCCGCCGGCGAGGCCTACGACAAGGTGGCCCGGCTCCTGGGCCTCGGCTACCCGGGCGGCCCGGCGATCGACAAGCTGGCGCGCACCGGCAACGCTAAGGCAATCCGGTTCCCGCGCGGACTGAGCCAGCCCAAATACATGGGGACCGCGGAGGAACCCGGCCCGCACCGCTACGACTGGTCCTTCAGCGGACTCAAGACCGCCGTCGCGCGGTGCGTGGAGCAGTTCGAGGCCCGCGGCGAGACGGTGCCGGTGGCTGACATAGCCGCCGCCTTCCAGGAAGCCGTGGTGGACATCATTACGTCCAAGGCGGTGCTGGCCTGCCGGGAGAACGGCATCACCGAACTGCTGCTGGGCGGCGGTGTGGCCGCGAACTCACGGCTGCGCCAGCTCACGGAACAGCGCTGCAGCGCGGCAGGGATCAGGCTGACCGTCCCGCCGCTGGCACTGTGCACTGACAACGGCGCCATGGTCGCGGCCCTCGGCGCCCAGCTGGTGATGGCAGGGATCGCCCCGAGTGGCATCGGCTTCGCGCCGGATTCCTCGATGCCGGTCACCACCGTCTCGGCCTGACGCGGGCCGGCGACGGGGCGGCCCGGTCTAGGCTTCGGGGCCCTTGCGCATCTGCTGGACCAGATCCAGTACGACGGCGCGCAGGTCACCGCCGTGCTCCGCCGCCACACGACGCTGCCGCTGGTACCCGGCGCCGCGCTCGATGATCTTCAGGACATCTGCCAGCTCGGCGGCGCAGCCCAGTTTCAAAGCGACGGGTTCCAGCCGCGCGACCGTCTCGCGGATGTGGTCCGTGACGAGCTGCTCATTGCCCGCGGCGTCGAGAATGATGATGGCGTCGAGGCCGTAGCGGGCCGCACGCCATTTGTTCTCCTGCACATGCCAGGGCGGCATAGTGGGAATCGTGCCGCCGTTGTCCAGCGTGGTGGAGAACTCGTCGACGAGGCATTGGGTCAGGGCGGCGATGGCGCCGATTTCCTCCAGCGAGGCCAGGCCGTCGCAGATGCGCATCTCGATGGTGCCGAAATGCGGGACCGGCCGGATGTCCCAGCGGATCTCCGAGAGCGAGTCGATGACTCCGGTGGTGAACATGTCCTGGGCGTAGGCCTCGAAGTCGTCCCAATTGGCGAACTGGAACGGCAGGCCCGCCGTGGGGAGCTGCTGGAACATCAGGGCCCGCTGCGAGGCGTATCCGGTGTCCTCGCCACCCCAGAACGGGCTGGACGCGGAAAGCGCCTGGAACTGCGGGAAGTAGTTCACCAGGCCGTCCAGGACGGGGAGCACCTTGTCCCGGCTGTCCAGGCCCACATGCACGTGGACGCCGTAGATCACCATCTGGCGGCCCCACCACTGGGTGCGGTCAATGAGCTTGGCGTAGCGCTCCTTGTCCGTCACCGGCTGGAGCTGCGGGGGGCTGAACGGGTGGCTGCCGGCGCAAAAGACCTCGACGCCCATGGGATCGGTGACGTCACGGACGGCGGCGAGGGAACTGCTCAGGTCCGCCTTTGCCTCGGCCACGGTGTTGCAGATTCCGGTGACGAGCTCCACCGTGTTCAGCAGCAGCTCCTGCTTGATGTGCGGGTGCTCGTCGTCTTCGTTCAGTTCGGGATGCTTCGCGGCGACACCGCGGAGGACCTCCTTGGCCACGGAGGCAAGCTCGCCGGTTTCCGCGTCCACGAGGGCGAGTTCCCATTCCACACCAAGAGTTGATTGCCTGGATGAAGCGAAATCAATCTTCATGTGGTCCCTTCATTGTTTAGCTGTCGTTTTCCCCGCCGGGGCCGGCAACGTCACGGGCGGATTCGCCGGACAGTTGGGGAGGCAACGGTGGTCCAAGTCTAGTGCAGGGGTCGCATCGAGCCGGCGGCCAGATTGCACCGAAGACGTGAAAGTGTTCACAAAGCAGTCGGGTGGGGGCGCTGCGCCCGGGCGAGAGCCCTTCCCGCCCCGCCTGGCGTTTAATGGAGGGGTGCCCATCCTGAATAAAGACATGACCCTGTGCATCTCACTCTCGGCCCGACCGAGCAACAACGGGACGCGCTTCCACAACCACCTGTATGAACAGCTCGGCCTGAACTGGATCTACAAGGCCTTCGCCCCGACGGACCTCGCCCAGGCGATCGCCGGCGTGCGCGGGCTCGGAATCCGCGGCTGCGCCGTGTCGATGCCGTACAAGGAGGACGTCATCGCCCTCGTGGATGTGATGGACCCCTCCGCGAAGGCCATCGACTCGGTCAACACGATCGTCAACGACGGCGGCACGCTCACCGCCTACAACACCGACTACACGGCGATCGAGCAGCTGCTGCAGCGCAACAGCGTGCCCTCCTCGTACTCGGTCCTGCTCAGGGGTGCCGGCGGCATGGCCAAGGCCACCGCGGCGGCACTGCGCGACGCCGGCTTCCGGGAGGTCACCGTGATCGCGCGCAACGAGGAAGCGGGGCGGGCACTCGCGGGGCTCTATGGGTTCACCTGGCGCGCCGACGTCGATTCGTCCGCGGCCGCCGACATGATCATCAACGTGACCCCTATTGGTATGGCGGGAGGCCCCGAGGCCGACTCCCTGTCCTTCCCCCGGGAGGCGGTGGACGCCGCGAAGGTGGTCTTCGACGTCGTCGCGCTGCCGGCCGAGACCCCGCTGGTCAAGGCCGCCCGGGCGGCCGGCAAAACCGTGATCACCGGCGCGGAAGTGGCCACCATCCAGGCGCTGGAGCAGTTTGTGCTGTATACCGGGATCCGGCCCAGCGACGAACAGGTCCGGGCAGCCGAGGACTTCATGCGGGCCCAGTAGGCCGCCGGAATCCGGAGAACCAGTCCTAGACCGGTTCCACCGAAACGGCCACCCGCTCCTCGCCGATCCTGGTGAGGACCAGGGTGGCCGTTTTCTTGCCCTTATTCTTTCCGCCGCCCGGGAGGAGCTGTTTGCGCAGCTCTTCCGGGGTGACCGACGTGCCGCGCTTCTTGATATCCAGGACTCCGATGCCCTGGTCCTTGACCCAGGCCTTGAGTGCCTTGACGTTGTAGGGCATCACCTCCAGCACCTTGTAGGCCCGGGCGAAGGGCGTGTCGCGCAGTTCCGGGGCGCAGATGTAGGCGATGTGCTCGTCCACGAGGTGCCCGCCCAGCTGGAGCGCGACGTCGGCCACCAGCCCGGCGCGGATGACGGCGCCGTCGGGCTCATACAGGTATCCCTCGACCGGCCCCACGGGGGCGGCCGGGCCGCCGTCGAAGTCCTCGGAACTGGTGAGCTCCGCCGCCCCGGCGGGGCCGAGCAGGAGGGCCGCCCGCCGGATCCCCGGACGCCGGACCGCGTTGAACCACAACGCCACTTCGGTGACGTCCCCGCCAACGGACACCCACTGGGCTTCGCAGTCCTTGGGAACAGAGTCGTGCGGCATGCCCGGGCCCATCTTCACGCCCACGGCCAGGCCTGCGCCGGCCAGCGACTCAACGAAGGACAGCGGCGGGGAGAAGTCCTCCGCATCCCAGATCCGCTTGGTGCCCGAGGTGGAGGTCGTGCGGCGCGCCGGATCCAGCCAGACGCCGCCCATTCCGTCGAGGGGCACCGTCGTCGCATCGGCATGGACCACTGTGGCGTTCCGGAAGGGGATCAGGTTCATCGTGGCGCATGCCGCCGTCGTCTCGTCCATTTCCACAGCAGTGACGGTAATGTCCAGCGAGGCGAGCGCCATGGCGTCGGCGCCGAGGCCGCAGCCAAGATCAGCCACGTGCCGCACGCCGGCCTCCGCGAAGCGCTGCGCGTGCCGGGCCGCCACGGTGAGCCGGGTGGCCTGCTCCAGGCCCGCCTGGGTGAAGATCATCTGCCGGGCGAACTCGCCGAACTTGGCTTCCGCCTTGGTCCGCAGCCGCGACTGGGTGAGCGCGGCGGAGACGAGTTCGGGGGAGTGGCCGGCCTTCCGGAGGGAGGCGTTGAGACGGAACGCCTCGTCCTCCCGGTACGGGCCCAGCGACGCCAGCAGCTCCCAGCCTTCGGGGTTAAGGAGCGGGGCGATCTGGTCCTGCGGTGCGTCAGCCATGGTCACAAGCCTAGTTCAGGGCGCCGGTGGGGCCGTGCGCCCGATAGGCTTGACGGCATGGATGACAGCGGCACAGCAAACGACGGCACGGACGAACGCTACCGGGAGGTCGACGCCGCACAGCAGGACGCCGACGGCGGCCGTCCCGCCCGCCAGGGGCTCGCCCGCTACGCCCGGCCGGCGCTGATCGCCGGCGCCGTCATCGCCGTCGTTTGCGCGGCGCTGCTGGTCATCATCTTCTTCCTGGACTCCTTCAACGCCACCGTCTATTCGGTCGGCGGCAAGGACGTTACGGACGCCACCGACGAGGCGAAATCCATCCGCGAGAGCTACGCCGCGGCCCGCATCGGCGGCATCATCTTCCTGGTCACCGGAATTGTCCTGGCTGCGGCGGGAGGCCTGGTGCTGTACCGGCACCGCAACGAGCCCGGCCCGGACGACGAGGACAACGGCGAGGACGTGGACTTCGAGGACCTCGGCGGCCGGTAGTCACCCAACGCCTGCTGGACATGCCCCGCTCCCGGCATTCAGCGTGGGCATGTCCCTCCGTGAAGTCCCGGAACCGCGGGGCATGTCCATTCCTTGGCACGGACAGAGGGCATGATGCCAATGTGTCCACCGGGTGCAACAGAGAATGAGCATGTCCCTCTAGTCCGCCCGGAAGACCCTGGGCACGCACCCCTGTGCAGCCCCGGAACCGCGGGGCATGTCCATCCTTCGGCGCGGGCACAGGGCATGATGCCAATGTGTCCACCGGCCGCGACAGGGAATGAGCATGTCCCTCGGCGCAGCCCGGAAAACCGTGGGCACGCCCCTCTGGCCAGCCCGGGCCCACTGGGCATGTCCATTCTGCAGAGCCAGGTGAGGGCATGTCCCTCTTGCCGGCCCGGAACCGCGGGGCATGTCCATTCCTTGGCACGGGCAGAGGGCATGATGCCAATGTGTCCACCGGCCGCAACGAGGAATGAGCATGTCCCTCTGTGCCGCCCGGGAACAGTGGGCATGTCCCTCTGGCCGCCCCGAAACAGCGGCATGTCCATTGGGTAATAGCGTTCACCGGGAACGAACTTCTGGCACTCGCCTTGACCGAGTGCTAACTACTTACATAGAGTCATCATTAGCACTCTCCCTAGGAGGGTGCTAACACCTGAAGCTAGACAGCCAGGCTGCTGCCGGCACCGCGACGACGGTCTGTACGCCATGGCACCACAGCTTTAAAGTCCACGAATTTGCTGACGAATAGGAGAGGTCCTTGTCGGTCTCTATTAAGCCTCTTGAGGATCGTATTGTTGTCCGCCCGCTCGAAGCCGAGCAGACCACGGCCTCCGGCCTGGTTATCCCGGACTCCGCGCAGGAAAAGCCGCAGGAAGGCGAAGTTGTTGCAGTAGGCCCCGGCCGCTTCGACGACAACGGCAACCGCGTTCCGGTCGACGTCACCGTCGGCGACGTTGTCATCTACTCCAAGTACGGCGGAACCGAAGTCAAGACCGGCGGCACCGAGTACCTCGTGCTGTCCGCCCGCGACGTCCTGGCGATCGTCGTAAAGTAACTCTCTTGGACCCCGCGCCGCCGATCCTTCTTTGACGGGTCAGTTGCGCGGGGTTCTGTCTTGAAAGGACAAAACCATGGCAAAGCAGCTTGCGTTTAACGACGCTGCCCGCCGGTCGCTTGAAGCCGGCATCGATAAGCTCGCCAACACGGTCAAGGTGACGCTCGGCCCGCGCGGCCGCAACGTCGTGCTGGACAAGAAGTGGGGCGCCCCCACGATCACCAACGACGGCGTCACCATCGCCCGTGAAGTCGAGCTGGACGACCCGTACGAGAACCTTGGCGCGCAGCTTGCCAAGGAGGTCGCCACCAAGACCAACGACGTCGCCGGTGACGGCACCACCACCGCCACGGTCCTGGCCCAGGCCCTCGTCAAGGAAGGCCTCCGCAACGTTGCGGCCGGCGCCGCCCCGGGCGAGATCAAGCGCGGCATCGAGGTCTCGGTCGAGGCCGTCGCCGCCCGCCTGCTCGAAAACGCACGCCCGGTCGAAGGCACCCAGGTCGCCAACGTCGCCTCCATCTCCGCCCAGAGCGACGAGGTCGGCGAGCTCCTGGCCGAGGCATTCGGCAAGGTCGGCAAGGATGGTGTGATCACCATCGAGGAATCCTCCACCACGCAGACCGAACTGGTCCTCACCGAGGGCATGCAGTTCGACAAGGGCTACCTGTCCCCGTACTTCGTCACCGACGCGGAACGCCAGGAAGCTGTCCTCGAAGACGCGCTGATCCTGATCAACCAGGGCAAGATCTCGTCCGTCCAGGACTTCCTGCCGCTGCTGGAAAAGGCGCTGCAGAGCTCCAAGCCGCTCTTCATCATTGCCGAAGACGTCGACGGCGAGGCTCTGTCCACGCTGATCGTCAACCGCATCCGCGGCACCCTGAACGTTGTTGCCGTCAAGGCGCCGGGCTTCGGCGACCGCCGCAAGGCCATGCTGCAGGACATCGCCACCCTCACGGGTGCGCAGGTTGTCTCGCCGGAACTGGGCCTCAGCCTGGACACGGTCGGCCTCGAGGTGCTGGGTACTGCCCGGCGCATCACGGTGACCAAGGACAACACCACCATCGTTGACGGCGCCGGATCGGCCGAGGACGTCGCAGCCCGGGTTTCCCAGCTGCGCGCGGAGCTGACCCGCACCGATTCCGACTGGGACAAGGAAAAGCTGCAGGAACGCCTGGCCAAGCTGGCCGGCGGCATCGGCGTGATCAAGGTTGGCGCAGCCACCGAGGTCGAGCTGAAGGAAAAGAAGCACCGCATTGAGGACGCCGTGTCCTCGACCCGCGCTGCCCTTGAAGAAGGCATCGTTGCCGGCGGCGGCTCCGCCCTCATCCACGCCCTCAAGGCGCTCGACGAGGACCCGGCTGTCCAGGCACTCGAAGGCGACGCTGCCGCTGCTGTTGGCATCGTCCGCCGGGCGCTGACCCAGCCGCTGCGCTGGATCGCCCAGAACGCCGGCTTCGACGGCTATGTCGTCGTCGCCAAGGTGGCCGAATCGGCTGTCAACCAGGGCTTCAACGCCAAGAGTGGCGTCTACGAAGACCTGATCGCGGCCGGCGTCATCGACCCGGTGAAGGTAACGCGTGCGGCCCTCCGCAACGCGGCTTCCATCGCGGCACTGGTGCTCACCACGGAAACCCTCGTGGTCGAGAAGCCGGCTGACGAAGACGAGCACGCGGGCCACAGCCACTAGCTCCAAGCCGCTGCAGTCCAGGCCGGTCCGGCGTCAGCCGGGCCGGCCTTTGCTGTGCCCGCCCGGTTGTGCGCCGGCCTGCCCCGTCCCGCCCCCGGAGGGCCGGGTGCCTAGCGTTGCGCCCGCGGTGCCTTGCGCCTCAGGCGCACCGCCGCGGCGTCGGGCAGCCGTTTGGTGATGAGGCGGTAGAAGACCAGCACGGCAACAGCCGCCGCCACGATTCCGACCAGGTTCAGGGCCAGTTGAAGGGCGGAACCCGCCGCTTTCTCATACTCGCCCAGTACCAGCGCGACGGCCACGAATCCGGCAGCGGGGACCGTGGTCACGGAGATGAAGACGCCGGTCAGGGCGGCGGAGCGCCCGGTGATCACGGACAGCATTCCGGCGATGCCGGCCAGTACGGCGACAATCAGGGAATACGGGCCCGGGTGGTAGATAAAGTCTGCTGCCGAGCCCCGGTCCAGGACATCGGCGGGGAAGAGGCCCAGCGGGACGGAGAGCCAGGCCGTGAACGCCGCTGCCAGCATGGCGACGGGGAAGCCGACGCCGAGGGCGAGCGCGGCGCGCCGACCCAGGTTCCATTGCCGCCGCACCAGCGCCACGGCCAGCGCCGCCAGCGGGCCGAACTCAGGACCGACAGCCATCGCTCCGACGATCAGAATCGTCGAGTCCGTGACGATGCCGATGGCCACCAGCTGGGTCGCCAGGATGAGGAAGGCAAGGAAGCTCCACGTCAGCCGCGAGTCTTCGCCCGTCTGCCGGGACACCTCATCCCAGATCACGGCGTCCGCGCCTTCGCCGGGCGCGTCGGCGCTGGCCTTGTCCGCCCGGTCGGACAGCACCAGCTCCGGCATGGTGACCGAGATCGACCCCCGCTCCTGGACATTCAGGAGATGGAGCTTCTCCACCAGCCGCTCCACGGACTCCCGCGCCAGCAGGACATGGATGACATCCCCCGGAGGGAGGACGGACGCGCCGGGCTGGCGGGACACCTCGGCGACGCCAACCACGTCGGTGGAGCAGTCCACCACGGCGTCGGACAACTCTTCCGGGACACAAATGCGCAGTTGTGCGATCACGATGCGGCCTCCTCTGGCTCGTTACAGGGTAGCCGCCGGAACCGCGGAACACCGGCGGAGAGGCGGCCCCATCGCCGCCGTGATTGGCCAGACAAATTACGGTTCGGTAACATTGACGTTTTGGAAACCTGCCTGAAGGGGCTTCTTGTGTCGAACGAGCGAACAACGGCCGGCCCGCAGGCAGCGGACCCGGGTTCCGAAGTACGCGCAAAAGCCGGCTACCGGCCCGAGGTCCAGGGCCTCCGCGCCCTCGCGGTCCTCATGGTGGTCACGTACCACGTGTGGCTCGGCCGGGTCTCCGGCGGCGTTGACATCTTCCTGCTGATCTCGGCCTTCCTGATGACCCTCAGCTTCGCCCGCAAGGTCGAAAGCGGCAAGCCCCTGCGTCTGGCGAGCCACTGGCTTCACCTGCTCAAGCGGCTGCTGCCGGCCGTCGTCGTCGTGATCCTCGGCGTCCTGGCCGGAACCCGGCTGGTCCTGCCCGAGAGCCGCTGGCCGGACGTGCTGGACCAGGCGTGGGCGTCACTGCTCTACCGGCAGAACTGGCTCCTCGCGGACACCGCCGTCGACTACTACGCGCAGGACCACGCAGGTGCCAGCCCGCTGCAGCACTTCTGGTCGCTGTCCATCCAGGGCCAGGTCTTCCTGCTCTGGCCGCTCGTGTTCGCCGGCGCAGCCGTACTCCTGCGCCTCCTCCGCCGGACCCCCGTCGGCCGCAGGGTGAGCTACGCCGCCCTCCTGGCCGCCGCATTCGGTGCGATCTTCGTTGTATCGCTCGCGTTTTCCATCGAGCAGACCGTCACTAACCAGTCCTACGCCTACTTCGATACGCGAACCCGGCTCTGGGAATTCGCCCTCGGCTCGCTGCTGGCGCTTGCGCTGCCGCACCTTCGGCCCGGCAAAGTGCTGCGCGTGGTCCTCGGCTGGACGGGTCTCGCCGCGATGCTCTCCTGCGGACTCCTGCTGACCGTGGACCGCTCTTTCCCCGGTTTCATTGCGCTGTGGCCGACGCTGGCCGCCGCCGCCATCATCGTGGCCGGACAGAGCGGCAGCCGCTTCGGCGTGGACCGTTTCCTGACCTGGAAGCCGCTGGTGAAGCTCGGCGACAACTCTTACGCACTGTACCTCTGGCACTGGCCGCTGCTGGTGCTGGCCCTCGCCGCGACGGGCATCAACGCCCCGAACCTGGTCCAGGGCCTCGCGATTGTCTCCGCGTCGATCGTGCTGGCCGTGCTGACCACCCGGTTCGTGGAGAAGCCGCTGCGCGACTGGCACTGGCCCCAGCGCCGCGTCTGGCGCACCGCCGTCGTGATCGCGGCATGCGGCGCCCTGCTGGCCGGGCCGGTGTCCGTGTGGCAGAGCAGGATGATGGCGGACGAGGCCGTTGCCGCCGCGCAGCCGAGAGAACTCACTCCCGGCGCGGCTGCCCTGGCCCCCGAAAATGCCGGCAAGCCGACGCCGGAGGCCAAGATCATTCCGGCTCCCGTGGCCATGAAGAACGAGTGGGCTGACATCGACGGTCTGTGCACCGACGGAAACGTCCCCGGCGACCCGCTGCTCGCGGGCTGCCTGCAGAACAGCCGGCCGGACAAGGTCACCAAACGCATCGTGGTGCTCGGCGACTCCCACGCCCAGCAGTACATGGCCGCGCTCGGCCCGATCGCCCGCAGCCACGGCTGGGAAGTCGTCGCCCTCCTCAAGGGCAACTGCCGCTTCGGCGGGGAGTCCCCGGAAAGGGACGCCGAATGCAACGCCTTCAACAAGGCCAGCGCCCAGTACGTCCTGGACCACCAGCCCGACGCGGTGTTCACCGTCGCCTCACTGACGCACAAAGACGCGCCCTTCGAGACCGAGGTGCCGCAATACGTCGAAGGCATCAAGCCCTTCACCGATGCCGGCATGGACGTGGTGGGCATCCGCGACAACCCCCGCTTCAACATGAACATGCCCGAATGCGTCCAGAAGAACGGGCCCGACGCCGTCAAGTGCAACGTTCCGCTGCAGGAGTCCCTTGCCGAGTCCTCACCCCTGGACGCGTACCGCGGGAAGGTGCCGCGCCTGCACCTGATGGACCTCAGCGACTTCATCTGCGCCGACGGGATCTGCCCGGCCGTGGTCGGAAATGTGTACGTCTACAAGGACGACAACCATCTGACCAAGACCTATGTCCAGACCATGATCCCGATGTTCGAACAGCGGCTGCTGAAGGCCACCGGCTGGAAGTGACAGGGCAGCGTCACCGGGCCGGTGCCGTTGCTCACATTAGCGCCCCGGAATATGGGGATTGGGCCCAAGGTTCTACTATTTATTCAACACTTCTGCACAGGCCATGCCCGTAATGACGGGCTGGTCATCTGTTGCAATCCCTACCCGTAACCCGTACCCAAGGTAAGAGGCGCACTCATGACCCAGCCCGAACACAACCCCTTCGGCTTCATCGGACTGACGTACGACGACGTCCTGCTGCTGCCCGGCCACACCGATGTGATCCCCTCCGAGGCCGACACCTCCTCCCGGATCTCCAAGCGCATCTCGGTCCAGACCCCGCTGCTCTCCGCCGCGATGGACACGGTCACCGAGTCGCGGATGGCGATCGCCATGGCACGCCAGGGCGGCCTCGGCGTCGTGCACCGCAACCTGTCCATCGCCGACCAGGCGGACCAGGTGGACCGGGTCAAGCGCAGCGAATCCGGCATGATCACCAACCCGCTCACCATCGGCCCCGAGGCCACGCTCGCCGAGCTGGACGAGATCTGCTCGCACTACCGCGTCTCCGGCCTGCCGGTCGTGGATGAAGGCATGCGGCTCCTGGGCATCGTCACCAACCGCGACACGCGCTTCGTGCCGGAAACCGACTTCCCGATCCGGCTCGTCAGCGACGTCATGACCAAGATGCCCCTTGTCACCGGGCACGTCGGCATCAGCCGCGAGGAAGCCTCGCACAAGCTGGCCACCAACAAGATCGAAAAGCTCCCGCTCGTGGACGAGCAGGGCCGGCTCAAGGGCCTCATCACCACCAAGGACTTCACCAAAGCCGAGCAGTACCCGCTGGCCACCAAGGACGAAGAAGGCCGCCTGCGCGTCGGTGCTGCCATCGGATTCTTCGGCGACGGCTGGGAGCGGGCCATGGCCCTGATCGACGCCGGCGTGGACGCGCTCTTCGTGGACACCGCCAACGGCCACTCCCAGGGTGTGCTCGACATGATCCGCCGGCTGAAGTCCGATCCCGTCGCGGCGCACGTGGACATCATCGGCGGCCAGGCCGCCACCCGCGAAGGCGCCCAGGCGCTCATCGACGCCGGTGCCGACGGCATCAAGGTCGGCGTGGGTCCCGGCTCCATCTGCACCACCCGCGTGGTCGCCGGCGTCGGCGTCCCGCAGATCACCGCCATCTACGAGTCCGCCAAGGCAGCCATTCCCGCCGGCGTGCCGCTGATCGCCGACGGCGGACTGCAGTACTCGGGCGACATCGGCAAGGCCCTGGTGGCCGGCGCGGACACGGTGATGCTTGGCTCCCTCCTCGCCGGCTGCGACGAGTCCCCGGGCGATCTGATCTTCGTCAACGGCAAGCAGTTCAAGCTCTACCGCGGCATGGGGTCCCTCGGCGCCATGCAGACCCGCGGCAAGAACACTTCCTACTCCAAGGACCGGTACTTCCAGGCCGACGTCTCCGGCGATGACAAGCTCATCCCCGAAGGCATCGAGGGCCGGGTGGCCTACCGCGGCCCCCTGGCCTCGGTGGCGTACCAGCTGGTGGGCGGCCTCCGCCAGACCATGTTCTACACCGGCGCCCCGACCGTGCCGGAACTCAAGGCCCGCGGCAAGTTCGTTCGGATCACGGCGGCCGGGCTGAAGGAGTCCCACCCGCACGACATCCAGATGACCGTGGAGGCACCGAACTACGGTTCGCGCTAGTCCCCACCCGCTCCCTAACCTCGCAAGTCCGCACCGGCTCCCGGCCCTCGCAAGCTCGGGTCGGGGCCCTCGCCGGAGCGGCTCCACGGCCAGGGAACCCTGCGGGCGTGGCCCCAACGCTGACACGCGACACACAGGCCATGGGGATCTCTCCCCATGGCCTGTCTGCGTCTGTGCAAGGTAGCCTCGAGGCTGGCCGTTGGTGCCGGGACTCCCGGACCGCGGAAGAGTGGCGCGGACAGCGGCACGGTGGCGCAGACTGCAGGGGGACGGCACGTGGCTATTGGATTTCAGGGGGCGGACCCTGCCCAGCTCAGGCGGCTCGGCGCCCAAATGGGTTCTTCCGGCCGGACGCTGCTGGCACAGCTGGGCACACTGGGCGCCGGCGTTGCCCAGGCACCGTGGCCAGGGCCCGACGCCGAACGGTTCCGGCACGACTGGCAGTCCAGCCACAGCAGAGCGTTGCGCCAGGCCGCCGCTTTTCTGGCTGCAGCGGGCGAGGAGCTGGTCCGCAACGCCGCGGAGCAGGAACAGGCCAGCCGGGCCGGCGGTGCCGGAACTGCAGCGGGCGCACACCCGGGGGCGCCCACTCCGCAACCTGCCGACCTTGAGGGGAAGTCGCCTGCGCAGATCCGGTCCTGGTGGGACGGGCTCGCCGCGGAGCAGCGCACGGCCTTCATTGCCGAACATCCGGTCCTGGCCGGAAACACCAATGGCATCCCGTTCGAGGACCGCGTCCGTGCCAACGCCATCAATGCCCAGCACCGGATCGACTGGCTCCGCAGCTCCGACCCGGAGCCCGAATTCAATCCGCTGATCATGGCGGCAGGGTATCCGGCCATGTACGCAAAGGAACACGAAGCGTGGGCGGCGCGGCAGGCGGGGAAGGATTACTTGCAGAGCGTAGTTGACGGAAAGGTCAAACTCGCCGCCTACGACCCGGCGCACAGCGCGATTGTGGAAATGGTCGGTGACTACGACGCCGACACCACGACCGTCGTCACGTATGTGCCCGGAACCCGGACCAATGAGCAGTCCTTTTATGGCGGCGGCCCGCAATCCGTAGCCCAATGGCTGGTTGGTTCGGACCCAACGGAGGGTACCGTCGCTTTCGTCTATAAAGGATCCGAATTTCCCGATGGCGGCTTTGCCGAAGCCTTTTTCGACGAAGCCAAGAGCGACGATTTCGTCGCCGCGACGGCCCCGGTGCTGCGGGATTTCCAGGCCGCCGTCGAGCTGGAGAAACCGGCCGGAGCGCAGGCAGTTGCCGTCGGCCACAGCTGGGGATTGCGGAACGTCACTGGATCCGAGGTCGCCGGCGCCCGCTACGACAAGGTCATTGCCCTGTCCGGAGCCGCGATGCCGCCGGGCTGGACAGCAGACCCAAGCACCCGGTACTCCAGCTACACGTACCCTGACATCCTGTTAACCGCGGAGCGCAGCGGAGTTGTGGGAGACAACTACCCCATGAAGGAGCCCGCCTTTGAGAAGCATGTGTACGCCCCGCCGGGAGGCAGCAACTGGCAGGAGGCCTACAGCATTGACAACCACAGCCTCATCGCCACGACGGATCCGTTCAATGCACCGGCCCTGGAAGACATCCGAAATGAGATCCGTGCGCGGTAGCGGCCGGGTGACCGCCAGGGCCCGTCATTGGTGCGTGGCCCTTGCCGTCAGCCTGTGCCTTGGCCTGTCAGCCTGCGGAGCAGGATCCGGAAAACAAGAAAGCGAATCGATGACACCCATAACGTTGGAAACCGCCAAGTCCAAGCTCCTGGCCGTGCAGCACGAGATCATCGGGATGGTGCCGGCCGATGTTGTCGTCTCGGTGTTCGAAAACGACACCTCCAGCCTGATGCCCTGCCGGGGCGAGCAGAAGAAGTGGGTGGGGACCGGGCAGGTCGAGCTGCTGCCGGGCCTGGACCGGACGAAGTTCCTGGACGAAGTCCGGGATTCCCTCTCCGGCCGGTCGGGCTGGTCCGCGACGGACGGCACGGACAACGACGGTAATCGCCGGGTGGAGCTCCTCCATGAAGACGGCACGCAGTTGCTGGTGTCCTTCTGGGACGGCCCGGAGAGCCTTCAAATCGGCAGCTTCAGCGCGTGCTTCGAGTTCCCGGAATACCAATACGGCGAGAAGTACTAGGCGGCCAAGGCGGCAGCGAAACCCTGCATGCCCCGCGTCGGCGGCCCCAACTAGGCTGGAGGCATGTCCGAACTCCTGCCCGCGCGTGAGCCCAAGCGGAAACTGGCGCTGAGGCCCTACGCCCGGGCGGTGGCCCAGGTGCTGCGCGTCAGCTTCCGGGCCTCGCCCGCCGCCGTCGTGATGAAGATCGTGGGCTCGCTGATCTCGGCGCTGCTGCCGCTCGTCACCACCTACTTCGCCGCGCTCACCACCACGGCCCTCGCAGCCGCCTACGCGGGCGACGCCGAGGCAGGGCAGCAGGCGATCGTCTACGTCATCATCACGGCAGCCCTGGGACTGTTCTGGGGCGCCTTCAGCAGCGTCGACCGGTACATCCAGCAACTCATGAGCTTCAAGGTCGGCGCGATCGTGGGCGACCTGATGTACGAACGGTTCCTGGCCCTCGAATTCTGGCGCTACGACGACAAGGAAACGGTGGACCTGTACGACCGGGCCAAGCGCTTCTCCGATTCCTACGCCCGCGTCCTGGACCGGATCGCCGCCATCTTCACCCAGCTGGTCTCGGTGATCCTCGCGATCGGCGCGCTGACGCTGGTCAGCTGGTGGATCGCCGTGATCGTCCTCGTGGCGATCGTGCCCAGCGTCTACCTGCAGTTCAAGCTCTCCCGCGAACAGATCGCGCACTGGAACACGCAGGTGGACTCGCGCCGGCAGCGGCGGATGATCGAAACCAACCTGCTGCGGCCCCAGCACATCGCCGAAATGCGCCTCTACGGGATCGTCGGCTACCTGATGGGGCTGCGGTCACGGCTGCGGGACGCAGACGAACGGAGACGGCTGGACTTCCAGAAGCGCTACATTCCCAAGCAGCTCGCCGCGGACGCCCTGCAGTATGGCGCCGAGGTTGTGTCGCTGATCTGGGTGGTCGGCCAGATCATCGCCCACGCGCAGCCGGTGGGGCAGTTCCTCTACGTCCAGCAGATCGTCAGCCGGGCCTTGTCCACGGCCAACAGCCTGGTCTCCTCGCTCAGCTCGATCGACGAGGACCTCGCCAACCTCAAGGACTACGAGCTGTTCATGGCGCTGCCGGTCCACTCCGACCACGCCCCGCCCCTGCTGCAGGCGCCCAGGACGGTGGAGCTGCGGGACATCCGCTTCACCTACACGGGCAGCGAGCTTGAGGTCATCAAGGGCATTTCGCTGACCATCCGCGAAGGCCAGCACATCGCGATCGTGGGGGAGAACGGCGCCGGCAAGTCCACCCTCATCCGGATCCTCGCCGGGCTCTACCGCCCGGACTCCGGGCAGGTGATGCTCGACGGCGTCGACCTCGCCGCCGTCGACGTGAAGTCCTGGCACCGCCATCTGGCGGTGCTCAGCCAGGAGTTCCTGAAATACGAGTTCGCCACCGCCGCGGAGAACATTCTCTTCGGCGACGTCGAATCACCGCGCAACGACGAGCGGATCCGCCGCTCCGCCGCTGACGCGGAGGCCCTGGAGTTCATCAACAAGCTGCCCAACGGCCTGGACAACCACGTCAGCAACTGGATGGAGGACCCGCGCGGGCGGAAGGGGAGCGGGCTGTCCGGCGGGCAGTGGCAGCGGCTCGCGATGGCACGGAACTTCTACCGGAGCGCCTCCTTCATGGTCATGGACGAACCGACCTCGGCCATCGACGCGCTGGCGGAACACCGGATCTTCACCCGGCTCTTCGCCGAACGCAGCAGCACCATCATCGCGATCAGCCACCGCCTCGCCACCATCGAGAAGGCGGACATCGTCTACATGCTCGAGGACGGCCGGATCGTGGAGCAGGGCACCCACAAGGAGCTGGTGGCCCTGCGCGGCCGCTACTTCCGGATGTTCGAGTCCCAGCTCGCCGTGGACGACGCCGAAGGCATCTGAGACGCGGGCCGCCGCTTCAGCTCCGGGAGGGGAACTTCTTCCCATCGGCGGTCGACTCCACCACGGTGGTCCGGACCCGCGCCAGGCTGGGTTCCGGGGGAACGCTGCTGAAACCAAAAGTGACTCCCGGCCGGATGGCGGTTAGGGACCCGGCGTCTCCGCCGTCCCAGCCGACACTCGCCGAGTCGATGCAGTGAAGATCGGTCACGCCGTAGTACTCCTGCCGTCCGCCTTTAGCGGCACCCGCGGTGCGAACGCCCGGGCTGAGCCGGGACGCGAGCGGGTTGACGGCCCGCAGCCAATCAGGATGCACAGCGACCGGCCGGGGGACCAGCCGTGCGATGGTGCCCAGCCGGGTCCGCGCGCCGATGGCGGCGCGGATCCGGAGTGGGCCGGCGTCAACCCTGAGCTGGTGCGCGCCGTGGGACGCGGCGACGTCGAGCACACGGGTCTCGTCAAAGGTGTAGACCGCGGCGATGAAGTCGGCCACCTCAGCGGTCGGGGCGAGCAGGATCCGGTGGCCGGAAGGCAGTTCCACCATGGCGTCGGCGAACGGCCCGAAGGGGGACTGCTGCCAGAGACCCACCACCGCCCGCAAACCGGACGCCGTCCCGATCCCGGCAATGTGGCCGTCGAAGACCCACCGTTTCCTCATCCCGCCAGACTACTGGCCGCAGCGGCACCGCCGTCACGCCGGACCGCCTCCGGCGGTGACGGGCGCTCGCTGGGATAACCTAGAGCAGTGACTTACGAGATTGAGATTGGCCGAGGCAAGCGTGGGCGCCGTGCCTACTCCCTGGATGACATTGCGATCGTCCCCAACCGACGGACGCGTGATCCCAAGGATGTGTCCGTCGCATGGCAGATCGATGCCTACAAGTTCGACATGCCGGTCATCGCTGCTCCCATGGATTCGGCCATGTCGCCGGAGACCGTCATCGCCCTGGGACGCCTCGGCGGGCTCGGCGTCCTGGACCTGGAGGGCCTCTGGACCCGCTACGAGGACCCGCAGGCCGTGCTGGACCAGATCGCTGCGCTCCAGGACGAAACCAACAGCCCGGCTGTCACACGCCGGATGCAGGAGCTCTACCAGGCCCCGATCCAGCCGGAACTGATCACCTCCAGGCTCGCCGAAATCCGCGCCGCCGGCGTCACGGTGGCGGGCTCCCTCACGCCGCAGCGGACCCAGGAACACTACAAGACCGTCGTGGCCGCCGGCGTCGACATCTTCGTGATCCGCGGCACCACCGTCTCGGCCGAACACGTCTCGAAAGACCACGAGCCGCTCAACCTCAAGCAGTTCATTTACGAACTCGACGTCCCCGTGATCGTTGGCGGGGCCGCGGGATACACCCCGGCGCTGCACCTGATGCGCACCGGTGCCGCCGGCGTGCTGGTCGGCTTCGGCGGCGGCGCCACGAGCACCACCCGCCGCGCCCTGGGCATCCACTCGCCCATGGCCTCCGCCATCTCCGACGTCGCCGCCGCCCGGCGCGACTACATGGATGAGTCCGGCGGCCGCTACGTCCACGTGATCGCCGACGGCGGCATGGGCTCCTCCGGTGACATCGTCAAGGCCATCGCCATGGGCGCCGACGCCGTAATGCTGGGCAGCGCCCTCGCCCGCGCCGAAGAAGCCCCGGGCAAGGGCTGGCACTGGGGCCAGGAGGCGCACCACCTTGAACTTCCCCGCGGAGACAGGGTCAACGTCGGCACGGTCGGACCGCTCGAAGAGGTCCTCTTCGGACCCGGCCACCACACCAACGGAACCGCCAACCTGATTGGTGCGCTGCGCCGTTCCATGGCGACCACCGGGTACTCGGACCTGAAGGAATTCCAGCGCGTCGACGTCGTTGTGTCGCCTTACGCCGGAAACTGACGCCCCCTGCCCATCCGGAGAAGTTGGAAGTAGTGTGGTGCACTACGAGCTTTGATCCGGATGGAGGCGTGAAATGAACAGTTTTCCCGGCGGTTCTCCCAAGGCCGGCGGTGCCCTTGGGCCTGCGGAACGCGAAGCGTCACTCGCGGTACTCAGGGGCACCACGGACCCCGGCAAGGAACTCGACATTCTGATCGTCGGCGGCGGAATCGTCGGCACGGGCGCCGCCCTGGACGCCGTCACGCGCGGCCTGAGCGTCGGCATCGTCGAGGCCAACGACTGGGCCGCTGGCACGTCCTCCCGCTCCTCGAAGCTTATCCACGGCGGCCTCCGCTACCTGGAAATGCTCGACTTCGCCCTCGTCAAAGAGGCGCTGCACGAGCGCGGGTTGATCCTATCTGCACTCGCCCCGCATCTGGCCCGGCCCGTCCCGTTCCTCTACCCGCTCACCAAACCGTTCCTCGAACGGCCGTACGTGGGCGCCGGCATCGCGTTGTACGACGCCATGTCCATCTCCACCGGCCAGCGCCGCGGCGTGCCGTTCCACAAGCACCTGAGCCGCCGGGGGACGCTGCGCGCTGCACCCAGCCTCAAGGATGACGCGTTCGTCGGGTCCATCCGGTACTACGACGGCCAGGTCGACGATGCCAAGTACTGCGCCAACCTGGTCCGCACCGCCGCGTACTATGGCGCCCACGCGGTGAACCAGATGTCCGTGGTCTCTTTCCTCCGGGAAGGCGAACGCGTAGTCGGTGCGAAGGTGGTCAACCATGAGGACGGCTCCACCTTCAACATCAAGGCCAAGCAGGTCATCAACGCCACCGGCGTCTGGACGGACGAAACCCAGGCCATGGTGACCGACCGCGGCCAGCTCAAGGTGCGGGCCTCGAAGGGCATCCACCTCGTGGTGCCCCGGGACCGGTTCCAATCGACCGTCGGACTGATCCTGCGGACCGAAAAGTCCGTCCTCTTCGTCATTCCCTGGGGCCGGCACTGGATCATCGGCACCACCGACACCGACTGGCACCTCGACAAGGCCCACCCGGCCGCGTCCAGCAAGGACATCGACTACATCCTCGAACATGTGAACAAAGTCCTGAAACGCCCGCTGACCCGCGAGGATGTCGAGGGGGTCTACGCCGGGCTCCGGCCGCTGCTCGCCGGCGAAAACGACTCCACGGCCAAGCTGTCCCGCGAACATGTCGTGGCCCACCCGGTGCCCGGGCTCGTCGTGGTGGCCGGCGGCAAATGGACCACCTACCGGGTCATGGCCAAGGACGCCGTCGACGAAGCGACCCGCAGCATGGACGAACGGGTCCCGCCCAGCTGCACGGAATCCATTCCGCTGCTCGGCGCCAGCGGATTCAAGGCCGCGTGGAACAAACGCAACCGGATGGCCGAGGAGACCGGCGTCCACGTGGCGCGGATCGAGCACCTGCTCAACCGCTACGGCTCCATGGCCCCGGAAGTGCTGGCCCTCATAACCGAGAACCCGGAACTGGGCGAGCCCCTGCCGGGCGCGGACGATTACCTCGCCGCCGAGGCCGTGTACGCCGCCACCCATGAGGGCGCCCGCCACGTGCAGGATGTCCTGACCCGCCGGACCAGGATTTCGATCGAGGCCTGGGACCGCGGTGTGTCCGCCGCACCGGTAGTCGCTAAACTGATGGGAGAAGTCCTCGGCTGGAGCGATGCCCAGCGCGAGGGCGAGATCAAGCACTACCTGGCCAGGGTCGACGCCGAACGGCTCAGCCAGGAGCAGCCGGACGACGAATCTGCGGACGCAGCACGACTGGGCGTCGAGGACATCGTTCCGCTGCGCTGACCGGCAGCGTCCGCCGGCAGCCTCGACCCCGAGGCTGCCGGCGCACTGACGCCACTTCGAAGGGATACCACTTGGCGGAACCACTGGACCGGTACGACGCCGAGCTCACCACCCCCGACATGGTGATCCTCGAGATGGACGCCACCGACAAGCTTGATGCCGCCTCCCAACTGGCGGAACGGATGCATGCCGCCGGCCGCATTTCGGATCTCCCCGGCTTCCTGCAACACGTCAACGCCCGTGAGCACCAGCTGGCCACGGGCCTGCCCGGCGGCATCGGCCTGCCGCATGCACGCAGCGAATTCGTCTCCAGGACGTCCATCGCCGTCGGCATCACCAAATACGGCAAGGCGCTCGATTTCGGCGCTACCGACGGGCCCGCAACAGTGGTCCTCCTGATCGCGACGCCTGCCAGCTCGTTTTCCGAGCACCTCGAAGTGCTGGCCACCCTCGCCCGGTCATTGTCGAAGGAATCATTCCGCGAATCCCTCCGCCGGGCCTACGACCCCGAAGTGATCGCGGAACTCATCAACTCCAGCCTGGTCTTCTTCGACCACTAAAAAGCTGTGAGGGCTGCCCCACTCTTTCGCCCCGTTTCGTTGTTCTACACGCCGACGAAGTACGGTTAAGGGGTGCTGAAAACTGCCCTCAAACCCCGCTGGATCGCCGGACTGGTGTTCGCGATCGTCGTTTCAGGGGTGTTTGTGCTGCTCAGCCAGTGGCAGTTCGGCCGCTCGACCCAGCCGGAAGTGACGGTCTCCACCACGACGGAGAACCCCAAACCGCTCACCACGGCGCTCCAGCCCGGGGACTTCTTCCCCGGTTCGGTCGCAGACCAGGTCGTCACCGCGACCGGAAGCTACGATCCGCAGAAGCAGGTCCTGGTCCCGGGCCGGCTGAACGGCGGTGTCTCGGGCTACTGGATCGTGTCGGCCCTGGCCGTGACGGACGCCCCCGTGCTGACCGGAGCCGGCGCCTCGCCCCAGACCTGGATCCCGGTCGCCCGAGGCTGGGTTGCCGACCCCGCGGACGCCGCCGCGCCGCCGTCGGGCGTCATTGAACTGACCGGACGGCTGCTGCCGTCCGAAGCCCCGCTGCCGGGGACCGACGCCGGCTCCGGGCGGGCCAGCGCCGTGTCCGTCGCGGAACTCATCAACATCTGGGACATCAGCAGCTATCCCGGCTTTGTCGCGGCGGCTTCCGAAGTCTCCGCCGGCAGCGAAGTCGGTGCGGCCGCGTCCGGCGGAGAGGTGAAGCCGCTGAACATCGGGCCGCAGCCTCCTGCCGGAAAGATCAACTGGCTCAACCTCTTCTACGCCGCCGAGTGGGTGGTGTTTGCCGGGTTCGCGCTGTTCATCTGGTGGCGCCTGGTGAAGGACGACTACCGCCGCGGACTCGAGGACGCCCTCGACGAGGAGCAGGACGCTGCGGCGCAACCCGTCCCCAACCCCGACCCCACCGAACCGCGCCCCACCGAAACGAAAGTGCAACCATGATCGAGCCACAGCCGGCCGTACAGCCGCAGCAGTCCAACTCAACGGGAACCGCGGGCGGTAAGAAGCGCCGCTTTGGCGGAACCGAGGCCCAGATCCGTTCTGCGCTGAAGTTCTACAAGGTGCTCGCGTACATGACCGGCACCATGCTGCTTCTGCTCTGCGCCGAGCTGATCGCCCGGTACGCGTTCGGACAGTACCTTTTCGTGGGCGGCACCAACGCCGTCACCGGCGAGCCGTTCGGCTTCGGATTCGCCGACGCCGAACCGCCCGGAGTTATCGGCGGCGTGAACCTCTCCGTGGCAGTGCTGATCGTGCACGGCTGGATGTACGTCGTGTACCTCATGTCCAACTTCCGCCTGTGGTCGCTGATGCGCTGGCCCTTCATGAAGATGATCATCCTGGCGCTCGGAGGCGTAGTGCCGTTCCTGTCCTTCTTCGTGGAGAAGAAATTCCACGCCGAGGTGGAGGCCGAACTGGCCGCCAACCCGCAGGCCCCGCAGCGCTACTGAAACCCCCGGCCCGCGGCGCAGTGGCCGGCCGCCCGCCGTCGGGCTTTCGTGTGAGTTCGCTTACCCGGCGGCCGTTTCCGGGCCTGGACCGGCTTCTCAATGTGCGGGCCGGCGGCGCCGCAAAGTAGGCTTGTACGGTGACTACTCCCACTGCATCCCAGACGTCCCACAAGCCCGTGCTGGTTGTTGACTACGGTGCCCAGTACGCGCAGCTGATCGCCCGCCGCGTCCGGGAAGCGAACGTGTATTCGGAAGTGGTTCCGCATACCTACAGCACCGAGCAGCTCCTGGCCAAGAATCCCGCCGCCATCATCCTCTCCGGCGGCCCCGCCAGCGTTTACGCCGAAGGCGCGCCCAGCGTCGGAGCGGACCTCTTCGAGGCCGGGATCCCGGTCTTCGGCATCTGCTACGGCTTCCAGGCCATGGCCAACGCCCTCGGCGGCAAGGTCGCCCAGACCGGGCTCCGCGAGTACGGTGCCACCGAGACCACCACCATCGGTGAGGGCCGCTCCATCCTGGCGGGCATGCCCCAGCACCAGAGCACTTGGATGAGCCACGGCGACTCCGTGCACGAAGCTCCGGAAGGCTTTGAAGTCCTCGCGACGACGGCGGGCGCCGACGTCGCCGCCTTCGCCAACGAAGAGAAGGGCCTCTACGGAGTGCAGTGGCACCCCGAAGTGAAGCACTCGGCGTACGGCCAGCAGGTCCTCGAAAACTTCCTGTTCAAGGGCGCCAAGCTGGAGCCGAACTGGACTACCGGCAACATCCTCGAGGAGCAGGTCGACCGGATCCGCGAACAGATCGGCGACGCCCGGGTCATCTGCGGCCTGTCCGGCGGCGTGGATTCCGCCGTCGCCGCCGCCCTGGTCCAGCGCGCCGTCGGCGACCAGTTGACCTGTGTGTTCGTGGACCACGGGCTGCTGCGCGAAGGCGAGGCCGAACAGGTCGAACGCGACTTCGTGGCCGCGACCGGCGTCAAGCTCTACGTCGCCAACGAGCAGGAACGCTTCCAGGCCGCCCTCGCCGGTGTCAGCGACCCGGAGACCAAGCGCAAGATCATCGGCCGCGAATTCATCCGCGCCTTCGAGGAAGCCGAACTGGCGATCATCGCCGAGGCGGCCGCGCACGGCGAGAAGATCAAGTTCCTCGTCCAGGGCACGCTGTACCCCGACGTCGTCGAATCCGGCGGCGGCGAAGGTGCCGCGAACATCAAGAGCCACCACAACGTGGGCGGCCTGCCGGAAGACCTGCAGTTCGAACTCGTCGAACCGCTGCGCGCCCTGTTCAAGGACGAGGTCCGCGCCGTCGGCGCCCAGTTGGGCCTGCCGCAGGAAATCGTGGGGCGACAGCCGTTCCCCGGGCCGGGCCTCGGCATCCGGATCGTCGGCGAAGTCACCAAGGAGCGGCTGGACCTGCTGCGCAAGGCCGACGCCATCGCGCGGGCGGAACTGACCGCCGCCGGGCTCGACAACGAGGTCTGGCAGATGCCGGTTGTGCTGCTGGCCGATGTCCGCAGCGTCGGTGTCCAGGGTGATGGCCGGACTTATGGCCACCCGATCGTGCTGCGCCCGGTCTCCTCCGAAGACGCCATGACGGCGGACTGGTCGCGGCTGCCCTACGACCTGCTGGCCAGGATCTCCAACCGCATTACCAACGAGGTGGACGGCGTGAACCGCGTGGTGCTCGACGTGACGAGCAAGCCGCCGGGAACCATCGAATGGGAATAGCCCGGTAAAGGGCGTGTGAAATGGCCGGTCTCCGTGGGAGGCCGGCCATTTCACATCTGGCCACTTCACGTCCGGCCGGGCCGCCCGGCACGGATCCGTGCGGCCGCTTTGGGCGGAGGATGGCGTTCCGGCAAATTCGGCCCGAATTTGCGTCCCGCCAGTGTTGCGGAGCCTCACCGGCGCCGGATTCGGGCTACCCTCGAAAGCATGCCGGTATGGTCCAGGACGTCCCGCGCGAGCACGGAAAACGTGAGCAGAGTAAACGCGAGCACAGAAAAGAAGGCAGCAGTGTCAGTTGGTCAAGGCCACCCCGAGGGCTCCGAGGAGCTCAGGAAATGGCTGTCGGGGCTCAAACCCGTCACCGGAGCGGACACCATGCTGCGCTTCACCAAGACGCCTGAAGGCTCCATCGACCTGACCCACGCCCATCCGTCCGGCCTGGCGCAGCTGATGGCCGGCCGGCGCACCCGGCTCTCCACCCTGATCCGTGACCACCAGCAGTACGTCGTCGCCGCGCGGGCCTCCCGTAACCTGCGCTCCAAGATTTTCGAACTGGCCAACGACCGCGGCATCGACGCGGGGTACTTCTCCGCGGGCACGGTCGTCTGGACCTCCGCCGTCGGAGGCAAACCCCAGCGCGTTTCCGCCCCCGTCATGCTGACCGCCATCTCCCTGACGGTCCGGCCGGGCGAGGATGACTACGAACTGCAGCTGACCGAACAGGCCAAGATCAACCCTGCGCTGATCCGGCACCTGAAAACCATCCACGGGATCGTCTTCGACGTCAACGCCGTCACCCGCATGGCTTACAGCACGGCCCGGTTTGATCCGCAGCCTGTCCTCGACCGCCTTGGCACCCTCATCCAGCCGATCCACGGCGCCGACGTCGAACACAACCTTCTGGTCTCCACCTTCGCCGACCTGTCCGGGAGCCTCGACGACCCGTGGATCAACGGGAACCATCCCCTCGTGACGGCGCTGGGCCGCGCTGCCGCCGGCGGAGCGGTGGAAGTTCCTGAGCTCAAGACCGGGCGCTTCCCCACCACCGACGAGCGCGACCCGGCTGATGAACTGCTCCTGCTCGACGCCGACACGGACCAGCAGTACGTCGTCGACGCCGTCCGCGCGGGGGACTCGCTCGTGGTCAGCAGCCCGCCCGGCACCGGCCAGACCCAGACGGCCATCAATACCATCGGGGCCCTCGTCGATCAGGGCAAGACCGTCCTGGTGCTGGGGGACCGGCGCGCCAGCCTGGGCGAGATCTCCGCCGAGCTGGACACGCTGGGGTTGGACTCTGCCCTGTTCCAGCTCGCCGGCAACGCAACGCCGCTGCAGCTGAAGGGCCAGCTGGTCCGGGCGATCGTGCGCAACGAGAAGTCCCTCGAGCCCCAGCTCAGCAACCTGCACACCACCCTGATCGAGCACCGCCACGCCCTGCGGGACCACGTCGCCTCACTGCACAACGTCCGCCAGCGGTGGGGCTGCTCACCGTATGAGGCCATGCAGTCGCTGGCCGAGCTGACGTCCATTCAGCCAGCGCCGGCCACCACCGTACGGCTCAAGCGCAGTGTGCTGGACAACATCCGGGACCGGGAGGAACTGGCCGGGCGGCTACGCCGCGCGGCCGAACTGGGAAGCTTCAGCCGGGCGTCGACGACGAGCCCCTGGCACGGCGCCCGCCTCCTGACCCGCAAGGAAACCCAGGAAGCCCAGCAGGTAGCCCAATCCGTGGCGCGGAAGCTTCCCGAGCTGCGGGAACTCATGAACGGCGTCGCCGACCATGCCGAGATCCGACTTGGCAGCACGTTCGCCGAATGGGGCGACCAGGTTGAGCTCCTTGTCGCGGTGCGCGAAAGCCTCGACAAGTTCACCCCGGATATCTTCGACCGTCCGGTCCACGACCTCATCTCCGCCACCGCAGCCTCGTCCTGGCGCCGCGAACGGAACATCGAGATGCCATCCATGCAGCGCTCCCGCCTGCGGCGGGTCGCTAAGGAGTATGTCCGCCCGGGCGTCCACATCGCCGACCTGCACAGCTCCCTCGTCCTCGTCCAGGAACAGCGGGCCGCGTGGTCCGACTACGCCACGACGCAGCGCCATCCGGCGGTCCCCTCCGGCCTGGCGGAGATCATCGGCCTGTACCGCGAACTGGAAGCAGAACTGGCCGAATTGGGCCAGGCCGTGAGGCACACAGCGGCGGGCGGCGAGCTGCACAACACGCCCTATGGGCAACTCATGGAGCGCCTGGAGCGGCTGGTTGCCGACACCGGGACGCTGGAGACCCTGCCGGAGCGGACGCTCCTGGTGGAGAACATGCGCGAGCATGGCCTCGGCGAACTTCTCGCCGACCTTGCCGAGCGCGAAGTTCCGGCCGGATCCGTGGCTGCGGAGCTTGAGCTCGCCTGGTGGCAGTCCGCGCTGGAAGCCATGATCAGCGGGGATGACTACCTGGCCATGTCCGACGGCGACGCCCTGCGCCAGCTGGAGGCCGAGTACCGTCTCGCGGACAACGCCCACATCGCCAGCGGCGCGGCCCGTCTGCGCTGGAAGCTTGCAGAACGCTGGCGGACCGCCATCGCTGAGCACCCGCGCCAGGCGGAGCTGCTCCGCAGCCTGCTCAAGGACGGCAGGGTCACCCTGTCGGCGTTGACCGGGCAGGCCCCGGAACTGCTGCCCATGCTGGTCCCCGTGTGGTCGGTCAGCCCCTATCTCCTGACAGCGGTCTTGCCGGCGACACAGCGGTTCGACGCCGTCGTCATCCTTGATGCCGAGGCGACGTCGCTGCAGGCGGTCCTGCCGGCCCTCGCCCGCGCCCAACAGGTCATTGCCTTTGGTGACGACCGGATTGCCAGCCCGCGGACCTTCACCGTGAGTGTGGAGCGGCTCGCCGCCGGCGAAAGCTCCCATCAGGGTGTCGAGAGCGCATACAAGGCGCTGGCCGCCGTCTTGCCCGTCTGGAACCTTCGGAATGTCTACCGTGCCGTTGACGAAGATCTCGTGCGGCAGCTGAGCAAGGGCTTCTACGACAGCGGGCTGCGGCGGTTGCCGGAAGGCCAGTCCGCCACCGGCCTGGACCGCGCCCTGACCGTCGAGTACCTGCCGGACGGCACCGGACTGCCCAGCGCGGACCACGACGGCGTTGAATCCGTCGTGGCCGAGGTGAACCGTGCGGTGGAACTTGTTTTCGAACACGCCCGCCTGCGGCCGCGGACTTCGCTGGCCGTTGTCACCGGCAGCCTCCGGCACGCTGCCCGGATCGGCGAGTCCATCCGGCTGCAGCTGCCCAACCATCCGCTGCTGGCCGGCTTCTTCACGGCCGGGGACGAATCCTTCCGGGTGGTGGACCTGGAACGCGCCCAGGGCCTGGTCCGCGATCACGTGATCTTCTCACCGGGCTATGGCCGCACCCCGCACGGGCGTGCGCTCCACAGCCTCGGTCCGCTGTCCGCGGACGGCGGACGGGCCAGGTTCGCCCTCGCCATGACACGGGCGCGCCGGTCCCTGCACGTGCTGAGCTGCTTCCGGCCCGAGGATCTCGACGTGACCAGGTTGAGCCACGGAGCAGTGGACTTCTACGAACTCCTGGACCGGGAAATCGCCGGCAACTCCGATCTTGGCAGCCCGGCGTCGCGCGCCGCCGCCAGCGAACAGGCCCTGGGGGCAGACCCCCTCGTGGCTGACCTCGGCGACCGGCTCCGCGCCCGGGGCGCCCGGGTCTGGCACCAGTACGACGGCGCCCTGAACATGGTGGCCGCAGCCGACCCGCTGAGCACCCTCGGACAGGACGACGCGGAAATTCCCCGGCCTGTGGCGATTGAATCCGACGGCACCGAGCAGTACCGCCGGCTGACTGTCCGCGAACGCAGCAGGCTGCGTCCGCAGCTCCTGGAGCGACTTGGCTGGCGTTACATGCCACTATGGACCATAGAGGTCTTCACCGATCCTTCGGCCTGCGCCGACCGCATCGGCGGGTACCTTGGCCTGGAGAAACCGGCCGTAACGCACCGGAAGCAGGCCTCGCCGGGATTCTTTGACGACGACGTCGAGAACCTGGCCGTGAACGAAGCGCAGGCCGCGGAGGAGCGGCCGCCGTCCGGGTGGCCGGACGGCGCACAACATTACAGAACAGATCAGGGCAGTAAGGAGGCCGGCGGCATGACTGCAGACGGCGATACCCGAAACAGTGGCGAATCCCGGAACGACGGAGAGATCAAGAACAGCGGGGAAATCCGGGACCGCGGCCGGGACAACCTTTCGCAGCCGGCCGCACCGGCGACCGTCCCTGCCGGTGTGCTGCCGAACAAAGCCTCCGAAGACGATCCGAGGCGCTGGGGGGACGAGCAGGGCGGCTACGACCACGACTCCTGGCTCCAGGAGCAGAAGCCTCCGCACTGGGGCTAAGGGACGAACCCGGGCCGAACCTCGGGCAGCGTCCCCGGCGGTGTTCCGGACGGGCTGGGGCCGCTATGCCCCGCTAGCCCGGTACGGCCCCCACAAGGACAAAGAACAGCTTCCCCTGCGTGGAAGCGCCGGCGAGCCGGCGTGCCTCTTCGGCGTCGGCAGCTACGACCATGAGGCCCTCCGTTTCCCCGGCAGCCAGCCACTGGCCTGCCTCGCTGCCGTGCCCGGAGGTCCAAAGCACCGGCACGGCCGCAGCCAGCACCTGGGACGCGGCCGTCTGGTCAAAGTTGTCGCCGGTTGTCATGACCACATTGACGAGTTGTCCGGGGGAGAGCAGCTGGATTGATGCGGGATCGGCCATCCGGAGCGGTACGGCGGCAGTTCCCGGAGGGCTTCCTGCCAGCAGGCCGGGACCAAGAAGTTGCGAATCGGACAGCAGCTGGCCCTTCCGGAGCGCCACGGCAAGCTGCTTGCCGTGCGGGGAAACGTTGCCGCCATAGCTGCCCGCCGGCACCAGGTCCCGCGGAACGCTCAGGAGGGTCAGGTCTTCCGGGCCGAGTACCTCCCCGGACGGCAGGTCCCTAGCAGCGGCGAAGGCGGAGACCGTGAAGGCCGGGGCCGGCGTGAGCTGCTGCACGGTGATGCCCGCCGCGATGCACAGCAGCAGTGCCACAGCCAGCCGCCGGTTGCGCTCCAGCCAGCGGACCAGGCGGCGGAACGGCCGGCCAGCGGGTCTCCGGCCCCGCGGCGGACTCCCGGAGTTCGGGCCGCCGGAACTGCGCCCAACGGAACGGGCGCCGAACCCGGGAAGCGAGGGGCGCAAGGCACCGCGAAGGAGGGCACGAAGGATTTCCGCCGGGAAGTTGCCGGCGGCCGGGACAGAACGCGCAAAGGTGGCCATGGCGCGATCCTACGCATCGGCGGGAACACCGGGCGGGCGCAGTTTGGGCTATGTGGAGAAACAGCCAAGAAATTCCGCGGTCAGGCGGGAAGCCGTTGCGGGCCCGCAACCGTGCGGGCAATACCTAGCTTGCGGAAGCCGCGGCGGGCGCCGGAGTTGCGGCCGGGGCCGGGGCAGGAGCCGGGGACACCGTGCTGCCCTTGGTGTCGCGTGAGTCGGTCCGGTAGAAACCGGAGCCCTTGAAGACGACGCCCACGCTGTTGAACTTCTTGCGGAGCGTGCCCTGGCACTCGGGGCAGGACGTGAGGGAGCTGTCGGTGAACGACTGCACGATCTCGAAGGCGTGGCTGCAGTCCTTGCAGGCGTATGCATACGTGGGCACTGGAAATCCTCCTCTGGGACAAACGAGCAGGTCCCGTGCTGTCCGGTCCGGATTACTGCCGGGATGTCTCCGGCGGAATCCGTTCCTTAGCAGTCGCAGGGCCTGAGTGCTAATTCTATCACCCCGGCCGCGCGGCCCCTCATGCGCTATGGCTGCAGCAGGAGCAAGCCGCCCGGGGTCAGTGCGGCGGCCACCTTCCGGTCGAAGGACTCCGCCGGGATGCTGCCGGCCGGAAGCACCTCGCTGTCGAAGACGACCGCTGCTGTCGGCAGGGGCGGCAACAACCCGCCGTCGGACGACCCGGCCCGGGATGGCAGGACGGCCGTCAGCGCCGCCAGGAACTTGTCGTAGTACCCGCCGCCTTGACCGACCCGGTTCCCGGAAAAATCGACGGCGGTGGCAGGCAGGAAGATGCCGTGCGCGTGCAGCATGACCGCCGTGCCGTGGCGTTCCCCCGCGGGCTCCTGGATCGGCGCATAGCGGCTCCGGACCGATTCGGAGGCCGGCGTCCAGTACACCCAGCTCAGCTCCAGGCCGGGTTCGCAGACCGGGAGCAGGAGCCTGTGCCCTGCCTCATGCAGCGCCGTCAGCAGGGGAAGCGTCGGCGGCTCCGAACCCACGCCCAGATAGGCGGCAAAGGTGCCCGGGCGGCCGCCGGTCAGGCCTGTTGCCCATGCCAGGCCGTGCCGGGCGATGTCCGCCCCGGCGCTCGACCGGCCGGTGTTCGTCAGCGCGCCGCGCCTGGCCCGGTGGCCGGCCCGGATCTCTTCCTTCGACGCCATGACGCCCCGTCCCTCCGCGTGATGCAGCCGGGAAGAGGAGGTTCTCCGGCGGCTCGAATGATTACGCAATGTTTGGTCCCTCCGTTAGATTAGTCGAGTGACTACACTCAACGCTCCCGTCCGCAAGGCCGTCATTCCCGCAGCCGGCCTCGGCACCAGGTTCCTTCCGGCCACCAAGGCCATGCCGAAGGAAATGCTGCCCGTCGTGGACAAGCCGGCCATCCAATATGTCGTCGAGGAAGCCGTCAGCGTGGGCTTGAACGACATCCTGATGATCACCGGACGCAACAAGCGCGCGCTGGAGGACCACTTCGACCGCGTCCCCGCGCTGGAAGCCACCCTCGAGGACAAGGGTGACACGGCCAAGCTCGAGTCCATCCAGGCCGCCAGCAACCTGGGTGACATCCACTACGTGCGCCAGGGCGATCCGATGGGCCTGGGCCACGCCGTCCTCCGCGCCAAGCAGCACGTAGGTTACGAACCCTTCGCCGTCCTTCTGGGCGATGACCTGATCGACGCCCGCGATGAACTGCTCAGCACCATGATCGAAGTCCAGGCCAAGACCGGCGGCTCGGTTGTTGCCCTGATCGAGGTGGACCCGTCCCAGATCAGCGCCTACGGCTGTGCCGACATCCAGGCGGTCGAGGGTGAAGAGTATGTCCGCATCGATCACCTCGTGGAGAAGCCCGACGTCGACGACGCCCCGTCCAACCTCGCGGTGATCGGCCGCTACGTCCTCCACCCGGCAGTCTTCGAGGTCCTGGAACGCACCGAGCCCGGCCGTGGCGGCGAAATCCAGCTGACGGACGCGCTCCAGGAACTCGCGGCGGGCGACGGCGAAGGCTACGGCGTGTACGGCGTCGTCTTCCGCGGCCGCCGCTACGACACCGGCGACAAGCTCAGCTACCTCAAGGCCTGCGTGCAGCTCGCCTGCGACAGCGAAGACCTCGGCCCCGGCCTGCGGGAATGGCTGCCCGCGTTCGCCGCCAGCCTCGCGCCGAGCCTGACCAAATAACTCCCGTGGGGGGCAGCTTCAACTGGCCGGCGACCCTTGAGTGCGGCGACCTCGTGTTGCGCCCCATCCGGTACCGGGACCGCAAGGAATGGACCGAAGTCCGCTCACGCAACAGCGAGTGGCTGGCCCCTTGGGAAGCGTCCAACCCCGTTCCCGGGGGTGGCCTGCCCGACTACCGCCAGATGGTTCGTTCCCTCAAGACCCAGGCCGCCCAGGCAACGGCTCTGCCATTCCTGATCACGGCATGGACCCCGGGCGTCCGCGAACCCGTGATCGTTGGCCAGCTGACGGTGTCCTCCATCGTGTGGGGCTCGGCGATGATGGCCACGCTCGGATACTGGGTGGACAAGGACCGGGCAGGCCAGGGCATTGCCCCGACCGCTGTGGCTTTGGCAACGGACTACTGCTTCCAGACGCTCGGATTGCACCGGATGGAGATCAACATCCGGCCTGAAAACGGACCCAGCCTGCGCGTGGTTGAGAAACTCGGCTTTCGCGACGAGGGTTACCGGCCGCGGTTCCTGCACATCAACGGTGAATGGGCGGACCACCGCACCTTCGCGCTGACCTCCGAAGAAATCCCCGGGGGGCTGCTGGCACGCTGGCAGCAGAGCCGTCCCGCGTGAGCGGCCAGAGCCCGCCTGACCAGCCGTTACGCCTTAAATCCACTCAATTGGCAGTTGTCCCGCGACACACCGGGGACAATGCCGCCCAGTACCGCCCATAGCTCATACGGTTTTGATGTGGACTTCCCTCTTAGCAGCTCTGTGATCCTTGTCATTGCTGTTGCGCTCTGGATTGTGTGGGTTGCTCCCTACATGCTCCGGAACGGACGCCACCAGCTGCAGCCCGCGGGCGAGTTCGGAGCGGACGTCATCGATCTAGAAACAGCCCCGCAAGCCGGGCACGTCATGAAGATGGCGGCCCAGCAGGAGAATCCCATGACCAGTACCCAGCACACCGTGTCCGGCCCGGGAACCGCAGGGTTCGACGGCGGCCTCAAGCCTGCTGCCCCCGGTCCGGCATTCAAGATCCGCTACGGCCGGCTGGCCCTCGCGCTGGCAGGTCTGCTCGCACTGCTGACAGGGCTGGTCTCCGGGGTCCTGCGAATTTTCGGGCTCGGTCCGCTGTGGCTTCCCGTCGCGGCGCTGCTCGGCGCCGTGGCCTCAGTCTTTATGCTCCGCTGGCTCGCGGTCCGGGACCGCCGTCGTAAAATGAACGCCGCGTTTCGGTCGGCCATTTCCGCGCCGGCACGCCCGTCCCGGTCCGCCCCGGAGCGGGCGCCGCTCGGGGAGCCGGCAGGGGAGCCCCGTGAACGGGCTGAGAGCCCGCTCTTCGACGCCCAGGCCGACGCCGCGGAACGCAAACCTGCACCGAAGCCGCTGACCGCACAGGAACTCCGCCAGGCGGCACTGGCGGAAGCCGTGGCCTCGGGTGACACATCGGTTCGCCGTCCCGCGGATTCCCCGGCCGGCGAAGGTTCGAGCTGGGAGCCGGTGGAAGTCCCGAAGCCCAAGTATGTGGAGGCGCCGAAAGCCGAACGGGCCGCCCCCGAGCCGCTCGATCTGCCGGAGGCCCCAAAGGCCGTCGGTAAGCCATCACTGAAGCAGGGCCTTCCGCAGTCCCCGGCTGGCAGCCTCGGCACGGAATCCGAATCGAAACCCCTGGGCAAGGCGCAGAGCGCCCTGAGCAACCTGGACGATGTCCTGCAGCGACGCCGGGCCTGAACCGCTACGTCGAGCCCCGGGCAGCCAACAATGGCCGCCCGGGGCTTTGTTGTGTCCCGGACTTTCGGGTTCCGGCAGAGGTCCAATAGGGCCGGTATTACGTGCGGCCCGGTAGCCTCAGGGCATGACTCGAATTTGCGTTGCCGGCGGAACCGGCCAGGTGGGCAGCGAAGTGGTGCGGGGGGCTATCGCCGGCGGGCACGATGTGGCGGCCATCTGCCGGAATCCACCTCCGGCCGGTGCCCCTGCCCGGCTGGCCGGCGCGGAATTCTTTTCTGCCGACGTCACTACTGGCGAGGGGCTGGCGGCGGCACTGGCCGGGGCCGACGTCGTGATTGACTGCCTGGAAGGGCGCTCCGGGAAGGCCCTGAAAGGCTTCGCCGACGGCGGAGCGCGCCTTCTCGCCGCGGCCCAGGACGCAGGGGTGGGCAGGGCCGTGATGCTGTCGATCATCAATTGCGACCGGAGCAGCTTCGGCTACTACGCCTCGAAGGCGGCCAAGGAACAGGTCTACGAGCGGTCCGGCATGGAGACCGTCGCGCTCCGGGCGACGCAGTTCCATTCCCTGCTGGCGACGATGTTCGGTGCCGGCTCGAAACTGCTGATCATTCCCGTGGTCAAAGGTGCCCGGTTCCAGCCAATTGCCCCTTCCGACGTCGCCGCCGCCCTGCTTGGGGCTGCGCTGGAACCCTCGGTGGACCTGCGGCACAGCGTCCGAACCATCGGCGGCCCCGAGATCCACGGCATGGACGACTTTGCCCGGCAGTGGAAGGCCGTCAACGGCTCCCGCGGACGGCTGGTGCAGTTCCCGTTGCCCGGTGCCATGGGCAGCTACCTGCGCGCGGGGCTGAATCTGGTCCCGGAGCAACGCCACGCCGGTGAGACATTCAGCGGCTGGTTGGCAAAGAACGCGGATAGTTTGTAGCCTAGGGACACCGGCAACGCCGTACCTGCGGGAACGGCGTTGCTTCGGGGCTATAGCTCAGTTGGTAGAGCGCTTCGTTCGCATCGAAGAGGTCAGGAGTTCGAATCTCCTTAGCTCCACAGTACGATCCGGTTTCGATGCAGCATGGCAGGTTGCCCAGTCTAGGATGACCGGCATGAGGAAGTGGATAGCCGCTCACCGCAAGATGGTTGCCCTGGTGGTCCTTGTCGCTGCGTGGGCTGCGGTGGTCGCGTTGTGGGTCGGCTTCGGCTACCCGTTGGACCGGATTGTCTTCAACGCTGCGCTGTGGGCAGTCTTCATGGCAGCCTTCTGGTACTCCCTGACCCGGCGGCAACGTAAGGCAGCCTCCAGGCTGGAATCGCACGGCGAGATGCTGGTGTACGTCCGCTACCCTAACTCGCTTCCCGGGTCCCTCAGCGGAATCTGGAACATGGGGGTCGCCACCTACGACGGGACCGCGATGAAATTTCAGCCGGCCGTCTACGACGCGCTGGAGCCCTCCGGCCGGCCCACGACTTTCAGTGCCATGGCTCCGGTATCCAAGGAGGCCAGAACCCTCGATCGCAAAGAGCGTAGATACGTCACCCAGCGGGAATTCCAGGCCATCCGGCTCGCCACCGACAAGGGGGACATTGAAGTGGCCGCCGGGCCGGAATCACTCCGAAAGATTCTCGACATGCTCCGTACGGACGAGGAGACAAGCTGACTTCACTCGCGACCGGCGAACGGATCGGGACGCTTGGTGGTGGCCGGCTCGGTGCTCTTGGGCGCCATGTCTGCGGACAGCGCCGTTGCTGGCTCCGGGCCTACAGGAGCTTCATCCGACGGTGATTTCTATGCCGGCGACCGCGCCTGTCCATGCGCCTCCGTCCGGGTGGAGGCGGATCAGATGCGCGCCCACGGACCCCTCCTTAAGCTGGATGACCTGCGACTGGGTTCCCTTGCAATCCAGCTCGAAATCCGTACGTTCGCTGCCTCCGACGATTTCCTGGGAAAGCGAGACGAGCGCCTGAGAGGCACCCACGCACGCGACCGTCACCGTGTGTGGGCCGGCGGCTGTCACCGTCGCGGATTTGCTGAATCCCACCCCGGGCCCATCTGCCGGACCGGAGACGGCCAGCAGCACCGGCTTGGCCGCGCCTGCCAGGCGCTGCTCCAGCTCAGCATAGTTGCGCGTTTCAACGGTCAACAGGTCCTCCCCCTTCGACGGCAAGGCGGCAGCCGGCCGGACACTTGACCTGGCTTCCGTTGGACCCGGATCGCCCTCGTCCTCATAGGCGCACCCGGTCAGGACAGCCCCGGCCAGCACGCCAACGAGCACCACGAGGCCACGGACTCTTCTCGTTCCCCCAGGACCAAACATGGGCCGAGTCTACGGTCAGCCCGCCGAAAGGCAAGCCGCGCGCCACCTCCTGGAGGGTCAGGGAGTCGTCACCCTCGCGTCAGTGTGCCCGGACTGCGGGCCGGTATGCCGCGTTCGAATCTCCTTAGCCACGGATTGCAGGGGTCGTCGAACCCTTGCCTGCCGGGCACGAGCCGCTGCGTCTCGTCGACTCAGGTCTCCAGGCTGCGCTTCGCGGAGATGCTCCCACCGCCCGTGGCCCCTGAAAATATCTGGATGTATCGTTGGCTATCGCTGTATATCGTTCACGATTCACAGAGGAGAACAAGATGCATGATTCATACCCGGCCGGCGGATTCCGCGGCAACAATATCGACAGTGTGTGGCAGGCAGTTGAAGAGCTGCGTTCGAGGTTCGAAAAGCGGTCGGGTTCCCGCGCCGGCCGGGGCGAGGTGCGGTCGGCCGTGCTGAAACTTCTCGCGGAGCGGCCGATGCACGGCTACCAGATCATCCGTGAAATCGAGGAGCGCAGCGGTGGCAGCTGGAAGCCCAGCGCAGGCTCCGTCTATCCGACGTTGCAACTGCTCGCCGATGAAGGGTTTATCACTGCCGAAGAGTCCAATGGGCGCAAGATCTACTCGCTGACTGAAGCGGGCCGGGAGGATGTGGCGGGCGCCGGCCCGTCAGCGCCCTGGGACTCGACGGCCCCGGCGTCGGGCACGGGCTTCGGCGCGCTCCCCAAGGCAGGCGTCGAGCTTGCACAGGCCGCGTCCCAGGTGGGCCGCACCGGCACGCCGGAGCAAGTGCAGGAGGCCGTGGCCGTGCTCGACGATGCGCGCCGCCGGCTGTACGCGATCCTCGCCCAGGGCTGACGGGGGTGACGTCGGTTCGCCGGGACCGCGCAGCGGTATCTGGCTCCGGGGAGCACCGTGCCCGGTACCGCCGTATCCTGCGCTTCGCCGCGTGGCATCTCGCGGTGACATGGTGGTTCGAGCTGCTCATCCCTCGCCTCGGGCTGGTCCGGATGGCCGAGCGCAGCAGGACAAAAAGGATGCAGCGGTTCGCGCAGCGCTTCCATGTGCTGGCTGTGGATCTCGGCGGCCTCATGATCAAAGTCGGTCAGTTCCTGTCCACCAGGCTGGACGTGCTGCCGCCCGAGATCACCCAGGAACTAGAGGGGCTGCAGGATGAGGTGCCGCCCGTTTCTTTCTCCGAAATCCGCGCACTCGCCGAAGCTGAGCTGGGCGCGCCGCTGGAAGAGTTATTCGCCTCGGTTGAGGAGGCGCCGATCGCAGCGGCGTCCCTCGGGCAGGCGCACCCGGCGAGGCTTCGCCCTGGCGACGCCGCCGACACCGGGCTCGACCGCGTGGTGCTGAAAGTCCAGCGCCCGGGCATTAAGGCGATTGTCGACGTCGACCTGGCGGCACTGCGCAAAGTGGCCGGCTGGCTCAGCCACGTGCGGCTGGTGTCCGATCGTGCCGACATGCCCGCCCTTGTCGAGGAGTTTGCGCAGACCAGTCTCGACGAGATCGACTACCTGAATGAGGCGGCGAATTCGGCGCGGTTCGCTGCTGATTTCGCCGACGACGGCCGGGTGGAGGTGCCCGACGTCGTCTGGGAACGGAGCACCCGCCGCGTGCTTGCCCTCGAAGACGTCACGGCGATTAAGATCACGGACTCGGAGGCCCTGCGGGCGGCGGGCATCGATCCGGCCCTGGTTGCACCGGTGTTTGCTTCCGTCATGTTCGACCAATTGTTTGCCAACGGTTTTTTCCACGCCGATCCGCACCCGGGCAACATCTTTGTCACGCCGGATACCGGTCCATCCGCAGAGCGCGCCTGGAAGCTGACCTTCATCGACTTCGGCATGATGGGCGAGGTTTCGGCGGGCACGCGCAGCGGCCTGCGGAAGCTGCTCATCGCTGCCGCGTCCCGTGATGGCAAGGGGTTGATGACCGCGATCAGCGATGTGGGGGTGTTGATGCCCTCGGCCGACACAGTCGAGCTCGAGCGGGCAATGACGCACCTCTTTGCCCGGTTCGGCGGGATGGGCTTCGCAGAGCTTCGCGAGGTGGACCCGCGGGAGTTCCGTGACTTTGCGGTGGAGTTCGGCGATGTGGTGCGCTCGTTGCCGTTCCAGATGCCGGAGAACTTCCTGCTCATTATCCGGGCGATGTCACTGACGTCGGGTGTGTGCAGCTCCTTGGACCCGCGGTTCAATCTGTGGGATTCGGTGGAACCCTACGCCGCTCAGTTGCTGCGCGACGAGCGCGGCAACATTGTGCGGGACGTGACCCAGCAGGCGCTCGATGCCGCCGGGCTGGCCCTCGGCGCGCCGAAACGCCTGGACAGGCTGCTCGCCCGGCTCGAGGATGGTTCACTGGCGGTTGCCAGTCCCCGCCTCGAGCGGCAGGTGGGACGGCTTACCCGCACCGCGCAGCGATCGGTATCGGTGCTCATATTCGCCGCCCTGCTCATCGCGGGATCTGTGGTCCGGGCGGACGACACGGTGCTGGGCAATTTCCTGATGATCGCGTCGGCCGTTCCGCTGCTGCACGGATTGTGGGCGGGGCGCGGCGGCTACTGAGGCACCGGGCCCCGCACAGGCCCGCCAGCTATCCTGTCCAGTGAGACGAGGAGAATCATGACCACCCTGAAAGAACGCCTGCACGCCGACGTCGTCAGCCACATGAAGGACCGCAACAAGATCGCGCTCACCACCGTGCGCAACGTCCTGGGCGAAATTGAAACCCGCGAGAAGTCCGGCAAAACCCCGATTGTGCTGGACGACGCCCAAGTGACGTCCCTGCTGCAAAAGGAAGCCGCCAAGCGCCGCGACACCGCCCGCATCTACACCGAAGCGGGGGAGTCCGAGCGGGCCGCGGCCGAAATCGCCGAAGCCGAAATCATCGAGGCCTACCTGCCGAAGGCGCTGACCGCGGCCGAGGTGGAGGCCATCGTCGACGAGGTCATCACTTCCCTTACGGCCGACGGCACCGAACTGACCATGCGCCAGCTCGGCGCGGTGATGAAACCGGTGACCGCCAAAGTCGCCGGACGCTTCGACGGCAAGGCCGTCAGCGAGATTGTGCGCAGCCGTATCGCGCAGTGACAGTTGGCCCGGCAGCATACCTCCCAGCCGGGAGGATGGCTGCCGGCGCCCGCCTGTATCCTGAGAAGGCACGTCAGGTGCCACCACCCGCCAACCTCGTGCGCGCTTCGTGACCGGATTATTGTCCGCGAAACTCTCGACTCGATCACCGGTGCATCGCCGAATCCCCCGCAACCTTCAGCTTCCGCCCTCGGATTCTGGGATTGGACCTCTTATCGTCACCGCCGTGCCGGGCAGCCCCCTGGAAACCCCGACGCCGACCGGCAAGCCACCGCAGGCACCCGCCGTCGACGCGCCCGCCGTCGTGACGTGGACCGAGGCCGGCGACAGCAGGACGGCCCGGTGGCGGTCGGCGAACGGACGGCCTGCGCCCTCGCGCATCGAAGTGGTCACCGACTCCCTGACAGCCGATGACGCGAACCGGATGGCGTCCCAAGGCATCGCGATGCTCTGGCAGGGTGACTTCCACAACGCCCGGCAGATTCTCAACGCCCTCGACCGGCGTCTGGGCGCCGGGAAGAAAAAGGCCGCGGACTCCCCGGCCGATGAGTTCTACCGGCACCGCCAGTCCCGCTCGCACCGCGCACGCGTCCTCGGCCTGCTGCTGATTCCGCTGGACCCGGGCCCGGTCGTGCCCCTGCGGCGCGCTCCGGACATCCAGGCGGCCGCTGCGGAGGCGTACGGGGATATCGCCGAACCCTCGGTGGTGTCCCTCCATGAGCTTGTCGGGGCAATCGGTGCCCACGAGTGGCGCAGGAACGGCGTCTGGGTCGAAGCCCTGCAGGGCCGCATCCATCCGCACTACGGCACGTTCTTCCCGACCCGCAGCGAATATGTTGACTTGGTGGCCGCAGCTCCGCTGCCGTCTGAAAAGCTGGCGTTCGACGTCGGAACCGGCACCGGGGTGCTGGCCGCCGTTCTCGCCCGCCGCGGCGTCAAACGCGTGGTGGCGACGGACAACGAGCCCCGCGCGATTGCCTGCGCCAGCGAGAACTTCCAGAACCTGGGGGTCCAGGACCGTGCGGAGGCAGTCCTGACCGACATGTTCCCGCCCGGCCGCGCACCGCTCATCGTGTGCAACCCGCCCTGGATTCCGGCCACGCCGCATTCCTCCCTGGACAATGCCGTCTATGACCCCGGCAGCCGGATGCTGTTCCGGTTCCTGAACGAGCTCTCCGACCACCTGGAACCCGGCGGCGAGGGCTGGCTCGTCCTGTCGGACCTGGCCGAGCACCTGGGCCTGCGGTCCCGGAACGATCTGCTGGGCGCCATTGAGGCGGCCGGACTGAAAGTGGTGGAGCGGTTCGACACCAGGCCAACCCACCCCAAGGCCTCCGACCGCAACGATCCGCTGTACGCCGCCCGGGCGGCCGAAGTCACGTCGCTGTGGCGGCTCGTATCCCGTTAGTGCCGGGCTCCGCCGCGCGCAACTGCCCTTCCCGACCCTAAATCGAGAGAGAAATACCCATGAGCCTGATCCGGCTGCAAGATGTCAGCGTGCGCTTCGATAACACCCAGATTCTCCGGGAGGCATTCTTCCGGCTGGAGCCCGGGGACCGGGTGGGCCTGATCGGCAAGAACGGCTCCGGCAAGACCACCATCCTCAAGCTGGTCCTGGACCAGGTGACACCGGACACCGGCACCGTCACCCTGGAACCGGGCACCAAGGTGGGGTACTTCTCCCAGTTCTCCGAACTCGACGGCGAAGCCTCGATTCTGGAGGTGCTCGACACCCTGTTCTCGGACATCAAGGCAGTCGAAACCGAGTTGGCCGCCATCGACGCGGCCATCGCGGCCTGTCCCTCGGACGCCGAGCTCGACCGGCACATCAGCCGCCAGGCAGAACTGTTCGAGGACATGGAACGGCTCGACGGCTGGGACTACCCGCGGCGCATCGACACCGTCCTGACGACCCTGGGCTTCGATGAGGCGCACCGCACCTGTGCGATCGACGAGCTGTCCGGCGGCTGGCGCAACCGGGCAGCCTTGGCCAAGATCCTCCTCGAAGGCCCCGACGTGCTGCTGCTCGACGAGCCCACCAACTTCCTGGACGTTGCCGGCGTCGAATGGCTCGAAAGCTGGTTCCGGGACTTCAAGGGCGCCGCGATCATCGTCTCCCACGACCGGAAGTTCCTCGACGCCGTCGTCACCCGGATCATCGAGGTGGAGAACTTCCACCTGCACGAATACCCGGGCAACTTCGGCGAGTACGTCGTGCAGAAACAGTTCCGGCTCAAGACCCTGGAACAGCAGTTTGTGCACGAATCCGAGCTCCTGGCCTTTGAAGCCGAAGGGATCGCCGACCGTCGCGAGGCAGCCAAGGCGGCCAGCCGCGGGCTGGGGAACCAGCTGGCCAAAATCAAGAAGTCCCGCACGCCCCGCCCCGTGGACCAGATCGTCACGGAGATCTACGGCGGCCTGCACGTCAAGGACGTCCTCTGCCGGGTGGAGGGACTGGGCAAGTCCTACGGCGAGAAGCTGCTGTTCGACGATCTGAGCTTCGAGATCCGCCGCGGCAACCGGATCGTGGTCCTCGGTTCCAACGGCAGCGGCAAGTCCACGCTCCTGAAGGTGCTGACCGGCGAAGAGCAGGCAGACTCCGGCGAGGTGGCATGGGCCAAGGGGCCGGGGTTCGTCTCCTACAACCAGATGCTCGAGGACCTGGACGATGCCGACACCGTGTCCCATGCGGTCAACGCCCTGCCGGACAGCCTGGCGTTCAGCGCCACGAAGAAGTCAGTCAACCGGTTCCTCGCGATGTTCCAGTTCTCCGAGGCGGACCTCAAGCAGAAAATCGGGAACCTCTCCGGCGGGCAGAAGGCGCGCGTCGCCATGGCGCAGTGCCTGCTGTCCGGCGCCTCGGTGCTCTTGCTGGACGAGCCGACCAACCACCTGGACATGTCCAGCACCCAGGTCATGGAGCGCGCTCTGGTGCATTTCCCCGGAGCCGTCGTGGTGGTCAGTCACGACCGGTTCTTCAGCGAAAAAATCGCCAACCGCCACCTCGTGTTTGGAGCCGACGGCGCGGCCGCCGGCGAAATCGACGTCCGCGCCGCGTAGGGGCTAGCCCCAGGCCGGCGGTGAACTTAAGTCGATGACGGTCCCGTCGGGGGTCCGCAGGTAGGACACCGTCTGGCCCCAGGGCTGCGCCGCCGGGTGCTGAAGCGGCGTGGCGCCGGCGTCGACGGCCCGGGCAAAGTCATCGTCGACCGCCTCGCTGACCAGGGCGATCTCCACACTGATCTCCGACGGCGGCGGCGGGGTGCAGCGGTATCCCTCGGGCAAGTGCCCCTGGCCGGCGCTGAAGGACGCCACCGAGATGGTCGTGTCGCCGGCGTGGACTTCGCCGTAGCCGGCCTCCGGGATGAAGCGGGTCTTGAGGCCAAAGGCCTGCTTGTAGAAGGCCAGGGACGCCTCGACGTCGGCGACGTACAGAATGACTTTTCCAAATTTCATCGGGATCTCCTCCTTGTTGGGCGGTACGGGCGGTAGCGGCGGCAGCCGGATGTGCCGGGCCGCTACTTACCTGACGCGCAGGCTGCGGGGAATGTGACAGCACTCTTTCCGGAGCTCCTCACACGGGCGTCCCCGCGGGATAATAGGAGCATGACCGAACAGGACCAGGACCGCGACCCTTGGGATGAGTTCGACAGGCTCACGCCCGGGGCACCGGACCGCGTTGAGGGCTACCCAGGGGGCGAACCCGTAGGCTTCGGTTTCCGCACGGGAGTGCGCAGCGCGAAGGTGGCCATCGGCTTCGCCGTCTACGCCCTGACCCTGGGGACTGTCCTGGTGGTGATCGGGGCAGCCGTCTTCATCGGCGAAAGCCAGTGGGCGCTGCTGGGGCTCATGGTGCTGATCGAGGTGGCTTTTGTCCTGGCCTTTACGCGGCTGGTCGAGCAGGCACGGCGGCGCCGCTGACAGTCCCCGGCGCCGGAGCGGCCAGGGCTAGAGCCAGCCTTTGTTCTTGAAGATGCCGTACATCAGGGCTGCCGTGCCGGCCATTAGCCCGATCGCCATCGGGTAGCCGAAACTCCACTGCAGTTCGGGCATCACGTTAAAGTTCATGCCGTAGATACCGGCGACGAATGACGGTGCGAAGAGGATGGCCGCCCAGGACGAGATCTTCTTCACCTGCTCGTTCTGCTCGGCGCTGGCCTCGTTCTGGCGGTTGGCGGTCAGCGTGCCGTCGAGCGTGAGGGCGTTCTGCAGCAGGTCCCGGAAGGAATCCGCCCGGGAAATCAGCCGCTCCACGTGGTCCTCGACGTCTCGGAGGTTGTGCTGGAGCTCGGAATTGACCTGGTACTTTTCGAAGCCGCGCCGCAGGGCCTCCATCATGGCCGGGAGCGGGTGGATGGCGCGCTGGAACTGGATGACTTCGCGGGCCAGTTCGTAGATCCGCCGGGAGACGGTGGAGTCGCCGCTGAACAGCTGGTCCTCGATCTCGTCGATGTCGTTCTCCAGCCCCGCCACGACGGGCACGTAGTCGTCCACCACCTGGTCCATTAGTGCGTAGAGCACAGCTTCCGGGCCGTGGCACAGGAGGTCGGGGCGCCGCTCCAGCTTCCGCCGCACCTGGGCCACCCCGCCGGTCTCGGCGTGCCGGACGGTGACGACGAAGTTCTTGCCGGTGAACACGTGGAGTTCGCCGAATTCCACGGTTTCTGTCTCGTCCAGGTACCGCGCGGGCCGCAGGACGGTAAAGAGGTTGTCGTCATAGCGTTCGAGTTTGGGGCGCTGGTGGGCCGAGATCGCATCTTCCACGGCGAGCCTGTGCAGCCCGAACTCCGCTGCCACGGCGGTCATCTCGACTTCCGTCGGCCGGTAGAGGCCGATCCACGCCATCCCGCCGTGCTGGTTCAGGGTCTCAAAGGTCTGCTCGAGGCTCTGTGGCTCGGCGCTGCGGACGCCGTCCACGTAGACGGCGTTATCGATGATAGTCACCGGGCCATTATCCCGGCTTCTACGGGCGTGGCCGCACGGGCACGGCGGGCCACGGCGTGCGGCGTGCCCGGCACATCACTTTGACCGGGCGGGGGCCGGGGAGCTGCCTTGGGCGAGCCGGCTGATCAGCGGTTCGGTGCGGTACTGGATGTGCGTGTGCAGGGCAAGGACTGTCTCGGTCCGGATGACCCCCTTGATCCGGAGGATGGAGCGCAGGGCGGCCTGCAGGTTGTGCGTGTCGGTGGCCACCACGCGGCACCAAACGTCGCCGCGCCCGGAGATCTCGTGGACTTCCAGGACCTGCGCGATCAGGCGCAGGGCGCCCACCACGCCGTCGAGTTCCCGGTGGTTGACCTCGATCGTGACGAAGGCGACGACGTCGTAGCCCACCGCCTCAAGATCGATCTCGCGGCCGCCGTCGTGGAGCAAACCGGAGCGTTGCATGCGCCGCACGCGGGACTGCGCGGTGTTGCGGGCGATGCCCAGGGTGTCGCTGAGTTCCCCGATCTGGATCCGCGGATCACGGATCAGCTCCAGCAGAATCTTCAGGTCGGTGGGGTCCAGGCTGTTCAAATCATCACTCCGGTTCATTCTGGCGGGGCTGGATTGACTGTTTTGATCAATCTTGGCACGAAAATCAGCCCGAAGGGTCAGCAATGTTGCATTGTTTAGGTATCAAAATCTTCACGGGCTGGCGGTTCCCCCATCACAGGGAACACGCGGCCCGCTTTCACGCAAGGGCACGGACATGACGGTCTTCAGCGAACTTCGCATGCGCCCGGCCACGGCAGACCGCTGGGCCTGGGACGCTTCTACGACGGCGCGGCTGGTGATGGCCGGCGTCGTGATCTTCACGCTGCTGGTCGGGGCGAATCTCGCCACCCCGCTGTACCCGCTGCTGCAGGCCAAGCTCGGAATCACCGCACTCGATGTCACCGTGGCCTTTTCCGCCTATGTCCTGGCACTCGTGGCCACCCTGGTCCTGGCCGGCCACTGGTCCGACCACATCGGCCGCCGTGCCGCCCTGGTGCTCGCGGTGCTCGTTGGCCTCGCCGGCGGCTCCGTCTTCGCCACGGCCGACAACCTGCTCGCGCTGTGCGCCGGCCGGGCCCTGCAGGGCATTGCGGTGGCGCTCGCCACCGGTGCCAGTTCGGCGGCCCTGCGGGAGCTGCTGCCCAGCCGCCCCGAATGGGCCTCGAGATTCACCCTGCTGGCGTCCGCCGGCGGCGTGGCGGCCGGGCCTGCCATCGGGGGAGTGCTCTCGCTCCTGCCCGGTCCCACCTCCACACCGTATTTCGTGCATTCCGTGGTCCTCGCCGCGCTGCTGGTTCCGCTGTCCCTGCTCAAGGCCCGGCCGGCCATCACCTCGATTGCGGGTCCGCAGCCGCTGCGGGTGCTGGCGCCCCGCCGGCCGTCGGTGTCCAGCGAGGCGCGCGGCGCCTTCTGGCTGGCGTCCTCCGTGGGGTTCCTCAGCTTCACCGTGTTCGGCTTCTGCCTCTCCCTGGCGCCGGGCTATTTCGCCCAGATCGTCCACGCCGATTCGCGGCCGCTGATCGGGCTGCTGGCGGGACTCACCCTCGGGTCCTCCGCGCTCAGCCAGCTGCTCGCCGTGCGGGGGCGGTTTGTGGTGCCGATCGGACTGGGCACGCTGGCCGTGTCGGTGCTGCTGATCGCGGCGGCTGCCGCCTGGAGCAGCCCCTGGCTGCTGATCCTCGCGAGCATCACCGCCGGCATCGGGCAGGGAGTGGCATTCCGGACCGTCTTCAACGATGTGGCCGGAAAAGTGGAGGCCGCGCGTCACGCCCAGATCATCAGCACCGTCTACGTCATCACGTACCTCGGCAGCGCCCTGCCCGTCATCGGGCTGGGCCTCGCCGCCGGCGTCGTCGGCCTGCAGACAGCGGTAGCGGGCTTCGTCGTGGTCTGTTCGATCGCGGCGGTCACCCTCGCGGCCATCACGCTGCGGTCGGTGCTGCGCAGCGCCGCCTGACGCTCGGGGCAGGGCGGCCCGGCCCCGAGCGACGGCGGCCCCGTGAGGCTAGTCCGGCAGCGGTCCCTGGTTGCCCTGGATGTGGTCGAACACGAGCGTGGTTTCCGTGTGGCCCACCACGGGATCGGTGGCCAGATTATCCAGCACCCAGTCGCGGAGGTCCTCGGTGGTGGCGACCGCGATGTGCAGCAGGTAATCCACCGAACCGGAAGTGTGGAAGGTCGAGAGCACGGCGGGAAGTTTGGGCACCCGGGACGTGAAGCGGTCGATCTGCTCGCGGTCGTGGGCGCGGAGCCTGACGGCAATGAGGGCCTGCACGGAGCGGCCGATCGCGGACAGGCTCAGCTTCGCCTCGAAGCCCTGGATGATCCCGCGGTCTGAGAGGGCGCGGGTGCGCATCAGGGCGGTGGACGGCGCGATGCCGACCAGCTCGGCCAGTTGTTTGTTGGAGATGCGGGCGTCGGCGACGAGTGCCGCGAGCAGGCGCTCGTCGATAGCGTCCAGCGGCTCGCCGGCACCCGCTCCCGGCCGAAGATTCTTCGCACTGCTACTCACGGATCCTCCTTGAAGTGTTGTCCGTTCATCATAAACGGCAGATTCCAACGCTTCCATTCACGGGCTCTACAAAACTCCGAATTATTGCCGGATACTTGCGGGATTCAATGGTGAATATTCATAAGGAGCAACGTGCTTTCTCAAGACTCGCTGGCTGTCCACGCCGGCCGGAACGGCCTCACTGAACTGGGCGTGCACGCAGTGCCGATCGATCTTTCCACCACGGCGCCGCTTCCCTCCGTTCACGACGGCGGTCTCGCCTATGAGCACATGGCCACCGGCGGCACGCACCAGGAAGGCCAGAGCACCGTCTACCAGCGGCTCTGGAATCCCACCGTGGCACGGTTCGAGGAGGGCGTCGCGGTCCTGGAAGACACTCCGGAGGCCGTCGCGTTCGCCACCGGGATGGCGGCGCTCAGCGCGGTGCTGCTTGCCGTCGTCGCCACCGGAAAGAAGCACGTGGTTGCGGTGCGGCCGCTGTACGGCGGAAGCGACTACCTGCTGGCCTCCGGTGTGCTCGGCAACGACGTCACGTTCACCACCCCGGAGGGTGTCCACGCTGCGCTCCGGCCCGACACCGGCCTGGTGATCCTCGAGACGCCGGCCAACCCGAGCCTGGAGCTCGTCGACATCGCCCGCGTGGCCGCCGCCGCGGACGGAGTCCCGCTGCTGGTCGACAACACCTTCGCGAGCCCGGTCCTCCAGCAGCCGTTCCGGCATGGTGCCGCCATGGTGCTGCACAGTGCCACCAAGTTCCTCGGCGGACACGGCGACGCCATGGGCGGCGTGGTGGCCGCGGCCCCCGAGTGGACCACGAGGCTGCGCCAGATCCGCGCCGTCACCGGCGGCATCCTCACCCCGTGGCCGGCCTACCTGCTGCACCGCGGGCTGGCCACGCTGCCGGTCCGCGTGCGCGCCCAACAGGCCAGCGCGCAGAAGGTCGCCGTCGCCCTGGCCGGCCACGGTCTCGTCCGGCGCGTCTTCTATCCGGGGCTGCCCGAGTGCGATCCGCAGGGTCTGATCGGGACGCAAATGGCCGGCCCGGGATCGCTGATGGCTTTCGAGGTGGACAGCGCCGAGCACGCCGAACGGATTCCGGGTGCGGTCGGAATGATCACCCATGCGGTTTCGCTCGGCGGCATCGACACGCTGATCCAGCATCCGGCCGGGCTGACCCACCGGCCGGTTGCCGCCGATGCCAAGCCGCACGCAAGCCTGCTGCGTGTGTCAGTGGGCCTGGAGGACCCCGCCGACGTCGTGGCCGACCTCGTGCAGGCCATCGAAGCTACGCGCTAACGCCCTCCGCCGGCGCCCCGGCCGCCGGCGCCGGCCGGGCGGGATGCACGACGGCGGTGATCACCGCCGTCGTGCAGGCCAGTCCGATGACGGTCAGGGCCAGGGCAGTCCAGCCGAGCGGCTGGAACACCAGCCCGCCGGCCCAGCCGATGACGCTGGATCCGAGGTAGTAGGCGAGGTTGTAGAGCGACGCCGCCTGGGCCCGGCCGGTCGTGGCGATCACGCCGGTCCAGCCGGCGCCGATGCTGTGCGCCGCGAAGAAGCCGCCGGTAAACAGGAGCAGGCCCGCCATGATGAGCGCCAGCAGCTGGGTGAGCGTCAGGGCCAGGCCCGCCACCATCAGTACCGTGCCCGCGATCAGCACCGTGCGCCGGCCGAACCGCGCCGCCAGCCCGCCGGCCCAGCGGGAGGAGACCGTCCCGGAGAGGTAGGCCAGGAAGATGAGGCTGATGATGGTGGCCGGCAGGCTGAAGGGTTCCCCGGAGAGCCGGAAACCAAGATAGTTGTAGACGGCCACGAAGCCGCCCATCAGCAGGAACGCCTGGACGTAGAGGGCCAGCAGCCGCGGATTCCTGCCGTGGCCCGCCAGTGTCCGGAGGGCTCCGCGGAGGCCGCCGGCCGCCGCTGCGGTGAAGCCCCGCGCCTGTGGCACCAGGACCAGGAACAGGGCCGCCGCGGCGGCGGCGAGGACCGAGACGGCCAGGGCGGCGGCCCGCCATCCCCACAGTTCCCCGGCCACGCCGGCCAGCAGCCGCCCGGCGAGTCCGCCCAGGGTGGTGCCGGCGACGTAGGTTCCGGCGGCCAGCGCTGCGTGGGCCCTGTTGACCTCCTCGTTGAGGTAGGCGATGGCGATCGCGGGGATGCCGCCCAGCGCCATGCCTTCGAGCATCCGGAGGCCCAGCAGCATCGGGAAACTGGTGGCCAGCGGAACCAGCAGGCCCAGGACCGTGGCGGCCGAGATGCCCCACATCATGGCCCGGACCCTGCCGATCCGGTCGGCCAGGAAGGACCATGGCAGTACCGTGACCGCCAGGCCCACGGTGGCCAGCGAGATGGTCAGCGCCGCCTCGGCGGCCGTGACCTGCAAGTCCGCCGCCATCATGGGCAGGACGGCCTGGGTGGAATAGAGCTGGGCGAACGTGGCGACGCCAGCGAACGCCAGTCCCGCGAGGATCTTCCGGTAGGCGGCGGACCCCTTGGCGTGCCCCGGCCAGGCGGGAACCCCGGCGGCGGCTTCTGCGACGCCGGCCGCTGCCGCTACGCCGTCTGCTGCGGCGCCCTCCCGGACCGGGCCGGTGGAAGTGGGGCGGGGGAACGGCAGGAGTCGTGGCATCTCCCCAGACTAGGCGTCCGGAGAACATGCTTCCAATGCATGATTCACATAGAATTCATAGCAAATGCGGAACTGATTGGAGCGCAGACCATGGACGTGGAGCACAAACACCTGATCCAGCTGTTGCCGCTGCTGCCCCTGCTGGCTGAGCTCGGGCGCACCCAGCATGTCACTGCGACCGCCGACGTGCTGGGGCTGCCCCAGTCGACTGTCAGCCGGAGCATCGCCAGAGCCAGCAGCATCATCGGGACGGAACTGCTGATCCGCGACGGCCGCGGTGTGCGGCTGACGCCCGCCGCCAAGGCGCTCCTGCCGCACATAGAGGCCGCGCTGGGCGAGTTCCAGGCCGGGCTGGACCTGGTCCGGCACGAATCGGAAGTGGTGCGGGGCCGGATCGCGGTCTCCTTCCAGCACACTTTTGGCGAGGCCATGCTGCCGCTGCTGATCAGTGCTTTCCGCAGCCGCCATCCCCAGCCGGCCTTCGAGCTCAGCCAAGGCGCCCGGGATGGCTGCCTGGCCGAACTCGCAGCCGGGGATGCGGACCTCGCCCTGACGGCTCCGATCGCCGCGCCGAGCCGGCTGATTTCCTCGGCAGCCTTGTACCGGGAACCGCTGCGGCTGGTGGTCCACCACCGGCATCCCCTCGCCAGGCGCCGCCGCGCCCGCCTTGAGGAGATCCGGCAGGACCCGTTCGTGGCGATGGGCCCCGGCTACGGCATGCGCTCGCTGACCGACGCCCTTTTCCGGGAGGCGGGCTTCCGGCCACGCATCGCCTTCGAGAGCCAGGACTCGCACACGGCCCGGGGACTCGTCTCGGCAGGACTCGGCGTGAGCATCCTCCCGCCGGGAGAGCTAACCCCCGGCCGTACCCCTGCAGCGCAGGCGGGCGATCTGGGATGGGTTGAGCTCGCCTTGGATTCCGGACTGGCCTTCCGCGAAATCGGTCTGGCCTGGCGGGAACGGCGCGGGGGAGCGGACGCCGAACCGGACCCGGTGAGGCTGTTCCGGGAGTTGGTGCTCAGCGAGGGCCCGGCACTGCTCGCCGGCTTCGTCCGGGGACGCTCCGGCGCCTGAGCCGGCGGTAGGCGGCTGAGCGTGCGGTCAGCCCAGGAGGCGGGCCATGACCTCCGCCACGGAACCGGTCCGGGCCTGCTGCCAGCCCGTCCCGGCCCAGAGGTTCAGCCGCTCCGCGTCTCCGGCCGCGGCCGCCGCCGCGCGCAGGGGAGCGGTGAGGTGGTGCACGGCGGGGTAGGACTCCGGGGCGTCGGGGTGGTCCCGGACAAAGTCATTGGCCAGCGCCCGGGCCGGCCGCCCGGTGAAAGCCCTCGTCAGCCGGGTCTCCGTGAAGCGCGGGCTGGCGAGGGCATCCTTGTGCAACTGCCGGGCGCCGCTCTCGTCTGTTCGGAGGAACGCGGTGCCCAGCTGGGCCGCCTGTGCCCCCGCAGCCAGCACCGTCTCCAGCCCTGCCCGGTCCATCACGCCGCCGGCGGCCACCAGCGGAAGTCCGACGGCGGACCGCACCAGGGTGACCAGCTCCGCCGTCGTGCCTGGTCGGCTGTCATTGCGCCCGCTGGCGCCAGGCTGGAAGGCCGCGCTGTGGCCGCCGGCGCCGGCGTGCTGCACCACCAGCGCGTCCACGCCCTGCCCGGCCGCCTCAAGCGCCTCGGCAACAGTGGTCACAGTGGCGAGCACCAAGGAACCGGCCTTCTGCAGCGCCCGGGCAACGTCGGTCCCGGGCAGCCCAAAGGCAAAACTGACCAGTTCCACCGGATCAGCCAGCAGGGCGTCGATCTTGCCGTGCCAGTGGTCGTCGTCGTCGAGCCGCAGCGGCGGCACGTCCACGCCGTACCGCAGCGCATCCGGCCGCAGCCTGGCGCGGTATTCTTCAAGCTGCGCCCGCACGGCCGCTGACGGCGGCAGCTGCGCGGGATCGGGAACGAAGACGTTCATGCCGAACCGTGCCCCCGCGGCACGGGCACTGCGGATCTCCGCCTCCATGGCTGCCACGCTCTTGTAACCCGCGGCCAGGAACGCCAGCCCGCCGGCGTCATGCGCGGCCTTCACGAACGCCGGGGTGGAGGTCCCGCCGGCCATTGGGGCGGCAATAATGCGGGTGCCGAAGATGGCGTTCGACATGTTCACTCCTGTGGGTGATTCAGTAGGCTGTTCCGGTGACCCATTCTGACATCCCGCCGGCGGCGGACACCGTGCCCTCCACTGCTTCCACGGCCGGCGCCGTGATCGGCCTCGATATCGGCGGGACCAAGACCCGGGGCGTCCGTTTCGAGGACGGCGCCGCGGTGGCCGATGAATCGGTAGGCAGCTCCAACGTCCAAAACGTCACCCGCGCGGAGGCGGCGCTGCACCTCGCGGAGCTCTTCAACAGGATCGGCGGCGGAACCGTCGCCCAGGTCTATGCGGGAGCCGGCGGCATCGATACCGACGCCGACGCCGAGGCGCTCGCCGCGCTGATCGCGCCGCACGTGCCGGGCGCCCGGATCACCGTGGTCCACGATTCGCGCCTCCTGCTCGCCGCTGGAGGCGCCAGCACCGGCGTCGCCGTCATCGGCGGCACCGGATCGGCTGCCTGGGGCCGGAACGGCCTCGGCGAGGAGGCCCGCGCCGGCGGCTGGGGCTATCTCCTGGGCGACGAGGGCAGCGGGTACTGGCTGGGCCGGGAAGCCGTCCGGCACAGCCTGCGCCGGATGAACCAGGGGCTGGAACCGGACGAACTGACCACGGCGCTGCTGGCCTCCTGCGGAGCTGATGACCCCAACAAGCTGATCGCGCTCTTCCATTCACCGGACACCGGACGCCGGTACTGGGCCGACAAGGCCCGGCTCGTGGTCGACGCTGCGGACGCCGGCCACACCGCGAGCCAGGAACTCGTGGACCAGGCCGGCCGCGACCTGGCCGGGCTCGCGGAGCAGACGGTCCGGCAACTCGGGATCGACGGCCCGGTGATCCTGGGCAGCGGACTGGGCATGAACGTCCGGCGGCTGCAGGAATCGTTCCGGTCCGCCCTGGCCGCCGCGGGGATCACCGACGTGCGGATCCTTGAGCAGGATCCCGTCTTTGGTGTGCTCCAGCTCGTGGCCGAGCAGGGCTGACCAGGCCTCAGGGCAACGACACTGTCAGGGCCACTACGCTTTAGGGATGAGCCTGAACTTTGACACCCGCCCCGCTGCCTACGCGGTCATCATCCGCGACGGCGCCATCCTGCTGGCGTACTGGAAGCAGGGCGGCAAGGAAGGCTGGACCCTGCCGGGCGGCGGCCTGGACCTGGGCGAGCACCCGGTCGACGGGTGCCGCCGGGAAATCCATGAGGAAACCGGGTACCACGCCGTGGTCGGCACCATGGTGGGGATCGACGTCGGGCATTGGCCGGCGGAAATCCGGATCGACGGCGGCGAACGGGATTTCCAGTCCCTCCGGCTCATCTACGAGGCGACCATCACCGGCGGGGAACTGCGGCACGAGGTGGACGGCAGCACGACGCACGCGGCCTGGATCCCGCTGGAGGACGTCGACGGGCTGAACAAGGTCTCGCTCGTCGACCTGGCGCTCCGGCTCTACCGGGAGCGGCCGCTGGACGGAAAACTTTCCTGACGGATTCCCTAGCCAGGCCGGCCGGGCCCGGTTACTCTGAATAAGCCGCAGGGAGGACCCCAGCGGGATCAACCACAGGAAACGGATAGCGGGGAGGTGGAGACGATGACTGCAACGGTCAGGTGCGCGGTGCGCGCCCACATCAGCCACCTCATTACTCCTGCCCCGGCCATCAGCACCCACTAGCCGCAACAGCTGCCAGGTTCCACCCGCAGCGCGGCACGTGCACCGGGGCCCATCAAAGGGTTTTCGTTGACAACTTTTCTTGCACGTCCGGGCGCTTCCGGCGCCACCCACACCGGCACCAACAACCTTCCCGAAGGTCCCGCGGGCTACGGCTTCACCGCGGCCGTCGCCGAACGCTTCGCCGACCACCCTCTGCCGGGCGGCACCGGTGCGGGCCGGGTCATCCGCGTGGACCGCACCCTGGTCCTGGTTGCCGCGCACGATGCGATCCTCCACCTGCCCTATCCCAACACCGGGGAACTGCCCGCCACCGGGGACTGGGTCTGGCTGGGATCCAATACCGCGGGGGAGTTCGCCATCACGGGGATTCTGCCGCGCCACTCCGAGCTGAGCCGCAAACGCGCCTTCGAATCCTCATCGGAGGCGCAGGTGCTCGGCGCCAACATGGACATCGTGGGCGTCGTGGTGCCCGTGGACCGGCCCCTCACCCACAACCGGCTCGAACGCACCCTCGTCGCTGCCTGGGACTCGGGTGCCACGCCGCTCGTCATCATCACCAAAGCGGACCTCGCGGACCTTGCGGACGACGTCGTCGGAAAGGTGATTCTCCAGGCCGCCGGCGTCGCGGTGGTCACCACGTCCGCGGAACAGGGCGACGGCCTCGACGAACTGCTGAGCCATCTCCCGCCCGGCGGCACCCTCGTGCTGCTGGGCCCGTCGGGGGCCGGCAAATCCACGCTCATCAACGCCCTCGTCGGCGTCGACGTCCAGGAAACCGGGGCGGTGCGAACCGGCGACGGAAAGGGCAAACACACCACCACGTCCCGCGAACTCGTTCCCCTGCCGGACGGCGCCGTGCTGATGGACACCCCGGGCGTGCGCGGTTTCGGGCTGTTCGACGCCGACGGCGGCATGGCCGAAATGTTCGGTGACGTAGAGGAACTCTTCGGGCAGTGCCGGTTCTCCGACTGTGCGCACGGCCGCGAACCAGGCTGCGCCGTGCAGGCCGCGATCGCGGACGGAACCCTCGAGGACCGCCGCTGGGCGAGCTACCTGAAACTCCAGCGCGAACTCGCGGCCCTGGCGCGGCGGCACGATTCGGCCGCCCGTCGCGCCTACGCACGGGAGTGGCACCAGAAAATATCCGCCGGAGGCAAGAGCCAGCGCGCGGCGGAAAGGGACAACCACGAGGCGGCTGAACAGCAGCGGGCAAAGCGTGGCGGCAAGGGCCGGGGCGGGGCTTCGGGAGGCGGCCGGCCGGCCCGCTGACCGGGCAGAGCGCCAAGAATCAGCGCGGGGTCGCTTCCGGCCCGTTCCGACCGCCGGAATGGGCGCAATGTGGCCCCGCGTTGCTTTGTTTCGGCGCGGCACCCATCCGATTTCGGCGGGGCACCGAATTGCTACGTCAGCCACAGCGCCCTTGACAATGTCCCTGACTTTGTCAGCCTCGCTGGTTAGGCTGGGTTCTACGTGCTTTACAGCCAAAAATCGGCGTGTCTATGATCAGTTGGCTGGACTGTCCGATGTTGCCTCCAACAGTTAGGTAAGCCCGGAAATGGCTGAAGCCATGATCGAGTTCCAGAGCGTCACCAAGCAGTACCAGAGCGGGCAGGCTGCGGTGGATGAGCTGACCATGTCCATTGACAAGGGTGCCATCACGGTCTTCGTCGGCCCCTCGGGCTGCGGCAAGACCACGTCCTTGCGGATGATCAACCGCATGGTCGAGCCGACGTCGGGGACCATCACCGTCGGCGGGGAGGACGTCACCTCGGTGCCGGCGGCGAAACTGCGCCGCTCCATGGGCTACGTCATGCAGTCGTCCGGGCTGATGCCGCACCGTTCCGTGCTGGACAACATCGCCACCGTGCCCCGGCTCAACGGCGTCTCCAAGGCCGAGGCGCGCAAGCGCGCGCAAGAGCTGCTCGACGTCGTCGGGCTGGCGTCCGGGCTGGGCAAGCGGTACCCCTCACAGCTTTCCGGCGGCCAGCAGCAGCGTGTCGGAGTGGCGCGCGCGCTCGCCGCGGACCCTCCCGTGCTGCTCATGGATGAGCCCTTCAGTGCCGTGGACCCCGTGGTCCGCGATGAACTCCAGCGGGAACTCCTCCGGCTCCAGCGCGACCTGGCCAAGACCATCGTTTTCGTCACCCACGACATTGACGAGGCCACCATCCTGGGGGACAAGGTGGCTGTCTTCGGACTCGGCGGCAAACTCGCCCAGTACGCAACACCGGAGGAAATCCTGCGCGCCCCGGCCAACGACTTCGTGGCGTCGTTCGTGGGCCGGGACCGCGGCTTCCGGCACCTGGGCTTCAGCCCGTCCGACGGCGTCACCGTGCACCCGGCGCGGACCATCACCCCGGAAGAACTTGGGCATGACGGCAATGCCTCGGGCGAATGGCAGCTGGTGGTCGATGACAGCCTTCGTCCCCTCGGCTGGTCCGGTCCGGGCAAGGGGGCCGCGACGGTTCCCGGCGGATCCCTGTTCCGGAAGGGCGACACGCTCCGCCGCGCCCTCGACGCGGCGCTGTCCTCGCCTTCAGGCCTCGGTGTCGCAGTGGACGCGGACGGCCGGGTGGCAGGGGTCATCACGGCCGAGGAAGTCCTCGCCGTGATCGAGTCGGACCGCCATATGCGTCAGGGCGCGCTCTGATGGAATGGTTCCTGGCAAACAGCGCCCAGGTCTTCAGCCTCGCGGGCCAGCACCTGGTCCTGGCCATCCTGCCGATGATCTTCGGGGTGCTCATCGCCGTCCCGCTGGCCCAGCTCGCCCGGCAGAACCGGGGGCTGCGGTCCGTGGTCCTGACGGCGTCTTCGCTGCTCTACACCATCCCGTCCCTGGCGCTTTTCATCATCCTGCCAACCGTCCTCGGGACCCGGATCCTGGACCCTGTCAACGTCGTGGTGGCCCTGACCATCTACGCCGTCGCACTGCTGGTGCGCGCCACCCTGGACGCTTTTGACTCGGTGGACGAGGATCTCCGGCAGGCCGCCGTGGCCATGGGGTTTAAGCCCTTCGCCCGATTCCTGCAGGTCGACCTGCCGCTGTCCCTGCCAGTGCTCTTCGCCGGGATGCGGGTGGTCTCAGTCAGCAACATCTCGCTGGTCAGCGTCGCTGCCCTGCTCGGCATCGGCAACCTCGGCATGCTCTTCACCTCGGGGATGCAACGCGACTTCGTCACCGAAGTGGTGGTGGGCATTATCGCCATCCTCATCCTCGCGTTGCTGATGGACGCCGTCCTGGTCCTGCTCGAACGGCTGCTGACCCCGTGGACCCGCGCTGCGGCGGCCACCGGCGGCGCCACCGATTCAGCTGCCGGCCCGGACACGGCAGGCACAGCTGCCGGTGCGCTGCGGTTCGCGCGTCCCAAGACCGGAGGGGGAAACGCATGAGCAACGTCGTCACTGAAACTTTCGCGTGGCTGGCCGATCCCGCGAACTGGTCCGGCAGCGCCGGAATCCCGGCGCGCCTCGCCGAGCATCTGTTCTACACGAGCCTGGTGATGGTGATCGCCACGGCCATCGCCGTCCCCATCGGGCTCTACGTCGGGCACACCGGCCGCGGGCGGGTCGGCGCAGTGGCCGTCGCCGGCGCCCTCCGCGCCCTGCCGACCCTCGGCCTGCTCACGCTGTTCGTCCTGCTGGCCGGCATCGGGCTCATGCCGCCGATCTGGGCCCTCGTGATCCTGACCGTTCCGCCGCTGCTGGCCGGCACGTACGCCGGCATCGCCAGCGTGGACCGGAACGTCGTCGACGCCGCGCGGGCCATGGGCATGACCGAGCTCCAAGTGCTCTTCCGCGCCGAGTTCCCCAACGCGCTGCCCGTCATGTACGGCGGCTTCCGCACCGGCGTGCTCCAGGCCATCGCCACGGTCTCGGTGGTGGCGTACATCAACCTCGGCGGCCTGGGCCGGTACCTCTTCGACGGGCTGGTGCTCTCCGACTTCCCCCAGATGCTGGGCGGGTCCCTGCTCATCGCCGGCCTGGCCATCGCCGTCGACCTTGTCCTTGCCCTCATCCAGAGGCTGTTCCTGTCCCAAGGGGCCTCTTCCCAGCCAAACCGGAGCCAGCAGGCTGCGGTTGATCTCACAGACCCCGTACCTGCGGGGACTGTTGTTCAAGGAGGTACGTCATGAAGGAAACCCGCCAACGAGCACTCGGCAGGCGCGCATTCGGCGGCCTGGCCGCCGGCGTCGGCCTGGCCGTGGCACTGTCCGCCTGCGGAGGCTCGTCCGATCCGCTCTCCACGGCACCCGCGAGCGGCGGAGCCACGTCCGGTTCCGGTGCGGCGCTGGTGATCGGCTCCGCCGACTTCCCGGAGAGCCAGATCATCGCCGAGGTCTATGCGGGTGCGCTCAACGGAGCCGGCGTCACCGCGAGCACCAAGCCGAACATCGGTTCCCGCGAGGTCTACTTCAAGGCCGTCCAGGACGGATCGGTGGACATCATCCCCGACTACAGCGGAAACCTGCTGCTGCACGTCAGCAAGGACGCCACAGAGGTGTCGGCCGAGGACATCTACAAGGCACTGCCGGGCAAGCTGCCCCAGGGACTGGCCGTGCTGGAGGCCGCCAAGGCCGAGGACAAGGACGCGATGGTCGTCACCAAAGCCACGGCGGAGAAGTACCAGCTGAAGTCGATCGAGGACCTCGCCAAGGTCTGCAGCGAAATCGTGATAGGCGCGCCGGCGACCTTCGCCGAACGCGCCTACGGCCTCCCGGGCCTCGAGAAGAACTACAACTGCGTGCCCAAGAAGCTGGAACCCTTCAGCGACGGCGGCGGCGCCGTCACGCTGAAGGCCCTCCTCTCCGACCAGGTCCAGGTGGCCGACATCTACACCACCACTCCGTCCATCGCGGACAACGACCTGGTGGTCCTGGAGGACCCGAAGAACAACTTCATCGCCCAGCAGGTCCTTCCGCTGTACAACACGGCCAAGATGACGGACAAGGCGAAGGAAACCCTCAACGCCGTGTCCAAGGTCCTGACCACTGAGGACCTCATCAACCTCAACCGCGCCGTCAGCGGCAGCCAGAAGCAGAACCCCAAGGACGCCGCGGCCGCCTGGCTTAAGGACAAGGGCCTGGTCAAGTAGGGCGCTTCCCGGCATTCTGACGCACGACGGCGGCTGCCACGCTTCCCCTGTTCCGGGGGGAACGCGGCGGCCGCCGTCGCGCGTTTTCCTGCCTGTGACGGCGGCACGGCCCTGTGAGTCAGATCTCAGCGGAAGTACATCCTCCATATGGCATATTTGATGAATGGCAGATTTCAAGCAGTCCACCAAGCTTCATAATGTCCTTTACGACATCCGTGGACCGATCCTTCAGGCCGCCCAGCAAATGGAGGCAGAGGGTCACCGCATCCTCAAACTGAACATCGGAAACCCCGCCCCGTTCGGGTTTGAAGCGCCGGACGCGATCCTTGTTGACATGATCCGCCACCTGCCGCATGCCCAGGGCTACAGCGATTCCCGCGGCATATTCTCCGCCCGCACCGCCGTCTCGCAGTACTACCAGACCCGCGGCATCCAGAACATCCACGTCGACGACATCTATCTCGGGAACGGCGTCAGCGAGCTCATCACGATGTCGCTGATGGCACTGCTCAACGACGGCGATGAGGTCCTGATCCCCACCCCCGACTATCCGCTGTGGACCGCCTCCGTGGCCCTCGCCGGCGGGAAGCCCGTGCATTACCTCTGCGATGAGGACTCGGGGTGGCAGCCGGACCTGGAGGACATGGAAGCGAAGATCACGCCGCGCACCAAGGGCATCGTGGTGATCAACCCGAACAACCCCACCGGCGCCGTCTATCCCGAGGACACCCTCAAGAAGATTGTCGCGCTGGCCGAAAAGCACGGCCTCGTCCTCTTCGCCGACGAGATCTACGAGAAGATCCTCTATGAGGACGCCGTCCACGTGAACATGGCCAGCCTGACCGGCGACCACGTCCTGTGCCTGACGTTCAGCGGCCTGTCCAAGGCCTACCGGGTCTGCGGCTACCGGGCCGGCTGGATGGCCATCTCCGGGCCGAAGAAGGACGCCGCGGACTACCTCGAGGGCATCAACCTGCTCGCGAACATGCGCCTGTGCGCCAACGTCCCTGCCCAGCACGCCATCCAGACGGCGCTCGGCGGGTACCAGAGCATCAACGACCTCATCCTGCCCGGCGGACGCCTGCTGGAGCAGCGCAACAAGGCCTATGACATGCTCAACGCCCTTCCCGGGGTCAGCACCCAGCAGGCCCGGGGCGCCATGTACCTCTTCCCGAAGCTCGACCCCGAGGTCTATCACATCCGCGACGACGAGAAGTTCGTCCTGGACCTGCTGCGCGAGCAGAAGATCCTGGTCTCCCACGGCCGGGCCTTCAACTGGGTCCGTCCGGACCACTTCCGCATGGTCACCCTGCCGCTGGTAAAGGACCTTGAAGAGGCAATCAACCGCATGGGGGACTTCCTGAGCCGGTACAAGGGGAACTAGGATTCGGGACAGCAGCGCTGCTGGAGGAACATCCGGTCGACAGGCTGCCTGAACCGGAAGAGGCTTTGATGGCAGATGTCGTGGACTTCGACGAACACCCCTCCGAGATCCTGAGGGCAGGCAAGAAGTTCATCCTCCGCGATGTCGACCCGGACTCCAGTCCGGGCTACACCGGTGACAAGGCTGCCGGAGAGAAGCTGCTCGCCGAGCTGGACGGCAAGCTCACGCAACTGCAGGAGCAACTCTTTGCGGAGTCCAGGACCGGTGGCAAGAAACGGGTGCTGCTGGTCCTGCAGGCCATGGACACCGCGGGCAAGGGCGGCATCGTCAATCACGTGATGGGCCAGATGAATCCGCAGGGCGTGCAGCTGAAGTCTTTCAAGGCACCCACGTCCGAAGAGCAGTCCTACGATTTCCTCTGGCGGATCGAAAAGGAAGTGCCCGCGGCCGGAATGGTGGGGGTCTTCGACCGCTCCCACTATGAGGACGTCCTGATCCACCGCGTGCATCGTTGGGCCGACGCCGAGGAACTGGAGCGCCGGTACCGGGCCATCAACGAATTCGAGGCCCGGCAGACGGCCGCCGGAACGAAAGTCGTCAAGGTCATGCTGCACATCAGCCGGGACGAGCAGCGGGAACGGCTGCTCGCGCGGCTGGAAGATCCCGCGAAAAGGTGGAAATACAGCGGCAACGACCTCAAGGAACGCGCCTTTTGGGAAGATTACATGGACGCGTACCAGGCCGCTTTTGAACAGACGAGCTCCGAGCTCGCCCCCTGGCACGTTGTCCCCGCCGACAAGAAGTGGTACGCCCGGATTGCCGTCCAGCAATTGCTGCTGGACGCGCTGGAAGGACTGGCGCTTGAGTGGCCCGTCCCGGAGCTCGACGTCGACATGGAATCCGAGCTGGTGCGGCGCTCCTAGCTATTCGGCCTTCGCTGCGACCCTAAACTAGCTGCCCTGGCCGGCCTGGTCCCGTGCCGCGGCCAGGCGCTTGCGGGCTCCCTCGAGCCACTCTTCGCAGCGCTTGGCCAGCGCCTCGCCGCGTTCCCAGAGCGCCAGGGACTCCTCGAGGCTCGCCCCGCCGGCTTCCAGCCGGCTGACGACGCCGACGAGCTGCTCACGGGCTTCCTCGTAGCTCAGACCCTCGATGTCGGTGTGCGGCGTTGCGTCTGCTGCCATGGCGTGTTGCTCCTTGCTGTGTCCCGCAGGACGGATTGTTCGGGTATGGTGGCCGGCCGGCCCGCTGGGCCCGGCCGGATGGCGCGTCACTCTTCGGCGGGTTCCTGCTCGCCGGTCGACTCCGCGGTGAACCGGCCCCCGGCCACGCGGACGGTCAGCGGTGTGCCCGACGGCGCCTGGTCGGGGTGCCGTACGACGTCCCGGCGGACCCCGGGATCCGATCCGGCACCGGCGAGCTGTACCACGGCGTAACCCCGGTCCAGGGTTTTCTGCGGCGAGAGGGCGCGGACCTGGGCCTTGAGGTGGACCAGTTGGTCGGCGGCCCGGACGACGGCGGTGGTGACCGCCGCCTGGGAGCGGCCCTTGAGCCGTTCGACGTCGTCGTGCCGGATGCTGACCATAACCTCGGGGGACGCCAGTACGGGACGGGAGCGCAAGGAGGCCAGGCGGTCGGTTTCACGGTCCACCAGCCGGACAGCGCCACGGCGCAGCTGGTCCCGGGCCTGGCGCACGCGCGCAAGCTCTTCCACGACGTCCGGGACGATCCGCTTGGCGGCGTCGGTCGGCGTGGAGGCGCGCAGGTCCGCGACATCGTCCAGGATCGGCCGGTCCGCCTCGTGGCCGATTGCGCTCACCACCGGGGTGGCGGCGGCGGACACCGCCCGGATGAGTTCCTCGTTGCTGAACGGCAGCAGATCCTCCAAGGCGCCGCCGCCGCGGGCGATGACGATCACGTCCACATGGGGGTCCGCATCCAGCTCGCGCAAGGCCGCGATCACCTGAGCGACCGCGGTATTGCCCTGCACGGCCACCTCGCGGACTTCGAATTCGACGGCGGGCCAGCGCAGGGCCGCGTTGCGGAGCACGTCCTTTTTGGCGTCCGAATCGCGGCCGGTGATCAGGCCGATCCGGTGGGGGAGCAAAGGCAGGCGCTTCTTGCGGGCGTCGGAAAACAGCCCTTCCGCGGCCAGGGCATGGCGCAGCCGTTCGATCCTGGCGAGCAGGTCCCCGAGGCCCACCGGCCGGATGTCCTTCACGGACATGTTCAGCCGGCCGGTCTTGAGCCAGAATTCGGCCTTGATCAGGGCCACCACCCGGGAACCCCGTTCCAGCGGGATTTCCTGCCGGTCCAGGACCTTGGTCCAGGCGGACGCCGGGAGGGAGATCTCGGCGTCAATGTCCCGCAGCGTCAGGTAGGCGTTGGTGCCCCGGCGGTTCATTTCGATGACCTGGCCTTCGACCCAGGCGGACGGGGCCCGGTCGATGTGCATCTTGAGTTTTTGGGACAGCAGCTGCAGCGGCCAGGGGTTGTCCGGGCTGGTCTCGGCGGCAGTGGCCGGGACCGTGGTGGCAGCCGCGACGTCCTCAGACATGCCGGGACCCCGGGGCGGAGATGGCCTTGTGCATATGGTGGTTGTCCTTTGCCGGAGCGGGGCTGTCAGCAGGAACGCCCCTCAGCGATCGCGCGTCCGGAAGGGCACCGGCAGACAACTCGAACTTGTCTGTTTCAACTCTATCCATAGCTCTACCATCGGGGACCGACTTTATCCTTCCGCCGGCCGCCCCCGTAGGATGGCACTACCCATCAACCTCCTAGGATTCTTTGTGCGCACTTTTGTCTCGGCCGTAGCGGTCCTCATCGGCCTTGTCCTGGCGGCTGTCGCCGTTCCGGCCATGTGGGTGGACCGGAACATTGTCCAGGAGGACGGCTTCGTGGTGTTCACCGCACCGCTCGGCAAGGACCCGGCATTCCAGGAGCGGCTGGCCTCGGCCTCCGTCGGCAGCCTTGGCGCGGACCGGATCCCCGAAGCGCTCACCGGACTGGTCACGCCCATCCTGGAAAGCGCCGCACAGTCCCTGACCAGCATGCCCGGCTACCCCGACGCCTGGACCGAAACACTCCGCAAGAGCCACCGGCTGAATTTCGCCGACCCCGCTGCCGGCCCTGCAGAGGGCGACGGCGTCACTGCGCTGACCCTGGACCTTGCGCCACTTGTGGGTCTGGTGGCGAAGCAGGTGGCGGATGCCACGACCCTGCCGCTGGAGGCCCCGGAGCAGTTGCTGGTCACCATCGGACAGCCCGAACACCGGCAGGTCCTCGACCGGGTGGCCGCCTTCGCGCCGATGGGCTACGCCGTGGCGGCCGGTGCGCTGATCGCCTTCGCGCTGGCCTTCGTGGCCGCCCGGCGGCGCTGGGCAGTCGTTGCCGGGATCGGGCTCGGGACCCTCGTGCTGGCCGGCGTCTGGACGCTGGCCGCCGACGCCGCCGGGCGTGCCGTGACGGCCACGAGCAGCGGCAATGAAGTCGCGGAGATCTTCAAGAACGAGTTCGTCGTGGCCGCCAGCTCAAGTTTCGGGCAGTGGGTGCTGGCGTCCGCCATAGCAGGCGGTGTTCTGCTGGCGGCCGGGCTCGTCCTGCGCGTCGTCGGCGGGCGCCGCCGCGCCTGAGTCCCGGCCACGACGGCGGCCCGCTCAACACCGGTAGCATTGGGGCATGACTTCCACCGCTGTTTCCATTCCGATGCCAACCGTTCCGCGCCGGCGGCGTACGCCGGAAGAAGTCCTGGCGGCAGCCCCGGTCTCCGGCACAAAGAAGGTCCTCCTCGCAGCCCCGCGCGGCTACTGCGCCGGCGTCGACCGTGCGGTCATCGCGGTGGAAAAGGCGCTGGAACACTACGGTCCGCCGGTCTACGTCCGCAAGCAGATCGTCCACAACGTGCATGTGGTCAGCTCGCTGGAAGAAAAGGGCGCCATCTTCGTTGACGAGACCGACGAGGTCCCCGAGGGCGCTCTGGTGATTTTCTCCGCGCACGGTGTCTCACCGGCCGTGGTCCAATCCGCCGAGGACCGCGGGCTGCGGACCATCGACGCCACCTGCCCCCTCGTGACCAAGGTGCACAAAGAGGCCGTGCGCTTCGCCAAGGACGACTTCGACATCCTGCTGATCGGCCATGACGGCCACGAGGAAGTTGAAGGAACCGCGGGCGAGGCCCCGGAGCACATCCAGATCATCAACGGCCCGCACGAGGTCGACAAGGTGACGGTCCGGGACCCGGAGAAGGTCATCTGGCTGTCCCAGACCACCCTCAGCGTGGACGAAACCATGGAAACCGTCCGCCTCCTCAAGGAACGGTTCCCCACCCTGCAGGACCCGCCCAGCGACGACATCTGCTACGCGACCACCAACCGCCAGGTGGCCATCAAGAAGATCTCCCCGCAGGCCGACCTCGTGATTGTGGTCGGATCGGCCAACTCCTCGAACTCGGTCCGGCTCGTGGAGGTGGCGCTGGAGTACGGTGCGAAGGCCTCCTACCGCGTGGATTTCGCCAACGAGGTGGACGAGACCTGGTTCGAAGGCGTGGCCACCGTCGGTGTCACCTCCGGTGCTTCGGTACCGGAAGTTCTGGTCAAGGACGTCCTGCGCCTGCTTGCCGATTACGGCTACGGCTCGGTGGAAGAAGTGGTCACGGCCGAAGAGGATCTGCTCTTCTCATTGCCCAAGGAGCTTCGCGCCACCCTGAAGCAGGCCGGCGACGTGACCCGTGCCCTCGGCGGCCGCGGGTCACGCGCTTCACAGACCTCCTAGGCATCCGTAGCCGGCCGTTTTTCTAGGCGGCCGACTCCCTGTCCTCCTCGCCTGAAGCGTCCGCCGCGTCGTCCGCCGCGTTGTCCATCCGGCGGCCACCGGACACGCCCCCGGACTCAAGAGCAGGCCCGTTCCCGGGCTGGAGTTCCGGGGCGGCCACGGAGCGCGGCGTCACCTCAACGGCCGCCGGCGTCGTCAGGCCCGCCGCGTCCAGGGCATTGAGTTTCCGTGCGGTCGGCAGCACCCGGGCCTCCAGCGTGCCCACCATGGAGTTGTAGCGGTCCACCGACGTCTTGAGCGACGCGCCCAGCTTCGTGACGTTCTCGCCAAGCGTTCCCATCCGCTCATAGAGCTGGTGGGCGAGTTCGAAGAGCTCCCGGGCACTGTCCGTCAGCACGTCCTGGCGCCAGGTGAAGGCGACGGACTTCAGGACAGCCAGCAGGGTTGAAGGTGAGGCCAGCACGACGTTCCTGGACAACGCGTAGTCCAGCAGAGCCGGGTCCGCCGACAGTGCAGCCGCAAGAATCGACTCGGCCGGCAGGAAGCAGACCACAAGCTCCGGGGAGTTGCCGGGAATGTCCCAGTACTTCTTGCTGCTCAGCGCGTCGACGTGGGCCTTCAGGGCCTTGGCATGGGCCAAGAGATGGGCCTGCTGCCCTGTCAGGGTCTGCGCGTATTGCTGCCCGCCGGCGGAGGCCCCCAGCTCCTGCGCCGCCAGATAGGCCGTAAGCGGCACCTTGGCGTCGACCACCAGCTGCTTCGCGCCGGGAAGCTGCACCACGAGGTCGGGACGGACACTGGTCTCCGCCGCGGTACCGTGCTGCTGCCCGCTGTGGACTTGTTCATGGAAATCGACATGGCGCAGCATCCCGGCCGCCTCGACCACGCGGCGCAGCTGGACCTCGCCCCACTGGCCGCGGGCGCTGTTGGACCGCAGCGCGGACTCCAGCGCGTGCGTCGAGCGCAGCAGCTGCTCGTCGGACAGCCGGGCCTCCTGCAGCTGCTGGGCCAGCTGTCCGTACTGCTCCAGGCGGTCGCGCTCCAGCAGTGACACCTGCTGCTGCACCGCGGTGAGCTTTTCCGCCACCGGCGCCAGGGCGCGCAGGACACTGCCGTCCTGGTTGCGGGACTCGCCGAGGTCCCGGTTCTGCGCAGCCAGAAGCCGCCTCTCGGCGTCGGCCGCGGCGAACTGCGCGCTGACGTCCGAGAGCCGGGCCGACACGGCGTCGAAGTCCTGCTCCACGGCGAGCGTGCGGCGACGGAGCAGCACGTAGACCACCGCTGCTCCGGCGACTGCGCCGACGAGCAGCATAAGCAAGGCAAGAATCAATCCAAAAGCATCCATGCCTTCACTTTGGCATGCCCCTGTGACAGTTTCCGGATGACGCCCGGCGGACGGCTACGCATCCAGCCCGGCAGACGGCCGGACGGGCGTCCGGGCAAGGGGCGTCCGGGCCGTCGCGGGGTCCCCGGCCACAGCAGGTAGAATTAGTACTCGTGGCTCTTACTATTGGCATCGTCGGACTGCCCAACGTCGGCAAATCAACACTTTTCAACGCACTGACCCGTAACCAGGTGCTCGCAGCGAACTACCCGTTCGCGACGATCGAGCCCAATGTCGGTGTCGTCAACCTGCCGGACCCGCGGCTTGCCAAGCTGGCCGCCGTTTTCGGCTCCCAGCGCCTGCTGCCCGCTCCGGTGTCCTTCGTGGACATCGCCGGGATCGTGAAAGGCGCGTCGGAGGGCGAAGGCCTGGGCAACAAGTTCCTGGCCAACATCCGCGAGGCCCAGGCCATCGTCCAGGTTATCCGCGTGTTTGATGACCCCGACGTCATTCACGTCGACGGTAAGGTGGATCCCCGCTCGGACATGGAGATCATCAACACCGAGCTGATCCTGGCCGACCTTCAGACCATCGAAAACGCCATTCCCCGGATCGAAAAAGAAGTCAAGATCAAGAAGCGGGAAGCGGCCGAGCTGGCCGCCATCAAGGCTGCCCAGGTTGTCCTGGAGCGCGGCGACACCATTTTTTCCTCGGTCAAGAGCGACAAGCTGGAGATGGAGCACCTCAAGGAGCTCGGCCTCCTGACCGCCAAACCGGTGATCTACGTCTTCAACGCGGACGAGGGAATCCTGGGCAGCCCGGAGAAGCAGGACGAACTGCGGGCCATGGTTGCCCCGGCGGACGCGATCTTCCTCGACGCCAAGCTCGAGTCCGACCTCGTTGAGCTCGACGAGGAAGAGGCCCGCGAAATGCTGGAGATGAACGGCCAGGACGAATCAGGCCTGGACCAGCTGGCCCGCGTCGGCTTCCACACCCTGGGGCTGCAGACCTACCTCACCGCAGGGCCCAAGGAAACCCGGGCCTGGACGATCCACCAGGGCGACACCGCGCCGCAGGCGGCCGGCGTGATCCACTCCGACTTCCAGCGCGGCTTCATCAAGGCCGAGGTCGTCTCCTTCGACGACCTCATCGAAGCCGGCTCCATGGCGGAGGCCAAGTCCCGCGGCAAGGTCCGTATTGAAGGCAAGGAATACGTGATGGCCGACGGCGACGTGGTGGAGTTCCGCTTCAACGTCTGACGGTTTTGATGAATTCATCAAGTAATTAAGGATTAACTCGAAAGGCCCCGATTGTTGAATCGGGGTCTTTCCTGTGTCCGGGGGAGATTAGCGCCCGTGCGCCTCCACGTCAATAGATTGTGGGGAATCTGGCCCGCGGACCGCCGTCAAATGTTGCAGCTCTGTAACGAACTTTACAGCTGGTCAACTTTCCTCGCGCAGGGTGGATTTTGGGGCTTACGCTACATCCCATGTGAGACGGGCCACACTGCCGCTGGGGGAGTGTGGACGTCTGCCCGGTGCCTACGGCCTCGGTCTCAACCACACCACAGAAACAAGGAGGCGGAATGCGCTTCGGTCGTATTTCCAAAGCAGTGGGCGTGGCAGCAGCAGCTGCCCTCGCCCTCAGCGCCTGCGCGGGCAACAGTGGCGGGACAACCCCGACCACCGCTGCGGCAGCAAGCAAATCAGGCGGATCTGCAACAGTCGTAGAGGTGAACGCGTTCAACACGTTCAACCCCAACACGGCGGACGGCAACACCGACATCAACTCGAAGATCAGCTACGCCACCCACTCGGGGTTCTTCTACATCGACAACAAGCTGAACGTTGTTCGCAACGAAAAGTTCGGCAAGATGGAAAAGACCTCGGACAACCCGCTGACGGTTAAGTACACCATCAACGAAGGCGTGAAGTGGTCCGACGGCACTCCCGTCACCGCAGCCGACCTCGTGCTGCAGTGGGCCGCCTTCTCCGGGTACTACGACGACGCCGACGCAGAGGCGAAGACCGGAACGTCCTACTTCTCCTATGCCGGTGACCCCACGGGCATCGCCCTGACGGACTTCCCGGAGCTTGGCGCGGACAACCGTTCCATGACCCTGACCTACTCAAAGCCGTTTGCCGACTGGGAAATCGCCATTGGCGGCCCCGGCATCGACATCCCGGCGCACGTCCTGGCCAAGAAGGCCGGACTGGCGGATGCCAAGGCATTCGTTGACCTGGTCAAGGGCATGCCGCGCGGCGACGCCAAGGCGCCGAAGCCGGCCAACGCGCAGCTCCAGGCAATGGCGGAGATGTGGAACACCGGCTTCGACTCCAAGACCCTGCCGGCCGACCCGAGCCTCTACCTCTCCAACGGCCCCTACATCGTCAAGGGTGTCAACCAGGACCAGTCCCTGACCATGATCAAGAACAAGGACTACAACTGGGGTCCGGAAGCCAAGCTGGACGAAATCACGGTCCGCTACATCGGTTCCGCTCCCGCCCAGGTGCAGGCGCTCAAGAACGGCGAAGCCGACATCATCGCACCGCAGGCCTCGGCCGACACGGTGGAGCAGCTGAAGGCGCTTGAGAGCCAGGGCGTCACGGTTGAGGTCGGAAACCAGCTTTCCTACGACCACATCGACCTTAACTACAGCGGCGTGTTCGCTGAGAAGAGTGTCCGCGAAGCGTTCATGAAGAGCGTCCCGCGCAAGGACATCGTCGACAAGATCGTCAAGAAGCTGGACCCGAAGGCCGCACCGCTGGACTCGCAGCTGTTTGTCCCGGACCAGGCCCTGTACGCCGATTCCGTCAAGGAAAACGGTTCTTCGGCCTACCAGGACGTGGACATCGAAGGTGCAAAGAAGCTCCTCAACGGTGCCACGCCTGAAGTCCGCATCATGTACAACAAGGACAACCCCAACCGTGCCGACATGTTCGCGCTGATCAGCGAGTCCGCCTCCAAGGCCGGCTTCAAGATCGTCGACGGCGGACTCGGCAAGTCTGACTGGGGCAAGGCCCTCGGCGACGGCTCCTACGATGCGACCATCTTCGGCTGGATCAACTCGGGTGTTGGCGTCTCCGGCGTTCCGCAGATCTTCAAGTCGGGCAACGACTCGAACTTCAACCTGTTCACCGATCCGGAAGCCGACAAGCTGATGGACGAACTGATTGTCACCACCGACAAGGCCAAGCAGGACGGGCTCATCAAGCAGATCGACAAGAAGATCTGGGATTCCGCCTACGGCCTGCCGCTGTTCCAGGCAGTCGGCGTGGACGCGTACAGCGACCGCATCACCGGCGTGAAGTACATGCCGAACCAGACCGGTGTCTGGTGGAACTTCTGGGAGTGGGCACAGAAGTAGCCGACGAACGCAAGTAACACTTGCTAGCTAAAGGCGTCGGGACCGGGCAATTTGGTCCCGACGCCTTTCTAGCGACACCCCCACGACGACGGCGGGCCCCGCCCCACCATCGCGGGACAACGGCCAAACTCTGCGACCGGTCCGGGCAACCCCTGGGCCCGAATACCGAGGTTCTATTCCAATGGTGACCTACATAGTCCGGCGGCTTATCACTGCCGCCCTCATACTTCTCGGCGCGTCCTTTCTGGTGTATCTCCTGACAGCGGCGTCAGGCGATCCCCTCGAGGAATTCCGCGCCATCAGCGCCGCCAACAAACAGCAGCTGATGGACGCCCGCATCGAACTGCTGCAACTGGACACACCTGCTCCCATCCGTTATTTCCAGTGGCTCGGCGGTGCGGCCGGGTGCCTCATCCCGTTCGCTGACGCCTGCGACCTGGGCAAGAACATCGCAGGCCAGCCCATCACGGACGCCCTGGGGCACGCGCTGGTCCAGACACTGACCCTGGTCACCGGAGCCACCGTGCTGGCGATCCTGATCGGCATCACGCTCGGCATCATCACGGCCCTGCGCCAGTACAGCACGCTGGACTACGGCGTGACGTTCATGGCCTTCCTGTTCTTCTCCCTCCCGATCTTCTGGGTCGCGGTCCTCCTGAAGGAGTTCGGCGCCATCGGGTTCAACAACTTCCTCAGGAATCCCGAGATACCCATACCGGCAGCCCTCGCCATCGGGGCCGTCCTTGGTGTGCTGACAGCCGTGACGGTCGGCGGCGAGATGAAGCGCAGGCTGCTCATCGGCGGCGTCGTCTTCTTGTTCGGTGCCGCTGTGCTGATGTACTTCTCCGCCACCGAGTGGTTCAAAACGCCCGGTCTGGGCCCGGTGGTCATTGCGATCGCCGGCGTCGGCATTGCGTTCGCCGTGACCCTGCTTTCCGCAGGGCTCAAGAACCGCAAGGCGCTGCAGTCGGCGCTGATCGCCGTCGGCGTCGGACTGGTTGTCTATTTCGTCATCCAGCCGCTGCTTAACGATGCAACGTTCCTGATGATCGTGCTCCTCGCTGTCGCGGCGATTCTGGTCGGACTGGGCATCGGTTACCTCATGGGCGGCTACGACCGCGGACAGTCCATGCGGGCTGCGGCGCTCACGTCGTTCCTGGTCGGATTCCTGATCCTGCTGGACCGCTACATGCAGGCGTGGCCCGGCTACTTCAACAACAGCCGGGTCCGGGGCCGCCCCATTGCCACCATCGGCGCCAGCACCCCGAACATCGAAGGCGACTTCTGGACCCTGAGCCTGGATTCGTTCACGCACCTGATCCTTCCGACCCTGGCGCTCATCCTGATTTCGCTGGCCGGCTACACACGCTTCACCCGTGCCTCGATGCTGGAAATCATGAACATGGACTACATCCGGACCGCCCGGGCGAAGGGCCTGTCGGAACGGACCGTCGTGATGCGCCATGCCTTCCGCAACGCGCTGATCCCGATCGCCACCATCGTCGCCTTCGACATCGGCGGGCTGATCGGCGGCGCCGTCATCACTGAGACCGTCTTCTCGGTCCGGGGGATGGGCTTCCTGTTCCTCGACGGCATCCAGCACGTCGATCCCAACCCCGTCATGGGCGTCTTCCTCTGTGTGGCCATCACGGCCATGGGTTTCAACCTCATTGCGGACCTTGCGTACTCCGCACTTGATCCACGCGTAAGGGTAAAAGCATGAGCCAGCCAAGTCAGCAGGACGAGATCATGGCCGAAGACGACGCCGGGCTGCGGCAGCCCGCGGCCGGCATCGAGCCGATCCTCGAAGCCAAGGGCCTGAGCCAAGGGCAGATCGTCCGGAAACGGTTCCTGGGCCACTCCGGCGCCATCATCGGACTGGTCGCCTTCGCCATCATTTTTGTCATGGCCTTCACCTCCGTGGGCTACTGGGGCATCCCCGGCTGGTGGAAATACAACCACGAGGAAGTGTCACCCCTGGTCAACGACGGTGTGCCCACCGCCTCGCTGTGGCCGCTCGCCTGGGGCGAACACCCCTTCGGCCAGGACCGGATCGGCCGCGACCTCTTCGCCATGACCATGCGCGGCGCCCAGCAGTCGATCACTGTCATGGTGGTGATCGGACTCATCGCCGGCTTTATCGGCGTCGTGGTCGGCGCCCTGGCCGGCTACTTCCGCGGCTGGACCGAAGCAGTGCTGATGCGCCTCACCGACGTCATCATCATCATTCCGGCGCTCCTGCTCGCTGCCGTGATGGCACAGATGGCCGGCCGACGGGACTCCGGCAGCTGGTTCGCCTCGTTCGCCAGCACCAACGGCATCCTCGCGCTGGGCATTTTCCTCGGCCTGATCACCTGGGTGGGACTCGCCCGCCTGATGCGCGGAGAATTCCTCTCGCTGCGCGAACGCGAGTTCGTGGACGCCGCACGCATCTCGGGCGCGAGCAATGCCCGGATCATCTTCAAGCACATCCTGCCCAACGCCATCGGCGTGCTGATCGTCAACGTCACGCTGACGATGTCCGCCGCGATCCTCACCGAGACGGCCCTGAGCTACCTCGGCGTCGGCGTCAAGGCCCCGGACACGTCACTGGGGCTGCTCATTTCGCAGAACCAGGAGGCCTTCGCCACCCGCCCGTGGCTGTTCTGGTTCCCGGGCCTGTTCATCGTGCTGATCTGCCTCAGCATCAACTTCATCGGCGACGGCCTGCGGGACGCCTTCGATCCGCGGCAGAAGAAGTTCAATGCGAAGAAAGCCAAGGACACCGGGCATCCGCTCGGGGCGACACCCGTCACCGCGTTCGACGGAACCAAGGGCGACTAGGTGGCCGCCACCTGCAGCACGTGCGCGGGCGGGCTACTGGGCGGCAATCGCCCAGTAGCTGGCCGCCAGCAACAGTACGACGGCGCCGCCCGCCGCCCAGCGGTACGTCACCTTCACGGCTGTGGTGGCGGCATCGCCGGCGGCCAGCGCGCCGCTTTCCACCAGTTCCTGCCAGCGCGCCCGCACGAGGCGGGCTGCCTGGCCGGAGTCCGTGGTTTTGAGGTCCCCGGGCCGCACGGACTGGCCCGGACCGTACGTTGTTGCCGGCAGGCCCCGGAGGTCTTCGGGCTGGGCATTGCGCCCGCCCCAGATGCCGGGAGCCGGCGCGGCCCAGGCCGCGTAGCTCTTATGGGCCGTGACCAGGGTGAGGGCAAAGCGGGTGTCGACATGCACCAGCGCTGCCCACGGCACCAGGACGGACCGGAACGGGTTCTCCAGGGTCACCCCGCCGTCGTGCACCACGACGGCGGGCATCCAGAACAGCTGCCAGCCGAGGAACGCGATCAGCAGCAGCGGCGCCGTTCCGGCCAGGGCCGCCGGGCCGGCGGTGACCGCCGTGACGACTATGCCCAGTGCGGCGACGGACCAGGACAGCCAGGCGAACCAGGCGTTCGTTCGGGCTTTGAAGATTTCGACGGTACCGGCATGTGGCGCAGAGCTCATGCCCCCAATAATTCAGTATTCCGAGCCGCAGCACTAATCCCCGGTGGACCGGCGGCCCGGGTGGAAGGAAAGCCCCATCATGACTGACTTCATCACCCTCGATCCGGCCATCACCCCCGTGCCGGGCAGGAACGAGCCCGTACTGGAGGTCCGCGGCCTGAGCGTCGATTTCGGCGTGGACAAGAAATGGGTGCCGGCCGCCATCGGCCTGAACTACGAGGTACGGGCCGGCGAGGTGCTGGCGATCGTGGGCGAGTCCGGCTCCGGCAAGAGTGCCAGCTCCATGGCCCTGCTGGGCCTGCTGCCGAGCAACAGCCGTGTGAGTGGAAGTGTCAAGCTCGCCGGACAGGAGTTGCTGGGGGCCAACGAAGCCAATATCCGTGCGGTCCGCGGCAAGGAAGTGGCCGTGATCTTCCAGGAGCCGATGACGGCCCTGAACCCGGTCTACACCGTGGGCGCTCAGATCGTAGAGACGGTGCGGCTGCACAGCGAGGTCTCTCCCGACGAAGCCCGGCTCCGGGCCCTGCGCATGCTCGAGCTCGTGGAGCTGCCTGACCCGGAGAAGGCGTTCCGCTCCTATCCCCACCAGCTCTCGGGCGGCCAGCGGCAGCGGGCCATGATCGCGCAGTCGCTGTCCTGCGATCCCAAACTGCTCATCGCCGACGAGCCCACCACGGCACTCGACGTGACGGTCCAGGCGGAAATTCTGGACCTTATGCGCAACCTGCGCAACAAGCTGGACAGCGCCATCGTGCTGATCACCCACGACATGGGCGTCGTGGCCGACCTTGCCGACCGCATCGCCGTGATGCGCCGCGGCGTGATCGTGGAAACCGGCACGGCGGCCGAGATCTTCCACAACCCGCAGCACGAATACACCAAGGCCCTCCTGGCCGCCGTCCCGCACCTGGGGCAGGGCGGCGCGGACTCCGCCGCGGAAGTGGACGTCACGGCAGCACTCGCCGCCGCCACGCATGCAGAACTCACCTCCATCCCGGAGGAGCAGCTCCTCCGGCGCGAGCGTGAAAACGCCGCCGCCCTGGCCGCCGCGGAAGCCGCCAAACCGCAGGGCCAGCCGGTGCTGGAACTGACCGACGTGGCCATCGAATACCCCAAGCAGGGCCGCGTGCCCGCCTTCCGCGCCGTGGAAGGCGCCAACCTGGCGATCTACCCGGGACAGGTCGTCGGGCTGGTGGGGGAGTCCGGTTCGGGCAAGACCACCATCGGCCGCGCCGCCGTCGGGCTGTTGCCGGTCGCCGCCGGCACCATGAAGGTCGTCGGCCAGGACATTTCGGCCGCGAAGCGGAACGGCCGGCAGCTCCAGGAGATGCGCCGCCATGTCGGCATGGTGTTCCAGGACCCGTCGTCGTCCCTGAACCCGCGGCTCCCCATTGGCGAGAGCATCGGCGAGCCGATGTTCCTGTCCGGTGTGGCGAAAGGCGCCGAGCTGCAGCAGCGGATCGAGGCGCTGCTGGATCAGGTCGAGCTCCCGCGCAACTACCGCAACCGCTACCCGCACGAACTGTCCGGCGGGCAGAAGCAGCGGGTGGGCATTGCCCGGGCGCTATCTCTCAAGCCCAAGCTGATGGTCGCCGACGAGCCCACCTCGGCACTGGACGTGTCCGTGCAGGCCAAGGTGCTGGACCTGTTCCAGAACCTGCAGAAGGAGCTCGGGTTCGCCTGCCTTTTCGTCACCCACGACCTCGCTGTCGTCGATGTGCTGGCGGACCGGATCTGCGTGATGCAGCGCGGCCGCATCGTCGAGCAGGGCACCCGGGACCAGATCCTTCGCAATCCGCAGGAGCCTTACACCCAGCGTCTCCTGGCTGCGGTGCCGCTGCCGGATCCGGAAAAGCAGCGGGAACGCCGCGAGTTGCGGGCGCAGCTTCTGGGTGCCGAATCGAGTTAACTCACGCTAACCGGGATTACCGGGCGCCGAATACTACCAGCCGGTAGCGTGTGACTTGAAATACATTGCGCTTGACGCTAGCGGTCATGCTTTTGTCGGGTCACGGTTTGGCAACAGAGTTCCACCATCTGGACAATCTGGGGTTAGGCTACTCGTATATGTAGGCCACGTCACAGGGGATACCTCTGTGCCTGCCTACGGGGAAGCATAAGTTTTTCCCTCACGAACTCCCACAACTCTTAGGAGGCGGAATGCGTTTTTCGCGCACTTCCAAAGCACTGGGCATGGTGGCCATCGCCGCTCTCGCCCTGACCGGATGCGGCGCCGGAGGCGGCACCTCAAACGGTGCCAGCCAGGCAGCCGGCGACCCCAACAAGGTCATCACCGCGTACAGCAACGAACCGCAGAACCCCCTGATGCCCGCCAACACCGGCGAAGTTTACGGCGGCCGCGTAGTCGAGCTCCTCTTCGAGGGCCTCACCAGCTACGACCCCAGTGGCAAGTCGGTTAACGCCCTGGCCGAGTCCATCGAATCCCCGGACGGCCAGAACTACACCATCAAGGTCAAGTCGGGCACCAAGTTCACCAACGGCGAGGCAGTCACCGCCAAGAGCTTCGTTGACGCCTGGAACTTTGCCGCGCTGAGCACCAACGCGCAGGGCAACAGCAGCTTCTTCGAGTCCGTCGAGGGCTACGACGCCGTCAGCGCCACCTCGAAGCAGATGGGAGCGGACGGCAAGGAAACTGAAGTTCCCGCCCCGACCGCCCAGACCCTTTCCGGCCTTGCGCTGAAGGATGATTCCACGATCACGGTCAAGCTGACGCAGCCGGAGGCCGACTGGCCGCTGCGCCTGGGCTACTCGGCATTCATGCCGCTGCCCGCCGACGCCATCAAGGACCCGAAGAAGTTCGGCGAGAACCCGATCGGCAACGGCCCGTACAAGATGGAGAAGGAAGGCGCCTGGCAGCACGACAGCCAGATCGCCCTGGTCAAGAACGCTGACTACAAGGGTGCCCGCGAAGCCAAGAACGGCGGCGTGACCTTCAAGTTCTACACCGATCCGGCCCCGGCCTACACCGACATCCAGGCCAACAACCTGGACGTCACTGACGTTCTGCCCACGAACGCCCTGAAGACCTACACCATGGACTTCCCGGAGAACAACCTGAACAAGCCGTACGCCGGCAACTCCACCCTGAACATCCCGGGCTACCTGCCCGAGTTCCAGGGCGAAGCGGGCCAGCTGCGCCGCCAGGCCCTCTCCATGGCGATCAACCGCGACGAGATCACCAAGGTCATCTTCTCCGGCACCCGCATCCCGGCCAAGGACTTCACGTCCCCGGCTGTTGACGGCTACAACGAAAACGTTGCCGGTTCCGAGGTCCTGAAGTTCGACGCCGCCAAGGCGAAGGACCTCTGGACCAAGGCTGACGCCATCAGCCCGTGGCCCGCAGACAAGACCCTGCAGCTCGCGTACAACACCGACGGCGGCAACAAGGAATGGATCGACGCCGTTGCCAACAACTTCAAGAACAACCTGGGAATCAAGGCCGAAGGCCAGCCGTTCGCCAAGTTCGCCGAAATCCTGAAGCTGCGTACCGCCAAGGAGCTGCCGGGCCTGACCCGCGCCGGCTGGCAGGCCGACTACCCGTCGCTCTACAACTTCCTCGGCCCGCTCCTGAAGACCGGCGCCAGCGCCAACTACGAGGGCTACACGAACCCTGAGTTCGACAAGCTCCTCAACGAGGGCCTCGGCGCCAAGTCCACGGACGACGCCAACAAGAAGTTCACCCAGGCACAGGAGATCCTGTTCAAGGACCTCCCCAACCTGCCGCTGTGGTACTCCGCACGCCAGGCCGTCTGGAGCCAGAATGTCAGCAACGTTGACTCCGGCTGGAACGGCGTTCTGCAGTACTGGGCCATCACGGCCAAGTAGTTCCTGAGTTCTGCGGAACTCTTTTCCACATCACTAAAGCTTGGGGGTCCGGCCTTGCCGGACCCCCATATGCTTGAAACCGGCAGGAAGCTGTCCCCCATGATTCCCCTTCGTTCCACCATCTCACCGGAGGCGCTGCTGTGATCCAGTTCATCCTCCGGCGCCTGCTGCAGGTCATTCCGGTATTCCTCGGAACCACCCTGCTCGTCTACTTCATGGTCTTTGCCCTTCCGGGCGACCCCATCCGTGCACTCTTCGGCGACCGCCCGCCGAGCGAGGCGGTCATCGCGCAGCTGCGCCAGCAGTACAACCTGGACGAACCGTTCTGGGTCCAGTACGGGCTGTTCCTCAAGAACCTCTTCACCTTCAACCTCGGCGTCGACTTCACCGGCCAGCCGATCGCCGACACCCTGGCCCGTGTCTTCCCCGTCACGGCCATGCTCGCCATCGAGGCCCTCATCATCCAGGGCGTCTTCGGCATCGCGTTCGGCCTGGTCGCCGGCCTGCGCAAGGGCGGCTTCTTCGACAGCACGGTCCTCGTGCTCTCGCTCGTTGTGATCGCCATTCCCACCTTCGTGCTCGGCTTCGCGCTGCAGCTGCTGATCGGCGTCCAACTGGGGTGGGCCAAACCCACGGTCGGCTCGAATGTCACGTGGGGAAGCCTGATCCTCCCCGCGGTCGTCCTCGGCATGGTCTCCTTCGCCTACGTGCTGCGCCTGACGCGTGCGTCCGTCATCGAGAACATGAACGCCGACTATGTCCGCACAGCCACCGCCAAGGGCCTGGCCCGCCGCCAGGTGGTGACCACCCACGTCCTGCGCAACTCGCTGATCCCCGTGATCACGTACCTCGGCGCAAGCCTGGGCGGCCTCATGGGCGGCGCGATCGTGACCGAAGCCATCTTCAACGTCCCCGGCGTTGGCCAAAAGCTCTACCAGGCCATTCTCCGGAGTGAAGGCCCCACCGTGGTCGCCATTGTGAGCGTCCTGGTGCTGGTCTTCGTTCTCGCCAACCTGTTGGTCGATCTGCTGTACGCCTGGCTTGACCCGAGGATCCGCTATGAAAACTAATCGAACATTCGAGCACTTCGTTGCCCCGGTCGAGGAGACCCCTCTGCTGGCAACGGATGCCGTCAAGGTTGACGACGCCCCGCTGAGCCTCTGGGCAGACGCGTGGCGCAAGCTCCGCCGTCGTCCGCTCTTCATCATTTCCGCGGTCATGATCGCGCTGATCATCATCGTGGCGATCTTCCCGGGGCTCTTCACCCAGGTTGCCCCGGACAACGGCTGTGTGCTGGCGAACTCCAACGGCGCTCCCACCGAAGGACACCCGCTCGGGTTCACCTTCCAGGGCTGCGACATCTACTCGCGCATCATCCACGGCACCCAGGCTTCGCTCATGGTGGGCGTGTTCTCCGTGATCTCCGTGCTGATCATCGGCGTCACCCTCGGCGCCCTGGCCGGCTTCTTCGGCGGCTGGGTGGATACGGTGATTGCCCGTCTCGGTGACATCTTCTTCGCCCTGCCCATCGTCCTCGGCGCCCTGGTCCTCACCCAGCTCCCGCTGATGCGTGAAAACCGCGGAGTCGGGACGGTGGTTCTGGTCCTTGTGGTGCTCGGCTGGCCGCAGATGGCCCGCATCACCCGCGGCGCTGTCATCGAGGTTCGCAACGCCGACTTCGTGACGGCTGCCCGGTCACTTGGTGTATCCCGGCTGGGATCCCTGGTCAGCCACGTGCTCCCGAACGCACTGGCACCGATCATCGTGCTCGCCACCATGGAACTCGGCGTCTTCATCGTTGCCGAAGCCACGCTCTCGTTCCTCGGAATCGGCATGCCCGGTTCCGTGATGTCCTGGGGCAATGACATCTCCGCCGCGCAGGCGTCCATCCGCACCAACCCGGCTGTGCTGCTCTACCCGGCAACAGCCCTGTCCATCACCGTGTTGAGCTTCATCATGCTGGGCGACGCCCTCCGTGATGCCCTCGATCCGAAGAGCCGTCAGCGATGAGGGAGGCAAACATGACGACTTCCGACGTCACGATTCAAGAAGCCGAAACCCCGGCCGACCGGCCCTTGCTGGAAATCCGCGATCTCGCGATTTCCTTCAAGACCGGCAGCGGCGAGGTCCAGGCCGTGCGGAACGCACACCTGACCATCATGCCCGGCGAGACGGTGGCCATTGTGGGCGAGTCCGGATCCGGCAAGTCGACGACGGCGCTGGCCGCGATCGGCCTGCTGCCCGGCAACGGCCGGGTCGCCGGCGGGCAGATCCTGCTCGACGGTGAAGACATCGCACACGCGTCCGAGAAGCGCATGATCGAACTGCGCGGCAACATCATCGGCATGGTCCCGCAGGACCCGATGTCCAACCTGAACCCGGTCTGGAAGATCGGCGACCAGGTCAGGGAAACACTGAAGGCGAACGGCCGCCCCAGCGGCCCGGACGACGTCGCCGAGGTCCTGGCGCAGGCCGGCCTGCCGGACGCCGCCCGGCGGGCGAAGCAGTACCCGCACGAGTTCTCCGGCGGCATGCGCCAGCGCGCGCTGATCGCCATCGGTTTGTCCTGCCAGCCCCGCCTGCTCATCGCCGATGAGCCGACGTCGGCCCTGGACGTCACTGTGCAGCGCCAGATCCTGGACCACCTCGAGAAGATGACCTCGGAACTGGGCACTTCCGTACTCCTCATCACCCACGACCTCGGCCTCGCCGCCGAACGTGCCGACAAAGTCGTGGTCATGTACCGCGGCAACGTCGTTGAGGCAGGTCCGTCCCTGGAGCTGCTGCAGAACCCGCAGCACCCCTACACCCAGCGGCTCGTGGCCTCGGCGCCGTCGCTGGCATCACGCCGCATCCAGGTGGCCAAGGAACTCGGCGTCTCGACGGACGAGCTGCTGGCATCCAGCGAGTCCGTTGCCGTTGAACCGGCCATGACTGAAGACGTGCTGCAGATCCAGAACCTGAGCAAGGTCTTCAAGATGCGCGCAGGGTTCGGCAAGTCGACCGACTTCACCGCCGTCGACGATGTCTCCTTCAACGTCAAGCGCGGAACGACGACGGCGATCGTGGGCGAGTCGGGCTCCGGCAAGTCCACCGTGGCGCAGATGGTGCTGAACCTGCTGGAGCCGACGTCCGGCAAGATCATCTTCGACGGCGTCGACACCTCCGCGCTGAACAGCAAGGAGATCTTCGCCTTCCGCCGCCGGGTGCAGCCGATCTTCCAGGACCCCTACGGTTCCCTGGATCCGATGTACAACATCTACCGGACCATCGAGGAACCCTTGCGGGTCCACAAGATCGGGGACAAGGCCAGCCGGGAGAAGAAGGTCCGCGAACTGCTGGACCAGGTGTCCCTGCCGCAGTCCACCATGCAGCGGTACCCGAACGAGCTCTCGGGCGGGCAGCGCCAGCGCGTCGCCATCGCCCGTGCCCTGGCACTGGATCCCGAAGTGATCATCTGTGACGAGGCCGTGTCCGCCCTGGACGTCCTGGTGCAGGCGCAGGTGCTGAACCTGCTCGCGGAACTGCAGTCCCGGCTGGGCCTGACCTACCTGTTCATCACCCACGACCTCGCGGTGGTGCGGCAGATCGCCGACCACGTGTGCGTCATGGAGAAGGGCAAGCTGGTCGAGACAGGTTCGACCGACGACGTCTTCGAAGCGCCGCAGCGGGATTACACCAAGGCGCTGCTCAACGCGATCCCTGGTGCACGCCTCATGCTGCCTCCGGAAGTTGCCTGATCGGGACAGAGTGAAATGACTGACACAGGAGCCGGTGTCCGCCCCTCGGGGCGGGCACCGGCTCCTGTCGTTTGGTCTCTTGTCGTTGGGGCGGCCCGGGCCGCGTCAGCGGGTTGCCGCGGGCTCAGCCGGCCCGGGACTTCCGTAACGCAAACCGAAGTCGTCCAGCCGGCGGGCCAGCAGGACGCCCAGTGCCGCGTGCCCCTCGGGGTTCATGTGCACGCCGTCGGCCATCGACCCGGTGAGGCTGTAGCGCGTCAGCCAGTCCCCGACGCCCACAAAGGGAATCGCGTGTTGGGCCGCAACAGTGCCCAGCAGTGCATCGACCTCGGTGCGCCGCCCACCGCCGTCGGACGTGCCGCGGGCGAGGGTTCCGACCATGGCCAGCTGCGCCTCGGGGTAGCGCTGCCGGACGCTGGCGATCAGGCGCTCGGCGTTCGTGGAAATCTGCTGGTCGGTTGCACCGCGGGAGGCGTCGTTCCCGCCGCCCTCAATGACCACGAGGGGCGGCGAACCGTAGGGGAGCAGCCAGTCGCCGCGCTGCAGGGCGTCGATGTAATTTCCGGTCTTGCCGTTGGACGCGACGAAGCCGGTGCCGCCGCGGCCGCAGAAGTGGACCGTGTAGCCCAGGCTGGCCAGGGCTGCCCGGGGCCAGGAATACGCGGGCTCGGACTGTGAGTCGCCGATCAGCACGGCCGTCCGAGCGACGTCCTCCACCACCACCTCATTCCGGCCGCTGGCGGGATTCCGGTAGACAGTGCCCGCCGGCATGCTGCCCGGGGCGGTCGACTGGGGAAGTCTGGTGCTGCCGTTCGAGCCGGCGGCCATCGGCTCGCCGGGAGCCCCGGCGGGCGCCGGAGCGGTTGCGCCGTAGAGACCGGGGGCGCCGGCGTCGGCGCTGCCGGTGGTTCCGGCGGTGCGGGGGGAGGAGGTCTGCCCGCAGCCGCCAACAAGGATGCCTACGGCGATCATCGGTGCGACCAAGCGGAACAGGGCCGGGGTGTTGCGCATTGATGTCTCCGAGCTGGCTGCTGCTGTCTCAGCAATGATGGGGCATCGGGGCAGGAATATCCAGTGACTTTACTCACACCCGGCGCGGTGAACCCCGGCGCTGACCACTCCGGCGCTCTGCCGGGCGGAAGGGATTTTAGGCCAATAAATGCCCTAGCGTTTAGAATGGATGAAGGTGCCCTGTGCCAAAGGGGCGTATCCGTCGTGCGTTCCGGTTGGAAATGTCGCGATACAACAGCTGACTTCACCACTGAATCGAGCAATAACGCATGTCTGAAACCACCACCAACACTGCGGTAGCCACTGCATCGCGCAGTGACCTGCGCAACGTCGCGATCGTGGCCCACGTTGACCACGGCAAGACCACGCTGGTCGACGCCATGCTCAAGCAGACCAACTCCTTTGCCGAGCACAACCACCTCGAAGACCGCGTCATGGACTCCGGTGACCTCGAGCGTGAAAAGGGCATCACGATCCTGGCCAAGAACACCACCGTGGCCTACAACGGACCGTCCTCCAAGGGCGAGACCATCACCATCAACGTCATCGACACCCCCGGCCACGCCGACTTCGGTGGCGAGGTCGAGCGCGGCCTGTCCATGGTCGACGGCGTTGTCCTCCTCGTTGACGCCTCTGAGGGCCCGCTGCCCCAGACCCGCTTCGTCCTCCGCAAGGCCCTCGCCGCCCACCTGCCGGTGATCCTGCTGGTCAACAAGACCGACCGCCCCGACGCGCGGATCGAAGAAGTTGTGCACGAGTCCATGGACCTGCTCCTGGGCCTGGCCTCCGACCTCGCCGACGAAGTTCCGGACCTCGACCTGGACAAGATCCTCAACGTCCCCGTCGTCTACGCCGCAGCCAAGGTTGGCCGCGCCTCCCTCGAGCAGCCCGCCGACGGCTCCGCTCCGGAGAACGAGGACCTGGAGCCGCTGTTCCAGGCCATCATCGAGCACATCCCGGCTCCGACGTACAACCCGAACGGTGTCCTGCAGGCGCACGTCACCAACCTGGACGCCTCCCCGTTCCTCGGCCGCCTCGCCCTGCTGCGCATCTACAACGGCACCCTGCGCAAGGGCCAGACCGTTGCCTGGGCCCGCGCCAACGGTGAGCTCAAGAACGTCAAGATCACCGAACTCCTCGCCACGAAGGCACTTGACCGCGTCCCGACCGATTCCGCCGGCCCCGGCGAGATCGTCGCCGTCGCCGGCATCGAGGAAATCACCATCGGTGAGACCCTGACCGACGCCGAGAACCCGCAGCCGCTGCCGCTGATCACCGTTGACGACCCGGCCATCTCGATGACCATCGGTATCAACACCTCCCCGCTGGCCGGCAAGGTCAAGGGCGCCAAGGTCACGGCCCGCCAGGTCAAGGACCGCCTGGACAAGGAACTGATCGGTAACGTCTCCATCAAGGTGCTCCCCACCGAGCGCCCCGACGCCTGGGAAGTCCAGGGACGTGGCGAGCTCGCGCTGGCCATCCTGGTCGAGCAGATGCGCCGCGAAGGCTTCGAGCTGACCGTCGGCAAGCCGCAGGTTGTCACCCGGACCGTTGACGGCAAGATCCACGAGCCGATGGAGCACATGACCATCGACGTGCCGGAAGAGTACCTCGGCGCCGTCACGCAGCTCATGGCCGCCCGCAAGGGCCGCATGACCAACATGGCCAACCACGGCACCGGCTGGTGCCGGATGGAGTTCATCGTTCCGGCCCGTGGCCTGATCGGTTTCCGCACCAAGTTCCTCACGGACACCCGCGGCGCCGGCATCGCAGCCTCGATCTCCGAGGGCTACGAGCCGTGGGCCGGCCCGATCGAGTACCGCACCAACGGTTCCATGATCGCCGACCGCGCCGGTGTTGTGACGCCGTTCGCCATGATCAACCTGCAGGAGCGCGGTTCCTTCTTCGTGAAGCCGACCTCCGAGGTGTACGAGGGCATGATCGTCGGCGAGAACTCCCGCGCCGACGACATGGACGTCAACATCACCAAGGAAAAGAAGCTCACCAACATGCGTGCGGCTTCCTCCGACACCTTCGAAAACCTGACGCCCCCGCGCGACCTCACCCTCGAAGAGTCCCTCGAATTCGCCCGCGAAGACGAGTGCGTTGAAGTTACCCCGGACTCCATCCGTATCCGCAAGGTCATCCTGGACACGAACGAGCGTGCCAAGGCCAACCGCGCCCGCGCGAAGGTCTAGTTTCCGCGTCCTGCGCTGAACAACGGGTCATTTGTGAATAAGAGAGCTGCCGGTATGGCAGGCGGTATTGCCGCCGCCGTGCCGGCAGCTCTTTTTGTTGCCCTCGCCGGCACGGTGCTGCACGGCCAGGACGTGCTCGTCGCCGGCGTCGAGGTGCCGTGGGGCGCCGCCGCCGCCCTGGTGCTGCTGGGCGCCGTCGAGCTGTGGCTCGGTGCCGCGTTCCGTTCCCCGCTTCCGACGGCGGCCTGCGGCGTCCTCTGCTACGCGCTGGCGGGCTGGTGGTCCACCCTCGGGGATGGCAAGCGCCTGATCATCGGCGACCTGGCCGGGAATCTCTGGATCTACGGCATCGCGGTGGTCACCCTCGTCATGCTGGCCTGGTGCCGCCGCTACAGGGAAACCCAGGCCTAGGGACCGCCGTCGTCCCGCGGCACCTCGGCCGTCCCACGGGACATGCCCATTATTCATCCCCGCCACGGGACATGCCGTTCGTTCATCCGCGCCACGGGACATGCCCACTCTTCACGGCTTCCCGTGGACATGGCGGCACTATGTCCATCGACGGCAGCCTCCGGGGGACATGCTCAATTTCCCCACCCGGGGGACATGCTCATTTGTGGCGGACGCGGGTGGGCATAGGGGCTGTATGTCCGCCTCCGACGCCGGCCGCGGGACATGCCCAGTGCTGGCCGCGGACCTGCCCCCAGCCTGGCCGCAGGGACATGTTCCTGGCCTTCCCCGAACAAGGGGCATGCCGTTTTGCACATAGCAGCGCCGGGCTCTGTTCCGCCCCCACGCTGCGGCGCCACCATGTCCGCATGGTCAATGTCATTAAAGTGCTTTCAACCTACGACGGCGTCGCCCGCGCCAAACACCTCGCTGCCGCGGGCGTCTCGGACGTCCAGCTCAGGTCGGCGCTGGCAAGCGGCGCAGTCTCCCGCGTGGCGCGCGGCGTCTACGCGCTGCCCGACGCCGATGCCCAGCTCACGGCCATTCGATCACTGCCGGCGGAACCCGCGTGCGTCACGGCAGCGCAAATCAGAGGACTCTGGGTCCTCGAGCCGCCCGGCCAGCCACATATTGCAGTCCCTCACAGCCGGCACTACCCAGGATTTGTCTGCCACCGGTCCGCCGCGCCGCCAACCCTGCTGGACACCGTGGTGCAAAGCCTTCGATGCCTGCCGGAACTCGACGGCCTCGTCATTGCCGAGTCAGCTGTCGTCGTCAAAGGCGTAACCCTCGCCGAGCTGCGGCAGCGGCTGACCGGCCGCAACGACGCGCGGGAGCGTCGAACGGTGAGCAGCATCGTCCCCCAATCGCAGTCCATCATCGAGTGTATGGCCCGGTACTGGCTACGGAGGGCCGGGTTCCATGTGGAGTCCCAGGTCAACATCCCGGGAATGGGCCATCTTGATCTCATGGTCGATGGCAGGCTCGGCATCGAGACCGACGGGGCAGGTTTCCATATGGACCGGACAAGCTTCGAGGAGGACCGGCGCCGGTGGAACGTCACCACGCGGCTCGGCATCCCGACCCTTGTGGTCAGCTACCCGTTACTCCTGAACCGGCCGGACGAGTTCATCGCCATGGTCCGCGAGGCACTAAACCGGCTCTCCGCGGCCGCATAACAATGGACATGCCCAGCTGGATCGCGACCGGCCCGAGGGGCATGTCCACTCTTCGCAGTCCCCGCTGGACATATCACTCGGTTCGCGGCCAAACCCAAATGAGCATGTCGACTGCTGACATTGGGGAGCGGACATAGTGGCATTATGTCCACTCGCCGAGGCCGGGGGAGAGCATGTCCGGGCGGAGGGCAACGAGGGGGTGGACAGAGGGGAGCGCATGTCCTTGGTTTGTGGCCGGGACCGCGGGGCTTGTCCAGTGGTGGCGGCGGAGGATGTACATAGCGGGGTTATGTCCAATGGCCGGCGCTAGGGGAGGGCATGTCCTCCGGGAGTGGTCCGCGGGGCCCGCCGCGGCGGCGCTGGCGGGACCTGCTTGGCGGCCACCACCAGCGGCAGGGGAATCACGACGTCGGACCGCCGGGTCCGCACGGTGCAGTCGCCGTCGGTGCGTGCCACCAGCTCGCCCAGCGCGTCCGTCATCCCGCCCTCGATCCGGTACCGGACCACCACCCGGGTGCCAATGCCGACGGCGGCCAGGAACGCTTGGGGCGGCGGCATCGAGGAACTCACTTGTTCATACTAGGTCCGGTAGATTCAAGAGTGCGGACCCGTGTGACGCCCGGCTAGGTTCGCGGGAACAGGCTGGGAGATAATAGGCTCAGAAGTCAGCAGCCGGCGCTCAGGCCGGGAGCAGTGATCCGGCGGTCGCCGGAACCAACGTGGAGAGGCCAGGGACGTGACGTACGTAATCGCGCAGCCGTGTGTAGATGTCAAAGACAAGGCATGTATTGAAGAGTGCCCCGTCGACTGCATCTATGAGGGCGAGCGTTCCCTGTACATCCATCCCGACGAGTGCGTGGACTGCGGTGCCTGCGAGCCGGTCTGCCCCGTCGAAGCGATCTACTACGAGGATGACACCCCCGAAGAATGGGCCGACTACTACAAGGCCAACGTTGAATTCTTCGATGTCCTGGGGTCCCCGGGCGGGGCCGCGAAGGTCGGCAACACCCACACCGACCACCCGATGATCGCTGCGCTTCCGCCGCAGAACCAAGAGAGCTAGGGCGGGTCGCCGGTGACCTCTGCGCTGCGCAGCTTCGGCCTCAGCCTGCCCGACTATCCGTGGGAAGCCATGGCGCCGTACCTCGCCAGGGCCGCCGAACACCCCGGGGGAGCAGCCAACCTGTCCATCGGAACCCCGGTGGACGCCACCCCCGAGGTGGTGCAGGACGCCCTGCGCGCAGCAGCCAACGCCCCCGGCTACCCCACGGTCCACGGCACGGCCGGGCTGCGGGAAGCCATCGCGGCGTGGTTTGAACGCCGCCGCGGCGTTCCCGGCCTGGACCCGCAGGACATTATGCCCACGGTCGGCTCCAAGGAACTCGTGGCCTGGCTCCCGTTCCTGCTGGGCCTCAAACCGGGCGACGTCGTCGTCCGCCCCACGGTCGCGTACCCCACGTACGACATCGGCGCCACGTTCGCCGGCGCGGAGCACATCGCCGCGGACGACCTGGATGAGCTCGACGCCGCCACCCGGGCGCGGGTGCGCCTGGTCTGGGTCAACTCCCCGGCAAACCCGACGGGCAGCGTCCGCGACGCCGAATCGCTGCGCCGGATCGTCCGGCAGGCCCGGGAACTCGGCGCCGTCGTGGCCTCGGACGAGTGCTACGCCGAACTCGGCTGGGGCGAATGGGATGTCCAGCGCGGCGGCACGCCGGTGCCCAGCATCCTGGACCCGCGCGTCGCGGAGGGCTCCCATGAGGGCCTCCTGGCGGTGTACTCGCTGAGCAAGCAGTCCAACCTGGCCGGCTACCGCGCTGCCTTTGTCGCCGGGGACCCCGCCATCATGGCGAACCTCGTCAACAGCCGCAAACACGCGGGCATGATCGTCCCGTACCCCGTGCAGGAAGCCATGCGGGTGGCCCTCGGCGACGACGCCCATGTCCAGGCCCAGAAGGATCTCTACCGCGGACGCCGGGAACGGATCGTGCCTGCGCTGGAGCGCTTCGGACTGGCCATCCACGAGTCGCGGGCCGGACTCTACCTCTGGGCCACCGCGGGCGAAGCCACCTGGGATACGGTCGGCCGGCTCGCGGACCGCGGGATCGTCGTCGGCCCGGGCGTGTTCTACGGCGACGCCGGCAACGGATTCGTCCGCGTCGCGCTGACGGCCAGTGACGAGCGGATCGACGCCGCGGCGGCCCGTCTGGCCACAGGGCCGTAACAATGCTGTGACGCGTACCACAACTGGCGCGTTTTAGGTGGTTCCGGAGGGCCTTGGATTAGTGCCACCCGGAAACTGCCGGTAGTTTTTAACTGACTATCAATGGTGGCTTTCCACAAGAAGGCAGCGCAGCCGTTGGAATCCGTGTCTAAAACAGGTTCCGTGGGCGGCTTCACCAGAAGTTGGACCAGCTTTCTACAGAGGCCCCGACGCCTCAGAGGAGACTCCATGACTGAGACCACCAGCGCAACCCTGCGCCATGCCGGCGGCGAGCTCGAACTCCCGCGCATCCAGGTTGTAGAAGGAAACGAAGGCTACGACGTTTCCAAGCTGCTGAAGCAGACCGGCGCCGTTGCCTTTGACCCCGGCTTCATGAACACCGCCGCAACCACCTCCGCCATCACCTACATCGACGGCGACGCCGGTGTCCTGCGGTACCGCGGCTACCCGATCGAGCAGCTCGCCCAGCACTCAAGCTTCCTCGAAGTTTCCTACCTGCTGATCTACGGCAACCTGCCGAGCGCCACGGAGCTGGAAGCGTTCGACCAGCGGATCCGCCACCACACCCTGCTGCACGAAGAGTTGAAGGGCTTCTTCAGCGGCTTCCCGCGCGACGCCCACCCGATGCCCGTGCTGTCCTCGGCCGTGTCCGCGCTCTCCACGTTCTACCAGGACTCGCTGGACCCCTTCAACGCCGAGCAGGTGGAAGTTTCCACCTACCGCCTGCTGGCCAAGATGCCGGTCATCGCCGCCTACGCCCTGAAGAAGAGCATTGGCCAGCCCATGCTCTACCCGGACAATTCCCACAACCTCGTGGAAAACTTCCTGCGCCTGAGCTTCGGCCTGCCTGCCGAGCAGTACGAGGTGGACCCGGTGGTCGCCAAGGCGCTGGACCTGCTCCTGATCCTGCACGCCGACCACGAGCAGAACTGTTCCACCTCCACGGTCCGGCTGGTCGGCTCCTCCAACGCGAACCTCTTCGCCTCCGTGTCCGCCGGCATCAACGCCCTCTTCGGCCCCGCCCACGGCGGCGCCAACGAGGCCGTGCTGAAGATGCTGCGCCAGATCCAGGCCGACGGCACCAGGCCCGAGGATTACATGGAAAAGGTCAAGAACAAGGAGGACGGCGTCCGCCTCATGGGCTTCGGGCACCGCGTCTACAAGAACTATGACCCGCGCGCCAAGATCGTCAAGGCCACGGCCCACGAGATCCTCACGAAGCTCGGCGGCAACGACGAACTCCTCGACATCGCCCTGCGCCTCGAAGAGAAGGCCCTGAATGATGACTACTTCATCCAGCGCAAGCTCTACCCGAACGTGGACTTCTACACCGGCCTGATCTACAAGGCCATGGGCTTCCCGGAGAAGATGTTCACCGTGCTCTTCGCGATCGGACGCCTTCCGGGCTGGATCGCACAGTGGCGCGAAATGATCAGCGACCCCAACACCAAAATCGGCCGCCCGCGCCAGCTTTACATCGGCGAGCCGGAGCGCAACTACCCTTCGGTGTAGTCCGCCACCACCACGGCAGCACGACGCCGGCCGCGCACCTTTCGAAGGTGCGCGGCCGGCGTCGTTGTGTCCGGGAGCAGCGCCGGGGACGGGAAATTTCGGTATTTGTGCAGGTGGGAAGCCTGCCGGCCGGTGTGGCCCGCCGCCGTCGGTGCACATCCGTGCTAAAAAAGACTAATGCCCAAATTTGTCGACGCCGCTTTGCGGCGCCAGGAAGTGGTCGAAGCGGTCTTCCGGATCGTCGCAGCAGACGGACTCGAAAGGGCTTCGCTCCGCGAAGTCGCGGACGAGGCGGAACTGGCCGTCGGATCGGTCCGGCACTATTTCGCCAGCAGTGATGAACTCCTGGCCCACTCCTTCGGCGTCGTCGTGGACCGGATCGTTGGCCGCCTGACAGTCGCGGATGACCGCCTCGCGGAGGCGCAGCCCGGCACCCCGGAACACCACCAGGGCGTGTTAACCCTGCTGGGTGAGCTGCTTCCCCTCGATGAGGAACGCGCGGTCGACGCCTGTGTCTGGATGGCGTTCAAAAACGCGGCCAGGACCAAGCCGTTCCTGGCCGCGGAAGCCGATCGGAGCCACCGCGCCGTCGCTGCGATCGTCGGGAGGCTCGTGATGGAGGTGTCGTCCGCCGCCAACACCGGAGCTGTGGACCAGCAGCGGCTGGTCACCGAGGCGGAGCGGCTGCTGGCCACCCTGGACGGGCTCACCATGCACGCCCTCCTGCAGCCCGAATGGATGACCGCGCAGATGTGCGGCGACGTGCTGGAGTCCCATCTCAGCGGACTGGGCAGCTACGCTGGCAGACATTAACGTGCGTTTGCTTGAGTAATAGACTGGGAACGTACGTCTTGCCAAGGGAGGCAATTGGATGCACCACACAGGCGGGCCGGGCTGGCGGATCACCATGGACACTTCGGGTCCGATGCTCATTGCACTTTACGTTCGCGACGCCGCCGGCCTGGACAGTGCTGGGCATCCGGCACTCTGCCACGCGGCACCGAAGATCCGTCCTGCGGACCACGGCCACCTCATTGCCGAGGTAGGCGGTCAGAGCGCGCTGAAGACCGAGTGGGAAGCCTGGTGGGAGCAGCTCCTGAAGGCGCATCCCGAGATGTCGCCGGAACTGGGCCCGCCCGGCTTCCGGAGCTTCAGCAATTCCCCCGCCCTCCGGCGTGTGCTGCAGGCGCATTTCGGGGCTGCCCTGTCGTGGGCCCGGGAGCGCCGCGGCGAGTACCTGGCCCTGGAAGCCGAACGCGAGGCCGCCGGCGGCGTGCAGTTGCTCCAGGACATGGTGGATGACCGGCTGCTCGAAGTCGGCCGGGCCGCCAACGACTTCTCTTTGACCATCATCGAGCTGCCACTGGCAGAGCCGCGGGCCTGGTATCTGGAGCCCGACAAAATCATCATGAGCTCCGACCTGCTGTCCCAGCCCGAACTTTTCCGCAGCTACGTGCAGCCCGTGGTGGACCTGCTGGTCTGAGCGGCTTACTGCGCCGGTGCGTCGGCGACAGTGATCCGGACCTGGCCCGCCGGCACCTCGGAGGGCTGCCAGCCGTTGCGGTCCTGCCGCGTCCAGCGGCGGCCATCCGCGTGGACGTCAATGATGGACAGCGCTTTGGCGTTGGCAACCGCCCACTGCGCCACGGCCCAGGCCCGGGGCCCCTCGGCATCCAGCACGAGGGTGCTGCCATCCAGGGAAGCCGGATCGCCGCCGAAGGCCGCGGCCAGCCGTTCCTGCACTACGGCCGGGTCTCCTGCCTCCTCGGGGGCGCGCAGCGAGCAGTCGAGGCCGGCGGCGGTCTGGCCGGTCAGCGAGGAAGCGAAGGCGCGGGCCATGACCTCGTGCTGGGCGTAGGCGTCGGGGTACGCGGAGCGCTGGACACGCTGGGCGGCGTCGGTGATGTCCAGCGTCTGGTAGCCGGGAACCTTCACGAGGGCATCGTAGAAGGCGTTGCTGGCGTGGTAGGGGTCCATCACCTGCTCCATGGTGCCCCAGCCCTGCGAGGGGCGCTGCTGGAAGAGCCCGCGGGAGTCCGGGCCGGCCTGGTCGCCGTGGCTGATGTTCCGGATCTTGGATTCCTGCATGGCCGTGGCCAGCGCGATGCTGGCTGCCCTGGCCGGGAGCCCGCGGCGGACGGCGACGGCGGTAATGAGGCCGGCGTTGGCGGCCTGGTCCGTCGCGAGTTCGGCGCTGCCGCCGCCGGCAGCCGTGCATCGTTCGCTGACGAGGACCTCGGACCGCTGCACGAAGGCAACCGCCGTGTAGATGCCGCCCACGACCATCGCCAGGGTCAGCAGCAGCACGATCCAACGGCGCAAGCTGCCTCTGCGTGCCACGAAACGACTCCCTCAGGCCCTTCCGGGCCGGTGCATTCTTCTAACGGTTCGGCTTTCCGCACCCAACCTTAGTTGGTGTGCAGCGCCTCGTTGAGTTCGACGGTCTGCCCCTTGCGCGGGAGGACCTCGACCTGGCCGGTGGAGGAGTTGCGGCGGAAGAGCAGGTTGGGGACACCGGAGAGCTCGACGGCCTTGACGATCTGGCTGGTGTCCTCGCCGTCGGCGTCCTTGGCCCCGACGACGCGGACGCGGGTTCCGGCGGTGACGTAGAGGCCGGCCTCGACGACGGAGTCGTCGCCGATGCTGATGCCCACGCCCGAGTTGGCGCCCAGCAGCACACGTTCGCCCAGGGAGATCTTTTCCTTGCCGCCGCCGGACAGGGTGCCCATGATCGAGGCGCCGCCGCCGACGTCGGACCCGTCACCGGTGACGACGCCGGCGGAGATGCGGCCTTCCACCATCGACGTGCCCAGGGTGCCCGCGTTGAAGTTGACGAAGCCTTCATGCATGACGGTGGTGCCCTCGGCCAGGTGCGCGCCGAGGCGGACCCGGTCGGCGTCGGCGATCCGGACGCCGGAGGGGATGACGTAGTCCACCATGCGGGGGAACTTGTCCACGCCGTAGACGGTGACGGCGCCGCGCCTGCGCAGCCGGGCGCGGGTCAGTTCGAAGCCTTCGACGGCGGCGGGCCCGAAGTTGGTCCACACGACGTTGGGGAGCTTGCCGAAGATCCCGTCCAGGTTGATGCTGTTGGGCTGCACCAGGCGGTGCGAGAGGAGGTGGAGGCGCAGGTAGGCGTCAGCAGTGTCGGCCGGTGCCTCGTCGAGGTGGATCTGCACGAACACGACCTGCTGCTCGGTGCCCCGGTCGGCGTCGGCCCCGGTGCTGGCGATGTCGAGCAGCGACTGGTCCGCGTTGGCCACGTCGCGGAGGTTCTCCGCTGCTGTTCCGAGTGCCGGTGCCGGGTACCAGACGTCCAGCACGGTGGCTGCACCGTTGCCGGTGGCGATTGTGGCGACGCCATAGCCATAGGCGGAGCGGGTGTCTGCGGGCACAGCGGAAGAAGCGGTTTCAGTCATGCCACAAGTCTATAGACGGCGCCCGCCCACCCCGAAACCCGTGACGAATGGGCAGGGGCCCGGGCAGGACAGCGGATAAAGTGGGACGGTGACTGCCCCGGACTTGAACGCGAACCCGAACTCCCGCCCCCACGCCGCCCGCCTGGACCTGCACCAGGACGTGGCGCTGCTGACCGCCAGGCTCCTCGACATCAACAGCGTTTCCGGTGCGGAGGGGGAGCTGGCCGACGCCGTGGAGCATGCCCTCCGCTCGATCCCGCAGCTGGAGCTGGTCCGCGACGGCGATTCGATCATCGCCCGCACCAACCTGGGCCGTGCCGAGCGCGTCATCCTGGCCGGCCACCTGGATACGGTACCCCTGCCGGCCACGGAAGGATCCCTTGGGACGGTCCCGTCGTACTGGCCCTCAGGAGCGCCCGGCGAGGGGATCCTCTACGGCCGCGGTGCCACCGACATGAAGGGCGGCGTCGCGGTGCAGCTGGCACTGGCCGCGGCCTTGTTCGACGGCGGGGCGGAGCCGGACAAGGACGTCACCTTTGTCTTCTACGACCACGAGGAAGTCGAGGCCGTCAAGAGCGGGCTTGGCCGGCTGGTCCGCAACCACGGCGGTCTCCTGGGCGGCGACTTCGCGATCCTGCTGGAACCCACGGACGGAACGGTGGAGGGCGGGTGCAACGGCACCATCCGCTTCGAAGCGACAACGGTGGGCGAAGCCGCGCATTCCGCCCGGGCCTGGATGGGCAGCAACGCGATCCACGCCGCGGCCCCGATCCTGGCCCGGCTTGCCGCGTACGAGCCCCGGACCGTCACCGTGGACGGCCTGGACTACCGGGAAAGCCTCAACGCCGTGAAGGTCAACGGCGGGACCGCCGGCAACGTCATCCCGGACCGGTGCGTCGTGGAGATCAACTATCGGTTCGCCCCGGACAAGACTCCTGACGAGGCGGAACAGCACGTTCGGGAACTGCTGGAAGGGTTCGACGTCGTCCGCACCGACAGCGCCGCCGGCGCCCGTCCCGGCCTCACCCACCCCGCCGCGGCGTCCTTCGTCGCCGCCGTCGGTGCCGAGCCGAAGCCGAAGTACGGCTGGACCGACGTCGCACGTTTCAGCGAGCTGGGCATCCCGGCGGTGAACTTCGGGCCCGGCGACCCCCTGCTGGCGCACAAGGACAACGAACACGTCGACGCCGATGCGATCCGCGAATGCCTGCGGGCGCTGCGGAGCTGGCTTACGGACTAGGGCCGGAGCTGATACCGCAGGTACCGCAACAGCAACACAAAAGGTCCGGAACCCCTCTCGGGATTCCGGACCTTTCTGTGTCAGGAGCAGCCTGCTGGCTGCGGATTACTTGGCGGGGATCCCGGCGACGGGAACGTGCACCACGCCGCCGGCGGCCTTCTTGGAGCCGCGCCTCTCGATCCAGATCGCCAGGCGGGACACGGAGAAGTTGATGGCAATGTAGATTGCCGCCGCCACGAAGAACACCGGGAACAGGTAATCCGGTCCGAGGAAGTCGGCCATGATCTGTACTTTGCGGAGCAGTTCCTCGTAGGACACGATGTAGCCCAGCGAGGTGTCCTTCAGGAGCACCACGAGCTGCGCCACGAGGGACGGCAGCATGCGCCGGATCGCCTGCGGCAGTTCAATGCTGCGCCGCGAGGCGAAGCTGGTGAGACCGATCGCGAGGCCGGCTTCACGCTGGCCCTTCGGCAGGGACTGGATGCCGGCGCGGATGATCTCGGCGAAGATCGCCGAGTTGTACAGCACCAGGCCGGCGACGACGGCGGTGAAGGAACCGGTCGCAAACACTAGCAGCACGAAGAACATCATGAGGACCACGGGCATGCCGCGCAGGAATTCCAGCACGATCCGGGTGGGGATGCGGATCCAGGCGACGTCGGAGATGCGCATGAGGCACAGCACCAGGCCCAGCGGGAACGCGATGACCGCGGCGACCGCGGCGGCGGTGAGGGTGGCGCCGATGCCGTTGCCGATCAGCACCCAGACATCCGGAATCTGGAAGACGGCCCAGCGTTCTGGTTCGAAGATGCCCTGCTGGGCGAGGATGGAGATGGCCCACCAGAGCAGCCCGGCAATCGCGACGACGCCGATGACGGAGCCGATCAGGGAGACACGGCGGGCCTTGGGGCCGGGGACGTCGTAAAGGACCGAAGTCATCGGGCAATCGCCACCTTTCGTTCAACCAGGTTGGCGAAGTAGCCAAGCGGGACGGTTATCAGCAGGTAGAAGAACGCGACACCGACGAGGACCCATAGCACGGCGTCGCCGTTGGCATTGGCGAGCTGACGGCCGGTGCCGAAGAGCTCCAGGACGTAGAAGGCGCCGGCCACCGAGGAGTTCTTCACCAGGGCGATGAGGATGTTGATCATGGGCGGGATCACCGTGCGCAGGGCCTGCGGCAGGATGATCAAGGTGAGGACCTGGCTGAACTTCATGCCGATGCTGCGGGCGGCTTCGGCCTGTCCGACCGGGACGCTGTTGACGCCGGAGCGCACCGCTTCGGCGATGAAGGCCGAGGTGTAGGCGCTCAGCGCGATGATGGCGGCGACCTCGAACTGCTGGAACGTCACCCCAAGCCGGGGAAGGACCACTGCGGCGAAGAAGAACGCGATAGTCAGCGGGGTGTTCCGGACGATCTCCACGTACGTCATGCTGAAGCCGCGCAGGGCGGCGATGGGCGAGACGCGGGCTGCTGCGAGCAGGGTTCCGAAAATCAGTGCGAAGATCCCCGAGACCACGGACAGGAAGAGGGTTCTGAGAAAACCGTCCCAATACGCGGGGAGGTTATCAATGATGACGTCCATAGGTTCCTTAGGCTGCCTTGACGGGAGTGGTGCGGGAGACGGGAATGGCGGTTGCCGGGGCCGCGTCGGGCGCGTGCCCCGGCAACCGCCACACCTGCCTAGTAACGGTTGATCGTGGGAAGTGCGGGAGTGGTCTTGATGACCGTTCCGGCGGTGGTTTCCCAGGCCTTCTTGTAGGAACCGTCCTTTTCGGAGGCTTCCAGCTGGTCGTTGATCCACATGCGGAACGCGGTGTCGTCCTTCTTCAGGCCGATGCCGTAGGGCTCCTTGGTGAAGGTCTGATCCGAGGCCAGCTTGAAGGCGTCCGGTTCCTTGGACACGAAACCGGCAAGGATGACGTTGTCGGTGGTGATCGCTTCGACCTGCTTGTTGCGCAGCGGCTCGAGGCAGGCGGAGTAGGTGGCAGCCGGGACGAGGACTGCTCCGTACTTCTCGACGATCGTGGCGGCCGGGGTGGAACCGGTCACGGAGCAGACGTTCTTGCCCTTGACGTCTTCGGGCTTGGTGATGGTGGTGTTGTCCTTGTTCACCATCAGGGCCTGGCCGGCCTCGTAGTACGGTCCGGCGAAGTCGACTTCGGTCTTGCGCTTGTCGTTGATCGTGTAGGTGGCGACGATCATGTCGACCTTGCCCTGCTTGATGAACTGCTCGCGGTTGGCGGAGACGGTCTCCACCCACTCGATCTTGTCGGCGGGGATGCCGAGCTTTGCGGCGATCAGCTTGCCGATTTCCACGTCGAAACCGATGGGCTTGCCGTCGAGGCCCTTCTGGCCGAACAGCGGCTGGTCGAACTTGGTGCCGATGACGATTTTGCCGGCGGATGAAAGCTTGGCCATGGTGGTATCGGCCGCGAAGCTCGGCTTCTCGGCGACAGGCGGGTTGGACGTGGTGCTGCTGCCGCCGCAGGCGCTCAGGCTGAGTGCCAGAGCCGCGGACGCGGCAACCAGAAGGGATTTCCTTCGGGTCAAAAATGCCTTCATGACATTCCTTTCATTGGACGGCCGCCTTGCGGCGGCCAGGGTGCGAACTCGTCAGGGATCAGTGGGTCAGCAGCTTGGAGAGGAAGTCCTTGGCGCGGCTGGTCTTGGGGTGGTTGAAGAACTCGTCGGGGGTGTCATCCTCGACGATCTGGCCGGCGTCCATGAAGATCACGCGGTCAGCGGCCTTGCGGGCGAAGCCCATCTCGTGGGTGACCACGATCATGGTCATGCCTTCCTTGGCCAGCTGGATCATGACGTCGAGGACTTCGTTGATCATTTCCGGGTCCAGGGCGGAGGTGGGCTCATCGAAGAGCATGACCTTCGGTTTCATGGCCAGGGCGCGGGCAATGGCCACGCGCTGCTGCTGCCCGCCGGAGAGCTGCGCCGGCAGTTTGGGGGCCTGGTGCCCGACGCCGACGCGTTCCAGCAGCGCCATGGCGTCCTTGTCGGCTTCGGTCTTCGAGAGGCCCTTGACCTTGATGGGGCCGAGGGTGACGTTCTCGAGGATCGTCTTGTGGGCGAAGAGGTTGAACGACTGGAAGACCATGCCGACGTCGGCCCGCAGCTTGGCGAGTTCCTTGCCCTCTTCGGGCAGTTCCTTGCCGTCGATCTTGATGACGCCGTCGTCGATGGTCTCCAGACGGTTGATGGCCCGGCAAAGTGTCGACTTGCCGGAACCCGACGGTCCGATGACAACAACAACCTCGCCCTTGCGGACGTTCAGGTTGATGTCCTTCAGGACGTGCAACTGGCCGTAATGCTTATTGACGGCGTTCAGGGAGACGAGCGCGTCGCCGGGCACTTGAGTAGTCATAAGAAGAATCTAGCGAACATTACGGGTTTATGACCGCAATCACTCCTACTTCCTACGGATCGTGATTCAAGAGATACCTGCAGGTCAGACTGCTTGAGAGGGGATCCGGCAGCGGGTGGTGCCGGACGGGCGATCCGGTGCCGCCGCCCGCGCACCAGTGCCGCGCCGGACGGGCGCGGGCGAATTTCCGCGCTAACCTGTGGGCATGAGTACCGATCCGCAGCCCCAGGGAGCCACAGCACCAGCCGGAAAGTCCGCCGGGAAGCCGGCCGGGGGGAAGGCTGGCCAGAGCGCCGGGCCGGCCGGCGGTAAGACCTCCGCCGAACCCCGCGACACGCCGCCCCCTGCCGGGATCCGGCATAAGGGGCCGCTGGAGCTGCGGCGCAAGGCCGCCAAGGTGACGATGTCGGACCGGACCCTGCTGGACACGAAGGGGCCCGGCCAGTTCGTCCACACGGACCCGTGGCGCGTATTGAGGATCCAGAGCGAGTTCGTCGAAGGGTTCGGCGCCCTGGCCGACCTTGGCCCGGCCGTCAGCGTCTTCGGCTCGGCACGGACCGTGCCCGGCAGCCAGAACTACGAACTCGCCGTCGAAGTCGGGCGCCAACTGGCCGAAGCCGGGCTGGCCGTCATCACCGGTGGCGGTCCCGGCTCGATGGAGGCCGCCAACAAGGGGGCGGTGCAGGGCAACGGGGTGTCAGTGGGGCTCGGCATCGAACTGCCCTTCGAGCAGGGGATGAACCAGTGGGTGGACCTGGGGATCAACTTCCGGTACTTCTTCGCCCGCAAGACCATGTTCGTCAAATACGCCCAAGGCTTCATCGTGCTGCCGGGCGGCCTCGGAACCCTGGACGAACTCTTCGAAGCAATGGTCCTCGTCCAGACCCGCAAGGTGACGTCCTTCCCGATTGTCCTGCTCGGAACGGCGTTCTGGAGCCCGATGGTGGAATGGATCCAGACCACGCTCGTTGCCGAAGGCATGGTGTCCGAGGAGGACCTGGACCTGCTGCAGGTTGTGGACGATCCGGCGCTCGCCGTGGAGCTGGTGGTGGAAGGGGCCGCCCGGCACCGGAACCCCAACGGCAGCAGCACCGGCAACGGGACCGGGCCCGCAAACCCCGGCGGCACGCGGGGCTGACAGCCCACCCGCCGGACCCGCCGCCGTCTGGCACGATGGGGGAGTGAGTTTCTTCCTGGTCTTCCTTGCGATTGCGCTGGTCGGCGCCGCGTTTCTCCTCGGTACCGGCAGGGCCTCGAAAGTCTTCCGCGGCCGACGCGGGGCGGACGGGCGGGGCCTGCGCGCCCTTGATGACGGCTTTGACCAGCCGGTCGCCAACCTCCCGCCCGTGCTGCTGCCGGCCAAGGTGGAACCGTCCGACGTCGACCGTCTCCGTTTCGCCGTGGGCCTGCGGGGGTACCGGATGGACCAGGTGGACCAGGTGCTTGACGAATTGCGGGACCAGCTCGCCGCCAGGGACCGGCGCGTAGCGGATCTGTCCGCCGAACTGGGACGCCTCCGGGACGAACCCGAGCAGGCTCCGTGAGCGGTGAACACCCCCGGGCGGAGGCGCCGGAAACTGTACCGCGGCAACACCGCGACGTTTTGGGAGCCCGGGCCGGGAGCCCGGCGCTGCAAGGCCCTACCGCTGCGGCCTGGGGCGTGGCCGCAGCAGCCGGCGCCCGCGTCGCGCGCTGGCCCTGGTGGGTCCAGGTGGGCGGACTCTATGTGGCGGCCCGGCTCGTCAGCGCCTGCATCTTTATGGCCGCCGCCCTGCACCAGGGCGTCAACCCCTGGTTTCCCGCCAAGCCGGACTATTGGTCCTTCGTCAATATCTGGGATGCCCGCTGGTACGGCGAGGTCCTCCAGAACGGCTACCCGGATGTCCTCCCGACCGACGGGGCGGGCAATGTGCAGGAGAACGCCTGGGCGTTCTACGCGCTGTTTCCGTTCCTGGGCCGGGCGGTCGCCGGGCTGACCGGCATGCACCCGGCGTTCACGCTCACGCTCATCGCCATGGTGTCCGGGCTGGGTGCGGCGCTGGTCATCTACCGACTGTTCCGGCTCAGGGCGTCGCACCGCACGGCGCTCTGGGCCACCGTGTTCGTGGCCACCTTTCCTGTCTCGCCGGTGCTCCAGGTGCCGTACGCCGAGTCCCTGAACCTGCTCCTGCTGGCCGCCGCCCTGCTGCTGGTGGTGGAACGCCGCTACCTGTGGGCGATGCCCGTCGTTGTGCTGCTGTGCCTGTCCCGGCCGACCGGCGTTCCGTTCGCGGCGACGGTGGGGCTGCTGTTCCTGTACCGGCTGTGGCAGGCCTACTCCGCCGGCCGGGAACGCGCACGCGGGGAGGCCCCCGGCGTGCGGGAAGCCGGGCAGCCCGGGCCTGTGCCGCACAGCGGCCGCCAGCTCTGGTCGCTGGCGGGGCTGACGGCGGTCAGCGGAATCGGCGCCCTTCTGTGGCCGGCCATCGCCTGGGCCGTCACCGGCGACATCCAGGCCTACACGAAGACCGAGACCGTGTGGCGCGGGCACGACCTGGTGCCGTTCAAGCCCTGGTTCGACACCGGCATCCTGCTCTTCGGCCCGGTACTGGGGGTGCTGGCGCCGTTCCTCTTCGTGGCACTGTTCACCCTGTTGATGATGTGCCGCCCGGTGCGCGCGTTGGGCATGGAGTTGCGGCTCTGGTGCGCCTGCTACATGGGCTACCTGCTGCTTTTTCTGCACCCGCAGACCAGCACGTTCCGGATGCTGCTCCCGCTCTTCCCGCTGGCCCTCAGCGCGGCACTCATCTCCCGGTCCCGCGCATACCGCGGCACGGTGGTCATCATGTTCCTGCTGCTGCAGATTGTCTGGATCGTCTGGCTGTGGGCCTGGGCGCCGCTGCCCGGCGGAGGGGACTATCCGCCGTGACGCGCGGCACCTTTTCCGGCTGCCGGCCCGGCCCCGCGCGGCGCGTCGGAAAGTCCAACGATTAGCTACAGCCGCGTTGTTACGCGATAATAGAAGGTAAGCAAGGACAAGAAGCAAACTGAGTATATGGCCCTGATGGCTTCCATCACGGCCCGCCGGGCAGCTTGATTGACTAAGCGGACGCAGCCCGGCCGGGCTGGTATGTCACTGGACTAATGGAGGGGATATTCCTTATGGCGGCTATGAAACCACGCACCGGCGACGGCCCGATGGAAGTTACCAAAGAAGGGCGCAGCTTGATCATGCGCGTCCCGCTCGAAGGCGGCGGGCGGCTCGTGGTCGAACTCAACTCCGCCGAAGCTACCAATTTGAAGGAATGCCTCGTCGGCGTTACCGAGTAGCCTCACTGCACGTTTTGACAGAGGGCGGGGTCCGCAGCCGGATGGCAGCGGACCCCGCCCTCTTTTTCGTGTCAGGCGTCTTTTGTGCCCGCTACTTCTTGACGGCGACCAGCAGGCCGTCGCCGGTGGGCAGCATGGCCGACGCGAGGCGGTCGTCTTCGCGGATCGACTTGCCCACCTGGCGGAGCACCACGGTGGTGGCCTCGCGGGCGGCCGGGTTGGCAACCCGGTCCTTGTCCAGCGCATCGTTGACGATCAGCAGGCCGCCGGACTTGAGCAGGCGGATGGCCTGTTCCACATAGCCAGGGTAGTTCGGCTTGTCGGCGTCGATGAAGACAAGATCATAGGCGCCGTCCGTCAGCCGGGGGAGGACGTCGCGGGCCCGGCCGGAAATGGTCCGCGTGCGGTTGGCCGGGCTGCCCGCTTCCTGGAACGCCTCGCGCGCGGCTTTCAGGTGCTCGACGTCGACGTCGATGGTGGTCAGCACGGCCTGCGGACCCAGTCCGCGCAGGATGCAGACGCCGGAGACGCCCGCGCCGGTGCCGATTTCGACCGCCGTCTGGGCCTTGGACGCCGCGGCCAGGACGGTCAGGACGGCTCCGACGCCCGGGCCAACCGGGGTCACGCCCAGTTCAAAGGACCGTTCGCGCGCGTGCAACAGAACCTCATCCTCGGCAGGCAGATCTTCTGCGTAGGACCAGCTCGTGGACTTATCGGCGCTCATGGAACTTCGCTTTCTGGGCGGCAGGGGAGTGTTTCCACCAGCCTACTGTGTCAGGTGGTGCCCGGCCGGGAGGCGCCCCCGCTGCGGAACGTGATGGCGGTCCCCGCGCGCATGCGGACACGGGGCTGCCGGCCGGCGCGGACGTGGCGGTGCGGCCTGCCGGTTCTGCCGTGGGCAGAAGGTGCCCGGGCGTCAGGTAATTCCCAGCTTATTTTGAAATGATGGAGATCCGCTCATCCGCGTGGTGATCGGCGCCGAATCAAGGGTGCAGGAGCTTGCAGCCGCAAGCACCGTCCACGGCGTAGGCACCATCCACGAGGGGAGCGGACAATGTCGGCACTGGCAGCTGTCCCTGCAACTGAAGAGTCCCAGCCTGCGGCGGAAACCGAGTGGGTCCGGCCCACCTGGGAGGAAGTGGTGACCAACCACTCCGCGAAGGTGTACCGCCTCGCGTACCGGCTCACCGGCAACAAGTACGACGCCGAGGACCTCACCCAGGAGGTGTTCGTCCGCGTCTTCCGCTCACTCGAGAACTTCAAGCCGGGCACCCTGGACGGATGGCTGCACCGGATCACCACCAACCTTTTCCTGGACCAGGCCCGGCGCAAGAGCCGGATCCGCTTCGACGCGCTGGCGGACGACGCCGAGTCGCGTTTGCCCGGACGCGAGCCGGGCCCGGAACAGAGCTTCGAATTCAACAACCTTGACGTCGATGTGCAGGCCGCACTGGAAGAGCTCCCCCCGGACTTCCGCGCCGCCGTCGTGCTGTGCGACCTTGAGGGGCTGTCCTACGACGAGGTGGCCGTGGCCTTGGGCATCAAGCTCGGAACTGTCCGCTCCAGGATCCACCGCGGCCGCACCATGCTGCGGGAGAAGCTGGCGCACCGCGACCCGCGGCCGCAGCAGGCCAAGACCTCGCTGAAGCCGCGGCTGAAGATGCCACGCATCGCCGGTCTCCTCTGAACCAGGCGATGCGTCTGTTCGAGCGACTGTTGGGCTGCCGCGATCCGCGGCGCCGGCACCTGGAGTCCTGTGAGGAGTGCCGGCAACAGCTGCGCCGGGAACGCCAGTACCTGGAGCGGCTGCGTGGCGCCGAGGTGCCCGTGGCCAGCGACGACCTGACGGCCCGCCTGCTGGCCCGCACCGAGGAACTGGCCCGTACCGGGGCGATGGCAAACACAGCACAGCCGGATCCCCGCCGGCCGTCTGCGCCGGGTGCCCGCGGCTTCACTCCCGCACTGCGGGCCGCCGTGCTGGTGGCCGGCAGCGCGGCAGCCGCCGCCGCCCTGCTCGGCGGGTCGGCCTATGTGATGGGCGGGGACACCGCCCCACAGGCGGCCGGCACACCGGCATCAGCCTTCCTGCAGCGGGACCTTGCCGTCTCCACGCCCGCTGCCGCCGGGGCGGGCGCCGGGACCCCCGCCGGCTGGAGCCTCACCGGCGGACCTGATTTCACTCCGGCGGGAGCTCTCACGGCGGCGCAGCTCGCGACCCTGCGCTCCGAGGGCTGGACCTGCCCCGAGCTCCGCGAACTCGGCTACCACCTGGTCTGGGCACGGGGAGGGATACTGGCCGGCGTCGACGTCGTGGAACTGCGCCTCACCGACGGCAGGAACTTCGCCACCATCCTCGAACAGCACGGTGAACTGCCCGGGCAGCCCGGCGCGCCGGAGAGCGGGCCGCGAGCCTCCCCTCCGGTCAATGTGCTCACGGGCCATCCCGCGACGTCGGACGGCTTCACCTCCGCGGTTGTCCCGGGCGGTGCTGCGACGGGCGCAGAGGCGGACGCCGGGAGAGCCGCAGGGCCCGGCAACGGGATCCTGTGGGTCAACCATGGTCCCCCCTTCGCTGCCATTTACCAGAAAGCCGATGCCACCTTCACCTACGTCTCGGACGAGCCCTCGGAGCAGGCCGACGACGGCGTGGCCGCCCTGGTGCACGCCGGCGCCGGGGCAAAGGCGGCCGCCGGAAACGCGGCCGGGTCCGGCGCGGGGGACAACTTCGCCACCCGGCTGGAGCGCGGTCTGGGCAGGATCGTGGAGCTGCTGGCCCCGTGACCGGAGGGTCCGCCGACGGCCGGCGCCGTGTGTCACGGCCGAATCGTCCCAGCTCCGGTTGAAAGGGTAATCTTCCTACAGTGCTTGGAATCAATGGACCGGAGTTCTTACTTCTGCTGATCATCGGACTTCTGGTGATTGGCCCCAGCAGGCTGCCCGAATACACCCAGAAACTGGCCAACATCGTCAAGGAAGTCCGCCGGATGGCATCCGGGGCGCGGGAGCAAATCAAGGAAGAAGTCGGCATCGATATCGATGACGTCGACTGGAAGAAATATGATCCCCGGCAGTACGACCCGCGCCGGATCATCAAGGAAGCGCTGCTGGACGATGACACCAAGCCGGTCAGCGCCGGCGCCCCGGCCGCGGCAGCCACGGCGGTTGCTGCCTCCGCGGCCGCGGAACGCCGTCCGGCCCGTGTGATGGAGCGCCTCGCCGACGGCGAGCCGGCGCCCTTCGACTCTGAGGCGACTTAGCGGGGCTGCAGGCCCAGGGACATTCCCCTCAGCCCCCGCGGGACCGCGGCGAGCTTCCCGGCGATGTCCAGCAGCGCCACGGCCGACGGGGTCTCGGGGCGGCCCAGCACCAGGGGCACCCCGGCGTCCCCGCCCTCCCGGAGGAGGATGTCCAGCGGGATCTGGCCCAGCAGCGGGACGTCGGTGCCCACCGTCGCGGACAGCCGCTCGGCCAGCACGGCGCCGCCGCCGCTGCCGAACAGTTCCATCCGGCCGCCGTCGGGCATTTCCAGGTACGACATGTTTTCCACGACGCCGGCGACGCTCTGGCCGGTCTGGGTCGCGATGGCGCCCGCCCGCTCGGCAACATCCGCTGCCGCGGCCTGGGGTGTGGTCACCACGAGGATCTGTGCCTTCGGCAGCAGCTGGGCCACGGAGATCGCGATGTCGCCCGTGCCGGGCGGAAGGTCCAGGAAGAGGGCGTCGAGGTCGCCGAAGTAGACGTCGGTGAGGAACTGTTCCAGGGCGCGGTGCAGCATCGGGCCCCGCCAGGCGACCGGCTGGTTGCCGGTGACGAACATGCCGATGGAGATGACTTTGACGCCGTAGGCCACCGGCGGCAGGATCATGTCGTCCACCCGGGTGGGGGCCTGCGTGATGCCCATCAGCGCCGGAACGGAGAACCCGTAGACATCCGCGTCAACGATCCCCACACGGAGCCCCTGGGCGGCGAGAGCGCATGCCAGGTTGACGGTGACGGAGGACTTGCCCACCCCGCCCTTGCCGCTCGCGACGGCGTACACCTTGGTCAGCGAGCCGGGCTCGTTGAACGGGATCCCGCGCTGTCCGCCGGGGCCCCGGAGCTGTTCCTTGAGGGCGTCGCGCTGCTCCTGCGTCATGACCTTGAGCTCGACGTCGACGCCGGTGACGCCGGGCACGGCGGCCAGCGCCGCCTCGCAATCAGCGGTGATGGTGCCGCGCAGGGGGCAGCCGGCGATGGTCAGCAGCACGGCGATCCGCACCCGGCCGCCCTCGGAGACCTCCACGGAGTCCACCATGCCCAGCTCGGTGATGGGACGGCGGAGCTCGGGATCGATCACGGTGGCAAGGGCGGCGTGCACGGCCTGCTCCAAGGCCGTGGCCGGGGACGTGCCGGGCGTGCTGGTTCCCTCGATACTGCTGTCCTGGGTGGGGTTCATGCGGTGAATGCTCAGCTTTCGGGGGAAGCAGGGTGTGCCGGGGCACCGGCGGTGTCCGCGGTCCCGTGCAGGGTGTCCGGCGCGGCGCCGGCTTTTTTGCGGGTGTTGGGGTCGTTCCTGCTGCCGGCCTTGACCCGGGGGATTTGCTGGGTCCGGGGGCTGCGCTGCTTGTCGCGGCGTTCCTTCAGCTTTTCCTTGACCTTGTCCCGCGGCGACTCGTGCGCGCCGGCGGAGGGGTCGTGGGTGCGCAGTTCCTCCTGCGCTTCGAGCATGTCCTCGAGCAGGCTGCGCAGTTCGGCCCGGACGTAGTCGCGGGTGGCGACTTCCCGCAGGGCAATCCGCAGCGAGGCCAGTTCCCGGGTGAGGTATTCGGTGTCGGAGAGGTTGCGTTCCGCGCGCTGGCGGTCCTGCTGGAGGGAGACGCGGTCACGGTCGTCCTGCCGGTTCTGGGCCAGGAGCAACAGCGGCGCGGCGTAGGAGGCCTGCAGCGAGAGCATCAGGGTCAGCAGGGTGAAACCGAGGGCACGGGAGTCGAACTGCCAGTCCTCCGGGGCAAAGGTGTTCCAGGCGAGCCAGATGACGACGAAGATCGTCATGTAGACCAGGAACTGCGGCGTGCCCATAAAGCGGGCGAAGCCTTCTGTGGTCTGCCCGAAGGCGTCCGGGTTCGGGGAGAACTTCGGCAGGATCCGCTGGCGGCCGCTCAGCGGCGTATCGAGGCCTCCCTTGTCCGATTTGCTGCCCGCCCGGATGTGGGGGTTCCGTGGTGCGCTGTTATCAGCCAATGCGGCCTCCAAGCTTCCTTATCGGGGCATCGTCCTCGTGGGCGCGCCAGTCATCGGGCAGCAGATGATCCAGCACGTCGTCAACAGTCACCGCCCCCACAAGCCGACCGTCGCTGTTGACGACGGGGAGCGAGTTGAGGTTGTAGGTGGCCAGCGTGCGGGCCACTTCGCTGATGTGGGCCTGGTCCGACACCGGCTCCAGGGTCTTGTCCACCAGGTTGCCCAGCGGTTCGGGCGGCGGGAAGCGCAGCAGCTGCTGGATGTGGACGACGCCGAGGAAGCGGCCGGTCGGCGTCTCCAGCGGGGGCCGGGCGATGAAGATCGACGACGCCAGGGCGGGGGAGAGCTCTTCGCGGCGCACGTGCGCCAGGGCCTCCGCCACGGTGGCTTCCGGGGGCAGGATGACCGGAACCGGGGTCATCAGGCCGCCGGCGGTGTCCTCGTCGTATTCGAGCAGCCGCCGGACGTCCTCGGCACCCTCAGGCTCCATGAGCTGGAGCAATTCTTCGGCCTGGGCGCTCGGGAGTTCGGCGAGGAGGTCTGCGGCGTCGTCCGGGTCCATCTCCTCAAGCACGTCCGCGGCGCGGTTCACGTCGAGTGCGGAGAGGATCTCCACCTGGTCGCCTTCGGGCATCTCCTGCAGGACGTCCGCCAGCCGTTCGTCCTGCAGTTCGCTGGCGACCTCGAAGCGGCGCTTGTCGCTCATCTCCTGCAGCGCTTCGGCGAAGTCGGCAGGCTTGAGGTCCTCGTGGGTCGCGACGAACTGGGTGGCGGCCTGGGGCTCGGTGCGGGCGCCCTGCTGCGCGTCGGTCCAGTCGATGATCAGCGTCTCGTTGCGGCGCAGTCTGCTCAGCGGGGACAGGGAGTGGCCGCGGCGGACAAAGAGCTTGCTGACGAACCAGTCACCGGAGCGGTGCTTGTCCATCGCGATGTCCTCGATGGTGGCGTCCCCGCTGCCGTCGGCGAGTGTGACGCGGCGGTCGAACATTTCGGCCACGACGAGGGTCTCGGCGCCGCGCTGTTCGAAACGGCGCAGGTTCACCAGCCCGGTGCAGATGACCTGGGTCTGGTCGATCGAGGTGATCCGGGTCATCGGCACGAAGACCCGCTTCTTCCCGGGGACCTCGACGACGATGCCCACCACGTGCGGGGCGCCGCGGGTGCCGCGGGAGAGCACGACAACATCGCGCAGCCGGCCCAGGCGGTCGCCCAGTGGGTCGAAGACGTCGAGGCCGAGCAGGCGCGCGACAAACACCCGCGAAACATTTGTGCTCACCTGTACAGGCTACCGAGTCCGCTCTCTTTTAGCTGAATTTACAGCCGGTGCCCAGCAGGATAGGTAAGAATAGGCGTATGTCAAACATTTTTGGTGCTCCCAGGGCTGGCGCCCCCAATGGCCCGGACGAGGCCCGCAGTGTCCCCAAGGGCGACACGGTTGGTTCCTACAACTCCTACCTGGACGCCCAGAAGGCGGTGGACTACCTCGCGGACCAGCAGTTCCCGGTGCAGATGGTCTCGATCGTCGGCAACGACCTGAAGATGGTGGAACGGGTCACCGGCCGGCTGACGTACCCGCGGGTGGCCCTGTCGGGCGCGCTGAGCGGCATGTGGTTCGGCTTGTTCGTCGGCATCATGCTGTCCTTCTTCGCCACGACGCCCGGGTATTTCTCCATTGTGACGTCCGTGCTCATGGGCGCGGCGTTCTTTATGCTGTTCGGCATCGTCACGTACGCCATGCAGCGGGGGAAGCGCGACTTCACCTCGACGAGCCAGGTGGTGGCGACCAACTACGACGTCGTGGTGTCCTTTGAGGCCGCGAACGAGGCACGGCGGCTGCTCCACCAGCTGCCCATGACTCAAGGTGACGCCTCGGCCTCCGCAGGAACGGCCGCATACTCCCAGCGGGACTACCAGCACCAGCCCTACCAGCCCGGTCCCGGGCAGGGTTCCGACCAGCCCGGCCAGCCGGGCCAGGCCCCGCAGCGTCCCGCGGGCTGGAACGACCCCTACGGCCAGCGGGCTCCCGAACAGGGCGTTCAGCAGCCCGGTACGCAGCAGCCTGGTGGACCGCAGGCAGGCAACCAGCCGGCCGGAGGCCAGCAGGCAGAGCCACACCTTCGACCGGTGGGATCTACCGAAACCGCGGCGGAGACCGAAGAGGTCGCCAAGCCGGCCGGGTTCTCCTACCCGGATCTGCCCGACGGCCGCCCGCAGTACGGGGTCCGCGTGAACGACGCGCCCAAGCAGGAGCCCGGACAGGGCGGCCCGCAGCAGTAGCCTGCAGCCGTTACCCGGAAATGCTGAAGGCCTCCGCCCGGAACGATCCGGGCGGAGGCCTTCTGCGTACCGGCGGCCGCGCCGCCGGTAAAAGCTGAGCTACGCCGTCTGGCCGTCCACTTCCTGGTAGATGCCGGCCATCCAGGACTCGACGTCGTCGGCCTTGCGGGGCAGGGCGGCGCTGAGGTTCACCGGACCGTCGGCGGTCATGAGGATGTCGTCCTCGATCCGGACACCGATTCCGCGGTATTCCGCGGGGATGGCGAGGTCCTCGTCCTTGAAGTACAGGCCGGGTTCGATCGTGAAGACCATGCCGGGGGTGAGTACACCGTCGAGGTACAGTTCGCGCTTGGCCTGGGCGCAGTCGTGCACGTCGAGGCCCAGGTGGTGGCTGGTGCCGTGCGGCATCCAGCGGCGGTGCTGCTGGCCCTCGGCGCTGATCGCTTCCTCGACGGAGACCGGCAGCAGGCCCCAGTCGGCCAGCCGTTCCGCCAGTACGGTGGTCGCGGCTGTGTGGATGTCGCGGAACCTCGTGCCCGGCTGCGCGGCGGCAAATCCGGCGTCGGCGGCGTCGAGCACTGCCTCGTAGACCTTGCGCTGGACGTCGGAGAACGTGCCGTTGGCCGGCAGGGTGCGGGTGATGTCCGCGGTGTACAACGAATCCGCCTCGACTCCGGCGTCGAGCAGCAACAGTTCGCCGGCGTTGACCTTGCCGGTGTTCCGGGTCCAGTGCAGCACCGTGGCGTTGTTGCCGGAAGCGGCGATGGTGTCGTAGCCGAGCTCGTTGCCTTCTTCCCGGGCACGGGCGAAGAACGCACCTTCGACGACGCGCTCGCCGCGCTGGTGGGTGAGTGCCCGCGGCAGGGACTTGACGACCTCGGTGAACCCCTGGACGGTCGCGGCGACGGCAATCTTCATCTGCTCGACTTCCCACTCGTCCTTGAGCAGGCGCAGTTCGGAGAGGGCCTCGGTGAGCTTTTCGTCGAGGGCGTCAAGGATGCCCAGGTCCAGGTTCTCCGGGTCCTTGGCCGTGTTGTAGCGCGCGGTGTCCACGAGGGCATCGATGTTCTCGTCGACCTTCCGCACCAGCCGGATGGAAATCCCGCCGATTTCGGGGGCACCCACGTTCTTGGTGATGCCGAGTTCGAGTTCGCCGATGTCTGCCGTGTCCAGGCCGAGGCGGGCCTTGAACTCGGACAGGGTGGGACGGGCGCCGATCCAGAACTCGCCGGAGCGGGAGTCCGCGTAGAACTGTTCGGTATCGCGGCCGGCCAGCGGGCGGAAGTACAGCGTCGCGCGGTGGTGGCCGCCGTCGTCGCCCTTGCCTTCCTCCACGGGTTCCAGGATGAGCACGGCGTCGGGCTCGTGGTCCAGGCCGAGGCCGGTCAGGTGCGCGAAGCCGGAGTGCGGGCGGAAGCGGTAGTCGCAGTCGTTCGAGCGGACCTTCAGCGGACCGGCGGGAATGACCAGGCGTTCGCCTTTGAACTGCTCTGAAATGGCGCGGCGGCGGGTGGCCGCGTGGCCGGCGACGGCGTCGCGTTCCGGCAGCTGCTCGCGGGACGGGGCCCAGTTGCTGGCCATAAACGCCTTGAAGGCATCGGAGCTGGGCCGCTGTGAGCGGTTGTTGACGCGCTCGTCGAGGGGCTGGGAAGCGGAGACTTGGGTGTTATCTGCATCGTTCACCGTCCCATAGTCTCACCAGCGGAGCGGCTTAGGCCAACAGGCAGGGGCGTTCATGCGCTGTATCCCTCCCGGGGTCTGCCGCGTCGATCTACTAGGCTGGTGGGGTGAGGATCGACCTGCATGCCCACTCGAATGTTTCCGACGGCACCCAAGCGCCCGGCGCGGTGATGGCCTCGGCGGCTGAGGCGGGTCTCGACGTCGTCGCCCTGACCGATCACGACTCCACCGACGGCTGGGTCGAGGCAGCCGCAGGCGCCCGGGAACACGGCGTCGCGCTGGTGCCCGGGATGGAGATCTCCTGCCGGACGGTGGAGGGCATCAGTGTGCACCTCCTCTGCTACCTGCATGACCCGGCGCACGCCGGGCTGCTGGAGGAAATCACCAAGGCCAAGGACGCCCGGTTCACCCGCGCCGAGCGGATGGTCAGCCTGCTCGCGGAGGACTACCCGCTGAGCTGGGACGATGTCATCCATCACGTGGCCCCCGGCGCGACGCTTGGCCGGCCGCACATCGCCGACGCGCTCGTCGCTGCTGGTGTGGTCGCTGACCGCACCGAGGCGTTCGAATCCATCCTGACCTCGCGTTCACGCTACTTTGTGCAGCACTACGCGCCGGACCCGGCGTTCGCCGTCGAACTGGTCCGCGCGGCCGGCGGCGTGCCGGTGTTCGCCCATCCCGTGGCGTCCGCCCGCGGGCGGATCGTGGGGGAGCGCACGTACGGGGAGATGATCGACGCCGGGCTGGCCGGGCTGGAAATCTACCACCGGGACAATCCGGAGGAGGGCCGGGCGTTCTTGCGCAAGCTCGCGGACCGGCACGGGCTGCTGGTCACGGGCTCCTCCGACTACCACGGGGCCGGGAAACCGAATCTGCTGGGCGAGAACCTGACCTCGCCCGAGGTTTTTGCCCGGATCGAGGAACTGGGAACCGGAACCCCCGTGGTGCGCTGACCCCCGCACCCTCGCCTGTTGAGCTATCAGGTTTGGTCCTTTTCGGGCCCGAATAGCCACCACAAGTGATAGCGCAACGGGGGTTTAGTTGCCCGGGAAAGCGGTGAACGCGGCGTGCGGGGCGAGCCGCTTCTCCATGACGTCGATCGCGGGCTGGTTCTGGTCCACGCAGACGAACCTGCGGTCCAGCTTCGCTGCGACGGCGCCCAGCGTCCCGGAACCCGCGAAGAAGTCCAGGCACCAGTCGCCGGGGCGGCTGGACGCTGCCACGACACGACGGATCAGCCCCTCCGGTTTCTGCGTGGGGTAGCCGGTCTTCTCCTTGCCGGTGGGGGAGACAATCGTGTGCCACCAGACATCCGTGGGCAGCTTGCCGAGCTCGCGCTTGGCCGGAGTGACAAGGCCGGGGGCCATGTACGGCTCCCGGTCCACCTCGGCGCTGTCGAAGTGGTATTTCGTGGGGTTCTTGACGTACACGAGGATGTTGTCGTGCTTGGTGGGCCAGCGGTATTTGGCGCGGGCACCGTAGTCGTAGGCCCAGATGATCTCGTTCAGGAAACACTCGCGGCCGAAAATGGCGTCGAGCATGACCTTGGCGTAGTGCACCTCCCGGTAGTCCAGGTGCAGGTACAGGGTGCCGTCGTCGGCGAGCAGCCGCCAGGCCTCGACGAGCCGCGGCTCGAGGAAGGTCCAGTAGTCGCTGAACGCGTCGTCGTACTTGTGCAGCGCGCCCTTGATGGTGTCGTAGGACCGGCCCTTGAACCCGACCCGGTCGCCCTCGCCGCCGGCGTTGAGCACCATCTTTGTTTCCTGGCGCTTCTGGACCCGGCCGGTGTTGAAGGGCGGGTCCACGTAAATCAGTGTGAAGGCGCCGTCCGGCAGCGTCGGGAGGTACTCGGCGTTGTCCGCGTGTACCACCAGGTTGCTGCCGTCCGGCGCCCAGACGGTGTCAGTCATAAAGGGGTTTAGGCCTCGGTGCTGCTGGCCGGAGCCCCGGCCTGTGCCTCGCCTGCGACGACTTCGCCGTTGCGGCGGCGGGTCCGGGTGCGGCGGCGGGCGCGCGTGGCGCGGTCCACCTCGGTCGGGACGCTGGCCGTTGCCTTGGCCGGGGCGTCGGCGGCGGGGCCGGTGCTGGCTTCGGCCTCGGCGGGACGACGACGGCGGTCTCCCGACCGTGTGCTGTCCTGTCCGCCGGCGGCGCCACCGCTGCGGCGTCCGTCGCGGCCGCCGGAGCGTCCGCCGCTACGGGTGCTGTCGGCATCGCCGGAGCGTCCGCCGCTGCGGCTTCCGTCGCGTCCGCCCGTGCTGCCGCCGGCGGCACCACCGCTGCGGCTTCCGCCGCTGCGGGTGCTGTCGCGTCCGCTGTCCTGTCCGCTGGCGCGGGTGTTCTTCTTGCCGGTCTCGCCCAGGTCCTCAAGAACCTCGGCGTCGACGCCGGCCAGCACCCGCTTGTCGCGGGGCAGGCGGCCCTTGGTGCCCTCGGGGATGTCGAGTTCCTCGAAGAGGTGCGGCGAGGAGGAGTAGGTTTCCACCGGCTCCGGAACGCTCAGGCCCAGGGCCTTGTTGATCAGGCCCCAGCGGGGCATGTCGTCCCAGTCGACGAAGGTCACGGCGGTGCCCTTGTTGCCGGCGCGGCCGGTGCGGCCCACGCGGTGCAGGTAGATCTTTTCGTCTTCGACGCACTGGTAGTTGATGACGTGTGTGACGTCGTCGACGTCGATGCCGCGGGCGGCGACGTCGGTGGCGACGAGAACGTCCACCTTGTTGTTGCGGAAGGCGCGGAGGGCCTGCTCGCGGGCGCCCTGGCCGAGGTCGCCGTGGATGGCGGCGGCGGCGAAGCCGCGGTCCACGAGTTCCTCGGCAACCTTGGCGGCGGTGCGCTTGGTCTTGGTGAAGATGATGGTGCGGCCGCGGCCGCGGGCCTGCAGGATGCGGGCCACTACCTCGATCTTGTCCATGCTGTGGGCACGGTAGATCAGCTGGCGGATGTCGCGCTTGGTGAGGCCCTCGTCGTCCGGGTCGGCGGCGCGGATGTGGGTCGGCTGCGTCATGTAGCGGCGCGCCATGGCGATGACCGGGCCGGGCATCGTGGCGGAGAACAGCAGCGTCTGGCGGACGGGCGGCGTGCCGGCGATGAGGGTCTCGACGTCGGGCAGGAAGCCGAGGTCCAGCATCTCGTCGGCCTCGTCAAGGATGACCATCTTGACGTTTTTCAGGACGAGGTGCTTCTGCTTGTAGAGGTCGATGAGGCGGCCGGGAGTACCGACGACCACCTCGACGCCCTTCTGCAGCGCCTCGACCTGCGGCTCGTAGGCGCGGCCGCCGTAGATCGTGGTGATCCGGGCGTTGCGCTTGCGGGCGGCGTTCTGCAGGTCGCTGGCAACCTGGACAGCCAGTTCGCGGGTCGGGACGATCACGAGGGCCTGCGGGGCGCCGGGGGCGGGGAGTTTGTCGAACCCGGCGTCGTCCGGCCCGATGACGCGCTGCAGCGCCGGGATGCCGAAGCCGAGGGTCTTACCCGTTCCGGTCTTGGCCTGGCCGATGATGTCGTGGCCGCTCAGGGCGACCGGCAGGGTCATGGCCTGGATCGGGAAGGGGTGGGTGATGCCGGCGTCGGCAAGGGATTCCACGATATCGGCGCGTACGTTGTAGTCCGCGAAGGTCTTCTCGGCAATCTCGTGCGGCTTTTCGTCCGAGATGATGGTCTCTTCCGGCTCGATCGTTTCCGTTCCGGAGTCGTCGGTCAGAAGCTGGTGCGTGTGCAATTCACTCACAGGGGAGTTTCCTTATTCATTTGGGCTGCGCTGCTTGCTCAACGGGGCCGGCCGGGTGGCCGTTCCGGAGCACGCTCAGGGGCGCAAGCAAATCCAGTGGAAGCCGATCGCGGGCTATCTAAATGCTGGCACTGGGGACCAGCGGGTCAATCTCAAGATCGCGTAGGGGCGGGCTTGTTGAATTCGAAAATCAAGGAAATCAACGACCGGGCATCCATATCTACCCTTCCAGTCTAGCTGTACGCGGCCCGGATCCTTGACGGACCGTGCGGTGTCATCAAAGATGGGCGCGCGGACACCACGCCGATTGCTCAGCCCACCAGCGCCAGCCGGACCTCGCGGGTGGCAATGTCGGCGGAAACAATCCGCACCCGGACGTGCGTGCCGGGTTCCAGTTCGCCGGGGCAGCGGGCCGTGACCGCAGGCTCCGCGATCTGCACGATCCCGGAGGGACCGTTTCCGTTGCCGCCCCCGTTGCCGTTCCCGTTCTTTCCGTTCCTGGCGGGTTTGGAACCAGAGATCACGACGGCGTCGAACTCCTGGCCGACGTGGTTGACCAGCAGTGCCGCCTCGACGGTGTCGAGGGAGAGCCGCTCCAGCCGGGCGGCCAGTTGGTCCGAGGCGGCCATGATCGCGGGCAGGGACGGCAGGGCTTCGCGGGCCCAGGCCGGGACCACCGCGCCGTTGCTGAGTGCCTCGCAGATCACCAGGACAAAACGGTCGATCAGCCGGCGCAACGGGGCAGTGGAGTGGGCGTAGGCGGCCCCGATCGCGGCCTGGATGGCGGCGTCGGGAACCGTTCCGTCGAACGGGGTGTACCCGGCGCCGCGGAACAGCATGCCGGCCGAGTGCACGATCGCCAGCTGCTGCGGGTCCGTCGGATCCAGGGTGCGCAGATATTCGCCGTAGCTCATTTCGCCGTCCCAGGGCTTGCCCAGGGCGCGGGTCTGGCGGTGGAAGTGCGCCAGCGAGGCGGCATCCGGGGCCGGCATGGTGCGCAGGATCCCGACTTTGCCCTGCAGCATGATCCCCGCGGCGGCCATCCCCGTCATCAGGGAAATCTGGGCGTTCCAGTCCTCCACGGGCAGCGGCGGGGCGGCGACAATCCGGTAGCCGCCGTCGGGCAGTTGCTCGATTTCCTGTTCCGGCATGTTGAGGCTGGCGCCGCCGCGGAGCCGTTCCAGCTCCACCCGCTTCATTCCGACTTCCTTGAGCAGCTGCAGTACGGGCGCGGCGGTGCCGGCGTCGAGCTCGGCCTGCACGCCCGGGTAACTGAGCTTGGCCCGGCTGCGGACGGCGGCCCGACGGACCCGCACCGTGGACACTTCAGCGGCGGCGTCCAGCTCGAATTCCCACACAAACGCGGCGCACAGCTGGCCGGCCAGCAGGCTTCCCGCCTCCTCGCTGATGACTTCCGGGTGCAGCGGGATCCGGCCATCCGGGGTGTAAAAGGTCTGGCCGCGGCGGCGGGTCTCGGCGTCGAGCGCACCGCCGGGGGCAACAAACGAGGGGACGTCGGCGATCGCGTAGAACACCGTGTAGCCCTCGCCGGAGCGGTCGATGAACAGGGCCTGGTCAAGATCGGTGGACGACGCCGGATCGATGGTCACGAACTCGATGTGCGTGAAATCCAGGTCCGGCAGCTCGTGGCGCGCGACTGCCTCCTTGGCCTCCCGGAGCGCGTCCTCGGGAAAGGGGCCGGGCAGTTCAAGCGTTGCCCGCAGCGCGCTGAGCGCCTCGGCCAGTTGGTTCTCTTGCCGGTGGACGCTCGGGGTCAGGCGGTGATGGGACACGAAAATCAGATTAGCTTCATTTGCGCCATTAGTCTTGGATCATGAGCACATCCCCGGCTGATCCCGCCCGATACAACAGCTTTCTGAGGGATCTGCTCGGCGTGATGGCCTACGGCGAGCTCTCCGCCTTCGAACGGCTCTCCTCCGACGCACGGTATTCACCGTCCCTGCATGACCGCGCGGTGCTGGGCAGGATCGCCGTGATCGAGTTCCAGCACTACGAACTCGTGAGCGCCAAGCTCGATGCCATGGGCCTGGACCCGGAGGCGGCCATGCTCCCGTTCCAGCCATCCGTGGACCACTTCCACGAACGAACCCGCCCGGCGGACTGGTACGAATCCCTCATGAAGGCGTACGTGATCGATACCGTCTCCGCCGATTTCTACCGCGCGATTTCACGCTACGTCGACGCCGGGACCCGGGACCTGGTGGAGCAGATCCAGGCCGATGAAGAGGCCACGGCGGTGCTGCGGGAACGGCTCAAGTCCGCCCTGGCCGATGACCCGCGGCTGGCGTCACGGCTGGCACTGTGGGCCAGGCGGCTCCTCGGGGAAGCCCTGACCCAGGCCCAGCGGGTGAGCTTCGAGCACGCGTTCATCGGAGGCCTGGCCGGCGCGGATGAGGACGGGTCCACGGACGACGGGTCCAGGGAACTTGTCCGCGGGCTCATGGCGGAACTGGCAGCCAACCACTCACGCCGGATGACGGCGCTCGGTCTGGCCGGTTGAGCCTGGCCGGCTGAGCTGCGCGCTCAGTTGCCGGCGGCGTCGAGTGCGGCGAGCAGGGCCCGGGCGGCGCCGGCGGGATCGTCGGCTTCGGTGATGGCCCGGACCACCACGATCCTGCGGGCGCCGGCTTCCACCACCTGTTCCACATTTCCGAGGTCGATGCCGCCGATCGCGAACCACGGCACCGTGCTCTCCTCAGTCTTCCCCTCGGTTGTCTTCCCCTCGGTTGTCTTCCCCTCCGGGGCTTCGGCCCGGCGGCCCGCGTCCGCCGCATAGCGCACCAGATCAAGTCCGACGGCGGCGCGGCCGGGCTTCGTGGGAGTGGCCCACACCGGCCCGACGCAGAAGTAGTCCAGGCCGTCGCGGCCGGCTGAGGACACAAGGGCCGCGTCCACCTGCTCCGGGCTGTGCGTGGACAACCCGATCACGGTGTCCTTGCCCAGGAACTTTCTGGCGGCGCCGGTGGAGATGTCCTTCTGCCCGATATGGAATACCGGAGCCCCGGAGAGCGAGGCGAGGTCCGCCCGGTCGTTGACAGCCCAGAGGCGGTTATGGCGGCGGGCTGCCTGGTGCAGGACCTCCAGCAGTTCCAGTTCCTCGGCCGCCTCCAGCGACTTGTCGCGCAGCTGGATGATGTCGACGCCGCCGGCAAAGGCCTCGTCCACGAAGTCCGCAAAGTCGCCGCGGCCCTGCCGGGCATCGGTGCAAAGGTATAGGCGGGCGGTGGTGTGGACGGCATCCTGGCTCATGCCTCCAGCCTAGTTCCTCTAAACTGGGCCAATACCGCGGGAGCCCGCCGCCGTCGACGCCACCAGCGTCCGGCGCCGGCAGGCTGAGAGGGCGTCAGAGCCGACCGCTTGACCTGATCCGGTTAGTACCGGCGTAGGGAAGGAATCCTTCATGGGCACCACATCCGTCCGCGGCACGGCCGCGGGTACTGACGCCGCGGCGCCTGCGGCCGCCGCTGATGACACCGAAGCCGGGAAATGTTATGACGTTGCCGTGATCGGCGGCGGCGTCGTGGGCCACGGAATCGCCTGGGCGGCGAGACGCTCGGGCCGGACGGTCGCCCTTATCGACGACGCCCCGGGCAGCGGCGCCAGCTGGGCCGCCGCCGGCATGCTCGCCCCCGTAAGTGAGCTGCACTACCAGGAGGAACCGCTCCTGGAGCTCATGCTCGAGTCCGCACGCCTCTGGCCGGCATTTGCCGCCGGGCTGGACGACGGGGGTGACGGGCCGGATACCTGCGCCGCCGCCGGTGCCGCCAGCAGCACGGGGTACCTCACGACGCCGACCCTCGCCGTGGGCGCCGACGCCGCCGACCGCCGGGCGCTCGCGGCCCTGCGCACCGTCCAGCAGGCGTCCGGCCTGGCCGTCGAGCCGCTGACCGTACGGGAGGCGCGCACCCGCGAACCCCTGCTGAGCCCCGGCATCTCCTGCGCCTTCGACATTCCCGCCGACCACCAGGTGGACCCCCGCCGACTGCTCGCCCGGATCGGGGAACTCCTGGCCGCGGACAGCCACTGCGACACCATCGGGCGTCGAGCTGCCGGGCTGTTCTGGCAGGACGGGCGCGTGGCGGGGGCCACCCTCGCCGGCGGCGGCACGGTCCGGGCACGGGAAACCATCGTCGCCAACGGCCTCGGCGCCGCCGCGCTCCACGGCCTGCCCGCCGGACTCCGGCTGCCCCTGCGGCCGGTCCACGGCGATATTCTCCGGCTCCGGGTGCCGGAGAAGCTGCGGCCGCTGCTGACGTCCACCGTGCGGGGACTGGTCCGCGGGGTGCCGGTCTACATCGTTCCCCGGCAGGACGGCACAGTGGTGATCGGGGCCACGCAGCGGGAGGATGCCCTCGGCGAAAACGGCCACGCACCGGACGGCGCCACGCCCGGCTCCGCAGTGTCCGCCGGGGGCGTCTACCAGCTGCTGCGCGACGCCCAGCAGCTGGTCCCCGCCGTCGCCGAACTGGAACTGCTCGAGGCCACCGCCAGGGCCCGGCCCGGGACCCCGGACAACTCGCCCCTGCTGGGCCGGGTGGCGGAACCGGGAGGCCCGGGGGACATTGCGGGGCTGATTATCGCCACCGGCTTCTTCCGGCACGGGATTCTCCTCACGCCCGCCGCCGCGGAGATCTGCCGGCAGCTGCTCGACGGCGCCGGGGACCCCCGCTGGTCCCGGTTCCGGCCGGACAGGTTCGCCGCCGGTACCGGGCCCGCCGGCCCGGCCTCATCCCGACAGCAGAACATGACCACCCGGGCCACCAATCCCAACCCTGAGCACAAGGAATCGGTATGAACATCACATTGAACGGAACCTGGCACACGCTTCCGGACGGCGCCTCGGTGGGCACCCTCGTCAGCGCGGTCACCGGCCGGCCGCTGGCCCCGAACGGCCAGTCTGCGGACGGCGGGAAACTCGGGGTCGCCGTCGCCCGCAACGCGGAGGTGGTTCCCCGCAGCCAGTGGCACGGCACCGCGCTCGCCGACGGCGACGACGTCGAGCTGGTTACGGCGGTGCAGGGAGGATGAGCAGCGTGGAAAACACCACACTGGCAGCGGCACCGGGGGCGTCAACGGCTGGCGCGGATCCGTTTGAGGTGGATGGCGTGCAGCTGGGGTCGCGGCTGATCATGGGCACCGGCGGGGCGCCAAGCCTGGACGGTCTGGGGGCTGCGCTGCTGGCGTCCGGTACCGAGCTCACCACCGTCGCCATGCGCCGCTACTCGCCTGCGGAGGCGGGTTCGCTGTTTCAGCTGCTGCTGGACCACAACATCCGGGTGCTGCCCAACACCGCCGGCTGCTTCACCGCCAGGGACGCCGTGCTGACCGCCGAACTGGCCCGCGAAGCCCTCGAAACGGACTGGGTGAAGCTGGAAGTCATCGCGGACGAGCACACCCTGCTGCCGGACGCCGTCGAACTCGTCGAGGCCACCGAGCAGCTCGTGGGCCGGGGGTTCAAAGTCTTCGCCTACACCAACGACGACCCCGTGCTTGCCCTGCGGCTGGAAAACCTTGGCGCCGCCGCGGTGATGCCGCTGGGCGCGCCGATCGGCACCGGCCTGGGCATCCTGAATCCGCACAATATCGAACTCATCGTCTCGCGTGCCTCCGTGCCCGTGGTCCTCGACGCCGGCATCGGCACGGCTTCCGACGCCGCCCTCGCAATGGAGCTTGGCTGCGACGCCGTGCTGCTGGCCACGGCCGTGACCCGGGCGCAGAATCCGGTGTTGATGGGGGAGGCCTTCAAGCACGCGGTGATCGCCGGTAGGCTGGCCAAAAGGGCCGGCAGGATCCCGCGCCGGGAGCATGCGTTGGCGTCCTCGGCCGTGGAGGGACGGGCCGAATTCCTGTAGGCCCGTCGGCACAGCAAAGGAGCCTGCCATGGCAGCCACAGAGGACGTCCTCAACGAGGGCCAGGTCGACGCGGCCTTGGCGGGGCTGCCGGACTGGAGGCACCGGCTCGGCGGTCTCGTCACCGTCTACAAAGCGCCGACGGCGGCCGCGGCGCTGGAACTGATCGCCGCCGTCGGACGCCTGGCCGAAGAACAGAACCACCACCCCGACCTGGACTGGCGCTACCGCAGGGTCTTCCTGCGATACAGCTCCCACGACGCCGGGGACAAAGTCACGCGGCGGGACGTCGCCGCCGCAACGGCCGCCGGCGCGGCCGCCGCCCGGCTAAGCGCTGTCGCGGAACCTCCGCCGCAGTAGGTCCGGGGCGGGTCCCGGGCCGGCGGAAACAGCGGCGATCGGGGCCTTAACGAACCGTGACCACGCACCCGGGCGGGCGGTGGTCACGGATGCAGGGCTGCTGCCCGGCGAACGGCTAGTAGCGCAGGATGGCGGTGAGCCGGGCGGTGTCGCGGCCGGTGCGCGTCTTGCCGAGGTAGAGCACGGCCGCCACGGCGGCGGCAGCGCCCAGGACCATGGGCAGTATCCACGGAATCCAGGTCAGCCCGGGCTGGTAGCCCAGCCCGGCGGCGATGAAGATGATCCAGCTCAACATCCCGGCGGTGAGCGATACCCCTGCCGGGACCGCGATGCCGTACTTCGCGTGCCGCTTGTCATTGGCCCAGACCACAAAGCCCGCGGCCACGGTTACCAGGGCAACCACAATCAGGGAAAGCATGTTTGGACTCCTAGCGGATCTGGGAACTGGGTGGGCAGCGGCCGGTAATGCTTAGAGCGCGCCGAAACCGACGCGGCGTACTTCCTCGGCGCCGATTTCAACATAGCCCAGGACATTCGCGGGAATGATGATCTGGCGGCCCTTTTCGTCCGTCAGCCGCAGCTCCGTGCCCTTTGCGATGGCCTCGCCGACCACCTTGGCCACGGCGTCGGCATCCTGGGCCGATTCCAGGACAATCTCGCGGCCGATGTTCTGAATGCCGATCTTTACTTCCACAGCAAGGCCTCCCAGCCAATCAAAGTCCAAAAAAAATCAAAGCGTCATCTCTATTTGTAGTCTAGGTTTCCTTGGGGAAGCGTGAGATTCCGCGCCAAGCTAAACGGTAGATCAGGTCGCTGGCCACATCGAGGTCAAGATTGCCGTCGGTTTCCAGCCAGTACCGGGCGCTGACGTGCGCCAGTCCGGCGAGTCCGCGGCCCAGCAACTGGGACTCCAGTTCGGGCAGCTTCGTGTCCTCGGCGATGACCCGGGCGACGGCGTCGGCGAACGTCTTGTTGAACGTTTCAAGCCGGGCGCTGACGTCGGGGTCGTTGACGAGATCGGACTCGAAAACCAGGCGGTGGGCCTGGTCGTCGCTGGCGATGAAGCGGAAGTAGGCACGCATGACGGCCTGGACGCGCTCATCGTTGTCGGTGGTGGAGTTCAGGGCCCCCAGCAGCAGCTCGGTCAGCTTGCTCAGCTGGCTGTCCAGCAGCGCGATATACAGCTCGCGTTTGGACGGGAAGTGCTGGTACAGCACGGGCTTGCTGACGTGGGCGGTCTCGGCGATCTCATCCATCGCGGCGCCGTGATACCCGTTGGCGACGAACACTTCCTGGGCCGCCGCGAGCAGCTGTGCCCGGCGTTCATCGCGGGGCAGCCGTGCCGACCGCTGTCCGCCTCGTGCCGGTGCCTCCGGCGACTTACCTGCGTGACCCCGCTCAACCGGTGCCTGATGAACCACTGTCGGCCTTCTTTCGCTTGCTGTTACTTCCACTTTACGTGTCAGTAATATGACCTGGCGGCAACTTCGGGCATAGATTGAAGTATGGCTTCCAAGTTCACCTCCAATGCAGCCCCCGCAACCCCGGAAACGGCGCCCGGACCGCTGGTGGAGCCGGCGGACGGCTTGAGCACGGAAGAAGTCGAACGTTACTCCCGCCACCTCATCATTCCGGAAATCGGGGCGATCGGGCAGCGCCGCCTGAAAAACGCCAAGGTCCTCGTGATCGGCGCCGGCGGCCTCGGCTCTCCCGCGCTGCTTTACCTGGCCGCTGCCGGCGTGGGCACCCTGGGCATCGTCGACGACGACACCGTGGACCTGAGCAACCTCCAGCGCCAGGTGATCCACGGCGTCGCCGATGTGGGCCGGCCCAAGATCGAGTCCGCCCGGGACGCCATCGCCGCGCTGAACCCGCTGGTGGAGGTACGCCTCCACAATGTCCGCCTCGACGCCTCAAACGCGCTGGAACTGTTCGCCGGCTACGACCTCATCCTCGACGGCGCCGACAACTTTGCCACCCGGTATCTCGTGAACGACGCCGCAGCGATCCTCGGCAAGCCCTACATCTGGGGTTCGATCTTCCGTTTCGACGGGCAGGTCAGCGTCTTCTGGGAACAGCACGGCCCCACCTACCGCGATCTGTACCCGGAGGCGCCGCCGGCAGGGTCCGTGCCGTCCTGCGGGGAAGGCGGCGTGTTCGGGATGCTGTGCGCTGCCGTCGGCTCGCTCATGGTGACGGAGGCCGTGAAGCTGATCACCGGCGTCGGGCGCTCACTGCTGGGCCGGGTGGCGCTCTTCGACGCCCTCGGCGGGACCTGGCGCGAAATCAAGGTCTCCCGCGATCCCGAGGCGGAGCGGATCACGGAACTGACCGACTATGAGGCGTTCTGCGGCATCGCCCCCGCCGCGGATGCTGGCACCGAACATACCGTGACGGCGGCGCAGCTGGCCACGATGCTGGCCTCCCGCACGGCCGGGCTCAAGGATTTCCACCTCGTCGATGTGCGCGAGACCGGGGAATTCGAGATCGTCCGGATCGACGGGGCGGTGCTGATCCCGCAGGGCCGGATCCTGGCCGGGGAGGCGTGGCACGAGCTTCCGCAGGACCGGGACATTGTGTTCCTCTGCAAGGGCGGGACCCGGTCCGCGGCCGTCCTCGCCGCCGCCCGGACTGCCGGCTATGAGCGCGTCAGCCACCTCGACGGCGGAATCCTGGCCTGGGTGCGGGACGTTGAGCCCGGGAAACCGGTCTACTGACGCAGCGCGCGTGGGAGCGGCGGGAATTAGTTGATGGCCTCCAGGCCGAGCCGCTTGAGTTCCTCACGATGGTTCCGCATGTTCTGAAGCACCTCGGGGGAGCGTCTGCACCTCTTTCACCCGCGTTGGGTGATGACTGCCCCCACTGGAACCGCTAGCTTGGCGAACATGTGATTGACCAGCCTCTGTCGCCTGTGAGTCCTCACTAAAAGCTCCCGCAGTCCGGCGGACGGCCAGCGGAAGGAGAAGGGATGCCCAACTGCAACCACGGTCGCGCCGACCCCGTTCCCGCGGCGCCTCCGTTTGCTGGGAGCCGTCTTTCGGGCGGACGCGGGCTAATGTCGCCCCGCTCTGGAAGTAAGACATTCGGGGTGGCCCGAATCGTCACAGCCGCGCCGGGTTGCCGGTAATGAGTGAGCCCGCCGCGTCGCCGCCCAGCTTCGATCCGGCTGTCGTGATTCGTTCCAGGCCGTACATCGCTGCGCTACTGCTGGCAGCGGTCTTGGGCGTTCCCATCTCGGCTGTTGCGTACGGCTTTCTCGCTTTGGTCGCGGCGGTCCAGCGCTACATCTTCGACGGGCTGCCGAATCAAGTCCTCGGGGGTCCTGCTCCTGCGTGGTGGCCGGTTCCGTGGTTGGTGCTGTGTGGGCTGTTGACGGCGTTGACCATCCGGTACCTCCCGGGAACCGGGGGCCACTCACCTGCTTTCGGATTCAAGACGGGCGGCGGTCCGCCCACCGGTCGGGAGCTCGTGGGCATCTTTCTCGCGGCGCTGGCGACGCTCAGCCTGGGTGCGGTGCTCGGACCCGAGGCGCCGCTGATCGCAATCGGTGGCGGCCTCGGGGCGTTGGCGGTGCGCCTGGTAAGGAAGGACGCTCCGCCGATGGCCCTGACGATCATGGCGTCGGCAGGCAGTTTCGCAGCGATCAGTACCCTGCTCGGGTCTCCTGTGCTCGGGGCATTCCTGATCATGGAGGCGGCCGGGATCGGGGGAATGACTCTGAGCCTGATGGCCCTGCCCGGCCTGCTCGCTTCCGGCGTCGGGGCGCTGGTGTTCGTCGGCTTGGACGGCTGGACCGGGTTGGGCAGCTTCTCGCTGGCCCTGCCTGTGGTGCCGCCTGCGGAGCCGCCGACATTGGCTACGTTGGGCTGGGCGGTGGTCATGGGCGCGGTCGGTGCACTCTTGGGCTGGTTGATCCGCTGGGTCGGTCTGTCGCTTCGTCCGATTGTGCATCTGAACCGGGCGTTGGTGACGTCCGCGCTCGGCCTGCTGATCGGTCTTATCGCGATGGCATACCAGTTGATCTCCGGGCACAGCTTCACGCAGGTGTTGTTCTCGGGGCAGGACGCACTTCCGGAACTGGTCGAACACGCCGCGGACTACTCGCTTCCTGTCCTGATCCTGCTGATCTCTTGTAAGACCTTGGCCTACGGGCTCTCGCTGAGCGCATTTCGTGGTGGTCCCGTGTTCCCGTCGATGTTCATCGGTGCCGCGCTCGGTATTGCCGCGAGTGCGTTGCCCGGAATGAATCTCGCGGCAGCCATCGGCATGGGCATAGGAGCCATGTGCGCAGCCATGCTGCGGCTGCCGTTGACATCGACCCTGCTGGCCACGCTGCTGCTGGGGGTGGATGGTGTGGCCGTCACACCCCAGGTGGTGGTGGCTGTGGCGGTGGCCTTCGTGATCACCAATGTGCTCCCGGCCCCGGGCCCGACGGCGGCGGTGGCGCCCGCCGACGCCGGCAGCGTCCAACAGCGGGCTCCCCGGAGGGCAACGTGAGCGCGGGCCGTTCGACCGTACGGGACCGGTGGACCGCCTGGTTGTTCATTGTTGGTTCGAGTCTGTTCGCCTTGGGCGCGGTGCCGTTATACGCCGAGGCCGTGGGATTGCGCTGGTGCGGAGTCACCTTCTTCGTCGGTTCGCTATTCTTCACCTGTGCTGCGTTCCTGCAGTACCGCGAAGCCGTTGACGCGCTTCCGGCCGCGGGTGCCCGGCGACGCCGTTCGTTGTGGGTATGGGCTCCGCGGGATCTCGTCTGGCTCGCTGGTGCGATTCAACTTGCCGGCACGCTGTGGTTCAACTGGAGCACGGCGAACGCACTGCTGGTCAATCTCAGTGCGGCGCAGACCGAGCAGCGGGTGTGGCGACCCGACGCCTTCGGCTCAGTCGCCTTCCTCGTGTCCAGCGGTGTTGCGTTGCGGTATGCCGGCCTCGGGACCACTTCCGGCCGGCCCAGGCCCCGGGCATGGAAGATCGGCGTGATCAACGTGGCCGGCTCTGTTGCGTTCGGCATCTCGGCTGCCGCTGCCTTTGTCATACCGTCGAGCGGCAGTGTCTGGAACGCCGAACTGTCCAACCTCGGCACCCTCGTGGGAGCCCTGTGCTTCCTCGCCGGCGCGGTTCTGATGCTCAGTCCAGAATCCACCGACGCCTCGGTTCCCGCGGACCGGGGAACTCAGCCGTAACCCTTTCAATAGTCCTTAAAGGAGAAGTGATGTCACCAAATTTCCAGCCGGCTGATGCCGACGTGGCACTGTTCGGCAACCGATTCGTGACCCAGGAGGTTCCGAGCCGGGAGTTCCCGGAAACCGGCATTCCTGCCCAGGACGCTTTGCGGCTGGTGTCTGAGGACCTGGCGCTGGAGGGTGATCCGGCCCGGAACCTGGCGACCTTCGTGACGACATGGATGGAGCCGCAGGCCCAGCAGATCATCGCCGCGAACCTGCACCGCAATTTCATCGACCACGCCGAGTACCCCCGCACGGCCGAGATCGAGCAGCGCTGCATCCGGATGCTCGCCGACCTCTTCCACGCGCCCGGCGAGACAACGGGAGCCCGAACCCAGGGATCCTCCGAGGCGATCATGCTCGGTGGTCTGTCCCTGAAATGGAACTGGCGCAAGCGTCGCGAGGCCGCCGGCGCGTCGACGTCGAACCCGAACCTGGTGTTCGGCGGCGACGTGCATGTCGTGTGGGAGAAGTTCTGCCGCTACTTCGACGTCGAACCGCGGATCGTGCCGCTGCAGCCGGGGAAGTACACGATCGGCCCGGACGACGTGCGGGCCCATGTCGATGAGAACACCATCGGTGTCGCAGCCGTGCTGGGTACGACGTTCACCGGGCACAAGGACGACATCGCCGGTATCAACGACCTGCTGCTACAAATCAAACGTGAGCGGGGCCTTGATGTGCCGTTGCACGTGGACGGGGCAAGCGGAGGGTTCGTCTGGCCGTTCCTCTACCCGGACTCCGCGTGGGACTTCCGGCTCGAGCAGGTGCGCTCGATCAATGTCTCCGGGCACAAGTTCGGACTGGTCTATCCCGGCATCGGCTGGCTGATCTTCCGGGAGAAGGCCGACCTGGCCAAGGAGCTCGTCTTCGAGGAGAACTACCTCGGCAAGACCGACTCGACGTTCACCCTGAACTTCTCCACCGGCTCATCGATGGTTCTCGCCCAGTACTACAATTTCGTGCGCTATGGCCGCGCCGGTTACACCTACATCATGCGGAACATGCAGACCAACGCCCGCGTCCTCGCCGAGAAGCTGGAGGCCATGGGCCGGTTCGAGATCATCGGCCCTGACGAGGAGCAACTTCCCCTGGTCGCGTTCCGGCTGGCCGCCGACCCCGGGTATGACGAGTTCGACATTGCCTGGCAGCTCTCGGCCGAACGCGGCTGGATGGTGCCGGCCTACACCCTGCCGCACAATGCCCAGGACGTGACGATCATGCGGGCCCTGGTCAAGGAAACGATGAGCCGAGAGCACGTCGACACGCTCGCCCGGGACATCGAAGAGGCGTGCTCCACGCTGGCGAAGAAGGGCGGCGCACACGAATCCGAACGAAACAAGATCGTCACCGGACCCGGCCATTGACCCGTGCCACGGTGACACGTCGGCGAAGTCGACCTATGGTCGATGCATGACAACACCGCTGGACGCCCTCCCCAGGATCGGAGCGCCAGCCACGCGCGCTTTGAGCGGTGCCGGCTATCTGTCGCTCAGGGAGCTCACCGGCGTCCCGCGGTCCGAACTGGCCAAGTTGCATGGCGTCGGGCCCAAGGCCCTGCGAATGCTTGAGCAGGCGCTTGCAGAACACGGACTGGGGCTGAAATAGGGGCGAGGAAATCCCTCCACATTAAGGCCGCCCAGGCCTTCGCTTCGGGGGACCGGCCCGGTGTCAAAGTTTCAGGCCAGCTGAGTGAGGATGACGGGTCCGGATTCCGTGACGGCGATCGTGTGCTCGGAGTGCGCAGTCCGGCGGCCATTGGAACTGCGCAAAGTCCACCCGTCGGCAGCTGTGACGAGTTTGCTGGTGCCGTCCATGACCCAGGGTTCTATTGCCAACAGCAGGCCCGGGCGGAGCACGTAGCCGCGTCCGGGTTTGCCGGTGTTCGGTATATGCGGGTCCTGATGCATGGTGCTGCCAACGCCGTGTCCGCCAAATTCGGTGTTGACCCGGAAGCGGGCCGATTCGAGGACCGAGCCAATTGCGTGGGAGATATCGCCGATACGCGCCCCGGACTGCGCTGCCTGAATACCAGCCAGCAGTGCGTTCTCCGTGGTTTCAATCATGTGCCGGTCAACGGGCGCAGATGAATCCCCGACAACGAAGCTGATTGCCGAATCAGTGACCCAGCCGTCGACACTTGCCGCGAAATCAAGCGTCAGGAGATCCCCGTCCCCCAGGACGTAGTCATGGGGGAGTCCGTGGAGAACGGCATCGTTGACGGACGTGCAGATGACTTTTCCGAAAGGGCCGCGCCCAAATGACGGGGCGTAGTCGACGTAACACGAGCGGGCACCTGCGGCCCGGATCATCGAGGCTGCCCAATCGTTAATTTCCAGGAGATTGGTCCCGGGCTCGATTCTCGCCCGCAAGTCCGACAGGGTCTTCGCCACGAACTGGCCAGAGAGACGTGCCTCGTCAACTTCCCGGGGTGTGAGCAGTTCTATCAATGTTCCTCCAAACATGGGACCGGTATTATTATAACGGTACTATGCTTGGAAGATGGTTAGAGTCCCCCTGAGCCCAGAAGACGTCCGTGCCGGGAGGCTGCTCGGAGAGATGCTCCGTAATGCGCGGGGGGAACGGACCCTGGTCCAGGTAGCTCTTGGTGCGGGTATATCCCCTGAGACACTGAGGAAAATCGAGACGGGTCGGATCGCGACTCCGTCTTTTATGATCGTGGCTTCCCTCGCCGAGGAACTGGCCCTCTCCCTGGACGCCATCCAGGGAACGCTGCGAAGGACAGCGGGTGAGAAGCTCGACGTAGCTTCCTGAACGCACGTGCCGGGCCAAGCAGCCCCCGGGCCACAGTATTGCCGATAGGGGAGCGGCGCGCAGCCTAGGCCGAGTGCCGGCGGTCTTCATCCCCGGCGTCGGGGACAACCGCATCGTGGACGACGGGGCACTCGGCGCCGGCGGTCTTTGCGGCGGCCGGCTCGACCGTGATCCCGTACAGCGCCTCAAGGGCGGCGACGTAGTCTTCCTGCTGGCCGTTGGCGGCGAGCTCACGGGCCCGGACCGTGGGGACGTGCAGCAGCTGCTTGACCATCCGGCGGAGCGCGAATTCAACTTCTTCGGCCGCGGCGGTGCAGCCGTGGCGGGCCCGGACCTTTTCCATTTCCGTGTCGAGCACGTTCATGGTGTGCCGGCGCAAGGCGACGATCGCCGAGTCCACCGAGCGGGCCTCGCGCTCCTGCTCGAAGGCGCTGGCCGCACCGGCCACGATGCTGCTCGCCTGGGCCAGCGATTCGGACTGTTCCTGCGGGGCGGCAAGGCGGACCGATTCCAGCGTGAGCAGTTCGACACCGTCGAGACCGCCGACGGCGGGATCAAAGTCATGCGTGAGGGCGAGGTCGATGGCGATCAGCGGCTGGGGTGACGCCGCCCGCACTGTGGCCAGTTCCGCGGCCTCGACGCGGGTGTCCGCTCCGCTGCAGCCGATCATGACGTCGGCCGCGGCGACGGCGGCTGGAAGGGTTTCGCCGTCGAGCGCGGTCCCGCCGCGGGTGGCGACGAAGCCTGCCGCCCGGCCGGAGGAGGAGTAGACGGAAACGTCCGTGCAGCCGCGTTCGCGCAGCAGCGACATGGTGGCGCCGGCGTAGGCGCCGGTGCCGAAGACGACGACCTTCTTGGTGGACCAGTCAGGGTCCTCGGAGAGCTCGGTGGCGAGGTCCAGGGCTACCGAAACGACGGAGAGGCCGCGGGCGCCCAGGGCGGTCTGGGCTCCGACGTCCTTGGCGGTCTTCGACGCGGCCTGGAACAGCCGGACCAGGCCCGAGCTGGCCGTGCCTTCATGCTGGGCGGTAATCAGGGCCCGGCGCACCTGGCCGGCGATCTCGCGTTCACCGACGACGGCGGAGTCAAGACCGGAGCTGACCGAGAAGAGGTGCCGGGTCACGTCCGCTCCGGTGCGGGTGTTGAAGGACTGCGCGACGAGCTGTTCGTTGAGTCCGGTGGAGCCGCTGAGTTGGGCGATGAGGGCCGCGCGGGCGTCGTCGACGTCATCCGGGCGGTGGGCTTCGCCGTAGATCTCGAAGCGGTTGCAGGTGGCCAGGACAATGGCACCCGCCACGGCCGGCGACCCGGCAAGGGCGGATGTGGCGAGCTCTGAAGCGCCGGTGCTCAGTTGAGCAACGGTCTCGAGATCGATGTCGGCGTGGGTCGCCACCAGAGAAAAAAGAACCACAGCAGGACAATCATAGCTTTTTCGTACCCGTGTAGAACAACTGTCCGGCGTGGAACCGCACACGCCGGGGTGTGATTCCCGCCACCGCGCCGGGGTGGCCCGCGTGCGTGCCCGGGCCGGTGACAGGCTGTCGTTATCTTTTGGGGCTGATTTTCGGCACAATCGAAGTCATGACTCCTAGCACTGCGGCAACTCCCGAAATCTCCGGCCTCGACGCCGGGCACCCGCTGATGGACGGCCGCACTGCGGATTCCCCCCTGATTACGGCCTACCGCGGCGGCAAGCCCTCCCGCCGCCCGGTCTGGTTCATGCGCCAGGCCGGCCGTTCGCTGCCCGAATACCTCAAGGTGCGCGAGGGCGTCGCCATGCTGGATTCCTGCCTGCGCCCCGAGTTGGCTTCGGAAATCACCCTGCAGCCGGTCCGCCGCCACGACGTCGACGCCGCCATCTTCTTCTCCGACATCGTCATCCCGCTCAAGCTGGCCGGCGTCGGCGTGGACATCGTCCCCGGCGTCGGTCCCGTGCTGGACACGCCGGTCCGCACCGCCGCGGACGTCGCCGCCTTGCCCCAGCTGACCTGGGAAGCCCTGGAGCCGATCCGCGAAGCCGTCAAGCTCACCGTGGCCGAACTCGGCAACACCCCGCTGATCGGCTTCGCCGGCGCGCCGTTCACCCTGGCCGCCTACATGGTCGAGGGCAAGCCGTCCCGCGACCACCTCGGCCCGCGCACCATGATGCACGCCGATCCCGAAACCTGGACGGCCCTGGCCAACTGGGCCGCGGACGCCTCCGGCATGTTCCTCCGCGCCCAGCTGGAAGCCGGCGCCTCCGCCGGCCAGCTCTTCGACTCCTGGGCGGGCTCCCTTGGCCTGGCCGACTACCAGCGTTTTGTCGCTCCCGCTTCCGCCCGCGCCCTGGACCACGTCCGGGACCTTGGGGCGCCGCTGATCCACTTCGGCACCGGCACCTCGGAACTGCTCGTCGCCATGCGCGACGTCGGCGTCGACGTCGTCGGCGTGGACTACCGGCTGCCGCTCGACGAAGCCAACCGCCGGCTGGGCGGCACGGTGCCGCTGCAGGGCAACATCGACCCGGCCCTGCTGTCCGCGCCGTGGGAGGTGCTCGAAGCCCACGTCCGTGAAGTCATTGCCGCCGGCGCCTCGGCCCCCGGCCACGTGCTGAACCTCGGCCACGGGGTGCCGCCGGACACCGATCCCGCCGTGCTGACGCGCGTCGTCGAACTTATCCACTCCATCTCCCCGGAGTAAGGGCATGGAGGCAACGGGCGCGCCTGTGGGGACAGGGCAGACCGCAGTGGTGGTGGGCGGCGGAGTCTCCGGCCTGCTTGCCGCCCGGACGCTGGCCCGGGCCGGTGTCCGCACCACGGTCCTGGAGGCCTCCGGCGCGTGGGGCGGCTGTGTCGGCAGCCATACAGTGGCAGGCCTGACGCTGGACAGCGGCGCAGAATCTTTCGCCACCCGTTCCTCCGCAGTGGCGGACCTCGCCGCTGAGCTGGGCATTGGCGACGGCATCGTCGCACCGAATCCCGGCGGCGCCTGGGTCCAGCTGCCCGACGGCCCGCGCGAACTGCCCCGCACCGGCGTCCTCGGCATCCCGGCCAATCCCTGGGATCCGGAAGTCCGCCGCTCCCTTGGCCTCGCCGGTTCACTCCGGGCCTCGCTGGACAAGCTGCTGCCCGCCTCGCTGGGCACCACAGCCGAGGCCACCAGCGTCGCTGCACTGGTCCGCGCCCGGATGGGGCGGCGCGTCCTCGAACGGCTCGTGGCACCTGTCGTCGGCGGGGTCCACTCCGCGGACCCGGACGTACTCGACATCGACATGGTGGCACCCGGCCTGCGCGCCGGGATCAGGGACCATGGGTCCCTCGCCAGCGCCGTCGCCGCCCAACGCGGGGGAGGCCAACGCAGCGCAGACGGACGGGCCGGGGCCGCCGCGGCGTCGCCGGCGCCGGGGCTGCAGAAGGCCGGGTCCGCGGTTGCGGGACTGCGCGGCGGGATGCATACCCTCATCTCCGCGCTGATCGCCGACCTGCGCGGCCAGGGCGTGACGCTGCTCGGCGGCACCCGGGCAGACTCCGTCGAGCGGACTGCCGGCGGCTGGCGGCTCTCCTCCGGGGACTCGACCCACGACGCCGGGCTGCTGGTCGTCGCCGTGGAGGGTCCGGCCGCCGTCGGGCTGCTCTCCGGCGCCCTGCCGGACCTTGACCGGCTCCGCCCCGAGGCCGGACCCGACGTCAGCCTGGTCACACTCGTGGTGGACCTGCCCGCGCTCGACGCCAGGCCCCGCGGCACCGGGGTCCTGGTCGCGCCGCAGAGCCCGGGAATCCAGGCGAAGGCCCTCACCCACGCCACCGCCAAATGGGAGTGGCTCGCAGACCGGACCGGCCCCGGCACCCACGTTGTCCGGCTGTCCTACGGACGCGGCGACGCCCGGCACGGTGCCCAGGCGCGGCCAGAGCCCCGCACCGACGACGAGCTGTTCGCGGCTGCCTTGAGGGACACCTCCACCCTGCTGTCCGTTCCGGTCACCGCCGGGGACGTGGTGGACTGGGACGTCGTGCGCTGGGGCGGCGCCCTGCCGTTCGCCTCACTCGGCCACAAGGCCCGCGTCGCGGAAGTGCGCAGCATCTGCGCGGCGGACGGCACCCTGGCCGTCGTGGGCGGCTGGCTGTCCGGCAACGGACTCGCAGCGATCGTTGCCGATACCCCGAAACAGGTCCGGCAGCTGCTGTCCTGAGCGGCGCGGGCGCCCGGAATCCGGCCGGAAACTGCCCGGAAACTGCCCGCCGGAGCGGCATCGCTCCGGGCAGCGGATACCCGGAAAAAGGGGGAACGGCAAATTTTCCCCCGCGTCCTTTGGCGGCTAAGGTCGATGACCATGCTTACTCACAGGTCCAACGTCCAAAGAACGCCGGCCGGTCACCATGGGGGGCTTCGGCGCGGCACGGCAGCTGCAGCGCTCGCCGTGGTGCTGGCTCTGTCCGCGGGCGCGCCCGCCTCACACGCGGCCGCGGGCGTCAACGCCGCCGTTCCAGCCGCGACGGGCACGCTGTCCGTTGACCTCGATGGCCTGGTTGACGGACTGCTGGGTCCGTCGAAGACGCCCACCCCTTCGCCCTCGAGCCCCTCACCCCAGCCGACCGGCTCCGAGGAACCCGACGAGCCGGAGCCGAGCCGGACCCCGACGCCGTCCCCCACCCGCACGATCGCTCCGCAGCCAGTGGCGCCCCCGGCGCCGGGGACTCCGCAGCCCACCACCCCATCCGCGCCCGCGCCGGCCGTGCCCGCGGTTCCCGGGCCGGGCCCGGCAGCCGCATCGCGGGCCCCGGCCGGCGGCGCCCCGGCCGTGATCCTGGCCCCGGCGGAAGCCGCCCCGTCGCCGTCGACCAGCGTTCCGGCATCGCCGTCGGCCGCCGCCGCCTCCCCGACGGCTACTGGCGGCCCCGCAACGGCGTCGGCCAAGCCCCGGTCTGGCAGCACTTCCATGGAGGCTACGTCGACGCGCCAGGCCGCGGGGCCGTCTCCGTTGCTGGGCGCGGGTATCGGCCTCGTTGCGCTGTCCCTCATCGCCGGTGCTGTGGTCCTGCGGATGAGGCGCGTCTGACGGCGCTGACGCCCCCCTGCCCGGAGCACCGGATCCGGAGCGTGAAGCCCCATCGATGTGAAATAAAGCACTTCTACGCGCTGTAGAAGTGCTTCATTTCGACTTAGCTGAGGGGAAGGGGCAGACTGGTATCCATGAGCCACACTTCTGCCGAAACTGTCACTAAAACTGAATCAGCAAGCGAAGAAGCAGCCGAGCAGTTCTTCACGCTCTGGACGGTTTTCAAGCGCTCCGCCGACGTGCTCCGCAGCGGCGATGCTGCCGAAGAGTTCGACGCCCTCATTGCGCGGCTGGCCGAGGCAGGGGTGGTCCACCGCGGCAGCTATGACGTGTCGGCGATGCGCGCAGATGCGGACATCATGATCTGGCTGCACGGCCCCCAGCCCGAAGCCCTTCAGCGGGCCATCCGGGACATCCGCCGCAGCAAGCTTTTCACCGGCACCGAGATCGCCTGGTCCGCCATGGGCGTGCACCGCGAGGCCGAGTTCGCCAAGAACCACACCCCCGCCTTCTCCCGCGGCGTGGAGCCGGCCGAGTGGCTCTGCGTGTACCCCTTCGTCCGCTCCTACGAGTGGTACCTGCTGCCGGACGCCGAGCGCGGCGCAATGCTCCGCGACCACGGCATGCTGGGCCGTGACTTCCCCCAGGTCATCTCCAACACTGTGTCCTCCTTCGCCCTCGGCGACTGGGAATGGATCCTCGGCCTGGAAGCCCCCGACCTCGTGGACCTCGTGGACCTGATGCGCCACCTGCGCGCCACCGAAGCCCGCCACCACGTCCGCGAAGAGATCCCGTTCTACACCGGCCGCCGGGTGGGCGCCGCCGAGATCGCAGAGGTCCTGTCATGAGCCCGCTGGATCCGGCGGAAACTGCAGCTGGCGTCACGGCCGTGAACCCCGTCACCGAAGCCGGCCGGATGGCCCCCAAGGAGTACGACGCCGTGCTCCTCGCCTCCTTCGGCGGCCCCGAAGGCCAGGACGACGTCATTCCGTTCCTGCGCAACGTCACCCGCGGCCGCGGCATCCCGGACGAGCGGCTCGAGGAAGTCTCGCACCACTACCGCGCCAACGGCGGCATCAGCCCGATCAACCAGCAGAACCGGGACCTCAAGGCCGGCATCGAGGCCGAGCTCGACGCCCGCGCGATCGAACTGCCGGTGTTCTGGGGCAACCGCAACTGGGCCCCGTACATCCCGCAGACCCTCCAGGACATGTACGACGCCGGGCACCGCAAGGTCCTCATGGTCACCACGAGTGCCTACTCCTGTTACTCCAGCTGCCGCCAGTACCGCGAGGATATCGGCATCGCGCTGACCGAGTCCGGCCTTGACGGGAAGCTCGAAGTAGACAAGATCCGCCAGTACTTCGACCACCCCGGCTTCGTCGAACCGTTCATCGAGGGCACAGCCGCCGGCCTCTCCGACGTCCGGGCCAAGCTGGCCGCGGACGGCACCCCCGACGCGCCCGTGCACATCCTGTTTGCCACGCACTCGATCCCCACCCGCGACGCCGAGGCGGCGGGCCGCTCCGACGCAGAGCCGCGCCACTTCGCGGAAGACTCCGCGTACGTCGCGCAGCACCTCGCGACCGGCACCGAGGTCATCCGCCGGGTGGAAGCCGAGACCGGTGACACCGCCCCCTGGTCCCTCGTCTACCAGTCACGCTCCGGTGCCCCGCACGTGCCGTGGCTGGAACCCGACATCAACGACGCCATCGAGGAACTCGCCGGCCAGGGCGTCAAGGGCATCGTGATCGTGCCGCTCGGCTTCGTCAGCGACCACATGGAAGTTGTCTGGGACCTCGACACCGAAGCCTTGGAAACCTGCGCCAGGCTGGGCCTCGCCGCGAGCCGGGTCCCCACGCCCGGGACGCACCGCAAGTTCGTCGGCGGCATCGTGGACCTCATCTGCGAGCGGACCGCCGCCAACAACATCGCCGACCGGCCGCACCTGACCAATCTCGGCCCCTGGTACGACGTCTGCCGCCCCGGCTGCTGCGCCAACTTCCGCGGCGAAAAGCCGACCATCGCAGGAGCCGACACCACCACCGGAACCGGCCACGATCCCTACCCGGCGGCCTCCGCCGCGGCAGGCGCTTCCGCTCCGGCGGGCTCTTCCGCTCCGGCGGGCTCTTCCGCTCCGGCAGGCCGGAACGCATCATGACCGTCCGGATCGGAACCCGCGCCAGCAAACTGGCCCTCACGCAGACCCAGCAGACCGCTGACCAGCTCGCCGCCGTCGGCGGGTTCCCGGTCGAGCTGGTCCACATCCGCACCGACGGCGATGTCCTCAAGGGCTCGCTGTCCCAGATGGGCGGCACCGGCGTCTTCGTAGCGGCCCTGCGCGATGCGCTGCTGCAGGACGCATGCGACGTCGCCGTGCACTCGCTCAAGGACCTGCCCACGGGCCCGGCCCTCGGACTGACTCTCGCCGCCACGCCGAAACGCGTCGACGTCCGGGACGTGCTCTGCGCCCGCGACGGGCTCAAGCTCGCCGACCTGCCCGCCGGCGCCACCGTTGGCACAGGTTCCCCGCGACGCGCTGCCCAGCTGCGCGCCGCCCGCCCCGATCTGGACATCCGGGACATCCGCGGCAACGTGGACACCCGGCTCGGCCGCGTCCCCGGACTGCCCGGCAACACCACCGACGCCGTGGTGGAAGGCAAGAGCTGCGACCTCGACGCCGTCGTGCTCGCCGCTGCCGGGCTGCACCGGATCGGCCGGCTCGACGCGGTCAGCGAGTACCTCGAAACCGACGTCATGCTGCCCGCAGCAGGGCAGGGCTCCCTCGCGATCGAATGCCGCTCGGCCGATGCGCCGCGCAAGGCGGGATCCACCGAAGGATCGCAGGGGGTGCTGGCGCAGGCCCTCGCCGCCCTCGATGATCCCGACACCCGACTCGCCATCACCGCCGAGCGGGCGCTCCTGGCCCGGCTGGAAGCCGGCTGCGCCGCGCCGGTAGGTGCATACGCCTACCGCAAGGGCAGCCTCCTGCACCTCGAAGCCGTTGTTTGTGCCGTCGACGGAACAGCCTCCGTCCGGGACCAGAAGGCCACGGACGGACTGACCGAAGTTGGGGCAACCCTGCTCGGGATTGAGCTCGCCGAAGTCCTGCTGGCCCGCGGCGCCGCCGACATCGCGGACCTGGCCGCTTCCTGAACCGCGGAATCCATCAGGTCATGGGACGGCACAGCGCCCGAAACGACAGCGCCCGAAACGACAGCGCCCGAAACGACGAGGTCCGGCACGACGGCGCCCGGAATGATCCGGCCTGCAGCGGGCAGCCCGGCATGATGGCTCCGGGCGCCCGGGTCCTCGTTGCCCGCAGCCCGGACCGCGCGGCGGAGCTCGTGACCGCCTTGCGCGCCGCCGGTGCCGAGCCGCTGCTGCTGCCGCTCATCGATTTCGAACTCGCCAGCGACCAGCACTCGCTGGATGTGGCTTTCGACGCCCTAGGCGCCGGTGCCTACGCCTGGCTGGTGGTCAGCAGCGTGACCACGGTCCAGGCGCTCGAGGCCAAAGCCGCCGAGCGGGGCACAACCCTCAGCAACTGGCTCCCGGGCAGCCTCCTCGTGGCCACGATCGGACCCGCGACCCGCCGTTTCCTGGAAGGCCGCGGAGTCGCCGTCGACCTGGCGCCGACCGGGCAGCAGTCCGGCGCGGGGCTCATCGACATCTGGCCCGCACACCAAGGCAGCGTGCTCCTGCCGCAGGCCGACATCGCCGACCCCCGGCTCCGCCGCGGTTTGGAGGCCCGGGGCGCCTCCGTCCAGGCCGTGACCGCGTACCGCACCGTGGATTACCCGGCCGACCCGGGCCGCAGCCTCGCCGTGTGCCAGCCGGCAGCGCCGCCCGGGGACCCAGCACAGTGGGACAACCGGGCACAGCGGGACAACGGAGCCACCGTGCTCACCCCGGACCAGGCGAAGGCCGAAATCGTTGCCGGCAGGCTGCACGCCGTCGTCGCCGCTTCCCCGAGCGCTGCCCGGCGCATCCGCGAGGACCTCGCCCCGCTGGGCACCTGCCGCTTCGTGGCGATCGGACGTTCGACCGCCGCCGAGGCAGAGTCGCTTGGCCTCAGCGTCGCCTCCACCGCCGAGGAACCCACCGCCTCCGGCCTGGTTGCCGCCGTCATCCGGGCCCTGGCCAGTCAACCGTCCACACCTCATCAGCCCGTCGCCGAGCCCCCAGCAAAGGACACCATATGAGCTTCCCGACCCACCGCCCCCGCCGGCTGCGCACCACCCCCGCCATGCGCCGGCTGACCGCCGAACACCGCCTCTCGGCCTCGGAACTCATCCTGCCCGCCTTCATCCGTGAAGGCCTGAGCGAGCCAAACCCCATTGCGTCGATGCCCGGCGTGCAGCAGCACACCACGGACACCTTGAAGCGCGCCGCTGCCGAAGCCGTGGAGCTCGGCGTCGGCGGCATCATGCTCTTCGGCATCCCCGCCGTCCGCGACGCCGCGGGCACAGCCTCGCTGGACCCCGACGGCGTCCTGAACAAGGCCATCCGGGACGTCCGCGCCGAGGTCGGGGACGAACTCGTCATCATGAGCGACGTCTGCCTGGACGAATTCACCGACCACGGGCACTGCGGTGTCCTCGACGCCAACGGCTATGTGGACAACGACGCCACGCTGGAGATTTACGGCCAGATGGCTGTGGCCCAGGCGGAGGCGGGCGCGCACGTGCTCGGCCCCTCCGGGATGATGGACGGCCAGATCGGCGTGATCCGGCAGGCCCTGGAGGATGCCGGCCACGCCAACACCGCGGTCATCGCCTACGCCGCGAAATACGCCTCGGCGTTCTACGGACCTTTCCGCGAGGCCGTCGATTCGCAGCTCAAGGGCGACCGCCGCACCTACCAGATGGACGCGGCGAACCGCCGCGAAGCGATCCTCGAAGTGGAGCTGGACCTCGAGGAAGGCGCCGACATGGTCATGGTGAAGCCCGCCATGAGCTACCTCGACGTCCTCGCCGACGTCGCCGCCATGAGCCCCGTTCCGGTGGCCGCGTACCAGATCTCCGGTGAGTACTCGATGATCGAGGCGGCCGCCGCCCACGGCTGGATCGACCGCCGGGCCGCGATCACCGAATCCGTGCTGGGCATCAAGCGCGCCGGCGCCAACATGGTCCTGACGTACTGGGCGAGCGAGCTTGCCGGCTGGCTGAAGGAGTCCTGATGAACAACACGACAGCCCCCGGCCCGGCGTCAGGGGCGAACCCGACTGCCCCCGTGGGCCCCGGCCGCATCCTGCTGGGACTGAACACTTTCGGCGACGTGGGGGTCTTCCCAGACGGGCACCCCGTCCCGCACGCCCAGGTGCTGCGGCAGCTGCTGGAGCAGGCAGAGCTGGCGGATGAGGTGGGGCTCCATGCCTTCGGTGTCGGGGAGCACCACCGCCGCGACTTCGCAGTCTCCGCCCCTGAGGTGTTCCTCGCCGCGGCGGCGGCCCGGACCAAGCACATCCGGCTCGGCTCGGCCGTCACCGTCCTCAGCTCCGATGACCCCATCAGGGTCTTCCAGCGCTTCTCTACCGTGGACGCCATCTCCAACGGCCGGGCCGAGGTCATGCTGGGCCGCGGCTCCTTCGTTGAGTCCTTCCCGCTCTTCGGCCTCGACCTGGCCGACTACGAGGTCCTGTTCGAGGAGAAGCTCGAGCTCTTCGACAAGGCCCGGGCCCAGAAACCCATCCGCTGGGAAGGCCGCACGCGCCCCGCAATCAACGGGCTCAGCGCCTACCCGCCGCTGGAGCACCACCTCCTGCCGGCCTGGATCGGAGTCGGCGGGACCCCCGAGTCCGTACTGCGCTGCGCCGAGTACGGCTACCCGATCATCTTCGCGATCATCGGCGGGCAGCCGCGGTCCTTCGGCCCCCTGGCGAACCTGTACCGCGACGCGATGGCCAAGTATGGGCATCCGATGCAGCAGATGGCCACACATTCACCCGGACACGTTGCCGAGACCGACGAGGCGGCGCGGGAGGAGTTCTTCCCGCACTGGCTCGGGCAGCGCAACCTGATCGGCGCCGAGCGCGGCTGGGGGCCGGGCAACCGGGCCGAGTTTGACGCCATGTGCACGCCCGAGGGCGCCCTCTACGTCGGCTCCCCGGATACCGTCGCCGCGAAGATCGCACTGCTGAAAAAGAACCTCGGAGTGGACCGCTTCGACCTCAAATACAGCAACGGAACGCTGCCGCACAAGGCGATGATGCGCTCCATCGAGCTGTTTGGCACGGAGGTGGCCCCCCGGGTGGCCGCCCTGCTGGCGTCTGCGCCCCCGAACTGAACTGAAAGAATAGGAACCATGACTTCCAGCCATCCTCGCAACGAGGAACTCTTCGACCGCGCCCGCCAGCTGATGCCGGGCGGCGTCAACTCCCCGGTCCGTGCGTTCGGCTCCGTCGGCGGGACCCCGCGTTTTATGGTCTCCGCGAAGGGTCCGTACCTGACCGACGCCGACGGCGCCGAGTACGTCGACCTGGTCTGCTCCTGGGGCCCGGCGCTGCTGGGGCACGCCCACCCGGCCGTCCTCGCCGCCGTGCACGCCGCCGTCGACCGCGGGCTGTCCTTCGGTGCGTCGACCCCGGATGAGGCCAACCTCGCCGCGATCGTCCAGGAGCGCGTCCCGGCCGCCGAGCGGGTCCGGATGGTCTCCACCGGCACCGAGGCGACCATGACCGCCGTCCGGCTGGCCCGCGGCTTCACCGGCCGGAACCTCATCATCAAGTTCGCCGGCTGCTACCACGGGCACCTCGACGGCCTCCTCGCCGCCGCTGGTTCCGGCCTCGCGACCCTCGCGCTGCCCGGCTCGGCCGGCGTCACCGCCGCCACGGCTGCCGAGACCCTCGTGCTGCCCTACAACGACCTCGACGCCGTCGAAGCCGCCTTCGCCAAGCACGGCGACAGCATTGCCGCCGTCATCACCGAAGCCGCCCCCGCCAACATGGGCGTGGTCACCCCGGGCGAGGGCTTCAACGCCGGCCTGTCGCGGATCACCCGCGACCACGGCGCCCTGCTGATCCTCGACGAGGTCCTCACCGGCTTCCGCACCGGCTACTCCGGCTACTGGGGCCTGACCGGCGGGGCGGCCGGCGCCGCCGAGCCGTGGGCACCGGACCTGCTGACCTTCGGAAAAGTGATTGGCGGCGGGATGCCGACGGCGGCCCTCGCCGGCCGCGCGGAGGTCATGTACTACCTCGCCCCGCTGGGACCGGTCTACCAGGCCGGCACGCTCTCCGGTAACCCGGTGGCGATGGCCGCCGGCGTCGCGACCCTCACCCACGCCACCGAAGAGGTGTACTCCTTCATCGACGCCCGGTCGCTGGAACTCTCCGCCGCCCTGTCCTCGGCGCTGGACTCGGCGGGCGTGGACCACTCCATCCAGCGCGCCGGGAACCTGTTCTCCGTGGCCTTCGGGACGTCGGCCCGCGGCGTGCACAACTACGACGACGCCCAGGCCCAGGAAGTCTTCCGGTACGCGCCGTTCTTCCACTCCATGCTGGACTCCGGGGTCTACCTGCCCCCGTCGGTCTTCGAAGCCTGGTTCCTGTCCGCCGCGCACGACGACGCCGCGATGAACCGGATCTTCGACGCCCTGCCCGCCGCCGCCAAGGCCGCGGCCGCAGCGAAGGCCTAGGCCCGGAGGCTGCAGAAGCTACGGACGCCGTTACGGCGTCGTCGTTAACTACTTTGGGCACCCGCCGCGGCGGGTGCCCAAAGTAGTTAAGCGGATATTGAACCTGGGACTAGAAAGCCACGGTCACGTCACCGTTGGGCCATTCCTTCTCGATGAAGGCCTTGACCTCGGGGGAGTGCAGGAGCTCGTCGAGCTTCTTGATGCGCACATCGTCCTTGGAGTCTTCGCGCCAGGCCAGGAAGTTCGCGTAGGGGTTGTTCTCCACGGATTCCACCGCGAGGGCGTCCTTGGTGCTCAGGCCGGCCTTGAGGATGAAGTTGCCGTTGATCAGGGCCAGGTCAACTGACGGGTCCTTGAGGTCGTTGATCAGCAGTTCCGGCTGGTTCTCCGAGAACTTGAGCTTCTTCGGGTTCTGCTCGTCAGTCAGCGTGATCACCGAGGAGTCATCTTTGATGTCCTTGACCAGGCCGGCGACCTGGAGGACCTTGAGGGCGCGGACCTGGTTGGACGGGTCATTCGTGATGGCCACCTTGGCGCCGTCCTGGATGTCCTTGATGTCCTTGACCTTCTCGGAGAACGCGGCGTAGGGCTCGATGTGGATTCCTTCGCCGTGCCCGAACTTGTAGCCCTTGGTCTTGACCTGATCTTCGTACCAGGGAAGGTGCTGGTAGTAGTTGGCGTCCAGGGAGCCGTCGCTGAGTGCGGTGTTGGGCGTCTGGTAATCCTCGATTTCCTTGATGTCCAGCTTCAGGCCGGCCTTGGGGGCGAGGTCCTGGTTGATGAACTCGAGGATCTTCGCCTGCGGCACGGGGCTGGCGCCGACCGAGAGCGTGGAAGGCTTGGCCGGATCCAGGGCAGTGACCTGGGCGCTGGGGGTGGACGAACCACCGCAAGCCGTCAGCGCCAGGGCAGTGACAATGCCGGTGGCCAGGAGGGTGAGTGACTTACGCATTGGATGCGTTCCTTTCGAAATAGCTGGATTCACGACGTCGGCGCCGTGGTCCGCGCAGATGCAGAGGGCGGCTACCCGCTGCAGGAGTGGTGGTGCAAGGAGCGGCAGGCCAGCCGGGGTTGGGCCGGGCTGCCGGTGTCAGTGGCCGCTGGAACCAGGAGGCGTCAGCGGTGGTCGAGGCCGCGGGAAATGCGCTCGCCCACCAGCTGGATGACCTGGACCAGGACAATGATCAGCACGATGGTGACGAGCATGACCGTGACATCGAAGCGCTGGAAGCCGTAGTTATAGGCGAGCTTGCCGAGGCCGCCGCCGCCGACCAGGCCTGCCATCGCGGAGAACCCCACGAGGGTGACCACCGTGGTGGTGACGGCCGCGACGAGGGCGGGGAGGGATTCGCGCAGCATCACCTTGTTGATGACCTGCATCTTGGTGGACCCCATCACCTGGGCGGCGTCGATCTTGCCGTGGTGCACGTCGCGCAGGCAGTTTTCCACCAGCCGTGCGAAGAACGGGATGGTGCCGATCGACAGTGACACCGAGGCGGCCACCGGGCCGAGGCTGGTGCCGGTCAGGGCGCGGGCCAGCGGAATGAGCGCCACCATCAGGATGGCGAACGGGATGGAACGGGTGATGTTGACGATCACGTCGCTGAGGATCCGGTTGGTGACCGGCATCGGGCGGAGTCCCCCCGGGGCGGAGACGTGCAGGAACACGCCCAGCGGCAGTCCGATCAGCACGGTGAAGAAGGACGATATCCCCACCATCTGGAGGGTTTCGATGATGGCCTCGGGCAGGGCCTTGGCCAGGACGGGATTGCTGAAGATGTCGTTCATGAGTTACCTCCCTGTTCCCCGTTGGCGAGGACAGCGGCCGGAACGGCAGAGCCGGCGGTGTTGGGATCCTGGGCTGCGGCGGAGGCCGAACGCTTCGCGCCGATGCCGCGCTCGTGCAGGTAGGCCAGCACGGCGTCAGCGTCCGCGGTTTCGGCCAGCTGAACACGCAGGTGGCCGAACTGCTGGCCGCCGAGGGTCTCCACGCTGCCGGCCAGGACGTTGATGTCAATGTCGAAATGCCGGGCGACGCCGGTAAGGACGGGTTCCTTGGCGCTGTCGCCGGAGAACAGGATCTCCAGAACCGGTCCGCGCTGCAGGGCACCGGGCAGCGGCTCGGACGGCGGCAGCGGCAGCAGCGCCTTGGCGAGCTTGCTGTCCAGGTCGCCGGCGACGTCCCGCAGCGCACCATGTTCGACGATGCGGCCGCGGGAGAGCAGCGACACGGATTCGCAGACGCGCTTCACGACGTTCATCTCGTGCGTGATGATCAGCACGGTGAGCTGCAGGCGCTTGGTGAGATCCTGGATCAGGTCCAGGATTTCTTCCGTGGTGGCCGGGTCCAGGGCCGAGGTGGGCTCATCGCACAGGAGCACGTCCGGATCGGAGGCCAGGGCCCGGGCGATGCCGACACGCTGGCGCTGGCCGCCTGAGAGCTGCGCAGGGTAGGCGTCCTCGAACCCTTCGAGTCCGACGAGCTTCAGGAGCTCGGCAACGCGGGTCCGGATCTTGTCCTTCGGAGTTTTCACGAGTTCAAGGGGATGCGCCACGTTGCCGGCCGCGGTTCGGGAGTCCATCAGGTTCGCGTGCTGGAAGACCATGCCGATGCGCCGCCGCGCGGCCCGGATTTCCGAGTCCTTCACGGAACTGAGCTCGGTGCCGTCAATGCTGACGGAGCCCGACGTCGGACGGTCCAGCAGGGTCAGGCAGCGCACAAGGGTCGACTTGCCGGCACCCGAATGGCCGATGATGCCGTGAATGGAGCCCTTGGGCACCGAGAGGGTGACGCCGTCGAGGGCTACCACCTCTTTTTTGCCCTGCTGGTAGACCTTGCGGAGGTCGGTAACTGTGATCATCTATCCCTTGGCGGTTTGGGGTTTGGCGCGTCATAACACATGCCGGGTTCTGAACTAAATTATGTCAGGGGCGCCATTTGGCATCCACTTGCGCATTTAGTTCGTCACAAAGGGTAGATCGGTGCAAGAAATTCAGAAGATCGTCCGGTTGTCCGGGCGGCGCGGCTGTGCGTCCCCGGTTCCCGGAATCCCTGACAGCGGTTTCGGGGCACGGCGGGGCTGGGGCGGGCTGTGATTTCCGTCCCAACGCCTTGCGCGGCGGCGGCCGGGCGCCCCACCCGGGCGCCCACCCGGGCGGGCGCCGGGCGGTGCGTAGGACAAAAAACCGCCGGGCTAGAAGTCCCCGCGGCTCGCGTCCTCGGGCGGAAGGACCGGCCAGTCGCCCTCGATGACGGCGGCGGGCTTGGTCTTGCGCAGGTAGCTCTGGAAATCCGAAGCCTGCGCGGAGGCCCATTCGACCTGGAGCTGGTGCAGGTGGCTGGCCGGCATCCGCAGCTTGGGGAACTTCCCGGCCATGGCGTCGAGCATACGCAGGGTGGCCAGGGCGTCAGCCGCCGAGGTGTGGGCGTTGTCCAGGTTCACCCCGTACTCCTCGCACAGGGCAGTGAGGGTGCGCTTGCCCTTGCGGTAGCGGTCCACCTGCTTGTTCATGATGTACGGATCCAGCACGGGGAAACGGCTCAGCTGCGGCACGCCGTAGCGGGCCGATTCCGCGGCGAGCACGGTGAAGTCGTAGCTGGCGTTGAACGCGATGACCGGCACCCCGGTGTCGAAGAGCTCCTGGAGCACCGCGGCGACTTCCCGCGTCACTTCTGCGGCGGGGCGGCCTTCGCTGCGGGCACGCTCGGTCGTGACGCCATGGATGTCACTGGCCTCCGTCGGGATTTCGACCCCCGGATCGGCGAGCCACTCGTGCTCCTGGATGATCCCGCCCGCGGCGTCAACAACGGTGATGGACGCCGTGACGATCCGGGCGGCACGGGAGTTCCGTCCGGTGGTTTCAAGGTCGAAGGCTGCGCGGGGGAGGGTGTTCCAGGTGCTCATGCTTCAACGCTACCTGCTGCCACCGACGGTAATGCGCCGCCACCCCGTGCCCCGCACGGCACCACCTGACTTGCGGCCGCAGCGGCTGAACCGGGCCGAAGCAGACCTGCGCGGTGGGAGGTCGGCGTCCTCCGGACGCTAGGCTTGTGTCATGCGGATGGAGTATGTGGAAGCGGTGCTGGAAGTGGTGGCATTGATCCCCGCAGGCACCGCGGTGGCGTATGGCGACGTCGCCGAACTCCTCGGTTCCGGCGGTGCCCGGCAGATCGGTTCCGTCATGAGCCACCACGGCAGCTCCGTGCCCTGGTGGCGGGTCCTCAAGGCCAGCGGAGACGCGCCTCCGGGGCACGAGCGCGAGGCCCTTGCCCTGTACCTCCGGGAAGGCACCCCGCTGCTGGGAAGCTATGCCGAGTACCTCCGGGCCGGTGAGGGACGCTGGCGCGTGGACCTGATGGCCGCCCGCTGGGCACCGGGCGATGGCGAGTTCGACAGGATCGACGCGGTTGCCGAACGGCTGGAGCGCTCCTTGCATAAACTGTCGGCCCCCGATGATGAAATGACTGTGTGAGCATCCCCAGCCAGAATCCTGAGTCCGCCCCGCCCACAACACAGCCCACAGCAACACAGCCGACGTCGGGCGCGCCTTCGAAGGGCCGGCCGCGTCCTGCCCGGTCCGGCACCTCGGGCAACTCCGGTTCCGCGCTGCGCCTGCTGCCGCCGCGCAAGCTGCACAGCGCGGTGCCCGTGCTGTCCGCTGACCAGCTCGCCGCCGTCGACGTCCCCCACGGCTCCGGTCCCGTCCTGATCCCCGGCGCGCCGGGGACCGGCAAATCGACGGTGCTCGTGGAAGCCGCCGTCCGGCGCGCACAGCGGGACGGCCTCGACCCCGAACGGATGCTCATCCTCGCCCCCGGGCGCCTCGCCGCCGATTCGCTCCGGGACCGCTTCACCGCGCGGCTGGACCGCAGTCTAAGTACGACGCCGGCCCGCACGTGGGCGTCGTACGCCTTCGACCTGATCCGGCGCGCCAAAGCCGAAGGCATCCTGCCGCTGCCGCGCCCGCCGAAACTCCTGTCCGGCCCGGAGCAGGACCTGATCATCAAGGAGCTGCTCGAAGGGCACGCGCAGCCCGGGCTTGAACTGCCGTGGCCGGAGGACCTGGGCGCGGCCCTGCAGACCCGCGGCTTCCGGCAGGAGGTCCGGCAGCTCTTTGACCGGATCATCGAATCCGGACGGACCGCCGGGGACCTCGTGGTCCTCGCCAGGCGCTGCAACCGGCCGGACTGGGTGGCCGCGGCGGCCCTGTACGCCGAGTACCGCGACGTGCTGGACCTGCGCATGCCGGAATCCTTTGACCCGGCCGGCATTATCACCGCCGCACGCCAGATCTTCCAGGACGAACCTGATTTCCTGGCCGCCGAACGCGACAGGCTCCAGCTGGTCCTCGTGGACGACATGCAGGAGGCCAACCCTGCCGTGTTCGAGCTGCTCGCGGATATCGCCGCGGGCAAGGACGTACTTATCACGTCATCGCCGGACACGGTGGTCCAGGGCTTCCGCGGCGCCCGCCCGGATCTCGTGGCGGAGCTTCCCCGGGTGCTCGCCCCCGCCGGCGGCACCGTCCTCGAACGGCCGCTCTGGACCGCTCACCGCCACACTCCGGCCGTCGCGGACGCCTGGCTCTCCGTAGCCGGGCGGATCTCCCGCCGAGCAGGCGGGCAGTCCGCGCGTCGGCTCGAACAGCCCCGGGATTCCGGCCCCGCCGGCGGCACGGTGGAGGCGCACCTGCTGCCGTCACCGGTGCACGAACTGCGGTACGTGGCGCAGCGGATCTTGGAAGCCCAGCTCAACGACGACCGCGAGCTCGGTGACATCGCCGTGATCGTGCGCAACGGCGGCCAGCTCAGCCAGCTGCAGCGCTACCTCGCCGGCCAGGGCATCCCGGTCCGGATCCCGGTGGCCGAATCCGCGGTCCGGGACGAGGTCGCCGTCCGGCCCCTGCTCGACGCCTATGCCGTGGCCCTGGACCCGGCAGTGCTGACCCCCGAGGCGGCCGTGGCGCTGCTGACCTCGCGGATCGGCGGGGCCACCGCGATCGAGCTGCGGCGTCTGCGCCAGTCGCTGCGCCGGGAGGAGCTCCTGGGCGGCGGCGGCCGCACCAGCGATGTGCTCCTCGTCGAAGCGCTGCTCGAACCTGGCGCGCTGGCCACCCTCGGCATCGAGGGGCACTCCGCGCGCCGGATTGCCCGGATGATCCAGGCCGGCCGGGACGCGGCCCACGCTCCCGGCGGCAACGCAGAAACGGTGCTGTGGGCGCTCTGGAGCTCTACCGGCCTCGCCTCCCGCTGGACCGAGGCGGCGCTGGCCGGGGGAGCGGCCGGGGCCCGGGCGGACCGGGACCTCGATGCCATGATGGCTCTCTTCCACACCGCCGAGCGCTTCGTGGACCAGCTGCCCGGATCCGGACCGGAACAGTTCCTCGAGTACCTGCTCAGCCAGGAACTCCCGATGGACACCCTCGCCGCACGGGCCCAGTTGGAGGACGCCGTGGAACTCATGACACCGGCCAGCGCCGCCGGACGGGAATGGCCCGTGGTCATCGTCCCCGGCCTGCAGGAGGGCGTGTGGCCCAACACCCGGCTCCGCGGCGAACTGCTCGGCAGCACGCTGTTCGCCGACGCCGTCGAGCACGGCGTGGACTATGCCCTGCAGCTGGACCCCCTCAGCCGGCTGCGCGAAATCCGCTATGACGAACTGCGCAGCTTCTCCACCGCCGTGTCACGGGCGCAGGAGGTGCTGATCTGCACCGCCGTGTCCTCGGAGGACGAACAGCCCTCCTCGTTCCTGGATTACGTGGCGCCGCTGGACCCGGACCAGGACCGGCGCGGTTTCACCCCGGTGGAGCGTCCGCTCACCCTGCGCGCCCTCGTCGCCGAACTGCGCCAGTACGCCCAGCTCGACGCCGACGTCCCCGAAGCGCTGGAAGCCGGCGCCGTGCTCGGTGCCCTGGCCGCCGCCGAGCCGCCCGTCCCGGGCGCGCACCCCGCGAGCTGGTGGGGCCTTGCGCCGCTGTCCACCGAGGAGCCCGTCGTTCCCCCGGGCGGCACCGTCTATGTGTCGCCGTCGAAAGTGGAAACCGTGCAGAAGTCGCCGCTGGACTGGTTTGTCCAGGCGGCCGGCGGCGAGGCCGCCACCGACTTTGCCCGCAGCCTGGGCACCCTGGTCCACGCCATCGCGCAGGACCTGCCGGATGCCTCCGGCAGCGAATACGTGGCCGAGCTGGTCCGCCGCTGGCCGGCGCTCGGGATGAAGGACAACTGGGAAGGCAAGCTGGACTTCCAGCGCGCCGAAACCATGGTCCGGAAGCTCGCCCAGTACGTGCTGGTGATGCGCAGCGAGGGCCGGTCCCTGGTGGGCGTCGAGCAGGACTTCGAAGTGAAACTGCCGGACGTTGCGGCCCCTGCCCGCAGCGCCGCCGGCGATGGCGACACCGCCGCCGACACCGAGGGCGAATCGTGGCCGGCCCGCCCGGCCGTGCTCCGCGGCCAGGTCGACCGGCTGGAGATCGACGCGGAGGGCCGGCTCGTCGTCGTGGACCTCAAGACCGGCAAGCGGCAGCCGGGCAAAGCCGATCTCGAGCGGCATCCGCAGCTTGGCGCCTACCAGGCGGCCGTGCTGGCCGGGGGATTTGCCGGCCCCGACGACGGCCCGCCGCCGCTGCCCGGCGGGGCCGTCCTGGCCCAGCTCGGCACCACCACCAAGAGCCCGGGCGTCCAGGCCCAGGCGCCGCTGGATCCGGCCGAGAACTGGGCCCTCGACATGGTGGGCGATGCCGCCCGGGTCATGTCCGGAAGCACTTTCGAGGCCCGCCACGATCCGTCCAAGGGCGGCCACGGCGGCCACGGCTGCCGCCTTCCCGAAGTCTGCCCGCTGTGCGTGCGGGGAAAGCAGGTCACCGAATGAGCGCCGAGACAACGGTTCCCGGCGGCGTGCCCGCCCCTGCCTCCGCCCTTCCCGCTCCTAGGTTCACCCCCGAGCAGCTCTCCACCATGCTGGGCGAGAAGAACAGCCCCACCGCCGAGCAGTCGCTCATCATTTCCTCGCCGCTGTCGCCCCGGCTCGTCATTGCCGGCGCCGGCTCGGGCAAGACCGCCACCATGGCCGACCGCGTTGTGTGGCTCGTCGCCAACGGCTGGGTCCGGCCGGAAGAGGTGCTCGGCGTGACCTTCACCAGGAAAGCCGCCGGGGAGCTGGCCACCCGCATCCGCGCCAAGTTGGCCGCGCTGCAGCGCATCGCCGCGGCCGACACCCAGAACCACGTTTTCCCCGCCGGGCTGCTCAGCACCGACGCCCTGGAACCCAAGGTCTCCACGTACCACTCCTACGCCAGCGGGATCGTGTCCGACTACGGTCTCCGGCTCGGAGTGGAACGGGACGTCGTGCTGCTCGGCGGCGCCCAGTCCTTCCAGCTCGCGAGCGAGGTCGTGGAGGCGTTCGACGGTGAGTACGAACACTTCCGCGCCGCCAAGTCCACGCTGGTCAAGGCCGTCATCCAGCTCGCCGGCGAGTGCGCCGAACATCTCCAGGACCCGGCCGGGGTCCGCGGCTGGCTGCTGGACCGGGTGGCCGAATTCGAGACGCTGCCCTATCTCGCCACGGCCAAGAAGAACCCCAGCCAGGCCGCGGGCGAGCTCAGCGGGCTTTTGCGCACTCGGGCCAGCGTCGCGGACATGGTCGGCCGCTACACGGATGCGAAGCGGGCACGCGGCGCCCTGGACTTCGGCGACCTCGTGGCATTCGCCGCCCGTGTCGCCAACGAGATCCCGGTCGCCGCGGAAACCGAACGCCAGAAGTACAAAGTAGTGCTCCTGGACGAGTTCCAGGACACGTCACACGCCCAGCTGGTCCTCTTCTCCCGGCTGTTCGGCGACGGCCACGCGGTCACGGCGGTGGGGGACCCGAACCAGTCCATCTACGGGTTCCGCGGCGCCTCCGCCGGCCAGCTCTTCCACTTCGTCCGCGAATTCCCGGTACGCCTTGCCATAGGCGAATCTGCAGACGAATCTGCCGACGGCGGCGTTGCCGCGTCCGGCGCGTCCGGCGCGGACAACACCGCGCGCTTTGCCGTGGCGCCGACGTCGTACCTCACCACCGCGTGGCGCAACGGCCGGAACATCCTCGCCGCCGCCAACGTCATCTCGGCACCGCTCAGCCAGGCCGCAGCCCGGACCGGCCCGGCCGGCGAACGCGACACCGCCGGCGGCGTCGAGGTGCCACCGCTGCAGCCCAGCCCGGCCGCGGTCCAGGGCCGCGTGCTGATGGGCCGCTTTGGCACCGACGAGGACGAGGCCGCAGCCATCGCGGACGACGTGCTGAAGTTCCGGGTGACCGACTTCGACGGCCCGGCAGCGGAGCCCGAGCCTCCGGCCATGGCCGTGCTGTGCCGCCGGCGCGCCCAGATGGAATGCATCCGCCGCGAGTTCGAGGTGCGCGGGATCCCGTATGAGATCGTTGGCCTTGGCGGGCTCCTGGACACTCCCGAGATTGTCGACCTGGTCGCGACCCTCCGGGTGCTGGCCGATCCGGGCCGCTCGGACTCGCTCATGCGCCTGCTCGCCGGGGCGCGCTGGCGGATCGGCGCCGCAGACCTGATGGCCCTGCGGGACTGGTCCAGCTTCCTTGCCCGGCGCCGCGGCCGGCCCGGCAGCCCGGACGACGCCGCCGCCGACGACGACGGTGCGGAGGCTGCGGTAATCGAGGGTGACCTCACCGACGCCGCCAGCCTGGTCGAGGCCCTTGACTGGCTGCCGCGCGAAGACTGGACCTCCGCGCACGGCCGCCGGCTGAGCCCCGAGGCGCTGGAACGCCTGCACCGGCTCTCGGCCGAGCTGCGGCAACTGCGCGGCTACATGGGCGATGACCTCACGACCCTCCTCGGCGAGGTGGAGCGGGCCATGCTCCTGGACATCGAAGTGGCCGCACGGCCCGGAATCAGCATCCACCAGGCCCGCCGCAACCTGGACGCCTTCCAGGACGCCGCAGCCGGGTTCCTGTACACGTCGCAGCGGGTCGATGTGCTCGCCTTCCTGGCCTGGCTGGAGGCAGCAGCCGCCGAAGAGAACGGCCTTGACGCCGCCGCGCCGGAAGTGAACCACGAAGCGGTGCAGCTTCTGACAGTCCATGCCTCCAAGGGCCTGGAATGGGACGTGGTGTTCGTGCCGGGGCTTAACGCCGGAGCCTTCCCCAGCAGCCGGGATTCGCGCTGGAGCAGCGGCAGCGCCGCGCTGCCGTGGCCGTTGCGCGGGGACCGCGCGGACCTGCCGCAATGGGACCTCGACCACCCGGACCAAAAAGGCTGGCTCGACGCCGAGAAGGAGTTCAAGTCCGCGGTGCAGGTGCACGGCGAGGCCGAGGAACGGCGGCTCGCCTACGTGGCCTACACCCGGGCCAAACACGTGCTCTGGGTTTCCAGCGCCGCCTGGGTCGGCTCCCGCGCCGGCATGGCCGACATGTCGCCCTTCCTGGCCGAGCTCGAGGTTCTTATTCCCGACGGCGCCGCCGGGATCCACCCCCAGTCCGTCAGTGAGGAATCGCTGCCGGAAGAGAGCCCGCTGACCTCGGAACTGGAAGTGGCCGGGTGGCCGTATGACCCGCTCGAGGGGCCAACCGATCCGCGCACGGGAGCCCGGCTGCGGCTGGTTCCGGGCAGGCGTGCGGCCATGCAGTCCGCGGCGGCGCGCGTGCTGGACTCACTCGACTCCGGAGTGCTCCTGGCCGCCGCGTCAGAGGCAAGCGTCACTGATCCGGGACGGCGCCGGCCCTTGCGCGGCCCGGCCGGCGGCTGGGCGCTCGAGGCCGCGACCTTGCTGGAACGCCGCTCCCGCCGCACCCTGGTCCAGGATGTGCACCTGCCGGGCCACATCTCCGCGTCCACCCTGGTGGATCTGGAGGACGACGCCGGCTCCGTCGTCGCCCGGCTGCGTCGCCCGGTCCCGCGGGAACCGGGGATGTCCGCCCGCAAGGGCACCGCTTTCCACGCCTGGGTGGAGGAGTACTTCGGCACCGCCGGCATGCTGGACCTCGGCGAGGCGGCAGGCTCCGATGACCATATCGACGAGGCCTACGGACTGGACACCATGGTGGAGACCTTCCGCCAGTCCGAGTGGGCCAACCGGGCCCCGGCCCACGTCGAGGTGCCGGTGGAGACCCGGATCGGTGACGTCGTGGTCCGCGGCCGGATCGACGCCGTCTTCCGGGATGCCGACGGCGGCTGGGACCTGGTGGACTGGAAGACGGGCCGCCGTCCGTCCGCCGCCCAGCTCAAGACCAAAGCCGTGCAGTTGGCTGTGTACCGGCTGGCCTGGGCCCGGCTCAAGGACGTTCCCCTGGACCAGGTCCGGGCAGCGTTCTACTACGTGGCGGACAACCAGGTGGTCCGCCCGCACGATCTGGGCTCAGCGGAACGGCTCGAACAGATCGTGGCCACGGCCCTGGGAGCAGGCTAGCGGGACTTCGCCTCGACCACCGTGAGAGCGGTGGTCGACGTGTCGTCGGCAGCGCGCGCCTGGTCTGCAGGGGCCACCGCGGCTGCATCATCGGCCTGAACCGGGCCGTCTGCCTGAACTGCACCGTCTGCTTGATCGGCGCTGTCTGGCTGAACTTGACCGTCTGCCTGAACTCCACCGTCTGCCTGAACTGCGGCGATCGACTGCGTCGAGGTGTCTTCGTCGGACTTCTTGTCGGCGGCCGGTTCGTCGACGGGGATTGCCGTCACTGAGACGCTGGAGACCTTGTGGGCCGCGTGCCCGGCCTGCCCGGTGCCGTCGGAGGTGCCGGCAAGCTCGTCTTCCACGACGCTGTCGGCCGCGCCGTCGGTGTCAGGGGCGTCGACGGGGATCGGCGTCACCTGGACGGCAGGCATCGCGCTGCCGGTCGGAACGGCGGCAAGCCCGGAGACCGAATCCGGGGCCAGCAGCGTGACCTTGCTGACGGCCGGGAGCGGCACGTCGTCCGGTCCCGGTGCCTGGCCAAGATCGGGCGCGGGCGCCGCCTGGGGGAGCGGTTCAACGCTGATCGGCTGCCCGCCGTGTTCCGCGACGTCATCGGCGAGCACGGTCAGCATGGACTCGGCCTCGTCGATCATGTCCTGGTTCCCGGCGGCGAGGCCCTTGACGAGGTACTGCGCCAAGGCGAATTCCGCGGAGAGCGCTGCACGGCGCAGCAGGTGTGCGTCGGGCACGTCGCGCCGGGAGGAGGTGTAGTGCTCCAGCACGGAGTCCACGAAGTCCTGGTCGTTGGATGCGACGAGCCAGGCCATGTCGTCGGCCGGGTCACCGATGCGCAGATCGGTCCAGCCGGTCACGGCGGTGACGCGGTCGCCGTCGACCATCAGGTTGTCCTCGTGGAGGTCCCCGTGGACCACGCAGGGGTTGAAGCGCCAAAGCGAGACGTCTTCGAGGGCATGTTCCCAGCGGCGGAGCAGCAGCGGCGGAATCTTGCCGGTTGTCGCGGCCTGGTCCAGTTCGTTGAGCCGGCGCTGGCGGAACTCGTTCGGCGTGTAGCTGGGCAGATCGGCGTTGCTGACCAGCGAGTGGGGCAAGTCATGGATGGCGGCGAGGGCAGCGCCGATTTCATGGGCAACCGCGGGGGACGCGGCGCCGAGTTCTTCAACCGACTGCGTGGAGCCGGCCAGATGGGAGTACACGAAAGTGCTCAGCGGTCCCTGCCGCACCGTGCCGGCAACGGTGGGCATCAGGAAGGGGAGTTCGGCCCGGATGCCCGGGACGAAAGCGCGCAGCACCAGGAATTCCGTTTCCAGCCGGGCACTGGCCTCGGCGTGGCGCGGCGAGCGGACGCGCCAGCGCTTGCCTTCGGAATCCACGAGGAAAGCCGAATCGAAGTCTGCCGGATCGTCGGGCGCAGAGCTAACGGCGGTCGGGGTCAGTCCGGGGACCGCCGCGGTTGCCACAGCTGCCAGTTCGATTGGTTTTCTTCTCACTCTTCCACGGTAGATTGACCGGCGCCCAAGACTGCGATGCACCACGGCGAGTCTGAAAGATCAGGAATAAATTGCGCCCCGGGATTCCGTTGCCAAACCGCCCCGGGCAGCCGCCCGCCGGGCACGTGCGGATGCCCACATACGCCGGAGAAAAATGTCATTTGTCAGCGCGAGTCAGTACGGTGGGTACATGAGTCTTGCGGAGTCACCGGCGCCCAATCACCAAGCCCGGACGGGCACGTTAACCTCTGCGCACCCCGGCCCGGCAGCCAACCTGCTCGAAGACCACGCCCTTCCCGTGCGGCCGGCGCTGATCGACCGCGGATCCGCGGCCCGGCTGAAGCCCGGAATGCTTGAGGCGCTCATGGCCGCCGGTGGCGCACGGGCCATGGTGTTGTCCGGCCGGCAGGCCCTCATCGACGGCAACAGCCTGGTGCTGCTGGATGCGGCCGAACTGGCCCGGCACCTGCAGGACACCCCCTACGCCCCCGAACAGTTGATCTACCTGGGTTCTGCCCTGCCCGGCCCGGATCTCGCGGCGGGCACCGAACTGGTCCTGTTTATCCTGCCGCAGCAGTTCGAGGTCCAGGCTGAGGAATTCGAGGCCCACATTGCCGGCATCCCAGAGGGCGCGCAGTGGGCCGGGTTCCGTGACGTCGCGGCGGGGCTGAACCCCACAGACACCGCCATCTTCGTCGAAGCCAGCGCCATCGCGAACTGGCACGCCACCCACACCCACTGCCCGCGCTGCGGGACCCCAACCGCACCGGAAGCCGGAGGCTGGGTGCGCCGATGCCCCTCGGACGGCTCAGAACATTACCCGCGCACCGATCCGGCCATCATTGTCACGGTCGTCGGCCCGGACGGCCGGCTGCTGCTCGGCGGCGGCGGTCCGCTCGATGCCCGGAACTACTCCACCCTGGCCGGCTTCGTCGAGCCGGGGGAGTCGCTGGAACAGGCCGTTGTCCGGGAGATCGGCGAGGAAGTCGGTGTGCGGGTCACCGCTTGCCAGTACCTCGGATCCCAGTCGTGGCCCTTCCCCGCCTCGCTTATGCTCGGTTTCACGGCCACTACCGAGGACACCGAAGCCACGCCCGACGGCGTCGAAGTCACCCGGGCGCGCTGGTTCAGCCGGAGCGAACTGCAGGAAGCAGTGCTCAGCGGCGACATCGTCATCTCCAGCAGGCTGTCCATTGCCCGGTCCCTGATCGAGCACTGGTACGGCGGTGTCATCCAGGACCGCGCGGACACCGCATGAGGCCCTCGTGACAACACCCAGCGGCACCGACCCGCGGCAGGTCCTCCGCCGCGGCGCATCCACAGGACATCCTCGAACGGCTGAGCAGCAAAAGTGAACACAGATATCTTCCAGTCCAGCCCCTTCCCGTCCGGCGACGGCATGCCCGAAGCGGAACCCCTGGCGCCGGACAACCGCTCCCTCGAGGAGCGCATCCTCGGCGGCCTCGACGCCGAACAACGCGACGTCGCCAGCACCCTGCAGGGACCCATGTGCGTCCTCGCGGGCGCCGGTACCGGAAAGACCCGCGCCATCACCCACCGGATCGCCTACGGCGTGCACTCCGGGGTGTACAGCCCCCAGCGGCTGCTGGCCGTCACCTTCACCGCCCGGGCGGCGGCCGAAATGCGCAGCCGCCTCCGCGACCTCGGCGTCGGCAACGTCCAGGCCCGGACATTCCACGCAGCAGCGCTGCGCCAGCTCCAGTTCTTCTGGCCCCAGGCCGTCGGCGGAGTCCTGCCCAACCTGCTGGACCACAAGGCCCAGATGATCGCCGAGGCCGCCCGGCGGCTGCGCCTCAGCACCGACCGCGCCTCGATCCGGGACCTGGCCTCCGAAATCGAATGGGCCAAAGTGTCCATGCTGACGCCCGCCAACTACCTGGAAAAAGCCCAGGGCCGCGGCACCCCGGGCGGCTTTGACCTGACCGCCGTCGCCCGTGTCTTCCAGTCCTACGAGGACGTCAAGACCGACCGGAACGTCATCGACTTTGAAGACGTCCTGCTGATCACCGTGGGCATCCTCCAGGAGGATCCGAAGGTCGCCGCCACCGTCCGCGAGCAGTACCGGCATTTCGTCGTCGACGAGTACCAGGACGTTTCGCCGCTGCAGCAGCGGCTGCTGGAACTGTGGCTGGGCGGCCGTGACGAGCTGTGCGTCGTCGGCGACGCCAGCCAGACCATCTACTCGTTCACGGGCGCCTCGCCGAAGCACCTGCTCGGCTTCAAGGCGCAGTACCCCGAGGCCACCGTGGTCAAGCTGATCCGCGACTACCGCTCCACCCCGCAGGTGGTGAAACTGGCCAACGAGCTGCTTGGCGGCCGGCGCAGCGGCGGCCCGGCTGCCGACGCCGCCTGGGCCACGCCCCTGCAGCTCGTAGCGCAGCGCCCGCCCGGCCCGGTCCCGCAATTCACGGAATGCTCCGACGACGAGGCGGAGGCCGCCACGGTGGCGGTCAAGGTGCGCGGACTCCTCGACGCCGGCACCCCGGCCAGCCAGATCGCCGTGCTGTTCCGCACTAACGGCCAGTCCGAGGCCTACGAACAGGCGCTGGCCTCCGCTGGGATCGGCTACCAGCTGCGCGGCGGCGAACGGTTCTTCGCGCGCAAGGAAGTCCGCGACGCCATCCTGCAACTGCGGGCAGCCACCCGGGCCGTCGCGGAAACCGCCAGCCCCGAGCCGCTGGGCCAGCTCGTCCGCGACATCGTCGCCTCGCTGGGATACACCGATGCCGCCCCGCACAGCGGCGGTGCCCTCCGGGAACGCTGGGAATCCCTCGCGGCGCTCGTGGCGCTGGCCGACGAGCTCGTGGTCAGCCGGGGTGCCCAGTTCACCCTTTCGGACTTCGTCAACGAACTCCAGGAACGCTCCCTCGCCCAGCACGCCCCGACCGTGCAGGGCGTCACCCTCGCCTCGCTGCACGCCGCCAAGGGCCTCGAATGGGACGCCGTGTTCCTCGTCGGGCTCAGCGAGGGCCTCATGCCGATCTCCTTCGCCGACAGCCCCGAGTCAGTCGATGAGGAACGCCGACTGCTGTACGTCGGGATCACCCGCGCCAGGGAACACCTGTTCCTGTCCTGGTCCACGGCGCGCACCCCGGGCGGACGCGCCAACCGCAAGCCCTCGCGGTTCCTGGACGGGCTGCGTCCCGACTCGGTGGCCAGTTCCTCGGCCCGCGGCAAGGGACCCGCGCCGCGCCGCAAGGCCGCCGTGCCGGCCACCTGCCGGGTCTGCGGGACGATGCTCTCCTCCGGCGCCGAACGCAAGGTGGGCCGCTGCAACCAGTGCCCGCCCAGCTACGAGGAGCAGACCTTCGACGCGCTCCGGCAGTGGCGCAAGGACATCGCGCTCGAGGCCGACGTCCCCGCCTTCGTGGTCTTCACCGACGCAACCCTGACCGCCATCGCCGAAGCCCGGCCCGAATCCCTCGAACAACTCGCCAAATTGCCAGGCGTGGGCCCGTCCAAGCTGGAGAAATACGGTGAGGCAGTACTGGCAGTGCTGGTGGAAAGCGCCACCGTCTGATGGCCGGCCGCAGCACCCCACGTTCCGGCAAACAGGCAGGCAGCCCGGCAACTGCCGCAGCCACGCCGCTGACCACCGCCGACGGCGCCCCGGTGGAAGTGCGGCGCTCCGCCCGCCGCCGCCGGACCGTCGCGGCATTCTGGGAAAACGGCACCGCCGTGGTCGCCATTCCGGCCTCTTTCAGCCGCGCCCAGGAGCGCGAATGGGTGCACCGGATGCTGGAGAAGCTGCGGCTCCAGGGGGAACGGGGGACCCGCGGCGCCGGACGGCGGCGTCCGCGCAGTGACGCCGCCCTGGCGGCGCACGCCGCGGAGCTCTCTGCCAAGTACTTCGGCGGCCGGGCGGTGCCGTCCTCGGTCCGCTGGGTGGGCAACCAGAACTCTCGCTGGGGGTCCGCGACGCCGTCGGACGGGACCATCCGGCTCTCCGACAAGCTTCAGCCCATGCCGCAGTGGGTCATCGACTATGTGCTCCTCCACGAACTGGCGCACCTGCTGGTGGCCAGCCATAACGCCGCGTTCTGGCGGCTGCTTGAGGCCTACCCAGACACCGCCCGGGCCAAGGCATTCCTCGAGGGCGTCTCCTTCGCCACGTCCCGCGGCCTCGCGCCGGCCGGTGGCGAGGACGACGTGGACGGCGCCTGCGAGGACAACGAGGACGCGGACACTATAACCGTCTGAATTCCCGGCGGCGCCACGGAAAAGCCCCGGCAGGAACCGAAGTTCCGGCCGGGGCCAGCGGGTATTCAGCTAGGACTTGGGGTTCTCGCCGTTGCCGGCAGTGTCGCCGGTTCCGGCCTCGCCGGACTCTTCACCGGCGTCACCGGGTTTCCCTGATTCCCCTGCACCATCGGTGTCTTCCCCGGCCGTCCCCGCGTCCTCGGGCTCATCGAATCCGCCGCTCAGCAGCTTCTGCAGCGCGTCGTCAACCTCGGAGTCGCTGGCCTCGGCAAGCTTCCGGCGTTCGCTGAAACCCTTCGGGTCTTCCAGGTCTTCGGCGGTGGGCAACAGGTCCGGGTGGTGCCAGATTGCGTCGCGGCCGTCGACACCGCGTTCGTCCTTGAGCGAGGCCCACAGCGCGGCGGCCTCCCGGAGCCGGCGCGGCCGCAGCTCCAGTCCCACGAGGGAGGAGAAGGCGTGTTCGGCCGGTCCTCCGGTGGCGCGGCGGCGCCGCACCGTCTCGCGCAGCGCGGCAGCCGAGGGCAGCATCTTTTCGGTGGCGGCCCAGCTCAGTTCATCAACCCAGCCCTCCACCAGGGCAAGGGCGGTCTCAAGCTTCTCGAGGGCCTGCTCCTGCGCGGGGGTGCGCTGCGGCATAAAGACGCCCTGCGACAGGGCCTCCTGGATGCCCTCCGGGTTGCCAGGATCCAGTTCGCGGGCGAGCTCCTCGATCTTGGACGTATCGATGTGGATGCCGCGGGCGTATGCTTCGATCGCGCCGAGGAGGTGCCCCCGCAACCAGGGAACCTGGACGAAGAGCCGGGCGTGGGCTGCTTCACGGACTGCCAGGAACAACCGGATGTCGTTCTCCGGCAGGCTGAGGCCCTCGCCAAACTTGGCCACGTTGGAGGGCAGCAATGCCATTTCAAGGTCGGCGAGCGGGACCCCGATATCCGTGGAGCTGACAACCTCTGCCGACAAGGCGCCGATGGCCTGGCCCAGCTGCATGCCGAAGATCGCCCCGCCCATGTTCTGCAGCATTGAAGAGGCGCCGCCCATCATGGACTTCATTTCCTCCGGCATCTGCTCGGTCATGGCGGCGGACAGGGCATTCGCGATGCTGTTGGCTACCGGCTCGGTCAGGCGTTTCCAGGTGCCGAGAGTTTCTTCAACCCACTCGGCCCGGGACCAGGCGCGGCCGATCAGCCCGGTGGCCGGCAGTCCGGTGACCTGGTCAAGCCACAGTTCGGCGAGCCTCAAGGCCTCGTCGACTTCCCGCGACTGCTGCGCCGTGACGGACGGGTCGGAGCCGCTGGCGGCAACGCGCCGGGCGTTCTCGTGCGCCAGTTGCCAGTTGACGGGGCCATCCGACGGGGCGCTCATCATGGCCTGGACCTGGGAGAACATCTGGGCGAGGAGGTTCGGGTCGTCCGGAAGCCCCGCGGCCTTGGCCAGTTCCGCAGGGTCAATGTTCCCCATGCCCTGGCCGCCCATCAGGTTCTTCAACATTTCTGCCAGCGGATCCTGGGGTTCCTCGTCGCCATTGGACGGATTAAGTGGGTTGGAGGTCATGATCCCGCCGATCGTCGGTGTGGCTGCTTCTCACGTTCACGGTACCCCGCTGCCAGCGGGCTGTCTGCTGAAACCCCGCCACGTTCGCTGTCGGCAAAGAGCCCGGCAGGCAGCCGAGCGCGTAGTGTTAGACACTGGAATATTTGCAGGCGGCAGCCGCGGCACAGGCTGCGGACGCGGTGCGCTGACCAGGGGATCCGCAGGTTCCCCGGGCGCCGGCACGGAGAGGTCCTTCATTGACAATTACGCAGGGTGAGCAGCCGGCCAGTGAGCCGGCCGCCGGCCAGTCCCGGGGTAGACGATCGCTCCTCTCCGGACCGCGTTCCGCGGGGAAGCCGGACAAGCGCTCATCAGCCATGCTGGTGTCGGGGCTGCTCACATTGGCCCTGGGCATCACGGCCTTGAGCCTGCCCGTCCCCTATGTCGTGGAATCACCCGGCCCGACGTTCAACACGCTCGGCAGTGACAACGGCAAACCGGTCATCAATGTCACCGGCCATGAGACGTTCCCGGCGCAAGGCAACCTGGACCTCACCACCGTCTACGTCGACGGCGGCCCCAACGGGCCGGTGACTGTCGTTGAGGCGCTCTCGGCCTGGCTTAACGGCGCCAAGGCCGTCTACCCGGAGGAACTCGTTTTCCCCACCGGTGTCACGAAGGAACAGTCCCAGCAGGAGAGCGCTGTGGCGATGACCACCTCGCAGGAGAACGCCGTGGCCTCCGCCCTCAAGGAACTGGGCATTCCGTTCGAGCAGAAAATGCAGGTCGCAGGTATCCCGGAGGGCTCCGCCTCCGCGGGCAAACTCCAGGAAAACGACGTGCTGGTCTCCGTCAACGGCAAGCCGGCCACCGCGCTGAGCGTCGTCCAGGCCGAACTGGCCGCCGGAAACGGCGCCCCGGTGGACGTCGTCGTCGACCGGGGCGGCAGCAATGTGACGGCAAACATCACGCCGTCGAAGACCCCGGCCGGGCGGTTCATCCTCGGCGTCATGCTGCAGTACCAGTTCAAGTTCCCCTTCGACGTCAAGATCTCCCTCGAGAAGGTCGGCGGTCCCAGCGCCGGGATGATGTTCGCCCTGGGCATTGTGGACACCGTTACTCCCGGCGATATGACCGGCGGCAAGCACATCGCGGGAACCGGAACCATTACCCCCGACGGAGCCGTTGGCCCGATCGGCGGCATCAGCCAAAAAATGCACGGCGCACGGTCCGGCGGCGCCACCCTGTTCCTCGCCCCGGCCGCAAACTGCGACGACGTCGTCGGCCATATCCCGGACGGACTGCAGGTGGTTCGGGTCGAGACTCTGGCCGAAGCGCGGAAAGCGGTCGAACTGGCCGCGTCAGGGGCCGACACATCTGGTCTTCCGGTTTGCTCCACCAACTAGACTGGCCGCGGAACTAAGATCCGCTGCCACTCGTGGCACATATGACGGCTCCGCCGCCCCCTCCGGGCGTTGCCGGCGGCAGGCACGGCGCGGCAACCTGGGTTGCCGCATCGAAGCACCGCACTGATAACTAAAAACCAGTAACTGACGACCAGCTATGAGGTACCGAGTTTGTCCCGTCCCGCCAGCACTGTCCCGCCCGGAAGACCCCAGCAACGACGAGGCGCACTGACGCCGACGTTGATTGTGGTGGCCTTGATCGTGGTCGGCTTCATCTTCTTCGCCAATGTCTGGACGGACGTCCTCTGGTACCAGCAGTTGGGCTTCTTCGAAGTCTTCCTGACCGAGAACCTGGCACGCATCGTCATCTTCCTGACCGGCTTCGCCGTCATGTTCGCCGCCGTCTTCTTCGCCATCCGCATCGCCTACCATGCGCGTCCGGTGTACGCACCGGACTCGGACATCCGCGACAACCTGAACCGCTACCAGGTGCAGCTTGAACCGGTCCGCCGCGTCGTCATGATCGGCCTGCCCATCCTCTTCGGACTGTTCGCCGGAAGCGCCGCCGCCAGCCAATGGCAGAGGGTGCTGTTGTTCCTGAACCAGGAACCTTTCAACCAGAACGATCCGCAGTTCGGGCTCGACATCAGCTTCTACCTGATGACCCTGCCGTTCCTGGGCTTCGTCACCGGTTTCCTGATCAGCGTCACGATCGTCGCCGGCGTCGCCGGCATCCTGACGCACTACCTCTACGGCAGCATCCGGATCATGGAACGCGGCATCTTCACCAGCCGTGCGGCGCAGATCCATCTCGCCGTCACCGGTGCCGCCTTCCTGCTCCTGCTGGGCGCCAACTTCTGGCTGGACCGCTACGCGTCCGTCCAGAACAGCGGCGGCCGCTGGGCCGGTGCGCTGTACACGGACGTGAACGCCGTCATTCCCACCAAATCCATCCTGGCCGTGGCCGCGATCCTCGTCGCCGTGTTGTTCGTCGTCGCCGCAGTGATCGGCAAATGGCGGCTCCCCGTCATCGGCACCGCCATGCTGGTCATCACCTCCATCCTGGCCGGCGGCGTCTACCCCTGGGTGATCCAGCAGTTCCAGGTCCGCCCCTCGGAGCAGACGCTCGAGAAGCAGTACATCGAGCGGAACATCAACATGACCCGCTCCGCCTACGGCCTGGATAAGATCCAGGAGACGGTGTACAACGCCACCACCGACGCCACCACGGGCGCTCTGGCTCCCGACGCGCAGACTACGGCCAACATCCGGCTGCTGGACCCCAACCTGATCTCGGATGCGTTCTCCCAGCTCGAGCAGTACCGCCCCTACTACCAGTTCCCCAGCGCACTGAACGTGGACCGGTACGAGATTGACGGGAAGATCCAGGACACTGTCATTGCGGTCCGCGAGCTCAACCCGGACGGGCTGAGCGCCAACCAGCAGTCCTGGCTGAACCGCCACGTCGTCTACACCCACGGCTACGGCGTCGTCGCCGCGAAGGGCAACAAATTTACCGTCGACGGCAAGCCCGAATTCCTGCAGGCCGGAATCCCGTCCACCGGCGTTCTCGGCGATGACTCGACCTACCAGCCGCGGGTCTACTTCGGCGAAAACTCGCCCGACTACTCAATCGTCGGAGCCCCCGACGGCGCCCCGAACCGCGAGCAGGACCGTCCTGCCGCCAAGGAAGGCGGCGGCGAAACGCAGTACACCTTCACCGGCGACGGCGGCCCGAACGTGGGCAGCTTCTTCAACAAGGTCCTCTACTCGATCAAGTTCCAGTCCTCGGACCTGCTGCTCTCCGACGGTGTGAACGCCGAGTCGCAGATCCTTTACGACCGCAACCCCCGGGAGCGCGTCGAAAAGGTTGCCCCGTACCTCACCGTGGACGGCAACGCCTACCCCGCCGTCGTCGACGGCAGGGTGAAGTGGATCGTGGACGGCTACACCACCAGCCAGTACTACCCGTACTCCCAGCAGGAGCAGCTGTCCGAGGCCACGGCTGACTCGCAGACGACGGCGGGGCGGACTGCCTCCCTGCCGAACACCTCCGTCAACTACATCCGCAACTCGGTGAAGGCCACTGTGGACGCCTACGACGGAAAGGTGACCCTGTATGCCTGGGACGATCAGGACCCGGTGCTGAAGGCATGGCAGAACATCTTCCCGACCTCGCTCAAGCCGTTCTCGGAAATGTCCGGGGCGCTCATGAGCCACGTCCGCTACCCGGAGGACCTGTTCAAGGTCCAGCGGGAACTTCTGGGCCGCTACCACGTGACCCAGGCGGACAACTTCTACACGAACAACGACGCCTGGAGCGTGCCGAACGATCCGACCGTCCAGAGCGACGTCAAGCAGCCCCCGTACTACATGTCCTTGAAAATGCCTGACCAGGACAAGCCGGCCTTCCAGCTGACCTCCTCCTTCATTCCGCAGGTGGTCAACGGAAACGCCCGCAACGTGCTCTACGGCTTCCTGGCCGCAGACTCCGATGCCGGCAAGGAGAAGGGCGTAAAGGCAGAGAGCTACGGCCAGCTCAGGCTCCTGCAGATCCCGCCGGAGACCAACGTCCCCGGCCCCGGCCAGGCGCAGAACAAGTTCAACTCCGACCCCACGGTCTCGCAGGCGCTGAACCTGCTGCGCCAGGGTGCGTCGGCAGTGCTCAACGGCAACCTGCTGACACTGCCGGTTGGCGGCGGCATGGCCTACGTCCAGCCGGTCTACCTGCGGTCCACGGGTGAAACCTCGTACCCCACGCTGCAGCGCGTCCTGGTGGCATTTGGTGACAAGATCGGTTTCGCGCCCACGCTGGATGAGGCCCTGAACCAGTTGTTCGGCGGTGCGTCGGGGGCGAGCGCCGGCGACTCGGCCAACAACGGGCGCACGCCCGCCGCGCCAGCGCCGGGCGGCACCCCGTCTGCACCGGGCAGCACCGACGCCAAGGCGGAGCTCAAGGCAGCCCTGGACGAGGCGAACGCCGCCATCAAGGCCGGCCAGGAGGCCCTCGCGAGGGGCGACTTCGCCGCCTACGGCGAGGAGCAGCGGAAGCTCTCGGCGGCCCTGCAGCGGGCCATTGACGCCGAAGCCAAGATCGCGGCGGCAACACCGGCTACCGCACCGGCGGCCACTCCGGCACCGGATGCCACGACGCCGGCGCCCACCCCGGCCCCGACGCCCAGCAGCTGATGCACGGCTAAGGAGACATGGTTGAAGGCCGGGTCCGCGCTCCTCTGGGGCGGGAACCCGGCCTTCGGCTTTCCCGGACCGCCCTGTGTCGCGGCCGACGGCGCCAAGGTGCGCGCCGGGAGACGCACATCACGCCACCTCGATTTGGCCTCATGTTCACCGGCAGGTAGAGTTGATCTTGCGACGCGGGGTGGAGCAGTTCGGTAGCTCGCTGGGCTCATAACCCAGAGGTCACAGGTTCAAATCCTGTCCCCGCAACTGAAGAGAAGGTCCGGAACACTGGAAACAGTGTCCCGGACCTTCTGCTTTAAGCCGGCACCGGGTGCCGCGGGCCGCCGGCAGATTGGTGGTCCGGCCCGTGGCTCGGATGGCGCCAAAAGTAGGGTAGTGTTGATCAAGCGACGCGGGGTGGAGCAGTTCGGTAGCTCGCTGGGCTCATAACCCAGAGGTCACAGGTTCAAATCCTGTCCCCGCAACTGAAGAAGAAAAGAAAGGCCCGGATCTGGTGATCCGGGCCTTTCTTGTTGCCCCGGATTCCCTGGGTCCTGCAGGGACCCTGAGCCACCGGACCCGGGCGCCGCTGGTCTCGCCCCGCTGCGGACCGGGGGCACCTTGACACGGACACGCCGCGGAGGTCGATCCCACGAGCCGGAATCGCTTCCAAGGTGCTCCGGACGGCGAGCGGTCGTGTCCGCAGCTGCGGCCGGGCAGGCGGAGAGCGCCTCAGGCGTCCTTGAGCCGCTGGTACGTCTCCAACGCCCGGGCCCGGGACTCCGGGAGCCCGACCATCGGGTCCGGGTAGTCCGCAGCCGCACCGTTGGCCTTCCACGGTTCGTGGATCGTCTTGTCGTCCAGCCCGGACAGCTCCGGGAGGTACTCGCGCAGGTAGCGGGCACCGGCGTCGAACTTCTTGCTCTGGGTGACCGGATTGAAGATCCGGAAGTAGGGCGAGGCGTCGGCGCCTGACCCGGCCACCCACTGCCAGTTCGCGGGGTTGCTCGCGGCGTCGGCGTCCACGAGCGTGTCCCAGAACCAGGCCTCGCCGAGCCGCCAGTCGGCCAGGAGGTTCTTGACCAGGAAACTCGCGGCGGCCATCCGGACCCGGTTGTGCATCCAGCCGGTCTGCCAGAGCTGTCGCATGCCGGCGTCGACCAGGGGATAGCCGGTGCGGCCCTGCTGCCAGGCCCCGAGGTCGGCGTCCGACGGCGTCTGCCAGGCGAAGCGGTCAAACTCGGGCCGGTAGTTGCGCGTGGCCAGCTCCGGGTTCTCGTACAGCAGCTGCCAGCAGAATTCCCGCCAGCCGAGTTCGGACCGGAAGATCCCGACGTCGGACGGCGCCGCGGGCCCGAAGCGTTCGCGCAGTGTGTGCCAGATCCGGAACGGGCTGATTTCGCCGAACCGCAGATGGGGGGAGAGCCGGCTGGTCCCTTCGACGCCCGGGGTGTCCCGGCCGGTGCCGTAGTCCTCCGCTGGGCCGTCGAGGAAGTCCTCAAGCCGCTCGTGAGCCCCGGCTTCCCCGGGCTGCCAGGTGTCCGCGAGGCCGGCACTCCAGTCCGGCGTGCGGGGGAGCAGCCCCCAGCTGTCGAGGTCGTCGCCGGAGGGGAGGCTTCCCTCCGCGCCCACAGCCGGCGCCGGGAGGCGCTCCGGGGCGTCCAGGGGGAGACGGGGCTCCGGAGCATCCAGGCAGGCCCGCCAGAAGGGCGTGAAGACCTTGTACGGCCCGCCCGCCCCGGTCCGCACCGTCCACGGCTCAAACATCAGGTTCGCCTGGAAGCTGGAAGCAGTGAGGCCCTGTTCAGCGGCCCAGGCTTTGACGCCGGCGTCCACCTCGCGTTCCGGGCCCCCGTAACGGCGGTTCCACAGCAGCGTCGAGGCCCCCGTTTCTACGGCGAGTTCACGGATGATGCCCGCGGCCTCGCCGCGGCGCAGCAGCAGGCGTGATCCTGCGGCCTCCAGGCCGGCGGCGAGGTCCGCCAGGGAGTGGTGCAGCCACCATTTCGTGGCGCCGCCGAGGGGACGTACACCGGGGGAGGATTCGTCGAGGATGTACACCACGGTCAGCGGCTGTCCCAGTGAAGCCGCCTCGCTCAGGGCGGGGTTGTCGTCCAGCCGGAGGTCGTCGCGGAGCCAGACAAGGGTCGAAGACAAGGATCCCGAAGACATGGATCAACGGTACACGCGCAACCGAGGTGCAAGGCACGGGGCCGGCGCGGCAGGACACAGCAGAGGCCGGGCCCGGTGACCGTCCACCGACGGTACGGGTCCGGCCTCTGCAGATATCCGGTGCCAACAGTCCGGCGGAAGCCCGCCGGGGAAGTGCTTAGAGCTTGTCGAAGTCGGCTTCGTCGACCGTCGAGCCGGCTGCCCGGCCCTCGCCGGCGCCGATGGCCGCGGGGGAGCTGCCGGACTTCAGCGCGGCAAGCCGCGCCTCGATCTCGGTCTGCTCGCCGAGGTCCTCCAGCGAGTTGAACTGTGCGTCCAGGCTGGACGCGGCAAGTTCCTGCTGGCCGCGGACCTTGGCCTCCTCGCGGCGGATCTTCTCTTCGAAGCGGCCCACCTCGGACGTGGGATCCATGAAGTCGATGCTCTTGAGGGCATCGTGCACCTGGGACTGGGCAGCCGCGGTCTTGGACCGCGCCACCAGCTCGTTGCGCTTGCTGGTGAGCTCGTTGAGCTTGCCCTTCATCTGGTCCAGGCCGTGCTTGAGCTTGTCCACGACCTCGGACTGCGAGGCGATGCTCGGCTCGGCGGACTTCGCCTCATTCTCCGCGGACATCTGGCGCTGCAGCGCCACCTTGGCCAGGTTGTCGAACTTCTCGGCGTCGGTGACGTCGCCCTTGGCGCGGTACTCGTCGGCCTTGCGGGAGGCTGCGAGGGCCTTGTTGCCCCAGTCCTTGGCGTTCCGGATGTCTTCGTTGTAATCATCCTGGAGCATGCGCAGGTTGCCGATGGTCTGGGCCACCGCGGCCTCGGCTTCGGCGATGTTGTTGGTGTAGTCCCGGACCATCTGGTCCAGCATTTTCTGCGGGTCCTCGGCCTGATCCAGCAGGGAGTTGATGTTGGCCTTCGCCAGCTGCGCCATGCGGCCGAAAATGGACTGCTTCATGGTGATACCTTTCGTCCTGCTCAGTGGTTCCCACTGAATTCGGTGAACTATGTACGTACTGCTTCTATCCGCCGTTCGGAGCGTTCCCCCTGGCGCCTAGTCTGTGTCTGCCGCATGTGCGGCCGGTGGCGGCTTGCTAGAAGTCGCCGCCGCCGCCGAAGTCCCCGCCCCAGCCGCCGCCGGCGTCACCGCCGCCGCCCCAGCCGCCGCCGGAATCGCCGCCGCCGCCCCAGCCGCCGCCACCACCGCCGCCATGCAGGATGGAGTTGATCAGGATGCCGCCCAGGATGGCGCCACCCAGGCCGCCGCCACCGCCGCCGCCGAACATCCCGCCACGGCCGTAGCCCTGGTTGGCGTAGCCGCCGAAGTGGTCGACGTCGGATTGGGCCAGCTGCGCTGCCTGCGCCGCCAGTGCGTGCGCCTGCTGGGCGTACTGCAGGGCGGTGACAGGGTCGGTGCGCGAGATCGACAGCGCGTAGTCAAGGTTCCGCTGGGCCTCGGCGAGACGGGTCCGGGCTTCGGTGCCCACGCCGCCGCGGCGGGCGGTGATGTAGTCCGAGGTCGCGCTGATCTGCGCCTGCGCAGACATGATGCTCTGCTGCAGCGAGGCCTGCGCGCGGCGGGCCTGGTCCTGCTGGTCGCGGATGCCGGACAGGGCCTCATCCAGGGACTGGTGCGCCGTCGCGACCCGCTCCAAAGTAGCGATCGGATCGATCTTGCCGGCCTGGATGTCGGCCTTGACCCGTGCCAGCGAGGCTTCCACCGCGGCGACCGGGCCGGCAAGTTCCGGGTGCGCTCCGGACTGGATGAGGGCCTTGGCCTGGGCCAGATCCTGGGACGTGTCGACGACGGCGGACTCAAGGCCGTTGCGGGCCTCATCGAGGTTGCCTGCGACCTTGGTGATTGCGCCGATCAGCACGTTCGTCTGGTGCAGGCTCTCTTCGGCCGCCCGTACGGCGACGGCGGCGAGGCTGCCTTCACCGGCGCTGAGCTTCTCCTGGGCCGTGACGGAGGCGTTCTGCACGAAGGCCAGCCGTTCCTTGGCCTGGTTGATGTTGTCGCCGACCTGCACAAGCGCGCTCTCGGCGTACTTGGCGCGCAGCTCGGCGAGCGACTGCTCTGCGCTGGCGATCTTGGCTTCCGCCTCGCTTGCACCGGCGCTGACCGCGGCAAGAGCCTGAGGGGCGTTCTTCTCGAGCTCGCGGAGTGAATCGAAGTCCGCCTTCTGCTCCTGCAGGGAGCCGAGCGCTGCCTCGGATCGGCGGATGATCTCGCCGAGCCAGGTCCGCTGCTGCTCCTCGGTATCGGGGATGTGGTCATCCAGCTGCTGCTGCAGTTTGAAGGACTCGGACATGTGGCCCTTGGCGTCCTCCAAAGCCTTCGTGAAGTTCCCGACGGCGGCGTCGCCGTACTGTGCCTGCGCGAAGCCGAGCTCCTGCTCGCTGGATTTGATGGCGTCGTCAGCCTCGATCAGCAGTGAGCCGCTCTTGCGGCGCAATTCCTCAACGGTGAGTCCGGCGAGCGGATCCAGCTCGGCGCCCTGCGCTCCGGCGCCGGCTCCCGACCCGGCTGCGGCTTTCTTCCGCCGGTTGCGGAGATAGAGGTAGGCGCCTGCGCCGCCCGCTGCAACGACGCCCACGCCGACCAGCACGGCGCTGCCCGCGCCGCCCTCGGACGGGACGGTGCCCTTGCCGCCGCCGGCGGCGTCGCCGATGGCCGCGGCGCTGTCGATGGCGGCCTGTGCGTAGTTCCCTTCGCGCAGGTTCGGATCAACCGCACTTTCCACGATGGTGGCGCGCTGGGCCTCCGTGATCTTGCTGTTGGACGGCTTGCTCAACTGGTACTGGCGGGTGTCTGTGGCAACCGTCAGCAGCATGGCGTTGGCGCCGAGGCTTGCTTTCTTCGCCACCTCAGTAGCCCAGGCAACGCGGTCGGTGGGGTTCTCGAACTTCTTCACGTAGACGACGTGGTAGGTCATCGCGTGGTCGGTGCCGAGCTGCTTGATGGCCTGTTCGACTTCGCCCCTCCGGTCGCCCAGGACTCCGGCGGAGTCCACGACCTTCGTGACGGGGTCGAGCGTCACCGGATCTTCGGCGAGGGCCGGAGCGGCGGGAAGCGCCAGCAGTCCGACGACGCCAAGAACGGCGAGGAGACGTTTATAGGTAGACCGCATGTGCAACCCTTCAGCACTTCTGCGACCAGTTCGGGCCGAACCGGTCGTCACAGAATGCAGCAGCGCCCCCACGCAGATGTAAAGCCGCAGGTCGCTGTGGCGATTCCATTTGATTCTATGGTGCACCCAATAGGCCGTCCACCGGCGGGAATATGCCACCAGCGAAAAGCGCTGAACGGGTGACGGCCCCGTCGGGAAGGCCCGGGAAGTGGCCCCGTCCGGATGCACAGCAACCTCCCAGCAAACGTGTGCCCTAGTCTCAGTGAAATCGTCCATAGTTAATGAAGACGAGGATGAAAGGAAGTCTTATGACTGAGAACCCAGCGCAGGGCGCTTCACCAGAGAACCGGGAGCCGGCCACGCCGAACGAGGGCCCTTCAGGGCACCCGCAGGCTGCCCCCGCGCCGGACTCAGCGCACGAGAATCCGACCCTTCGGATGGACCGGGCCGCGGACAACCCCCCGCAGCCGGTTTACCCGCAGCACCAGCCGTCTTACGGCCGCCCCCCGGCACCGGAAACCCAGCAGTTCGGGGCACCGCAGGGATACGCCCAGCAGGGCCCTGCGACGGACCAGCCGAACCCTCAGCACACCCCCGGCTACGGCCAGGCAGCCGGGAGCTCCGCCTTCGGACAGTCCCAGCAGCCGCACAGCCAGTACGCGAACGCCCAGCACAACCAGGCTTCCTTCGGCCAGCCGCAGCACGGCGGCTTTGACGGCAACCAGCCCGGTTCCCCCTACGCCTCCAACCCGGCCCACGCCCCGAAGCGCAAGGCCGCGTTCGGTGTTCCCACCCTCGTGGCCAGCATTCTTGCCGCCGGCCTCGTCGGCGGCGGAGTCGTCGCCGGGACCACGCAACTGCTGGGGGACCAGGCTGTCACGTCCACGGGTTCCAGCAACAGCAGCCAGGCCGGCCCCGTCATCGTGAACAACAGGGAAGACGTGAACGCCATCACCGCGGCCGCAGTGAAGGCCACGCCCAGCGTCGTGACCATCAAGGCAACGAACGGCAGCGAGGGCGGCACCGGCTCCGGCATCATCCTTGATGGTGAAGGCCACGTCCTTACCAACACCCACGTCGTCACCCTCGACGGCACGGCGGCCAACGCCGCGATCGAAGTCCGCATGAGTGACGGCAAGGTCTACAGCGCCGAGATCGTCGGCACGGATCCGCTGTCCGACCTCGCGGTAGTCAAGATCCAGAACGGCTCCGGGCTCGTCCCGGCAGTCCTGGGCGATTCCGGCAAGCTGAACGTCGGCGACACCGCCGTCGCGATCGGCTCACCCCTCGGCCTCACCGGGACCGTCACCGACGGCATCGTGTCGACCCTGAACCGCACCATCAGCGTTGCCTCCTCGGCCGCTCCCAAGCAAGGCGCCGACAACTCCCAGGGCGGCGGCCAGGGCTTCCAGTTCGCACCGCCGGACGGCGGGCAGGGCCAGAGCACCGCCAACCAGGGAAGCATCTCCATCAACGTGATCCAGACGGACGCCGCCATCAACCCCGGCAACTCCGGCGGCGCCCTCGTCAACACCAAGGGTGAGATCATCGGCGTGAACGTCGCCATCGCCTCGGCCGGCGGCGACTCTTCAAGCAGCGGAAACATCGGCGTCGGCTTCAGCATCCCGATCAACCACGCCAAACGCGTCGCCCAGGAGATCATCAGCACCGGCAAGGCCACCCACGGCCAGTTCGGCGTGAGCGTGAAGCAGAAGACCGCGAGTTCCTCGGGTTCCGGGTTCTCCGTCGGGGCAGAGGTCGCCACGGTCGAGCCCGGCTCCGCCGCAGAGAAGGCAGGCGTCAAGGTCGGAGATGTCGTGACGAAGTTCCAGGACCTCGCCATCAGCGACCCGAACCAGCTGACGGCCGCGGTGCGGGAGCAGCCCGCCGGAGCGACGGTAAAGGTCACCGTCCTCCGCGACGGCAAGGAGCAGCAGCTTAATGTGACCCTCGGCACGGCCGCCGAACAGTAACGGGCAGCAGCGCACAGCGTTCAAATCCGAAGGCCGGGCCGCTCCAAAAGGAGCGGTCCGGCCTTCGGCGTACTGCGTTCTGCTGTGCCCCGTTGTGCCCTGACACAGGCGTTAACCCAAGCCGCGCCAGCCGCCCCCGATATGGTTAGCTAGGAGAAACCCCGCACACCGGGAGTTCCGTGGCCACGACCCCTCCCGGCTGGCTGTCCACCCGCATGGAAGGCTGCTGTAAACACAGTGGAAGAGACCTTGAAGATCATCGTGCTGGTCAAGCACGTCCCTGACACTCAGTTCGACCGGCACCTCACCGGCGAGGGCAACACGACGGACCGCTCCGAAAGCATCCTCTCCGAACTGGACGAATACGCCCTCGAGGCCGCGCTGCAGCTGATCGAGGCCCGCGGCGGGGAGGCCGCCGGCAACAAGGTAATCGCCCTGAGCATGGGCCCCGCCGGCGCGGTCAACGCCGTGAAGAAGTCCCTGCAGATTGGCGCCAGCGAAGGCGTCCACCTCACCGACGACGCGCTGGCCGGATCCGACGCCGCCGCCACGTCCCTGGCCCTGGCCGCAGCCATCCGCCACCTCGGCGCGGACACCCCCGCCGACCTCATCCTCACCGGCATGGCCTCCACCGACGGCGAGACCTCCCTGGTGCCGGCCCAGCTCGCCGAGCGCCTGGACCTGCCGCAGGTCACGTTCGCGTCTTCGCTGGAACTCGACGGCGCCCGGCTCACCGCCCGCCGCGACGGCGACACCCACGCCGATACCGTCGAGGCGACGCTGCCTGCCCTCGTCTCGGTCACAGACCAGATCAATGACCCCCGGTACCCGAACTTCAAGGGCATCATGGCGGCGAAGAAGAAAACCATCACCACGCTGGCCCTGGCCGACATCGGCGTCGACCCCGCGCAGGTCGGACGGGCCGGCTCCTGGACCGCCGTCGACTCCGCAGAGGCGCGCCCGGCGCGCACCGCGGGCACCATCATCACCGACGAGGGCGACGCCGGCATCAAGCTGGTTGACTTCCTGGCCGCCCAGAAGCTGCTCTAAGGGGATTCTCAGATATGGCAAAAGTACTGGTATTCATTGACACCCCCGGGCAGGCCCTGAAGAAGGCCAGCCTGGAGCTGCTCACCATTGCCCGTTCCCTGGGTGAGCCTGCGGTCGCGCTCAACGGCGACCTGCACGAGGACGTCGCGGCCACCCTGGCCGCGTACGGCGTCCAAACGCTGTACCGGCCCTCCTCGGCGGACCTCGACGACTACCTTGTCGGTCCCAAGGCCTCCTACCTTTCCGCCGCGGTGCTGACCGCGGATGCCACCGTCGTCCTGACCGAGAACTCGGCGGAGGCCAAGGAAATCGCGGCGCGGCTGGGCATCAAGCTCGGCGCCGGCGTCATCACCGACGTCGTTGCCGTGGACACGGACGGAACGGCGCACAAGTCCGTGCTGGCCGGTTCCTACACCACCACGGCGAAGGCCACGACTCCGGTCGCCGTCCTGACCGTCAAATCCAACAGCGTCACTCCGGAGCCCGCCGTCACCGGCACGGCGCCGGCAACCGTCACCGTCGAGGTGCCGGAGACTGCCGCCGCGGCTTCGGCACGGATCACCTCCCGCACCGAGAAGGCCGCCAGCGGCCGCCCCGACCTCTCCGAGGCCCGGATCGTGGTGGCCGGCGGCCGCGGCGTGGACGGCAACTTCGGGCCCGTCGAGGACCTGGCAGACGCCCTGGGCGCGGCCATCGGCGCCTCCCGCGCGGCAACGGACGCCGGCTGGATCGGCCACGACGCCCAGATCGGCCAGACCGGGAAAACCGTGTCGCCCCAGCTGTACATCTCCGCAGGCATCTCGGGGGCCATCCAGCAGAAAGCCGGCATGCAGACCGCCAAGGTGATCGTTGCCGTCAACAAGGATGCCGAGTCACCGGTCTTTGAGATCGCCGACTTCGGCATCGTGGGGGACCTCTTCCAGGTCCTGCCGCAGGCCACCGAAGAAATCAAGAAGCGCAGGGGCTGAATCCTTGAACACCTCCGCCACACAGGCGCAAAGCCCGTTCGATCCGGAGCACCACCGGATCGGGCGGGTGGTTTGTTTCACCGCCCACCCGGACGACGTCGACTTCGGCGCCGCCGGCACGATCGCCGCCTGGACCGCCGCCGGCGTCGAGGTCAGCTACTGCATCATGACCGACGGCGACGCCGGAGGCTTCGACCCGGCGCAGCGGGACGAGATCGTCCGGCTGCGGAACGAGGAGCAGCGCCGCGCCGCGGCCCTCGTCGGGGTGACCGACATCCACTACCTGCATGAGCGCGACGGCTACCTCGAACCCTCGCACGAAGTGATCCGCGAAGTGGTGCGCCTGATCCGGCAGCTCCGGCCCGACGTCGTGCTCTCGATGCACCCCGAACGGAACTGGAACCGGCTCCAGAAGAGCCATCCTGATCACCTCGCCGTGGGCGAGGCGGTGACCCGGGCCGTGTATCCGGCCCTGGAGAACCCGTTTGCGTACCCGGAGCTGGCCGAGGCCGGGCTGGACGCCTACAAGCTGCCGTGGCTGTGGCTCTTCGCCGGACCGGAGGAACGCGAAAACCACGTCGTCGACGTCACGGACCACGTCGAGGCCAAACTCGCCGCGATCCACATCCATGTCAGCCAGCACCCCGACATCGAGGCCATGGACCGCACCGTCCGCGGGTTGATGGTCCGTACCGCAGAGCGCGGCGGGCTCCCAGCCGGCCGCAGTGCCGAGGCGTTCCACGTGGTAGCAGTCAACGGCGCGGGGACAATCGCCGGCTTCTAGTGTTGCCCCCTGCGGCCCCTCTCCCATAAGCTGGAAGCTGTTTAAATCATATTTATTGAGGAAGGCAGACTTTAATGGCGAAGACTGCGCAGCACCCCGTACTCGTCATCATGGGCGTCTCGGGATCGGGAAAGTCAACCGTGGCCGGCCTGCTGGCCGGCCGGCTGGGCTGGGACTTTGCGGAGGGCGATGATCTGCACCCCGCATCGAATGTGGCGAAGATGCACGCCGGCCAGCCCCTGACCGACGAGGACCGCTGGCCCTGGCTGGAAAGCATCGCCGGATGGATCCAGCAGCACACCGCGACCGGCACCCCCGGCATCGTCACCTGCTCGGCGCTCAAGAAGCGCTACCGGGATGTGCTGCGCGGCGAAGGCGTGGTGTTCGTCTTCCTCGACGGCAGCAGGGACCGGATCTCGGACCGGCTGGCGACCCGGCACGGGCACTTTATGCCCGCGGCCCTGCTTGAATCGCAGTTCGAGGCGCTCGAAGCCCCCACGCCTGAGGAAAACTCCATCACGCTGAGCGTCAGCTCGGCACCCTCGGAGGAAGCGCAGGAGATCATCGACCGGCTCCACCTCGACACCGTCCGGCCGTAGCCCGCGACAAACGACAAAAGCCGCGCAGGCCTTGAACCTTTGGAGGGTTCAGGGCCTGCGCGGCTTTGTTTGTGCGGGGCTGTTTTCGGGCCCGGCTGTGTTCGAGCGGAGTCCGGACGCTACGCGCCCAGGGTGGCGGCCGCCACGGTGGGCATGGTCGGCGAGGCCGAGCCACCCGTCGGTTCCACCGTGATGCCGAGGGCTGCCGCGGAGCTGATGCCCTTGACGACGGCCGGCTTGGACAGCGCTTCCGCATCCATGAGCCCCTGGGACACCGGAGCCGAGCCGTCCTTGGGGATCAGCCACATCTGGTAGACCTTGCCGGGCGGAGGTGCCGGGACGTCGTTCATCTTGACGACGATTGCGTCCTTCGACGGCGAGACGGACACGGTGGCCGTGCCGCCGCCGGTGACGTTGACCGTCGCCTGCCGCACGTCGCCGGCCTGCAGCACCTGGTTCAGCGGATCGTTCTGGTTCGCAACGTAGGCGCCGACGCCGACTCCGCCCAAGGCGATGATGGCTGCGGCAGCGATGCCGACGAGCCAGTTGCGCATGCCCTGCGGCCGGCGTCGTTCGTCCCGGCGCTTGCGGGCGGCGCCGAGTTCGTCGGTGACGGAGAGCTCCGTCGTCTCCCGGACGGGCCGGGCCACGACCGGCGGGACCGCCGTCGGCTCCTGTCCCGAGTGCGTGCCTGCCACGGCTGCCGTGTCCTGGGCGGGCAGGGAAGCCATGATCCGGTCCAGCAGGCCCGAGGGCGGCTCTTCCTCGGCCGTGAAGGTGGTGGCAAGCGTCTCGCGGGCCTGCCGGACGCGCTCGTCGAAGGCTGCGCGCTCGGCCGCCGGGGCCGAGGCGAGGTACTCCTCGATAGCGGCACGCTCGGCGCCGTCCACGGCGTTCAGGGCGTACAGCTCGGCGAGGTCCGCCGCGCGGCCTGAGGAAAGGTCGGTGGCGATCTCGGCTGCAAAGCCAGCGGGGACGCGGCCGTTGTTGTGTGCGTTCATGTCAGTCATCTCAACTCACCCCCAGACAGGTCTTCAGCCGGATTAGTCCGTCGCGGATGCGGGACTTGATGGTGGGCACCGCAGCATTGAGCTTCTCTGCGACTTCCCGGTAGGTGAGGCCGCCGTAGTAGGCAAGCCGCACGGACTCCTGTTGTGTATCGGTGAGCGTCTCCAGGCAACGGACCACAGCCTCGGCCTCAAGCCGGCTGCCGACCTCATCGGAGACGGAATCGTGGTCGATGTCCTGGCTGCTGGCGCCGTATTTCGCTTCCCGGTCGGTGGACGACTGGGAGGAACGGACCTTGTCCACGGCCCTGCGGTGCGAGATGGTCATCAGCCAGGCGAGCGGGCTCCCCGCCTCGGGATTGAACTTGGCGGCGTTCTGCCAGACCTGGAGGAAGACCTCCTGGGTGGTGTCCTCGCTGAGTTCCACGTCGATCAGGACCCGCCGGGCCATGCCGAACACGCGCCGGGACGTGAGCTCATAGAACTCTGCGAAGGCTGCCTGGTCACCGCGGGCAATCTGTTCCAGCAATGCGCCGAGCCTCCGGTTCACATCGGCTGAAGTGCCCGGGGGAGCGGTGGCCTCGGGGTTCGGGGCGTTGGGAGTTTCCATCACCTTCAAGCATAAGGTGCCTGCCGGCGATCGCGGGCCAGGATGTTCTCTTCGGGGGGCGTGGCCGCCCGCAAACCGACGGTCGGTACACCTGTCTACCTGCACTGTTGTCACCTGCCGCTCCTCGCTCCTTTCCCCGCCCCCGGCTCCCGTTGGTTTAACTGGGCTTCACAGGTGATTCGGGGCAGCGCGGGACCCGGATGGGCGGAGCGCGGGACGAATTTGCAGGTGCTAGAGCTTGGCGCCGTCGAATCCGTTCTGGCGCCAGGCCTCGTAGACGGCGATCGAGGCTGCGTTCGCGAGGTTCAGCGAACGTAAGGAGGGCAGCATCGGCAAACGGACACGGGACGTGACATGGGGATCGTGTTTGAGGTCTTCGGGCAGACCCACGGATTCCCGGCCGAACATGAGCACGTCACCGGGACGGTAACTAATGTCCGTGTAGGACGCCTCGCCGTCGGAAGTGAAGGCGAAGACGCGCTCCGGTGCGAGGGCCGCCCAGGCCGCGTCGATGTCCCGGTGGACGCTCACGACGGCGAGGTCGTGGTAGTCGAGGCCGGCCCGCCGCAGCTTCGCGTCGGAGAAATCGAAGCCCAGGGGCTCGACCAGGTGCAACTCGGCGCCGGTGATAGCGGCCAGCCGGATCGCGTTGCCCGTATTGCCGGGAATTTCTGGGGTATGGAAGAGGATGCGGAACACCGTCCCATCCTAGCGAGCCTGCTAGTGCATCCCGCGCAGCAGCCGGGCAAGCACGGGAACGATGACGGTGTTGGGGGCCGGGCCGGAGCCCAGGAACTGCTTGAGACCGCGCGCCAGCCCGGCGGCATTGACCACCTGGACGGTCTCGTGGGTGCCGGAACGGCGGTGCCGGTCGATCACCGGTTCGTGCAGGTTTCCGTCGGTGCTGTGGACCACGGTCCAGCCGGTGACGTTGAGTTCCGGAAAGATGTCCTGCATCCGGCGCACCACGTGGGCCAGCTGGGGCGGGGCGATGGACCGGCCGCCGTGTGTCAGGGCGGTGCCGTTCCAGGCGTAGGCGCCGGGCGGCAGCAGCATGGAGCCGATGACCGCCATGCGGTAGCCGGAGAGCACCACGTGGTCGATGTGGCTGTTGTCCGCCGGCGACTGCAGCCCGTTGATGAGCCGGGCGGCCGGGATGGCGGGGAGGACCTGCCGGCTGATGAGCTGCACCGTCCGCATTTCCCGCTGGATCCTTGCCTCAGCGCCGAAGATGCCCCGCTTGCGGGGCAGCCCGTGGACCTGCTGTACGGCCAGGTCCTCCGGGATCAACGGCACCTCACCGGTCCCGGCGTACTGCTCGAAGGGCGGGACGTAGACCGGCGCGTCGGAGGCCGTGTTCCGGGGGGTGTTGGGACGCCGGACATTCGCCGACGCGCGGCTGCCGGCAGCCGGGGCGTCAAAGTGGGCCCCTTCGTCGGCAGGCGGGCCGGTGTAGGCGCCGCGGCTGCTGCCGTAGGAGCGGTCGTAGTCGGCCCGGCTCTTGGCATCGATCAACGTCTCGTAGGCGAGGGTGACGCGCCGGAAGGCAGCCGGGTCGCCGCCATGATCCGGGTGCGCGGTGCGGGCGGCCTTGCGGTAGGCCACCTTGATTTCCTTGTCCGTCGCCGTCACGGGGATCCGGAGGACCTGGTAATGCGAGCTGTTGCCCTGCGTCAAGCAAGAATCCTTTGCCTCGATGGTGCCAGCACAGCCTGGACGTCCGGCCTGGCCAGTTTAACCGGCTAGGGGAAGAACGCGCATACCGGCACGGAAGGTTCCCGGCGGCTGGCATAATTCAGCGCATGCTTATCGCCGTTGCCGTCAACCCGCGGGCATCCTTTGGCCGCGGGCTGCATGCCGGCAGCGAGGCGGCTGCGCTCTTCGAGGCGGCCGGGGCCGACGTTCTGCTCCTTTTCGAGGACAGCTACGCCGCGCTGGCAGCGTCCGTGGACAAGGCGCTGGCCACAGGCGTGGACGCCCTGGTTGTGGTGGGCGGTGACGGAATGGTCCACCTCGGCGTCAATGCGCTCGCCGGATCGGGCATGCCCTTCGGGACGGTCCCGCTCGGGATAGTCCCGACCGGGACCGGGAACGATATGGCGCGGGCGCTCGGCGTGCCGGCCCACGACATCCCCGCCGCCTGCGCGACGGTGCTCGCGGCCCTGGACTCCGGCGGGCGGCTGATCGACGCCGGACGTGCCTCCTCCGGAGGGGCGTCCCGCTGGTTCGCCGGTGTGGTGTCCGCCGGGTTCGACGCGGCCGTCAATGAACGGGCCAACGCCTGGCGGTGGCCCCGCGGCAAGGCGCGCTACCACCTGGCCATGCTCCGCGAGCTCGCCTCGTTTCAGGCCATCGACTACACCGTGACGGCCGACGGCGCGACCTGGCAGCAGGACGCGATGCTGATTTCCGTTGCCAACGGCCAGTCGATCGGCGGCGGTATGAAGGTCACTCCCGACGCTGTGCTCGACGATGGCTTCCTGGACCTCTTCATTGTCAGCAGGCTCTCCCGGACAGGCCTGCTGAAGGTCTTTCCGAAGGTGTTTTCCGGCGGCCACCTCGGCCATCCGGCAGTGCACATCCGACGGGTCCACAAAGTCGAGCTGTCGGCGGACAACGTGGTGGCGTACGCCGACGGGGAACGGATCGGTCCCTTGCCCCTCACCATCGAGGTGGTTCCCGGGGCGGTACGTGTCCTGGCGTAGCCCGTAACCGCAGGGCGCAGGGGAAGGGCCTCGTCGTGGCGGGAGTCTAGAATCGTGCGGAGGCCCGGCCGGAAAAGCGAACGGGCATGGCGACATTGGGGCGGGGGCATGGACAACAGGCTGGAATCCGGGGCCGCGGCAACGGCCGTCACTGGCACTGGCGGCGGTTCCCGCATGGCCCTCCGGGGGAGCCTTGCCTTCCTGGCGGGTGCCGTGGCTGCGGCGCTTGCGGGCTGCAGCGTCGGCATCCCGGACCCCTCCGCCCCCAAGGCGGCGCCGGCGGCCCCGACCCTCGCCACCCCCACGATCACGCCCGGCCACGACGCGGCCGCCGTCGCTGCGAAGGACATGCCGTTCACCGCCGGCGGGAACCTGGCCGCCGGGGTGCCCATCCAGCTGTCCGACGGGCTGCGTGACGCGCCGGGATGGAAGCCCGTCAAGGTGAACCTGGCCGGCGCGAGCGAATATGTGAAGGACGACGGCTGTGTGGTCTCCGCGAAGGTGCGGACCAACCAATCAGCCCTTGCCGTCTCCGGGGACGACAGGGCATCCACGGAGGCCCTCTTCCAGTACTTGGACGCCAGCATCCTTCCGGCCTACCTGGAACCGGCGGCCCTGCGCTGGGGCGGAGAACCCGGCGGGCCCGCCCCGGCGGTCGAGGTGCTCGTGTTCAAGGGCGGCGAACGGTCCGGCGGCAGGGCCACCGCGATCTACGCCCGGCTGTTCAGCAAGCCGGACTCCTCGGTGTACCTCTCCGTTTCCTGTCCCGACGCCGGAACCCTTGCTGCGGCACGGTCCGAGGCCGAGGCGCGGATCGCCGTCGTCCCTCCGTCCGACTGAGACCGCCGTCGGCGCAAGGCCGCCCGGAACCGTTCACCCCTGCTTGGGCTGCGAGAGCCGGTTCAGGGCCAGAGCCCCGACCAGCAGGCCGAAGTCGCGCAGGGCCACGTCGTAAAAATTGCCCAGGATGATGAGGTTGACGATGATTCCGAGGAGCCAGACCGCCACGAGCAGCGAACCGAACCGCGGCTTCAGTGCCACCGCCAGGCCGGCGGCGATCTCCACCACGCCAACGACGTACATGATGGTCTGCGCCGGCAGCGGCACAACATCTGTAACCACAGGCGCCAAATAGATGGTCCAGTCGGTGAGCAGGTTGGTGAATTTGTCCAGCCCGAACAGCACCGGGGCGACCGTAAAGACCGTCCGCAGCAGCAGGAAGGCCTGGCGCTCGGGAGCCGAGGCAAGGGCCCTGGCGGGCGAGGTAAGGGATGCAGAGGATTTCATCATGACTCCTTCTAAAAATGGATAGTTTGATTTTAGAATGGAACAGGTAGTTAAGCAATGAATGTTGTTTTTAGAGTTAGGCTGATTTCATGATCCGAGCCCCGTGGAACCGCAGGATTGCGGCCGTCGCCTCCCTGGGCGACGAGAGCCGCCGGAAGCTGTTCGATTACGTCGCCTCGGCCGGGCGTGCCGTCAGCCGCGACGACGCCGCCGGAGCCCTCGGTCTGCCCCGGAGCACGGCGTCCTTCCAGCTGGACCGGCTGGTGCAGGACGGGCTCCTGACTGTGGAATTCCGGAAGCTGGGCGGCAGGGGCGGGCCGGGGTCCGGCCGCCCGGCCAAGCTCTACCTGGCCGCCGTCCGGGAGGTCGCCGCGTCCGTGCCGGACCGGAACTATGACCTGGCCGCGGAGCTGCTGGTCTCGGCCATTGAGGAGTCGACCGCCCGTGGCGGTTCCGCCCGTGAGGCGCTGGTGCGCACCGCCAACGCGCGGGGGCTGGCGGCAGCCCGGGCCAAGGTTTCCTCGGCCGGGCAAACGGATGACCGGGCGGGAGCCGGGGGAGCCGACTTTGCCGGGTTCCTCGCCGCGGAGGGCTACCGCCCCGAGGACGACGGCGAAGGCGGCCTTGTTCTGCTCAACTGTCCCTTCCACCGGATCGCTGAAGGACACACCGAGGTGGTCTGCGCCATGAACGGCGCGTTCCTGGGCGGCGCCGCAGCCGGCTGCGGCATCGACCCGGACCGCGTCCAGGCCCTCGCCATCGACGAGCTTCGCGCGCAGGGCGCCGCGCTGCCGGCGCAGTGCTGCGCCCGGATCAGGCCTTAGGGGCCCGTGCCTTCGAAGCGGTACAGGAAGCCGGGCCTGGCGCGGCAATCGCCGGAGGTTTGGTCTGCCCCTTCAGCCCGGTCAGCAGCACCCCGGCGATCACCAGCACGCCACCCGCGATTTGGACCAGGGTGAGCGGCGTCCCCAACGCCACGGTGATGACCGCAGTGAAGACCACGATGAGGTTGAGATAGTTCCCGGCGGTGCCGGACGGGGTGGTCTTCAGGGCAAGGTTCCACAGGAGGTAGGCGCCCAGGGACGGGAAGACCACGATGTACGCCAGGGACCAGGCCTCGGCCGGAGTTTCCGGGAGCCTCACATTCATGGCCAGGGCAAAAGGTGCCAGCGTCACAGCCGCAATCGCCACCTGAACGGCGGTGGCCGCGATGGCGGGAACTTGCAGCCTGCGCGCGATGATCGTGTAGCAGCCCCAAACGAAGATCGCGCCGATCATCAGGAGTTCACCGATGTTCAGGGACAGGCTGATCACGCGCTGCAGCTCGCCCCGGGTCAGCACGAGCAGGACGCCCAGCAGGCCAAGGCAGATGCCCAGCCAGCCCAGGCGGGTGGTCCTCTCACCGGTCAGGACCATCGCCAGTACAACGATCAGGGCCGGGTTGGCCGCGGTGATCAGCGAAGCGTTCATCGCGGACGTGTGGCCGAGGGCCCCGTAGAGCAGGAGCGTGTAGCCGCTCATGCCCAGCACACTCAGAAGCAGCAGCACCGGCCAGCGGCGCAACACTGCGCGCCAGTCCGGCTTCTCCACGAAGTGGGCCAGCAGCAACAGCGGGATGGCGGCCAGCGCCCAGCGCCAGAACGTCAGGTCCATGGGCGTCATTGAGGCGACGGCGGCCTGGGCGACAACAAAATTCCCGGACCAGAAGAGGGTGGCCAGGACGAGGTACAGGGACGCTTTCACCGCTCGAATGTACACCAGGGCAGCAGCGGGCCCGCAGGTAGAATTGCCCTGTGCCCGTATACCTTGATCATGCAGCTACCACGTCCCTGGCCCCGGAGGCCCTGGCGGCGCTGACCCGTGAACTGGCCCGGACCGGCAACCCCTCTTCCCTGCACGGATCGGGCCGCCGCGCCCGCCGCGCCGTCGAGGACGCCCGCGAGGTGCTGGCGGCCGCGGCCGGGGCGCACCCCTCCGAGGTCATCTTCACCTCGGGCGGAACCGAGGCCGACAACCTTGCCGTGAAGGGCCTGTACTGGGCCCGGCATGCCGAGAATCCCGCCCGTACGCGCATCCTGTGCTCCGCCGTCGAACACCACGCCGTGCTGGACACTGTCGAATGGCTCGAGCGGCATGAGGGCGCCGAGGTGTCGTGGCTGCCGGTGGATGTGGACGGCGTCGTGGACGTTGCCGTGCTGGCCGCCGAGCTCGCGCGGGACCCGGGCTCGATCGCCCTGGTCACGGTGATGTGGGCCAACAACGAAGTCGGCAGCATCCAGCCCATCGCGGAGATCGTCGAACTGGCCCACCGGGCCGGCGTTCCGGTCCACTCCGATGCGGTCCAGGCCTTCGGCTCGGTGCCCGTGGATTTCCGCGCCAGCGGGCTCGACGCCATGTCCATCTCCGGGCACAAGATCGGCGGCCCGGTCGGCGTCGGCGCGCTGATGCTCGGCCGCGCCGTGAAGCTGACCCCCGTCCAGCACGGCGGGGGACAGGAACGCGACGTCCGCTCCGGAACCCTGGACACCGCGTCCATTGCAGCCTTTGCCGCGGCGGCCGAGGCGGTCACCACCAATCTTCCGGAGGAAGCGTCGCGCATCGCCACGCTCCGGGACCAGCTGATCGACGGCGTCCTGGCGGCGGTGCCGGACGCCGTGCTGCGCGGCGCCCCCGGTGCAGGACGGCTGCCGGGCAACGCCCACTTCACCTTCCCCGGCTGCGAAGGCGACTCACTGCTGTTCCTGCTCGATCTGGCAGGGGTCGAATCCTCCACCGGTTCGGCCTGCACGGCGGGAGTACCCCGGCCGTCCCACGTGCTGCTGGCCATGGGGTTGGACGAGGACACGGCCCGGGGCGCCCAGCGGTTCAGTCTGGGGCATTCCTCCACCGCAGCCGACGTCGATGCGCTGCTGGCTGCCCTGCCCGGGGCCTACACCCGCGCACGCCAGGCCGGCATGGCCGGTCACGAGTCCAGCATCCAGACCGCCGGAACCGTCGCCCGCCACACTGCCGCGAAAGGTTAGGCTTCCGGCAGCAGGCTGTCGAGCGGGACACCCGGATCGGCAAGGGCGGCCGGGTCCACTGCGGTCTTCGCCGAGACAAGCTGCTTGATCTTCTTTTGCGGCTTGGCGGAGCGCGGCCAGTTCACGCTCATTCCCGCGACCACCCGGCCGTCCCGCTGCCAGAAGGCGAGGAACTCCTTGCCCTCGAGGGAGCCGCGGATCGTGGGCGGCCCCGAGACGAGTGCCGGGAAGCCGGAGTACTCCATGCTGACGTCGAACTGGTCGGTGTAGAAGTAGGGCACCGTATCCAGCACAGCGTCCTGGCCGAGCATTGCCCGGGCCGCCACCTTGCCGCCGTTGAGGGCATTGGACCAGTGCTCGCTGCGGTGGTGCTCGCCGGTGAAGGGATGCAGGGCGTTGGCGACGTCCCCGGCGGCAAAGATTCCGGGCGCAGACGTCCGCAGCGAGGCATCCGTGAGGATGCCGTTCTGCAGGGCGACGCCCGCCGCTTCGGCCAGCGAGACCTCTGGGACGACTCCGACGGCGATGATCACGAGATCCGCGGGCAGGACCTCCCCGGCATCCGTGACCACGCCGGTGACCCGGCCCGACTGCTCCCTGATTTCCGCAGCCGAGGCAGGGAGCCGGAATCGGACGCCGTTCGCCTCGTGCAGCCCACGGAAGAACCCGCCCAACTCCCGCCCGATCGCCGCCTCCAGGGGCACCTCTTCGAGCCCCAGGAGGGTGACGGAGTTTCCATAGGCGCTCGCCGCCGCGGCGAGCTCCATCCCGATCCAGCCCGAACCGATCATCACGACGTTCCGGCCGCCGTCGGCCAGTGCGGCGCGCAGGCGGCGGCTGTCGTCCACGGTGCGGAAGGTGCTGACCCCCTCCGCGTCGCTTCCGGGCAGCGGAATCCGCCGCGGGCGGGCGCCGGTGGCCAGCAGCAGGGAGGCGTAGCCCAGGGTCCGGCCGTCCTGGAGGTTCACGCTGCGGGCGGCCGGATCTATCCCCGTGACGGTGGCACCCAGCCGCAGTTCGACTCCGTTCTCTTCGTACCAGCCGCCCGGAGCCACGGGCAGGGCATCGTCTTCGGCCTTGCCCAGGAGGTATTCCTTGGACAGCGGCGGGCGCAGGTAGGGAGGGTGCCGCTCCTCCGCCAGCAGGATCACCGGTCCGCCGTATCCTTCCGCGCGGAGGGTCTTGGCAGCGGTGGCGCCGGCGAGTCCGCCGCCCACGATCACAATGTTTTCGGAGGCCATCATGTGCTCGATTCCTGCGGCCGCCGGCGTAACCGGGGCCGCATGTCGCGGGAGGTGCATCTAAAACCGATATTTTTGACTTTAGAATCGCCACCGACTGTCGTCAAGGTCTTTTGGGTGAGGATTCGGCGTGGCGATAGACTGGGGCGGCAGGCATTGTGCTATTTCTGCGTCCAGCAGCCGCCGGTGCCGGCAACAACCCCTGAACCCCAAAGAAAGTCAGTATGCGAGTTCTTGCAGCCATGAGCGGCGGCGTCGATTCCGCCGTTGCCGCAGCCCGCGCCGTCGAGGCGGGACACGACGTCGTCGGCGTCCACCTTGCGCTGTCCAGGATGCCCGGTACCCTGCGCACCGGCAGCCGCGGCTGCTGCACCATCGAGGACTCCCGCGACGCCTGGCGTGCCTGCGACGTGCTCGGAATCCCGTACTACGTATGGGACTTCTCGGAGCGCTTCAAGGAAGACGTGGTCCAGGACTTCATCGACGAATACGCCGCCGGCCGCACGCCGAACCCCTGTATGCGCTGCAACGAACGGATCAAGTTCGCCGCGCTGCTGGAAAAGGCCATCGCCCTGGGATTCGACGCCGTCTGCACCGGCCACTATGCCAAGGTGATCAACGACGCCGACGGCAACCCGGAACTGCACCGTGCCGCGGACTGGGCCAAGGACCAGAGCTACGTCCTGGGCGTGCTCACGCACGAACAGCTCAAGCACTCCATGTTCCCGCTCGCGGACACGCCGTCGAAGGCCGAGGTCCGCGCCGAGGCGGAGCGCCGCGGCCTGTCTGTGGCGAACAAGCCGGACAGCCACGACATCTGCTTCATCCCCGACGGCGACACCGCCGGCTGGCTGGCCGAGAAGATCGAGATGACCACCGGCGACATCGTCGACGAGTCCGGCGCCAAGGTTGGCGAGCACCCCGGCGCCAATGCGTTCACGGTCGGGCAGCGCCGCGGCCTGAAGCTCGGCACCCCGGCAGCCGACGGCAAACCGCGCTTCGTGCTGGAGATCCGGCCGAAGGAAAACAAAGTCGTCGTGGGGCCTGAGGCACTCCTGGCCATCGACGAGATCCGCGGCATCAAGGTCTCCTGGGCCGGCCTGCCGATCGCGGAGATCGCCACTGGGGATGAGTTCGACTGCTACGCCCAGGTCCGCGCCCACGGGGACCCGGTGCCCGCCACTGCTCGCATGGAAAGCGCGGCAGGTGCCGGTGACCTCGTGGTCACGCTGACAGAGCCGCTGCGCGGCGTGGCGCCCGGCCAGACCGTTGTGCTCTATCAGGGCAGTCGGGTGCTGGGTCAGGCCACGATCGATGCGGCGCGTTCGCTGCAGCGGGCCGCACTGTAGGGACGGCCGTCCTGCCTCGGACGACCGGCAGGGGCGCCGCACAGATTCGCTGTGCGGTGCCCCTGCCGCTTTAACGGCCTGACCGGTCCCTCGGATACGCGACGGCCTGCCGAAAATCCGGGGTAAATCCTGAAGATAGTGATGAGTTCTGCCGTTTCGTGTAAATTTTGTGTCTCATCTCACAAGATGTAACGATTCACCGAGTGCCCTTCTGGTTGAATCAAGGGATCAGGACAGTGTGCTGCCAGCCGAGCCATGACCAAAATCATGTCCGGGCGGCGCCCTAGTACTCATCGAACAGAAAGTTCACAGATGGCAATGAACAAAAAGGCCCTCCAGAGTGCCCTCGCGCTCGTCGGGGTATCCGCCTTTGCGCTGACCGCGTGCACCGGCCCCTCCGGTGGCGGTGGCGGGTCAACGGCTGCAGCCGCCGGCCCGATCGCTTACGGCACCACGGACAAGGTCACGGCCCTGGATCCCGCGGGCGCGTACGACAACGGTTCCTTCATGGTGATGAACCAGATCTACTCCTTCCTGCTCAACTCGAAGCCGGGCAGCGCCGAACCCGTGCCGGACCTCGCCGAGTCCAGCTCCTTCACGACGCCCACCGAATACACGGTCAAGCTCAAGTCCGGACTGAAGTGGGCCAACGGCCACACCCTGGACTCCAAGGACGTCAAATTCTCCTTTGACCGGCAGACGAAGATCAACGATCCCGCCGGCCCCGCCAGCCTGCTGGCCAACGTGGACAGCATTACCACCCCGGATGCGAACACCGTGGTGTTCAAGCTGAAGCTGGCCAATGACCAGACCTTCGCCCAGATCCTTAGCAGCCCTGCCGCGCCGATCGTGGACGACGAAGTCTTCCCGGCCGACAAACTGCTCGACGACGACTCGATCGCCAAGGAGAGGGCCTTCTACGGCCAGTACACGATCGAAACGTACAAGAAGAACGAGCTGATCAGCTTCAAGGCGTGGCCCGACTACAAGGGCGTGCTGGGCAAGCCGGCAAACGATGGCGCCACGATCAAGTACTACGCGGATCCCACCAATATGAAGCTGGACATCCAGCAGGGCAACATCGACGTGGCCAACCGCAGCTTGAGCGCCACCGACATCGATGACCTGAAGAAGGACTCCAAGGTCAAGGTGAACGTCGGCCCCGGCGGCGAAATCCGCTACATCACGTTCAACTTTGACACCATGCCGTTCGGCGCGAAGGCTGCGGACGCGGATCCGGCCAAGGCTCTGGCCGTCCGCCAGGCCATCGCCAACCTCGTGGACCGCCAGGCGATCGCGGACCAGGTCTACAAGGGCACCTACCTGCCCCTGTACTCCAACGTCCCCAGCGGCTTCCTCGGCGCCAACGAATCGTTCAAGGACGCTTACGGCGACGCCGGCAAGCCCAGCCTGGACAAGGCCAAGAAGGTCCTGGCCGATGCCGGCGTGACCAGCGCCGTGTCGCTGAACCTGCAGTACAACCCGGACCACTACGGCAAGTCCTCGGGCGACGAATACGCCATGGTGAAGGACCAGCTGGAGAAGTCCGGTCTGTTCAAGGTCAACCTGCAGTCCACGGAATGGGTAACCTACAGCAAGGCAAGCCGTGCCGACGAGTACCCGCTGTTCCAGTTTGGCTGGTTCCCGGACTTCAGCGACGCCGACAACTACCTGACCCCGTTCTTCCCGGACGGCGGCTTCCTGAAGAACCACTACAACAACCCCGCGGTCACTGATCTGATCAACAAGCAGCTCACCACCGTGGACAAGAGCGCACGCGAGTCCGCGATCAAGGATGCCCAAAATGCCCTGGCCAAGGACATCTCGACGCTTCCGCTGCTCCAGGGCGCACAGGTTGCCGTTTCCGGCAGCGGCGTCAAGGGTGTCGACACGACCCTCGACGCCTCCTTCAAGTTCCGTTTGGGAACTGTTTCCAAGTAAGGCTGCAATCCTGCGGTCCTGACCAGCCTGTGAGGCGGGGCGCCCTCGAGGCGCCCCGCCTTTGCTGGTCATTACCGCACCTGGCAGATCACGTCGGCCGGCCCATGGCCGCGAAAAGCACAATTTTAGGTACCAATGACAACATTGATAGAGGCGCCGCCAAGCGACGCCGACGGACTCCTTCCGTCCAAGAAAAAATCCTCGGGTGGGGGCCTGGGGACCTACATCCTGGTCCGGTTCTTCCTCATCATTCCGACCGTCATCATTCTGGTGACACTGGTCTTCTTCCTGATGCGGGTCATCGGCGACCCCATCACCGCAGCCCAGGGCGGCCGGCTCCCGCCCGAGGTGCTGGCACAGCGCATCCACGAGGCCGGCTATGACCGTCCGATCCTCGTGCAGTATTTTGAATACGTTGGCCAGCTGGCGACCGGAAACTTTGGCACCACCATCACCGACCGGCGACCTGTTGTCCAAATGGTCATGACCTTTGGTGTGGCAACGCTGGAACTGGCCATCAATGCCCTCATCGTGGCACTGTTGGTCGGCATCCCGCTTGGGCTCATCTCCGCCTACAAGCGCGACAAAGCGCCCGACGCCGTCCTGCGTTTCTTTGCCATTCTCTGCTACGCCACCCCGGTGTTCTTCGCGGGCCTACTGATGAAACTGACGTTCTCCGTATGGCTCGGCTGGCTACCTGTCGCAGGCCGGGCTTCCACCAGGACCGAGCTCTCCATGGGAGCCCTGGCCGCACCGACCGGGATCTACTGGCTGGATGCGCTGCGCAGCGGCGACATGGCGGCATTCGGCGACGTCGCAGCCCATTCAGTCCTCCCCGCATTGACGCTGGGGCTGCTAACGGCAGGGGTTTTTCTGCGGCTTGTCCGGACCAACGTCATCGGCACGCTGGGCAAGGACTATGTTGAGGCCGGGAGGTCCCGCGGCGTCAGCAATTTCCGGCTTGTGACCAAGCACGCCTACAAGCCTGCCCTGATTCCGATCATCACCGTCATGGGGCTCCAGATTGCCCTCCTGCTGGGCGGCGCGGTCCTCACTGAGTCCACGTTCGAATGGAAGGGCCTCGGCTACCAGTTGGTGCAATACCTGAACGCCCGCGACTTCGTCGCCGTCCAGGGCATTGTTGTGCTTCTGGCGGTCATCGTTGCCGTCACGAACTTCATCGTGGACGTCGCCGCAGCACTGATCGACCCGCGAGTGAGGTACTAGCCATGAATGCAACCACAGTAAGCGGGCGCAAACAGCCCCTCATCTACCGGCTGCCGGTGATCTCGCATTTCCGGACGAGCGTCGGGCTGCAGCGCGGCATGCTCGTCACCGGCCTTGTGCTGACCGTCTGCTTTCTGCTGACGGCAGTATTTGCGCCATTTATCGCTCCGTATGGATTCGCCCAAATCAGCGACGCGGCGGGCACGTTCCCGGCCCAGCAGCCCCCCAGCGCTGCCCACATCTGGGGCACCACGGTGAGTGGCTACGACGTCTTTTCCCGCGTGATCTGGGGTGCCCAGACGGCCGCAGTCATCATCATCGTCGCCGTGGCCATGTCGATCTTCCTCGGCGTAGCCCTCGGCCTCGTCAGCGGCTACTTCGGCGGCTGGCTGGACCGCGTGCTGGTGGTGATCGCCGATGCAATCTACGCTTTCCCGTCGCTCCTCCTGGCCATCGTAATGTCAATCGTCATTAGCCAAGGCCAGTCCAGCTTCTGGGGAGGCATTGTTGCCTGCTCCATCGCCATATCGGTCGTGTTCGTCCCCCAGTACTTCCGGGTGATCCGTGCCGAGACGATTCGACTCAAGGCCGAGCCTTACGTCGAATCAGCCAAAGTGGTGGGCGCCTCAAGCTTCCGCATCATGGGCCGCCATATCTTCAAGAATGCAACCCGCACGCTGCCGCTGATTTTCACGCTGAACGCCTCCGAGGCGATCCTGACCCTGGCGGGCCTCGGCTTCCTGGGGTTCGGCATCGAACCGACCTCCGCCGCCGAGTGGGGCTTCGACCTGAACAAGGCCATTAATGATGCCTCCTCGGGCATCTGGTGGACCGGAATCTACCCCGGTATGGCCATCGTCCTGACCGTGCTTGGACTGACCCTCGTGGGTGAGAGCATCAACGATCTCAACGATCCACGGCTCAGGGGCCGCAGGAAGTCCGGCGGCAAGACGCCGGCCGGAGGCCCGGACTCCACCGCCGGCGCGCAGGCCGCCCTTGAAGCAGAATCGAGAGTGCTATGACCACGAACATCGACCGGCCGGGCCCCCGCTCCGGCCCCGTCCTGGACATCGAAAACCTCAAAGTTACGTTCGCGACCGATGCCGGCGATGTCTATGCCGTTAAGGACGTCAGCCTTGAAGTCAATCCCGGCGAGGTAGTCGCCATCGTAGGTGAATCCGGATCCGGCAAGACCGTGACGGCCAAGACCATCTTGGGGCTGCTGCCGGAAACGGCAACCAGCCAAGGCGCCGTCCTGATCAACGGCAACAACGTCATCAGCGTCAGCGCGGCCAAGCTGCGGCAGATCCGCGGCCGCGACGTGGCCATGGTGTTCCAGGAACCGTCCACGGCACTCAACCCCGTCTACACCGTAGGCTGGCAGATAGCCGAGGGCATCCGGGCGCATGCGGACACTGGCAGCGGCAAGAAGATCTCGGCGAAGGAAGCCAAGACGCGGGCCATCGAAGCCCTTCGGAAAGTGGGCATCCCGGACCCGGATACCCGGGTCAACTATTACCCGCACCAGTTCTCGGGCGGCCAGAAGCAACGCGTCGTCATTGCCGCCGCACTGGCCCTGAACCCGGGTCTGATCGTGGCCGACGAGCCGACCACCGCCCTGGATGTCACCGTCCAGGCGGAAATCCTGGAGCTGCTGCGGGACCTGCGGGACAAGTTCGGTACGTCCATCGTGCTGATCACGCACAACATGGGTGTTGTCGCCGACCTCGCCGACCGCGTCGTGGTCATGTACCAGGGCGACGTCGTGGAGGAGGCTCCGTCACGGGTCCTGTTCGCCCAGCCCCGTGAGGAGTACACCAAGAAGCTCCTCGCCGCCGTGCCGCACCTGGGCCGCAACTCTGCGTCCGAAGGCATGACGGAGCGCGCGCATCAGGGTGGGAAAGTACTGGTCGAGGCCAAGAACCTGACCATTGAGTATCCGGGACGGATGGGCACTCCGGCCTTCAAGGCGGTGGACGGCGTCAGTTTTACGGTTTCCGAAGGCGAAGTCTTCGGACTCGTGGGGGAGTCGGGTTCCGGCAAGACCACCATCGGCCGGGCCATCGCCGGCCTCAACCGGACCACGGGCGGCAGCCTCAAGGTGCTGGGCTACGAAATGCTGAACTTCAAGGAGCGGACCTTCAAACCGCTCCGCAAGGAGATCGGCTTCGTGTTCCAGGACCCGGCGGCATCCTTCAACCCGCAACTGACCATCGGCGACTGCGTCGCCGAACCGCTCATCATCCACGGCAACCCGACCCCGGCGGAGGCACGCAAGCGTGTTGGCGAGCTGCTTGAGTCAGTACAGCTGCCGGCGTCGTACGCCGACAGGTTCCCGCATGAGCTCTCCGGCGGGCAGCGGCAGCGCGCCTCGCTGGCACGTGCGCTCATCCTGAACCCGAAGCTGCTCATCGCCGACGAGCCGACGTCGGCGCTGGATGTGTCCGTGCAGGCCGTGGTGCTGGAGCTCTTCAAGGAGATCCAGCGCGAGTTCGGGTTCGCGGCCCTGTTCATTAGCCATGATCTCGCCGTGGTGGACATCCTCTCGCCCTGGGTCGGCGTGCTCTACAAGGGCAAGATGGTCGAACAGGGATTGGGCAACCAGGTGATGGGCAACCCGCAGCACGCCTATACGAAGAAGCTGATTGCTTCGCTTCCCGTTCCGGATCCGGACGAGCAGGCCCGGCGCCGCGAGGCCTTCCGCGAGGTGCTCCACAGCTAGACCGAATCCGGTGCGCACCGGAAGGACATGCCCACCGTTCAGCCGGAACGGTGGGCATGTCCTTTGGTGCGCGGGAACCGACACGAGCGGCGGCGCAGTCAGGCCGCCCAGGCCGCGCGGGCAGCGCTTAACAGCAGAAGTGATTAGCGCCCGTGCCCCTAGACTGGAGCAATGACCGAGCAGAACCAGACCCACCCCGACGCCGATTCCTATGACCCCGGGGCCAGCTCGCTGGCCGGTCACGTGGATCCCGCGGTGATGGCGGAGCTGTTGTCGATCCGCTCCAGCATCGACAACATCGATGCCACCCTCGTCTTCCTGCTCGCCGAGCGCTTCAAGGCGACCCAGAAGGTCGGATTCCTGAAGGCAACCCACAAACTTCCCGCCGGGGACCCGGGCCGGGAAACAGCCCAGATCGCGCGGCTGCGACGCCTTGCCGCGGAGGCCCATCTGGACCCGGCCTTCGCAGAGAAGTTCCTCAACTTCATCATCGGCGAGGTCATCCGGCACCACGAAGCCATTGCCGAGGACCATGAAGCGGCACTGGCCGCCGATCCCCGGGCCACCAACCCCCAGGCCACCAACGCCGTGCGCCATCCGACCGCCGGCGAAGTCCCCGGCGCCGCAGGCCCGACCGTCTCCGCCACCGCCTAGCCGTGGCCGGACTCCAAGCAGCGCAGCCGGAACAGGTCACCGCCACCGCCCTGGGCACCTGGCCCGGCGAGGACCCCCTCGAAGCCGCGCGCATCATCCGCGGCGAGCTGGGCAGCCCGCACCTGCCGTTCCTGGCCGAGTTGCCGGACCGGGGCGTCGGTTCCGACGCACTCGGCCGGACAGCCTCCCTGTTGGTGGACCTCTCCGTGGACGTCCAGCCCTACGGCTGGCGGATCGTGGACCGTCCCGGCAAGGATTTCAGGCGGGCGCATTCTGCCCTGTCCACCGACATCAACATCCTTGCCGACGTGATCGGCGCCGAGGACACCCCGGCAGCGGACATCAAGGTCCAGCTCCGCGGCCCGCTCAGCCTCGCCGCGGGCCTGCATTTGCACAACGGCGAGCGTGCCCTGATAGACCATGGCGCCCGGCGCGACCTCGCTGCTTCGCTGGCCGCCGGCGCCGGCGGCTACCTCAGCCGTGTGGCTGCCGCGGCCCCCGGGGCGCGAATCGTGGTCCAGATCGACGAGCCGGAGATCGCCTCGGTGCTGGCCGGCACCATTCCCACCTCCAGCGGCTACCGGACCCTGCGCTCGGTGCCGGGCCGGGAAGCCACGGACGCCTGGCAGCTGGTCATCGACGCCCTGCGGGCGGCCGGCGCCGTCGAGGTGGTTGTCGCCGTACCGGAAGTCGAGGCGCCGTTCGAACGGATTTTGGCGGCCGGCGCCGACGGGATCGCCGTGCCCCTGCGCGCGCTCACGTCCCGGCAGTGGGAACAGCTCGCCGGCGCCGTGGAGTCTGGTAAGCGGCTGTGGGCCGGGGCGCTCGACGTCGCCAACCCCGCCGCCGCGCTGCCCCGCGTCGCCGACGTCGTGGAAACCGTCTGGCGGCCGTGGCGCCAGCTGGGACTGCCGGCGTCGACCCTCGGCGCCCTGCGGGTCACGCCGTCGGACGGGCTGTCCGGTCATTCGCCGTCGTCCGCGACGGCGGTGCTGGGGCGGCTGACCCAGGTCGCCGACGGCCTCAACCAGCTCGCGCTCGGCTAGCTGCGGGCTTCCCAGCGCTCGGGCCGGGCCCGGTCCGGAAGGTACCCCGGGGCCGACACGCCTCCGGGATACGGTTCCAGCCGGTAGTCGAAGTGCCCGGCGTAGACGAGGACCAGCCCCAGCTGCGGCTGGATCACCTTCACCTGGATCCGGTGCTTCCCGGCGGCGCCCTCCTCCGGCGCCCACCACTGTTCGGCGTAGGCCTTGGCATCAAGGGCGGCCGGCAGGGGAATCCGGAGCGGTCCCAGGAACAGCCGCGAGGCCTCCGAAACCCCGCGCAGCCTGCCCCCGGCGGTGACGCCGAGGTTGAGGTCGGTCACGAGCCGCCTGTACCGCCCGACGTAATCCACCAGACCGTGCCGGCTGCCTGAATCCTCGAAGCTCGTGGTGTCGTGGAACAACCGGGTGGTGCCCGGGAAGAAGATTTCGCGCCGTGCGGTGAGGCTGGACCGCCCGAACGGGTCCAGGTGGGCATGGTTCTCGATCCGGAAGCGGATGCCCTCACCATATTCCGGGAAGAACGACTCCTCGCCGGCGGCGAGGCGCAGCAGCGGGCGCAGCCATTTCTGCCGGCAGCCGACCACCTCGAACATGCCCTCGCCGACGCCGTAGCGGCCGGATCCGGGAGCGAGTGAGAAGTAGTCCTGCAGCTCCGGCTGCAGGAGCGCAAAGTCCGCGCCGAGCGCACGCTCGTAGATCGGGGTGCTCACAGAATCCTCCTGGGTTCCTGGCCTGTTGCTGGGTTCCTGCCTACAGCCTGCGGCACGGACGGGGGTTTGTCACAACCCCTACTGCGGCGTTGAAGTACGGTCCGGGCGCCGGCGGCGCCATGCCCGGGCGCCGCCGAATACGACAAAGCCATTTCAATAGGGGAATATATACATATGAAGGCACGCATTCTGGTAGTGGACGATGACGAGGCGCTGGCCGAGATGATCGGTATTGTGCTGCGCAATGACGGGTTCGAGCCTGTCTTCTGCGCTGACGGCGGGAAGGCCCTGGAAGTTTTCCGCGCCGCCAAGCCGGACCTCGTGCTGCTGGACCTCATGCTCCCGGGCATAGACGGCATTGAAGTCTGCCGCCAGATCCGCGCCGAATCCGACGTGCCGATCGTGATGCTCACCGCCAAGGCAGACACCTCCGACGTCGTCCGTGGCCTCGAGTCCGGCGCCGATGACTACGTCCCGAAGCCGTTCAAACCGGCCGAGCTCGTCGCCCGGGTCCGGGCCCGGCTCCGGCCCGGCGACCAGAAGGCTCCGGAGACGCTGCGCATCGCGGACGTCACCATCGACGTCGCAGGACACCTCGTCAGCCGCGGCACCGAGCGCATCTCGCTGACACCCCTGGAATTCGACCTGCTCGTGGCACTGGCCCGCAAACCCTGGCAGGTCTTCACCCGGGAACTTCTCCTGGAGCAGGTCTGGGGCTACAGGCACGCCGCCGACACGCGGCTGGTCAACGTCCACGTCCAGCGGCTGAGGTCAAAGATCGAACGTGACCCGGAAGCCCCCGAAGTTGTATTGACGGTCCGTGGTGTCGGCTACAAAGCAGGTTCCTGAACCGTCGGAAGGCCGCCCCGGAAATGGTCCGGTGGGCGCCCCCGCTCAAGGGGCCGCTCCCAAAAGTGCTGCCCGCGCATCGGTTGATCTCCGCGAGCCCGGCCTGACGGTTCCCGCCGCCGACGCGCCCACTTCCGTCGCGCCGGCTTCCGGCTCACCCAGTGCCGGCACGCCGACGGCGGCCCCGAAGCCGGCCGCCGTCGAACCCGGGCCAGCCGAAGCCGATACCCCCGACGCCGGCTCGTTCGAGCCCACAGCCGCCCGGCACCACGGCGGTCCGGCCGCCGGCTGGCATGCCGTGGGCTTCCGGACCAGGATCTGGGTGAAGCGCGCCCGGATTGTGGGCGTGCGCGTGGCGAGGCTGGTCCGGATCGGAGCCACCCGCCTGCTTCCCGGCATCCGCTACCTGCTCCGCTCACTGCACAGCAAATGGCGGCGGTCGATGCAGTTCCGGACCGTGCTGACGACGCTCATGCTGGCGATCATGTCCTTCGCCGTCGTCGGCGCGTACCTGTCGAACCAGATCGCCAACAACCTCTTCCAGGAACGGCTGGCCCAGGCCGAGTCGGAGACGCGCTACAACGTCAAACAGGTCCAGGACACGTTCGACGGCGCCCAGGTCACCGATCAGTCCAGTGTCATTACGCTCGTTTACGACACGCTGAACGCCGTCGAGGGCCGTGGTTCGGTGATTCAGAGGCGCTACGTCTTTGAGGCGATGCCGGAACAGACCAAACCCCGCAACCGCTGGGTGGAGTCACGGGCCTCGGACCAGCTCACCATCAGCGTTATTCCGACCGACCTGCGCAAGGCCGTGCAGGATTCGGGCAAGGAGCAGTTCTGGGCATCCACGGAGTTCCCGGTGGGTACCGAAGACCGGCCCGGAATTGCCGTCGGCAACAAGGTCACCTTCAACGGCACGGTCTATGAGCTCTACCTGATCTATGACCTCAATACGGCACAGAAGACCCTCGACGAGATCCAGAACGTGCTGCTGGCCGGCGGCGCGGTGCTGGCGCTGCTGATCGGCGCCGTGGCCTGGTACGTGACCCGAAATGTCGTCAGCCCGGTCAGCCACGCCGCTGTCGTGTCCGAGAAGCTCGCAGCGGGGCAGCTGCAGGAACGCATGGTGGTCAAGGGCGAGGACGAGGTGGCGCGACTGGGGGCCTCCTTCAACCACATGGCCGCGAGCCTCCAGGAGCAGATCACGCAGCTCGCCACCCTGTCCCAGATGCAGCAGCGGTTCGTCTCCGACGTCTCCCACGAACTGCGTACTCCGCTCACGACCGTGCGGATGGCCGCCGAAGTCCTCTACGACGCACGCGAGGACTTCGACCCGATCAACAAGCGCTCCGCGGAACTGCTCTACAACCAGGTGGAGCGGTTCCAGTCCCTCTTGGCCGACCTGCTGGAAATCTCCCGCTTCGACGCCGGCGTCGCCACGCTCGACGCCGAACCCGGCGACGTTGTGCAGCTCGTTGCGCATGTGATGGAAGGCGTTGCCCCGGTGGCGGCCGAGTACGGCTCCGACGTCACCCTCAACGCGCCCCAGGACAGCATCATCGTGGATATGGACGACCGCCGGATCGACCGGATCCTGCGCAACCTCATCCTGAACGCGCTGGAACACGGTGAGGGCCGCCCGGTGAACATTTCCGTGGCCGCCAACGGCAACTCCGTGGCCGTCGCAGTCCGGGACCACGGCATCGGCATGACTCCGGCGGAAGCGGCACGCGTGTTCGACCGGTTCTGGCGCGCCGATCCGGCCCGTGCGCGCACGACGGGCGGCAGCGGCCTCGGCCTGTCCATCGCCGCCGAAGACACGAAACTCCACAACGGCTGGCTCCAGGCCTGGGGAAGGAAGGGCAGCGGCGCGAACTTCCGCCTCACCCTCCCGTTGCGCCAGGGGGAGACCATCACGAAATCACCCCTCCAGCTGGAGCCGGTCGACGTCGGACTTCACGGCGCGGGAAGCGAACGCACCATGCTGCTGCTGGACCCCTCGCCGGCCCCGCACGTAGACGGTGCCGGCAAGGCCAGTACCGGGACCACGGACCCCGGAAAAATGGGTACCGGATCAGCGGGAACCGGAACGAAGGAGGGGTCATGAGCGGTGCCACTGGGAAGGCCACCCGGGCCGCAGCCGCGCTGCTGGCGGTGCTGCTGTTCCTGCTGACCTCCTGCGCGCAGATCCCGCGCTCGGGCCCGGTGGGCAAGAGCACGGACGAGAGCGCGGGGAACCCCAACAATGCCCCCGTGTTCTTCCCGTCCGCGCCCCGTGAAGGCGCAGGGCCGGAAGCGGTCATTGAGGACTTCTATCTCGCCGGCAGCGGCTACGAGGACGACTACGCGGTGGCGCGCCAGTACCTCACCCAGGCGTCGTCAGTGACCTGGAAACCCGACCAGCGGGTGCTCGTCTTCCGCTCCGCGCGGGTGGTGCCGACCGGCGTCGAAAACGTCTTCAACTACGAGCTGGACCTGTCCTACTCCGTGGACGCGGACGGGGTGGCCACCCAGCTGCCGGAGGGGACCAAAGAAAACATTCCCGCCACGCTGACCCAGGTGGACGGTGAATGGCGGATTGCGGAACTCCCGGACGGCACGGCGATCCCGGAGGAGACCTTCAAGGTCATCTACGGCGCCTATCCGATCTATTTCTATGACCCCACGTTCACCTACGCCGTGCCCGACGTCCGCTGGTTCATCAAGAAGAAGACCGTCAAGGCCATGACCAGTGCGCTGCTCGGCGGTCCGGCGCCGTACCTCAAGGGCGCCGTCGTCAGTGCCTTCCCCTCGGGCATCAAGCTGGCCCGCGAGTCGGTTCCCGTAGTCTCCGGCGCCGCCCAGGTGGACCTCACGGCGAAGGACCTTGTGGAGGCTTCCAACGAGGACCGGCTGCGGATGCAGACCCAGCTTGCCCTCACGTTCCGCAGCCAGCCGGATGTCATCAACGTCGAGCTGCGGGCCAACCAGGACCTGGTGCGCGTGGAAGACAACGGTTCGGTCCTCCCGCCGATCCGCGACAAAAACGTCCCGGCCCGCCAGATCGCCGTGAGCAACAACGATCTGGTCCGGTATGAGAACAACAGGATCTCGCCGCTTCCGGACATCCAGTCCGTCTCGTCCCTGTCGCCGCGGGCACCGGCGGAGTCGCCCGTCTCGCAATCCGCGGCCTTCCTCAACGCCGGACGCGGCACGCTGTACTCGGTCGTGCCCGGCCAGCCCGCGAGGTCCCTCACCACGCGCGCCACCCTGACCCGACCCTCCTTCGACCGGTACGACTGGGTTTGGACGGCCGGGCCGGGCGCCAACGGCGCGACGGAACTGGTCGCCTACCGGCCGGCCGGCGTGGCCGAAGGCGCCACCGTGCCCACTGTGACGGTGTCGCCGGCATGGCTTTCCGGACGGACCGTCAAGGAATTCAAGGCCTCACGCGAGGGCACCCGCGCCCTCATCATCACGGAGCAGAACGGCAAAACGAAAGTCCAGATAACCGGCATCGTCCGGGCAGCGGACGGAACGCCCAAGGACCTGACCGTGCCGATGACCCTCCTCGCGTCGAATGACCCCGATCAGGGCGTGTGGGTGGACGACTCCACAGTGGCTGTGATGAAGGGCTCGCCAAGCAACGCCGTCGCTCCCGAGTTGCTGTTCCTCACCTCGTCGCAGCCGCAGAAGCTGGCGCCATGGCCCGGACTGACCGCGCTCAGCGCGGGCAACGGCGGGGAGGAAATCTACGCCCAGTCAACGGAAGGCATCTTCCAGCGGATCGGCAATGGGTGGTCCCCGCAGCTCAAGGGACCGATCGATCCGTCCTACCCGGGCTAGCGCTACCACCGGGCACGGCCGGGACCTTTCGGGGGCCGGGCCCGGCCGGTGCGTGGCCGCTTTCCACATAACGCCCTCGGGGCCTCCCGCAGGCAACCACGCGGGCGGAACCTTGTGACGTGGCGATTTTCAGAGAACTCCGTGACACCGGCCGTGGTGGAAGTGCCAGCGGCCGGGCTGGTTCCGGCGCCGCGGCCAACGCCGCGGCCGGGTCCAAAGGCAAAAGAACCCGAACCCGCGCAGCCCGTGGGCTGAGGAGAGCTGCAGACCCCGACCTGGCACCGCCGGCAACGGCTGCGGCCAGACACCGTGGTGGCTACCGCCGTCCGTTGGCACGGCTGGCGGACGGGGCCGCGGCCGCCGTGGCCGAAGTGCTGGCACTCGCCGCGCCGGTGGACTGCGTCTGTTGCGGGGCTGAAGACCTGGCGCTCTGCGGCGGCTGCGAACGGCAGGTCCGGCAGCTGATGCGCACACCGTTCCGGGCGGAAGCGCAGGCCCCGGCCCTCATGGACGTGGACGGCTCGGTGCTGCTGCCGGTCGTGGCCGCCGGTGCCTACCGCGCGGAGCTGGCCCTCGCGGTGCTGTCCTTCAAGAAGCACGGGCAGAGACAGCTCGCGGAGGTCTTGTCGACGGGCCTGGCCCGGGCCATCCGGGCTGCCGCCGGGGAGGCCCCCGGGGTGCTGCTCGTACCCGTGCCAACGAGCGGCAGCGCCTTTCGGCGGAGGGGCTTCAGTCCCGTCCATGTGTTGCTGGGCGGGCTGGGACCACTCCGCGCAGCGGGAGCCGGCGGGCAATCCGGCCTGTCCACCGTCCACGCTCTCCACAAGACGGGGCTGCGGGCACGCAGGGGGCCGGCCGGGCGTGGAGCCCCGGCGCCGTTGCCGACGCCGGGGTCCCCGTACGGTCTCCCCGGGTTTCGGGGACAGCCCGGCGGCCAAAAGGGACTGGGCCGCGGGGACCGGGCGCAGCGGGTTCGGGGATCCATGCGGGTACGTCGCGGGCTCTTCGCTCCGGGCGTAAACGGCCGGCCGTGCATCATCGTTGACGACGTGCTCACCACGGGGGCCACCTTGGCCGAGGCGGCCCGGGCGTTGCGGGCGGCCGGAGCGCTGGTGACGGGCGCCGTCGTCCTCGCCGCGACACGCCCGCCCGTCACGCGCGACTTCGGCGCAGCCGGCCCCGCGATGGCAGGGAAGCGGCCTGTCAATGAAAAAAATAAACCAAAAAAGGATGAATAAGAGGTTGCTATGAACTAACGTCGAAGATGGGTACCAAGAACAGATGTACCTGTCGATAGCGGCTCGGAAAGGGGCTCGACTGTCAGTCAGAACAGCCCCAGGAAGTGCCGCCGTCGTGTCACCGAAGTCATTTGGAGGGCACCATGGAGTTCATGATCAGCGGACGCAATTTGACGGTCTCGGACCGGTTCCGCGAGTACGCCGACGAGAAGATCTCGAAGATCACGTCGCTGGGGGACAAAGTCCAGAGGGTGGACGCGAAGGTTTCCAAGGAGACCAAGGCCCGGCAGACCGACGAGATGCTCACGGTTGAGCTGACCGTCCTGGGCCGTGGCCCCGTCATTCGTGCCGAAGCCAGCGCCGCCGACAAGTTCGCCGCGTTCGATCTTGCCTACAACAAGCTTCTTGAACGCCTGCGCCGGGCGAAGGACCGCAAGAAGGTCCACCACGGCCGGCACACCCCCAAGTCCGTCACCGAAGCGACGGCAACCCTCGAGCCTGCGAGCACCCGCGAGCCCATTTACGAAGAGGCGAACCATTGGCTTGAGCCCAAGGAGGCTCCCGCTGAAAGATCGCCCTATGAGGTCGAGAACGATATCCCGGCCGGAGACTCGCCCGTGCTCATCCGCCGGAAGGTCTTTCCCGCATCATCCCTCACGCTCGACGACGCCGTCGACAACATGGAGCTCGTGGGGCACGACTTCTACCTCTTCGTGGACAAGGAGACCAAAGCGCCGTCCGTCGTGTACCGCCGGGACGGGTGGACGTATGGAGTGATCTCCCTTGACCAGACCTGCGAGCCCGGGGCGGCTGCGCTGGAAGAGAAGATCCTCGCTTACCGGTCCGAGGATGAGCCGGCCACCGCATAAGCTGGTGCTGACCATCCGACGAAAGGACTGACGTGCAGGAATTGCTGAGCCTCAAGCAGGCCCGGCGGATCGCATTGGCAGCCCAGGGATTGGACAAGGTACGGCCCGCCGGACCCGTGACTGCACGGGCGGTGGGCCGTACCTTTGCCCGTCTCCAGCTGGTCCAGATCGACTCCGTCAACGTGCTGTCGCGAAGCCACTACCTGCCGTTCTTCTCCCGTCTTGGGAACTACGACCGCGCCATCCTTCAACGGATGGCCGGCACCCACCCGCGCCGCATGATGGAGTACTGGGCGCACGAGGCCAGCTTCATCCGGCCCGACCACTTCCAGGACCTGGTCCTGTGGCAGAGCCGGAAATGGGTGGGGGCGCATGCCATGGACCCCGAGCTGCGCAGCGGTGTCGCCGAGCGGGTGCTCGAGGCGCTGGCAGCCGGCCGGCCGATGACCGCCGCCGAACTCACCGCCCGGCTGGGTCACGTGGAGGACCGGCTGCAGGACAACTGGGGGTGGAACTGGAACGCGGTAAAGCGGGTCCTGGAGCACCTCTTCGAAGCCGGACTCATCTCGGCCGCGTCCCGCACGGAGTCCTTTGAACGGCGCTACACCCTTACCGCCAAGGTCCTGCCCGCCAGGCCGGACGCAGATCCCGACGCCGCAGCCGCCGCGGTAGACACAGGGCAGGAGCCGGCGGCAGCGCTGGTCCGCCTGATCGAAGCCGCCGCCACGGCCCATGGGATCGGCACGCTGCGGTGTTTCGCTGATTACTTCCGGACGCCCATGCGTGCGTCCGCCATTGCCGTGGAACACCTCGTCGACGCCGGCAGGCTTCGGCCGGTCACCGTGACCGGCTGGAACAAGCCCGTCTACCGGCACGTCGAGGCAAAGCTCCCACGCACGGCCACGGGGCGCGCACTGCTGAGCCCCTTCGACTCGCTGGTCTTCGAGCGGCGTCGGCTCGAGGACTTGTTCGGTTTCCATTACCGCCTTGAGATCTACACACCGGAGCCGAAGCGCCGCTTTGGCTACTACGTGCTGCCGTTCCTCCTGCGCGACGGGATCGTGGCCCGCGTCGACCTCAAGGCCGACCGCGCCAACGGCCTCCTGCTGGCCAGGGCTGCGTACGCGGAGCCGGGCGCCCCGGCCGACACCGCCGTCGAACTCGCCGCGGAACTGCAGCTCATGGCAGAGTGGCTGGAACTGGACCGGATTGTTGTGTCCCCGAAAGGGGACCTGGCGCCGTCACTCGCGGACGCCGTGTCCGGCGCGGGAAGCGGTGTATCCGCTCTGAGGGAACAGGCGTAACCGGCGCTGCGTCTCTCCCGTAGACTAAACACGCCAGAATTCGGCAGCTTGAGACTGGGAGCAACTTCACGTGGCATCACTTATCGAAAAACTTCTCCGCACGGGTGATAAAAAGACCCTGAGGCAACTGCGGAACTATGCCGATTCCATCAATGCCCTCGAAAGTTCCTTCCAGACCTTCACCGACGCCGAACTGCGCGAAGAGACCGACCGTCTCCGCGCACGCCACGTTGACGGCGAGAAGCTCAACGACCTGCTGCCCGAGGCGTTCGCCGCCGTCCGCGAAGCCTCCTCGCGCACCCTTGGCCTGCGCCACTTCGATGTCCAGCTGATGGGCGGCGCTGCCCTGCACCTGGGCAACATCTCCGAAATGAAGACCGGTGAAGGCAAGACGCTGGTGGCCACCGCTCCGGCCTACCTCAACGCACTGGCCGGCAACGGCGTGCACGTCATTACCGTGAACGACTATCTGGCGGAGTACCAGTCGGACCTCATGGGCCGTGTCTACCGGTTCCTTGGACTGACCAGCGGCTGCATCCTGTCCAACCAGGACCCCGCCGTGCGCCGCGAACAGTACGCCGCTGACATCACCTACGGCACCAACAACGAATTCGGCTTCGATTACCTGCGCGACAACATGGCGTGGGACAAGTCCGAGCTCGTCCAGCGCGGCCACAACTTCGCCATCGTCGATGAGGTGGACTCCATCCTCATCGATGAGGCACGTACCCCGCTCATCATCTCCGGCCCGGCACAGGGCGACACCAACCGCTGGTACAGCGAGTTCGCCAAGGTCGTCACCCGGCTCAAGCCCGAGGATGACTACGAAGTCGACGAAAAAAAGCGCACCGTCGGCGTGCTCGAGGCAGGCATCGAGAAGGTCGAGGACTACCTCGGCATCCACAACCTCTACGAGTCCGCCAACACCCCTTTGATCGGCTTCCTCAACAACGCCATCAAGGCCAAGGAACTCTTCAAGCGGGACAAGGACTACGTCATCCTCGACGGCGAGGTGCTCATCGTTGACGAGCACACCGGCCGCATCCTCGCGGGCCGGCGCTACAACGAAGGCATGCACCAGGCGATCGAGGCCAAGGAAGGCGTCGAGATCAAGGCCGAGAACCAGACCCTGGCCACGGTCACGCTGCAGAACTACTTCCGTATGTACGACAAGCTGGCCGGCATGACCGGTACCGCCGAGACCGAAGCCGCCGAGTTCATGAGCACCTACACGCTCGGCGTCGTTGCCATCCCCACCAACCGCGACATGCAGCGCATCGACCAGGCGGACCTCGTGTACAAGAACGAGGCCGTCAAGTTCGACGCCGTTGTCAAAGACATCGCCGAACGGCACGCAAAGGGCCAGCCCATCCTGGTCGGCACCACCAGCGTCGAGAAGAGCGAGTACCTCTCCCGGCTGCTGGCCAAGGAGGGCGTCCGGCACGAAGTCCTCAACGCCAAGAACCACGCCCGTGAAGCCGCGATCGTGGCCCAGGCCGGCCGCAAGGGCGCCGTGACCGTCGCGACCAACATGGCAGGCCGTGGCACGGACATCATGCTCGGCGGCAACGCCGAGTTCACCGCCGTCGCCGAACTCGCCAAGCGCGGGCTGGACCCGGAAGAGAACTCCGAAGAATACGAAGCGGCCTGGCCGGCAGCCTTCGAAGCCGCCAAGCAGTCCGTGAAGGACGAGCACGAGGAAGTCCTCAACCTCGGTGGCCTGTACGTGCTGGGCACCGAACGGCACGAATCACGCCGGATCGACAACCAACTGCGCGGCCGCTCGGGCCGCCAGGGCGACCCCGGCGAGTCCCGCTTCTACCTGTCATTGACCGACGACCTGATGCGCCTTTTCAATTCCGGCGCGGCAGAACGGCTGATGAACAGTTCGGTGCCGGACGACGTCGCGCTCGAATCCAAGCTCGTCTCGCGTGCCATCGCCTCGGCCCAGGGCCAGGTGGAGGGCCGCAACGCCGAACAGCGCAAGAACGTCCTCAAGTACGATGACGTCCTGAATCGCCAGCGCGAAGCCATCTACGGCGACCGCCGCCGCATCCTCGAAGGCGATGACCTGCACGAAAAGGTCCAGTACTTCCTGGAAGACACGATCACCGCGTTCATCGACGGAGCCACCGCCGAGGGCACCGGGGATGACTGGGACTTCAACCTGTTGTGGTCCAATCTCAAGACGCTCTACCCGGTCAGTGTCACGCCGCGGGACCTCATCGACGAGGCCGGCGGCAAGTCACGGATCACCGTGGACTTCCTCAAGGAAGAGATCCTCTCCGACGCGCGGCTGGTCTACCAGGCCCGCGAAGAAGCCATCGGCCAGGAGAGCATGCGCGAACTCGAGCGCCGTGTTGTCCTGTCGGTCATCGGCCGCAAGTGGCAGGAACACCTCTATGAGATGGACTACCTGAAGGAAGGCATCGGCCTGCGCGCGATGGCCCAGCGCGATCCCCTGGTGGAGTACCAGCGCGAGGGCTTCATCATGTTCCAGGCCATGATGGAGGCCATCCGGGAGGAAAGCGTCGGCTTCCTGTTCAATCTTGAGGTTGAGGTGACCCCCGCCGAGGACGTGGTCGTGGCGGACGCCGCGGGCCAGCACACTGAACATCACGAGCCGCAGATCCGGGCCGCAGGACTGGAAGCGCCGGAGAAGCCGGCGCAGCTGCAGTACACGGCCCCCGGCGAGGACGGTTCGGCCCAGACGCGTGTCGAGGCCAAGGCTTCCGGCCGGTCCGGAAACCCGGCCAAGGCCGCGGCACAGGATGCCCCGCGCCGCGCGAACAAGAAGAAGCGGCGCTAGCTGATCTGCTATTGGCTGGCCCGCGGCGGCCAGAACTGACGGCACCGCAATAACTGCGGCAATGAGAGAGGACCGGAACATGTTCCGGTCCTCTCTCATTGCCGCTCTGTCCTCCTTTCATCGCTGCAGTCGGTCTCCCCAGCCTGCTTTCCGGTAACAGTCCGCGGTGGCTGTCAGCCGATTTCCAGGACGGTGACGCGCCAGGCAAGCCTGCTGCGTTCCAGCCTCAGCGCCACGGCCCGGACGCGCAGCTCCTCGACCACGACGGCGCTGGCCTCATAGACATCCGCGGACACCCGGCAGGCCCGGACCGAGCGGACGGAGGGGTTGCGGTGCAGCCGTCCCGCGGTCGGCGACGCCCCGCACGGCACCCTGCGGGTCAGTGCGGCACGGTGCTGCAGGGCAGCGAGGCAGCGCTCGTCGAGCCGGCGGGCGAGCTGCTGCGCCGGCCGGATGCCGGCCAGCACCTCGATGGCAGCCTGAACCGTGCTGCGCGAAATCGCACAAATCTCCCGGGTTTCATCGGCGACCCGAACCAGCGGCGCCGGTGGCTCGGGCGTGTCCGGGCCACCGGCCGGTGCTGCGCCGCCTGGGACCAGGCGCAAGGGCGAAGCATTGGCTACGTGGGCTTGCGCGGCGGCGCGGGGGCTGGTCATGGCGCTCATGATGCTTCCTTTTTGCTGGGGGACGGTGGCTGTTGGGGGACCGCTGTGGTTCTTTTCGATGCTGGTGGTTTCGAGGGTGTGTCAGGGCCCGGGCGGAATCCTCAGTACCTGGCCTGGCCGCAGGAAGTGGGGGTTGGCGCCGATGACGTCCCTGTTGGCCTGGTAAAGCCGGGGCCAGTCCAGGGCTATGTCGACGTCGGAGGCGAACGGCCCCAGCCGGGCCGCGGACAGGCTCCACAGCGAATCCCCGGGGCGCACCGTCACCTCTGTTCCCTCGCCCGCGGGTTGCTGGAGGCGCAGCGGCCGGCCGGTCAACGGACCGGGTTCGATGACCGGGCTGAGTGGCCGCCATTGCGGATGGGCGGCAACCGAAGTGCCGGGTGGAACGGCGGGCGGCACGGCGGGCGGTGCAGGGGCCGGCGTCGGGGTCCACCCCGCGGATGCCGGGGCGGGTGCGGAAGCCGCCGCGCCCGGCGCCGACGGCAAGGTGGACGCAGTGGCGAGCGGTGCTGTGAGCAGTTGGAGTCCGACGGCAGCCAAGGCGAGGCGGCGCATAAACGCAGGGGCGAATTTTCCCGCAGCCGAAGCGGCGCGGACCTTCCCGGACCGTTCCAGCAGCGCCGCCGCGACGGCAATCGTAAATGACATGGCCCACCAGACAGTCACGATGAGTCCGGCCGTGTTCGCCACAATGCCGAGTTGGTCTTCGAACCCGAGGGACTCGTGGCGGGCCGTCGAGGACCGCCACCGCTGGACAACGCGGCCTCCCGTTCCGGCGAGAAACAGTCCCATCAGCAGGATGGCTGTTGCCATGGCCGCGTCGGCGGAAATCACTCGGCGGCGCGGGTGCGTCGGGAGTTTTGCTGTTCTCATGTTCTGGCCGCCTCACGCTGGAGTGGTTCAACTAGACAGTGTTTAATGCAGTTTGATGCAGTTAGACATAGTTTGATCCCTAACCGACCGATTTGTCTATAGACGATTCGAAAGGGGCTGGTTGACCCGTGAGGAAGGGCTCGCCTACGCTGGCGCCATGCGCTGGGATGCCCTCTTTGCCGATCTGGAGACCCAGATGGCCGCCGGGGAGCGCCTGGATCTCGATGCGGAAATCACGGAGCGGACGCGGACGGAGGAGGCCTCGGTGGAGCTCGCGGACCGGCTTCGCGGCTCGCTGGGACGGCTGATTGTGGTCCAGCTCGCGTCCGGATCGACGTTCGAGGGGACCTTGAGCCACGCGGGAAGCCAGGCGCTGGTGCTGGACGAACCACGGCACCAGGTGTTGGTTCCCTATGCCTCAGCGGTCCGCTACGTCGGGCTCTCCCGGCTGGCCGTAGCCGAGCCTTCCAAGGTCCGGCAAAGGCTTGGCCTGGCCAACGCCCTGCGCGGCCTTGCCCGGGACCGCACCGGCCTGGCGGTCCTGACGGCGGGCGGCCTAACGGGGGAAACGACGCTCTTCGGCGTGATTGACCGGGTCGGGCGTGACTACCTTGATCTGGCGGTCACGGGGGAGGGTGAGGAGCGTCGGGCGGCCAACGTCCGGCAGGTGGCGACCATTCCCTTCGCGGCGCTTGCCGGAATCAGGTCCGCGCGGACTCCCGGCTAGCTGGAGCCAGGCCAGTAGGCGGGTGCCAGATCCGGCACGTGCGGCTCAGCGGGACTTGGACTTGGCTTCTTCGATCATCCGGCTGGCTTCCGCATACCGCTCTTCGATGTACTGCTCGAGCATCTTCTCCTCGACACGCCACTGGCCGCGTCCGCCCACCTGAATGGCCTTGAGCTCGCCGCTGCGTACCAGCGCGTAGGCGGCCGGGGCATTGATTTGGAGCTGTTCTGCGACGTCGGCGAGGGTCAGGAATCGGGGCATGACTCCATTTTGCCACCGATGACTCCATCTGAGGCTGTTATCCACAGTTTGCACTTCTTTGTCGCTGAGGCTTCCCGTCGGGGCACGAAGGCGAAACAATGATGTTGCCCGGCCGGATTCGGGCGGCGACTACAGGGGGAGCGGGCGCATGGGTGCGAGCACGGTGGCTGGCGGGGCGAGGCTGAAGAAACCATCCTGGAAAGATCCCAAGCTCATCGTTGGCATCCTGCTCGTCCTGGCCTCCGTCGCAGGGGTCATTTCCCTGGTCGTGGCTGCGGATCAAACCGCCGAGGCGTACACCGCGCGGGAAGCGATCGCAGTGGGCGAAAAGCTGACGGTGGATAAGCTGAGCCGCGTCAGGGTCCGCCTTGGCGACCTTGAGCAGCACTATCTGACGCCGGCGACCGGGGTGGCTGACGGACTCGTGGCTGCCCAGAGAATCGGTAAGGACCAGCTGGTGCCGCGCGAGAGCTTCGGGCAGCCGGACGGGCTGGGCCGGAAGCCGGTCGCAGTGACCATTGACGAGGCACTGCCGGCCCAGGCCGTTGCGGGTTCCCGGGTGGACGTCTGGGTGGCGCTGCCCGATACCCGGAACGGGTTCAGCCAGCCCACCCTGCTGTTGCCCGGCGCGGAAATCGCCCAGATCACTCCGGGCAGCACTGCCCTGGGCACGGCCCGGTCCACAGTCGTTATGGTGCTTGTTGCGGACGGGCAGATGCCTGATCTGCTGGGGGCGCAGGCCAACAAGGCAAAGATCTCCGTTGTCTGGAACCCGGGTGGGACGGGTCGATGAGCATCCCCGTCGTCACGGTCGGAGACTCGCGCGAGGACCTGGTGGGCCGGCTGGAGCGGCTCCACGGGCCGGTATCGGTTGTGCGGCGGTGCCACGAACTGGCGGAGCTGCTGGCCGCCTGCCAGGGCGGACTGGCCCGTGCTGCCGTCGTCGCGGAGGGCAGCGAGGACCTGACGGCGTCGCTGGTTGACCGGTTGTCCGCCGTCGGTGTTGCGGTCGTGGCACTGACGGACAATCCGGACGAAAACGTCCGGCTCCGCGGGATCGGCGTGGCCGCCGAAGCGACTGGAGTCGACGCCGCCGCCCTTGCCAACCGCATCGCGGGGGCTGTCGCACTGCTGGCCGGGACTGATCCGCTCCGGCAGACTGACACTCCCGGCCAGACCGGCGCGGGCCCTGAGCCCGGACCGTCCGGGGACACGGCCGAGGAATGGCCGGAGCGATCCGCCGAGGGGCAGATCATTGCGGTGTGGGGGCCTGCCGGGTCGCCAGGCCGGACCATGCTCGCGGCCAACATGGCCGCAGAACTCGCAGCCGAGGGAAAATCGGTGCTGTTGGTGGACGCCGACAGCTACGGTGCCAGCGTCGCCGCCATGCTCGGACTGCTGGACGAGGCGGCCGGGCTGGCGCAGGCCTGCCGTTTGGCGGACCAGGGACTCCTCGACGCGGAGGCCCTGCTCAGGATTGCGGCGCCGGTGGTCACGAAAACAGGAACCTTCCGCGTGCTGACCGGAATCACCCGGGCGGACCGCTGGACTGAACTCCGCGCAGCGGCGCTGTCGCTGGTGCTGGCCCGGGCCCGGGAGGTCGTTGAATTCACTGTCATTGACACCGGATTTTGCCTTGAATCCGACGAAGAGCTGAGCTTTGACACCATGGCGCCGCGCCGGAACGCTGCGACGCTGAGGAGCCTTGAACTGGCTGACACGGTGTTCGCCGTCGGGGCGGCGGACTCGATCGGCGTCCCGAGGCTGGTCCGTGGCCTCGCAGAGCTTGAATCGGCCGTCCCGCAGGCGTCCCCGCGGGTGGTGCTGAACAAGGTGCGGCAGTCCGCGGTGGGCCGATCGCCGGAGCGGCAACTCCGCGATGCATGGGAGCGGTACGGCCCCACCGTCCCCATCTCTGCGTTCCTGCCGGCCGATCCGGTCTCGAGCGATGCGGCGCTGCTCTCGGGATCCCTCCTGCTGGAGGCCGCGCCGGATTCTCCACTGCGGAAGGGTATCGCCGAGCTGGTTTGTGCACCCGTCCAGCGAAACCGCAGATCCTCTGTATTTTCTTCCACAGCGAAGCTTCGGCTAAAGAGCTAGGCTCGCCATGAGGGCCGCAACGAAGCGGCCGTGAACTTTTTGATGGAGGCGTTTGTCGATGTCGTCTGGGTCCAGCGTGGAGGATCAACCCGTTTCGATCGGTGCCGGAGAAGGCTACCTGAGGGACTACTACGAGCACCTTGCCGAAGAGGACGCTCGCGCGTATCCCGGCAAGTTGCTGGCAGAACGGGCAGAGACGCACCGCCGCACGGCGGCGCACCGGTTCCCCGGTACCGCCAGCATCACCATCGCCGACGAGGCGGACCGCAGCGTCGTCTACATCGTCACCGACGACATGCCCTTCCTCGTTGACTCGGTCAACGCCGAACTGGTCCGGCAGAGTGCCCCCATCCGCCTTGTGATGCATCCGCTGTTCGTCGTAACCCGCAACCGGGAGAGCGGTGAACTCGTCAAGGTTGCGCGCGTCCCCTCGCACTTGGGCATCTCCAGCGGCGACACGGCAGCGATGCCCAACCTTTCGCACCTGATCGCCCAGGGGGACAACGCCTCGCACATGGAGTCGTGGATCGCCGTCGAAATCGACCTCGTGGACGACGCGAAGCGCGCGGCGCTGTTGGAGGGAATCGCACGCGTCCTCGACGGCGTGCGTGCCGCCGTCGAGGACTGGCCGAAGATGCGGCACCGGGCGCTTCAGATCGCCGAGGACCTCGACAAACTGGCCAATCCCGCGCAGATCGCCGAACTCCGCCAGGCCCAGGAACTGCTCCGCTGGCTGGATGACGGGAACTTCACGTTCCTCGGCTACCGCGAGTACGACCTCAAGAACGAATCCGGCGAGGACGTGCTGGAACCCCGGGAAGAGAGCGGGCTCGGACTGCTGCGGGGAGGATCCGACACCCCGCACCAGATCCAGCACCTCACGGAGACCGGCAGGAAAAAAGCCCGCGAAAAGCGCGCACTCGTCATTACCAAGGCCAACTCCCGCTCCACCGTCCACCGCTCCGCCTACCTCGACTACATCGGTGTCAAGAGCTTCGATGCGGCCGGCAACGTCAACGGCGAACGCCGCTTCATCGGGCTCTTCGCCACCACCGCGTACGCCGGATCCGTGCGTGACATCCCGGTGGTCCGCGAAAAGGTCGCCGCGGTCTTGAGCGATGCCGGCTTCCCGCCGGATTCCCACTCCGGCAAGGACCTGCTGGGCATCCTCGAGACCTACCCCCGCGACGAACTCTTCCAGATCGAAATCCCCGATCTGGCCGCCATTGCAACGGGCATCCAGCGGCTGCAGGAGCGGCGCCGGACCCGGCTGTTCCTCCGGCCGGACATCTATGGCCGTTTCATGTCCGCCCTCGTCTACCTCCCGCGTGACCGGTACACCACCAACGTGCGCCTGCGCATCGAGGAGGAGCTTCGCGAGACCTTCGATGCCGTTTCCATCGACTACGAGGCGCGGATGACGGAATCCGCGCTGGCCCGGCTCTTCTTCCGGATCAGGCTTCCAAAGAACGCCGACGTCAGCAACATCAACAGCGACGATCTTGAGAAGCGGCTGGTCCGCGCGGCCCGCTCGTGGAGCGAAGGCATCGCGGAGGTCCTGCACGCGCGTGCCGACGGCGCCGGCGCCACCGAGGACGACGGCGCCAAGGCGCGTGCCGCCATGTGGGCGGAGGCCTTCCCCGCGACCTACCGCGTCGACTACGAAGTGGAGGATGCCCTGGAGGACATCGCCCGCTTCGAGAAGTACGGTGCCGGCGCCGGGCAGGCCGGGGAAACCGGAAAAGAACAGCCCGGCGTCCATGTCTACCTCCCCGAGGGCGCCGGAGCGACGCTGGAAGAGGACGCCCGCGTCAAGCTCTACATGCTCGAGCCCAAGAGCCTGAGCCAGATCCTCCCGTACTTCCACAACCTGGGCCTGGAAGTCCTGGACGAACGCCCGTTCGAGATCGAAACGGCGGACCAACGTGACTTCTTCCTCTACGACCTCGGCCTGAAATACCCGGCTGGGGTGGACCCCCTCAAGACCGGGCAGCTGCTCGCGGACTCGTTCGGCGCCGCGGTCTCCGGTGAGGTGGAATCGGACAGCTTCGACCGGCTGGTGCTGCGCGAGGGGATGCACTGGCGCCAGGTCGTCGTGCTGCGCGCCTACGCCAAGTACATGCGGCAGATGGGCAACACCAACTCCTACGGATTCCTGGCCGACACCCTGCTGGCCAACCCTGACGTCAACCGCGGACTCATCGCGTTGTTCGAGGCCCGCTTCGATCCCTCCCTCAGTGAGGACGAGCGCAGGCTCCGGCAAAAGGAGGTCCTCGGCGGACTGGACGCAGCCATCGAACAGGTCGCGACCCTGGACGCGGACCGCGTGCTTCGCACGTTCAAGAACCTGATCCAGGCGACGCTGCGGACCAACTACTACCAGAACAAGCCGCACCTCAGTTTCAAGCTGAACCCGTCGGCTATTGACGGACTGCCGTTCCCCACTCCGATGTTCGAGATCTGGGTCTACTCGCCCCGGGTCGAGGGTGTTCACCTGCGCTTCGGCAAGGTGGCCCGCGGCGGACTGCGCTGGTCGGACCGCCGCGAGGATTTCCGCACGGAAATCCTCGGCCTGGTCAAGGCCCAGACCGTCAAGAACGCCGTGATCGTGCCCACCGGTGCCAAGGGCGGGTTCTACGCCAAGCAGCTCCCGGACCCCGCGGCGGACCGCAGCGCCTGGATGGCGGAGGGCGTCGAAAGCTACAAGACGTTCATTCGTGGCCTCCTGGACGTCACCGACAACCTCATCACGACGCCGGAGGGCGAGCAGCTCGTGCCGCCGGCCGACGTCGTGCGGCACGACGACGACGATTCCTACCTTGTCGTCGCGGCCGACAAGGGCACGGCATCGTTCTCGGACATCGCCAACGGCTTGGCCGCCGAATATGGTTTCTGGCTCGGCGATGCCTTCGCCTCCGGCGGCTCGGTCGGCTATGACCACAAGGCCATGGGCATCACCGCCCGCGGTGCCTGGGAATCGGTCAAGCGCCACTTCAGCGAGCTGGACCTGGACACGCAGACCGAGCCGTTCACGGTGGTCGGCGTCGGCGACATGTCAGGTGACGTGTTCGGCAACGGCATGCTGCTCTCGAAGCACATCCGGCTGCTCGCGGCCTTTGACCACCGGCATATCTTCCTCGATCCCACCCCGGATGAGGCCGTTTCCTTCGCCGAGCGGCAGCGGCTCTTCGAACTGCCCCGTTCCTCGTGGGACGACTACAACAAGGCATTGATCAGCGAAGGCGGCGGCGTGTTTGCCCGCCAGGCGAAATCCATCCCGGTTTCGGACCAGGTCAGGTCCGCGCTCGGGCTGCCCGAGGGGACCACACGGCTCAGCCCGCCCGAACTGCTGCGCGCGATCCTGCTTGCCCCGGCCGACCTGCTGTACAACGGCGGAATCGGCACCTACGTCAAGGCCGGCACGGAAACGAATGCCGAGGTCGGCGACAAGGCCAATGACTCCATCCGCGTCGACGGCCGCGAGCTGCGCGTGAAGGTGGTCGGTGAAGGCGGCAACCTGGGCATGACCCAGCGGGGCCGCATCGAGGCGGCACTCCAGGGGGTCATCCTCAACACCGACGCGATCGACAACTCCGCCGGGGTGGACTGCTCCGACCACGAGGTCAACATCAAGATCTTCGTGGACCGGATGGTCGCCGCTGGGAAGCTGGATCCTGCGGAGCGTTCGGAGTTCCTTGCTTCGATGACCGATGAAGTCGGCCGGCTGGTGCTGGAGGACAACATCGACCAGAACATCCTGCTGCTCAATGACCGGATGCGGGTTTCCGAATGGAGCCCCAGCTACGAACGCCTGATGGACTGGCTGGAGAAGCGCGCCGATCTGAAGCGTGAGCTGGAAGCCCTGCCGACGACCGAAACGCTGCGTGAGCGGCTGGAACAGGGCCAGGGCCTGACCTCGCCCGAGCTGTCCGTGCTGGCCGCCTACGCCAAAATCGAACTCGCCTCGGCGCTCCGGGACAGCGACCTGGCCGACGACCCGTGGTTCCGTGCCACGCTGCGGGCCTACTTCCCGCAACAGCTGCGGGACAGGTTCGACGCCGAGCTGGACACACACCCGCTGCGGCGCGAAATCATCGCGACGGTGGTGGCCAACGACATGATCAACCTCGGCGGCATCACTTTCGCGTTCCGCGCGATGGAGGAAACCTCGGCTACGGAGGCTGCTGTCGCCAAGGCGTTCGTGGCCCTTCGCGAGGTCTACGAACTCGACATCATGGTCAAGGAACTCAACGAACTTCCGGCGTCGTTCCCGACCGAACACTGGAGCACCGTCCACCTGGACATCCGGCGGCTCCTGGACCGCGCCGTCCGGTGGCTCCTGGGCCAGGGCTCGACGTCCCGTCCCATCGCCGACATCGTGGCGGAATTCAAGCCGCTCATGGACCCCATGCGGGCCCGGCTGCTGGACTACCTCCGCGGCGACGATCGTGCGCGCGTGGCCGAATGGCTGGAGAAGGCGCGCAGCTGGGACCTTCCCGAGGACCTGGCGCACCGCTGGGCCGAGCTGTTCGAGAGCTTTGTGCTCCTGGATATCGCCAAGATAGTCCATGTCAGCTCGGAATCCGTGGCCGACATTGCGCACGTGTACTACACGGTGTTCAACCGCTTCCACGCAGATTCCCTGCTCGAACGCATCACCAAGCTGCCGAGGGCGGACCGCTGGCAGGCCCTGGCCCGCGCGGCCCTGCGAGATGACCTCTACTCCACCGTCTCGGACATGACGACGGCGGTCCTGGAGAGCACTCCCGCCGGAACTCCGGCGGAGGAGCGGCTGGCGGCCTGGGAGAACCAGAATGTGGAGCAGCTCAGCCGGGCGAAGTCCATGTTTGACGAGGTCAACGCCCTCGAGGCCGATGACATGGCCTCGCTGTCGGTAGCATTGAGGCTCTTGAGGTCAATCGTTCGACGCTAGGGGCTGCCGCCCCCGGCGTCGCAAATGGAGGTGCTGTGGCAATCTTTACGGACCCTATCAGGGAGCATGCTGATTTCGGGCCGGGGGATGCCGAATGGCTGCACCTCCTTGTCGGCGACTGGCAGATGGTCGCGGACCTCGCATTCGCCGACCTGGCGCTTTGGTTCCCGCACCCTGAGTTCGGATACGTGGCGCTGGCCCACGTCCGCCCCTCCACCACACACACGGTCTTCCATGCCGACTTCGTGGGGGAGGGGATCAGGTCGGACCTGCTGCCGCTGGTCGGCAAGGCGTGGGAGAGCCGCACGATCGAGCGCTCCAACGAGACCAACTGGAGCAGCGACATGGCCCTCCGGGTCGAGGCCGTGCCGATGGTCCGCAACGGCCGGACGCTGGCCATCGTCACGACCCACATGGACCTTTCCAGCTCCCGGATGCCGTCCCGGCTTGAGCTGACCTACCGGCAATGCGCCTACGATCTGCTGCGGATGGGCACCCTCGGGCTCTGGCCCGACTTCGCCTCGCCCACCGGCTCCCGGCGCGGCGCGCCCCGCGTCGGCGACGGCCTCATCAGGCTCGACGCCGAGGGGATCGTCCAGTACGCGAGCCCCAACGGGGTCTCCGCGTTCCGCCGGCTCGGCGACGGCGAGTCGCTCGAGGGCAGGAGCCTGGCCGAGGTCACGGCGGGACTGCTGAAAGACCGCCGCATGGTGGATGAGACCCTCCCGCTCGTTGTGACGGGACGCATGCCATGGCGCAGTGAAATCGAGTCCCGCGGCGTCAGCCTGTCGCTGCGGGCCATTCCACTCCGGGACGAACAGCAGCGCTTCGGGGCCCTGGTGCTGTGCCGTGATGTCTCCGAGCTGCGGCGGCGGGAGATGGAACTCGTGACGAAGGACGCCACGATCCGCGAGATCCACCACCGGGTGAAGAACAATCTGCAGACCGTCGCTGCGCTGCTGCGGATGCAGTCACGGCGCATGGTCAGCGATGAGGCCAAGCAGGGACTCGAGCAGGCGATGCGCAGGGTGGCGACGATTGCCCTCGTGCACGAGACGCTGTCGCAGGGCCTGACCCAGAGCGTTGATTTCGATGAGCTCATCGGCCGCCAGTTCCGGCTCTCGGCTGAGGTGGCCTCCCCGTCGCAGCAGGTGAAGACGGCTCGCTCGGGACTCTTCGGCGAGCTGCCGAGTGACTTTGCCACCCCGCTGGCCCTGGTGATCAACGAGTTGGTCACGAACGCCGTCGAGCATGGTCTGGAGGGCCGGACCGGAACCGTCTGGCTGATAGCCGACCGCTCCGAAAGCGAGGACGGCGAGGAGCTGCTCACCGTGACCGTCGCGGACGACGGCGTAGGCATCCCGGCCACGCCGTATGTGGAGGGACTGGGCCTGCAGATCGTGCGCACCCTGGTGACGAGCGAACTGGGCGGGAGCATTCAGTGGAAAGCCAGGGAGGGCGGCGGAACCGCTGTCCAGATTGTCCTGAGCCTGGCTAAACGGTAACCGTTGGCTGGGGCCGGCCGGTTCTTTAAACCCGCCCGTCCGGCCGGCGGCACCGCCCGGCGGCCGTTAAACGGCGAATGGCCGCAGACGGAGGTCTGCGGCCATTGCTGTCCTGTCGCTGAATGCGGATCGCCGGTGCGCCGGCGTCAGGAACTTGGTCTTAGGAGGCGCGGCGGGCGCGGGCCGCGCGGCGCTTCAGGGCGCGGCGTTCGTCCTCGCTCATGCCGCCCCAGACGCCCGCGTCCTGGCCGGACTCCAGCGCCCACTGGAGGCAAGTGTCGACAACGGGGCATCGACGGCACACACTTTTGGCTTCCTCGATCTGCAGGAGGGCGGGGCCGGTGTTTCCTACGGGGAAGAAAAGCTCCGGGTCCTTGTCAAGGCACGCTGCGCGGTTACGCCAATCCATGCTGATCAGTCACTCCATTTCCTGGGCACTCGTTAAATGCCTTTGTGAAACTATTCACTAGAGGCTTCATAAGAAAGGGGCCCTCTGGGGCCCCCTCGGTCATCTGGTTTAAGCGTGTCATGTTAACGCTGCGTAAACAAGGGATAACCCGCTTCAATATGCCTCGGGATCGTGAGCGATGCATCACATTCGCTGGCGGCGCCCTCACATCTAGACGACTATGTCCGGTACTGTGCCAGTGTGTCAAGAGCCTCTGAAAACCCCTCCGAACCTGCCGGGAACGGCGACGGTCTTCCCCCAGGTGTCCCTGCCGGCGATCCCGGCGCCGGCCTTCCTGCACGGCCCTCCGGCATCCTGGTGATTGCGGTCGTCGTCGCGCTCGAAGCGACAGCGCTGCTGGTGGCGGCCATCTGGTACGGAAGCCAACTGCTTACCGGCGCCCCGGTGCTCTCCTTCTGGGGCGCGGTGTTCACGCTGGGGCTCCTGCTGGCCTTCTCCGCCTGGCTCTTTGCGGTCGCCACCTTCCTGTTCCGCGGATACCGGTGGCCGCGTGCGGGCGCACTCGTTGCGCAGCTCTTTACGCTCACCATCGGCTTTCCAACGCTGACGGGCGGGTTCCCCCTGGCGGGTCTGGCCATGCTCGTGCCGGCGGTAATCGCCATCGTGCTGCTGTTTGACAAGCGTGTCATTGCCTTCGCGTCGCGTGCAGGCGGGGCACCGCCCGCCCTGTAGCCACGGACTCACGGTCCTCTGGCGCTGCTGTCTGCCGCAGGATCGAACGCCAACTGCACCACCTGCGACCGGCCGTCCGATATCACGACCGCGCGCCCCGGAGGAGGGTTCTGCTCAAGGTCGAAACGGACGCCGAACAGTTCTCCGTCCTGAGGGCTGCGGGGGGCGATCAGGACGCCCCGAACCTGGCCGGCCGCGTTCAGAACCAGGGGGACCCGTTGCCGGATGACCGGGCTGTAGACGGCGGTGAGGACCACCCGCCAGCCGAGCCTGTTGAGCAGAAGCAGCCGGCTGTTGACTTCGGGCGACTGCAGATCGAGGTCGCCCGCCAGGAGAATTGCCGCCGGGTCCAGTGAGCCGGAGCTTGCTGCTTCGTGGGCCCCCGCCCAGTACTGCTCCGGGTCCGTCTGGGCGCGGAGCCAGCTGGCCCCGGGATTGAGGCCTGGCAGGGCAGACAGCAGCGAACTCTTGCCGGAGGCATGGCCGCCGAGGACGGCGAGGACATCGCCCTGCTGCAGTGGAAGGCCCGCCGGCAGGAGGTCGTCGCCTCCGATGCCTAGGCACACATGGCCGGGCAGGGGAGCAGGGCGCGATAGGCGGGAGTGGACTTCGGCGACGGTGACCAGCCGGGGAAGTGGCTCAACGCGGAACGGCCGGTTCCGCGGGGCAACGGTCCCTGCCGGTGTAGCAGGGGAGAGGGGCCCGAACAGCTGTCCCACATGCCCCGACGGAGAGGATGCCGGGGACATCGGCCCAAAAACCACCACCCGGCCGGAAGCGGCGTCAAAGACGGGCAACCGGGGCCAGCCGAGTCTCCCCTCTTCCGTCGATCCGGCGGGCAGGAAGATCCGGTTGGGAACGGCTGCGAAGAACCTGGCGCTCACAAGCTCGCGTTCGCCCGCGGCAAGCACCGTGATTCCCGCCCTGGCGCCGTCGCGGACGAGGTCCTGGACGAGGTCTTCGGCCCAGGCCAGGGGGCCGGACCGGAACGCCGACACCCAGGACCCCCAGCCGCACAGTGCGAGGACCAGGGCAGGTGAGCCGGCCGTGGGCGCCGCGCCAAGCCGCCGGGTCATTTCTTCCGAGAGCCGTTCCAGAACCCTCACCGCCCGGCGGATTTCGTGCAGCCCCACGACTGCGCCGACCCGCGGCGCATTGGCCGCTTCGGTGAATGAACCGGCGGCATCCAGGAGGTAGAGATGGGATTCCTCCTCGCAGCTGAGGAGCTGCCCGAGGATGAGTCCCAGGACGGCGTCGGCGCCGCCATTGTTGCCCGAGATCAGTCCCAGATGACCGTGTCCGGCCGGAAGCCAGCCAAACTCGGCGACGCGCTGCTCTTCGGGAAGGTCCAACAGCCCCAGCCGGATCCCGTTGGTGATCCCGTCTGCGGGAAACGCCAGATTCCTGAGGAGGGGCTCTGCGACGGGACGGCGTGGCGGGCTGCCGCCGTCCGCTTCCCACAGGGCAGCTACTGTTTCCGTCAGCCGGGCCACAGCCCGGGCAGATTGCGGGGCGGTGCTGCCCGCCGAGCCTGATGAGCCGGCCGGCGGGTGGTTGAGGAATTCCATCGCCTCCATCACGGCGGGGCGGCGGGTCGTCTCCTGGACGGGCGAAGTGACCGTGGCCGACTGGAACTCTTCCGGCGCTTCGTTGCCGCGGACCAGGTATGCCCGGCCCGGTCTGGTGATCGGGATGGCGGCGGCCAGACGGGAATTGATGATGTCGGCGGACTCCATCTCGGATTGGACCCTCAAGGCAATGCAACTGGTGACGTTCGCGCGGATGTCGGCGGACACTGCGCCCTGGGGGCGCTGGGTTGCCATGATGAGGTGTATTCCGAGGGAACGGCCGATGGCGGCAATCCGCATCAATTCGGCCAGGGCGGCAGGGGCCTCGTCGACCAGCATCCTGAATTCATCGATGATGATGACCAGATGAGGCAGCAACGGCCCGGACGGATAGGTCGATTCGTAAGCTGTGAGATCGGCGGCCCGAAACGCGGCGAGGAGTTCCTCCCGGCGGCGAACTTCCGTGCCCAGGGAGACGAGAGCGCGGGCAACTTCGTTGGTGTCGAGATCGGTAAGGAGACCGACGCAGTGGGCCAGACCGGCCAGGGGCCGCAGACCGGCGCCGCCCTTGAAATCTATGAACAGCAAATTGACTCGGCCAGGCGGATGGGCGGCCGCCAACGCAGCGGCCAGGGTCCGGAGGAATTCCGACTTGCCTGATCCCGTGGTGCCCGCCACGAGGAAGTGGGGGCCGTCAGCCTGGAGGTCCAGCCACAGGGGACCGGAACTTCCGACGCCGACCACCACCGGAAGGCCGCTCGCTTTGGCGGACTCACTCCAGCGCAGGGACATGTCCCGCGCTGAGAACGGGACAAGCCCACCGAGCGAACAGGCCGCGGGGATGCCCGCCCGTGGGCCCGGCGATGGAGCTCTGGCTCCCAAGCGGCGGCAGATGCGGTCGAAGACGCCGGCCGGAACGAGGTCAGGTGTGAACTCCAGCGAGGAGCGGGCTGATGATAGCTTTCCGGTGCGGGCATTGAGGACGATGGCTGACTCTGCACCTGCGTCCGGATCGGCGGCGCAGTCGATCACCTGCCAGCCGCGGCTGACGGCCACGGCGCGCAGCGCGGACGTTTCGGCGGCTTTGACGATGATCAGTACCCCGCGCTCGGGGCCCCCGTCCGGCCCGGCCGCCAGGAATTCCAGCGTGGCGGCTTCCTGCGTGGAGAGAGTTGCGGCTGCAAGGAAGCGGGCGGCAAGGAGCGACGGGGTGGGGCCATGAATGAGAATCCTGGTCCGCCGGGCAGCGGGGTAGCAGGCAAGCTGCAGCACGAAGGATCTGAGCAGCCCCGCCACATTGGCTTCCGGGCCACAAAGGGTCGTCACAGTGGCCTTAGGATCCAAGGTCACGGGCATCATTCCGAGCAGCGGCGGCCGAAACCCGGAGTCAGGCGGCTCGAACCGGATGTTCGCGCCTTGTTGTGCCTGTCCGAGCCGCAGCCATACGGGTCCCGTGCCGGCAGAGGCCGCCACAACATGGTCAGGCTCGGCAAATGAGCCTCGCAGGGACAGCTCTCCTGCAGACGGTGCGGCGCGCCGCCGTCGTTCCATGTCCTCAATCCCCGCCGCGGCGACGGCGGCCCTCAACTCACGGCGCTGCCGTCTGCCCAGCACAACGGGCGCCAGGACCGAAACCGCTGACACCGCCGTGAACGCCAGGAAGATCCACATTCCCGTCACGACTGCCAGCCCGGTCCCGATTGCCAGCGGAAGGGCCCCCGCCAGCATCAAGGCAGCCCTGTTGCTGTTCGCCGCGGGGTTGCTGACCACCAATGGTGCCGAGACGTCGGTACCCGCAGAACTCTGGACGCCGGGGGCCACGGTGCCGCAGAACACCAGGGACATCGACGAACCGCCGCACCGGATCATGGCGTCTGATGAGAGGGGCGCAGCCTGCACTCTTTTTCCGTTGACGCTGGTCCCGTTGGCACTTCCGAGATCGAGCAGGGTGACGGCGGAGTCGGAGACATCCAGCTGCGCGTGTTCGCGGGACAATTCCGTGTCCGGGACGACGATCTCGGTGCCGCTGCGTCCGATCCGGAACCGTCCGCGCCGTAGGGGGACCACCAGGCCGGCGCCCGGCCCGCTGTGCACGGCGAGGACCAAGCGTGCCGCATCCGGGGCAGCGGCAGGCACTGCGCCGTCCATCAGAACTGCGCCGTCCACCAAGACGGCGCCGTCGACGAGAGGGCGCTCGCCGACAGTGAGCGCGGCGACCGGGACCCGGTCCACGGTCAGCTCCCGGGTCCCATAGCGGCGGGCGATCGCCGCCTGAAGTTCCACTCCGGAACACCTGGCTGGCAGTTCGATGGACAGTTCCACCGGCCCGGTCGCGAGTGCGGATCCCGGCGCCGGAACGAGGGTGCAGTGCAGCATCATCGGCTGGGGGTCCTTTCCCGCGGCGTCGCTGAATCCCACGCTAGTCGCGCAAGCAGCGGCCCGCGCCAAGGAAATCCTGGTATGTGGAAAGCCGCGCTGACCTTGGGAAACGTACGAACGACCGGGCCCGCGGCGACCCCCGCCGCGGGCCTCGATTCGCCGGTTTACACCCTGTCTCGGGTAGGCTAGAGCAGCAGACAACGCACAACGTTGCGCTGCCCATATTCGAACCAGGAGATTTTGTGACCGCTGACCTTGTCATCGTAGGGTCAGGCTTTTTCGGCCTGACAATCGCAGAACAGGCCGCCACTGAGCTGGGCTTGAAGGTTGTCGTCATCGACCGCCGCCACCACATCGGCGGTAATGCCTACAGCGAGAAGGACACGCAGACCGGAATCGAGGTGCACCGTTACGGCGCACACCTCTTCCACACCTCGAACGAACGTGTCTGGGAGTACGTCAACCGTTTCACGACGTTCACCAACTACGTGCACAAGGTGTACGGCGTCCACAAGGGTGAGGTTTACTCCCTGCCCATCAACCTGGCCACGATCAACCAGTTCTTCCGCGCCAACCTGACTCCCGGCCAGGCGCAGGAGCTCATCAAGGAACAGGCCGGGGAACTTGCCGGCACTGACCCGCAGAACCTGAACGACAAGGGCATCCAGCTCATCGGCCGGCCGCTCTACGAAGCGTTCATCAAGCACTACACCGGCAAGCAGTGGCAGACGGACCCCAAGGACCTGCCCGCGGGCATCATCTCCCGCCTTCCGGTGCGCTACAACTATGACAACCGGTACTTCAACGACAAGTACGAGGGTTTGCCGACCAACGGCTACACCGCGTGGATCGAGAAGATGGCCGAGCATCCGAACATCGAGGTCCGGCTTAACACCGACTTCTTCGACGAGTCGCACGAATACAGCAAGAACAAGGTTGTCGGCAACGTCCCGGTCATCTACACCGGTCCCGTCGACCGCTACTTCGACTACGCCGAGGGCGACCTCTCCTGGCGCACCATCGACTTCGAGGAGGAAGTGCTCGACGTCGGCGATTTCCAGGGAACGTCCGTGGTCAACTACAACGACGCCGATGTGGCCTACACCCGCATCATCGAGCCGCGCCACTTCCACCCGGAGCGCGACTACCAGACGGAAAAGACCGTCATCATGCGCGAGTTCTCCCGCGCGGCGGAGAAGGGCGACGAGCCCTACTACCCGATCAACACGGCAACGGACCGGGAGCGCCTGCTGAAGTACCGCGACCTCGCGGCGGCCGAAAACGACGTCCTGTTCGGCGGACGCCTCGGAACGTACAAGTACCTGGACATGCACATGGCCATCGGGTCCGCGCTGACCATGTTCGAGAACCAGATCCGCCCGCATTTCGAGGGCGGCGCGAAGATTGAAAGCGGAGGAGTGGACGCATGAGCGTTGCAACCGAAGTGTTGAACGAGGGAACCGTGGCCCGCGTGAACGACGAATGGCAGACCGTCCACCGGGTCGTCTTTCCGACCGACGGCGACACAGACACCCTTCCCCTATACCTGGACTTTAACGCCGCACAACGCGTTGTGTCGGAGGACTCCCAGAACTCGAAGTCGGGTTCCGGTGTTACAGCCGTCTCCTCGACCGGTGCCAAGGTGCGCACCGACTTCCTCGAGAACCGCCGCCAGCTCCACCTGCCGGCCTTCCGCCGGGTCTCCTTCGGCACCTACTTCAACGCGTTCCCGGCCAGCTACTGGCGGGCCCACACGGACGTGACCGGCGTGCGGTTGACCGTGGCAGTGGACGCACCGGCGACCGTTGTCATCTCCCGGTCCACCGCACGTGGCACGTCGAACAGAGTTGAAAGCATCAGCGTCGACGCCGGATCACCGGTTGATGTCGTGCTGCCGCTCGCCAACTTCGGCGACGGCGGATGGTACTGGTTCGACCTGGTTGCCGGCTCCGAGAAGGTCAAGCTGATCGGCGCCGAATGGTCGGTGCGTAAGCCCGAAGGTTTCGTGCCCGGTACCGCCACGGTGGCCGTGACCACCTTCAACCGGCCCGACTACTGCGTCAAGCACCTGACCACCTTTGCCGATTCACCGGAACTCCTTGAAGTTGTGGACCGGCTGCTCATTACCGACCAGGGCACGCAGAAGGTCCGCGACCAGGAGGGCTTCACCGAAGCCGCCGCCCGGCTTGGGGACAAGTTTTCCATCATCGAGCAGGGCAACCTTGGCGGTTCGGGTGGCTTTGCCCGCGGCATGCACGAAACCGTCGAGGACGGCCGCAGCAAATATGTGCTGCTCCTGGACGATGACGTCATCATCGAAACCGAGGGCGTGCTGCGCGCCATCAACTTCGCCGACTTCACGCGCAAACCGACGATCGTCGGCGGCCACATGTTCAACCTCTACGAGCGCTCCGTCATGCACACCTTCGGCGAGGAGGTCAACGAGTACAAGTTCTTCTGGGGTGCTGTCGAAAGCACCCGCGAAGGCCATGACTTCTCCGCGAGCAACCTGCGGACCACCCCGTGGATGCACCGCCGGATCGACGTGGACTTCAATGGTTGGTGGATGTGCCTGGTGCCCACGAGCATCGTGCGCGAAATTGGCCTGTCCCTGCCCGTCTTCATCAAGTGGGACGACGCAGAGTACGGCATCCGCGCCCGCCGCCACGGCTACCAGACCGTCACGCTGCCCGGCGCCGCAGTCTGGCACATGCCTTGGACGGAAAAGGATGACACCATCGACTGGCAGGCCTACTTCCACCAGCGGAACCGGTGGCTCGCGGCGCTCGTCTACTCGCCCTACAAAAAGGGCGGAATGCTGCCCCGCATGAGCTTCATGGTCGATGTCAAGCACCTGCTGTCGATGCAGTACTCAGCGGTGGAGCTCCGTCTCGACGCCCTGGAGGACCTGCTGAAGGGTCCGTCCCACCTGCACGAGACGATCAAGACCAAGCTCCCCGAGATCCGCGCCCGCCGTGCGGACTTCGACGACGCCAGGATCACCAAGGAGGTCTCCGGCTTCCCGCGGGTGGAGCGCGTGAAACCGCCGCGCCGCGGTAAGAAGCCCAAGGCTCCGACGTCGATCCTGGGCGCCTTGGCCACAGCCGCGACGGCCGGCATCCGCCAGGTTTCTGGCGTTCGCCCGGGCGCCTTGGAGCACCCCGAGGCACTGGTGCCGGCAATGGACGCCAGGTGGTGGCGCCTGTCGCAGTTGGACTCTGCGATTGTGTCCTCGGCGGACGGGTCCGGCGCATCCTGGTACAAGCGCCAGCCTGAGCAGTTCCGGACCATGATGGCTCGCAGCGTCAAGCTGCACCAGCAGCTCCTTCGTGACTGGGACAAGCTGTCCAAGGTCTACGCCGATGCGCTGCCCGAGTTCACCTCTCCGCAGGCCTGGAAGCAGACCTTTGAAGCGATGACGGACAAGCCGGCTGACAAGACCCCGGAGCAGAAGTGACCTCAGCCAGTACCCATGGCGGGTCCGACGCCCTCGTCCGCCCGGGCGTGGGCGGCGGACTCGCCGATGTATTTAGACAGCGCTTCCTGCTCAAGTTGCTGGTGCGCAAAGAGCTGCAGATCCGTTACCGCGGTTCCGTGCTGGGCCTCCTGTGGTCCTACGTAAAGCCCGGTGTGCAGTTTGTTGTGTTCTACATTGCCCTCGGCGTGTTCCTTGGACTCCAGAAAAGTCCTGGCAATCCCGACGGCCTCGAAAACTACGCAATCTACCTGTTTTCGGGCATTGTGCTGATCAACTTCTTTACCGAGGCTCTGAGTAATGCTTCCCGGTCCATCGTCGGAAACGGCGGGTTGATCAAGAAGATCTATTTGCCCCGGGAGCTCTTCCCGGTCGCATCGGTGTGGGTGTCGGGGGTGCATTTCGTCCCGCAGTTGGCGGTCCTGCTTGTTGCCTGCTTCGTCGCCGGGTGGCAGCCGTCGGCACTCCAGCTCGCAGCCGCCGTGGCAGGGTTTATCATCATTGCCATGCTCGCCACGGGCCTGGGACTGTTGTTCGGCTCGGCCAACGTGTATTTCCGCGACTTTGAGAACATCGTGGACATGCTGCTGATGGTCGCCACCTGGGCTTCACCCGTTCTTTACTCGTGGACGATGGTGAAGGACAAACTCGGAGAAGGCTGGTTCACGGTTTATCAGTCCAACCCGATAACAATTGCCGTTGAGACCTTTCACTATGCCTTCTGGTTGCCCACAACCGACGGCAGCGCCCCTATGCCGCCCAATTTGCTGTCGCTGTGGATTCCGGTAGGGATTGTAGTTTCGTTCCTTCTCCTTCTTTTGGGTCAGTGGACGTTCCGTAGGCTCGAGGGCCGTTTCGCGCAGGAGCTGTAGGATGCCGGTGGCAATCGAAGTAAGAAACGTAAACAAGCAGTTTGTCCTACGGCACACCCGGTCTCTCAAAGAGACGATCGTGTGGTTGGTCAAGGGACGCAAGGGCGACCTTTCCAAGAAGTTCCATGCCCTCCGCGATGTGGATCTTGAAGTGCAGCAGGGGGAGACCGTGGCCCTGCTGGGACTCAACGGCTCGGGCAAGTCCACACTGCTTAAGCACATTTCCGGAGTGATGCTGCCCGATACCGGCACGGTGCGGACCCGGGGCAAGGTTGCCGGGCTTATCGAAGTCGGCGCGGGTTTTCATCATGATCTCTCCGGCCGGGACAACGTCTATCTCAACGGCGCAATCCTGGGCATGACAGAGGCACAAATCAACGAACAGTTCGACTCGATCGTCGAATTCGCGGAGATCGGCGAATTCATCGACACCGAAGTCCGGTTCTATTCATCCGGGATGTACCTCCGACTCGCATTCTCGGTGGCAGTACACACAGATCCCGAGGTGTTCCTGGTCGACGAGATCCTCGCTGTCGGGGACGAACCCTTCCAGCGCAAATGCCTTGACAAGATCAAGGAGCTTTCCGCAGCGGGGAAGACCCTCGTCGTCGTCAGCCACGACCTCGAATTGGTATCCCGCATCTGCGATCGTGGTGTCGTCCTGCAGCACGGCAACGTGGTTTTCGACGGCCCCATTCAGGCGGCCGTTGCACGGCTGCGCACTGAAACCTCGCGCTGACCCCGGTGCCCGCCGACATAACTTCAGTACGCAGCAGTGACCGGCGCGGGGGCCACCCTGTGGCCGCGGAGACCGAACCACGCAGTGGCGGGGAATCCGCGCCGGCACCTGCCCCCAAGCAACCGTTCCGGACCGACATCCAGGCGTTGCGCGCGCTTGCCGTAAGCCTGGTGGTGGCCAACCACCTGTGGCCGTTCCGGCTGCCGGGCGGCTATGTCGGCGTCGACGTGTTCTTCGTGATCTCCGGATTTCTCATCACCTCGCACCTGGGCAAAGAGCTGTTCGCCCGCGGTGGAGTGCGGCTGGGGGAGTTCTACGCCCGGCGGGCGCGACGCCTGCTCCCGGCCGCATTCACAGTGCTCGGAGTTTCTCTCGCCTTTGCCTGGCTCTGGCTGCCCTACACGGTCTGGACCGCGAACGCCCAGGAAATCGTGGGCAGTGCCTTCTACGTCGAGAACTGGGTCCTCGCTGCCAAAGCGGTGGACTACTCGGCCATGAACTCCTCGGCAACCATGGTGCAGCACTACTGGTCGCTGTCGGTGGAGGAGCAGTTTTACCTGGTATGGCCGCTTGCCCTCATCGGGCTCCACCTTTTAGCGGTGCGCCGGAGCTGGGACAAGCGTCGGGTCCTGCTGGCGGGGCTGTGGGTGGCCACCGTTGCGTCGTTCGGCTTCAGCGTCTATCTGACCGCAGTCTCCCCCAGCGCGGCCTACTTCAACACGCCGGTCCGTGTCTGGGAATTCGGTGCTGGCGCCTTGCTGGCGCTGGGCGTATCCCGGCCCATTCCTTCCCTGCTGACCCGCAACGTCCTGGCTGTACTGGGATTCGGGATGGTGTTCCTTTCCGCGGTGGCCTACGACCATGCGACCCCCTTCCCCGGATGGACCGCTTTGTTGCCGGTGTGCGGGACGGTCCTGGTGATTTGTGCGGGCATGGGCGGCGGCCGGTTGTGGCACGACCGGCTTACTGCCGTCCGTCCCGTGCAATTCCTGGGCAATATTTCATACTCGCTGTACCTCTGGCACTGGCCGTTGATCGTCGTCGCGCCGTTCGTGCTGGGCACAACCCTTGACACCGCCGGCAGGGCGGTTCTGGCACTGGCCGCACTCATTCTGGCGTGGCTGACGAAGCGGTGGGTCGAGGACCCCTGGATCCTGCGGCCCCGGCTGGCCTCCCGCCCGCGGCGCGTCCTGGCGGGCGTTGCGGCGGGCATGCTGGTCATCCTGCTCGCCGGGCTCACCCTGCATTTGCAGGTGGCGCCCAAGTCTGCGGCCGCCGCGGAAATCGCCCGGACAGATTCAGCCGGCCCCTGTTTCGGTCCGCTCGCTGTGGGAAAGCCCGAATGTGGCGATCCGTTCGCCCGCCAGGTCGCGAGCCCCTTCATGGGGCCGGAGAACGAGTACTGGGGGCTGCCGGCGGATTGCCTGGACCAGAAGGACACCCTCCACCTGGAACAACCGGGCGGACCGGCGGTTTGTGATTACTCGGACGGTCACCCTGAAAGCGAATCGGTGTGGCTCGTCGGGGACTCGCATGCCCAGCAGTGGCAGGCCGCGATCTTTGAGCTCGCCCGGGAGAAACACTGGAAATTGAACCTCAGCTATAGCGGCGGCTGCCCCCTGGCTGACGCGCCCTATGTTGGCTACAACGGAGGCTCCGCGACCCCGAGGGAGGTGCGGCGGTGTGCCATCTGGGCAGCGAACGTGGCGGACGCCGTGGAGCGGGACAAAGCCGGAAAAGTCTTCACCTCGACCTTCTCGGCGGGGGAGCAGATCAATGACGGCACCGGCAGGCCTCAGCTGGAGCAGTACAGGGACGGCTTTAGCCGTTACTGGTCGCGGTGGTCGCAATCGGGAGCGACCGTTTATGCGATCGCCGATCCGCCGCTCAACGCCAAGGTCCGGGACGTCAACTGCATCGCGGTCAGTGCCGGCAACCCGGAGGCCTGCCGGGCGCCGCGGGAGGTCGCGCTTCCCAGCGATCCCCTCGTGGCCGCAGTGCAGGCCACCCAGGCCGCCGGCGACGACCGGGTCCGGCTGCTGGACATGTCGGAGTTCTTCTGCGATGAGTCCTACTGCCACGGCGCGGTCGGCGGCCTTCCGATCTACTTCGATCCGGACCACCTGAACAAACAGCTGTCGGTCCGGCTTGCGCCGTACATCGACGCACGTTTGGAGACCCCGGCGCAAGGCTGAGCCGGGGGCCACGCGCACAAAACGGCGAAGCGGGCCGGTACAGATCCGAAATGATGCTGTACCGGCCCGCTTCGTCGCCGGTGGTCGCGCCGGCACAAGAGACTCGGCAGCCCCTACTTGATCACCGCACCGCCAGTGGAAGTCCAGGAGATTGTTCCGCCCTGGAACCCCTGGGCAATGCCGCCGTTGGCGGTGGCGTATTGATCGGTGGTGGGGTAGCCCAGTTTGCCGCTTTCGAAGCCCTGGGCCGCCCAGGCGTCCCGGATCGGGCCGAACGTGGCATGGGCGCCCGTGGCCTCGGTCCAGTAGATGGAACCGCCCTGGTAGGCCTGTGCCCGGCCGCCGTTGGGGTAGCTCAGCTCGTCCGTGACGGGGTAGCCGAGCTTGCCGCCCTCAAAGCCCAGCGCGGCCCAGGCGCCCCGGATCGGGCCGGTGGACGCGTGGGCGCCGGTGGCCGCGGTCCAGTAGATGGAACCGCCTTGGAAAGCCTGGGCCCGGCCGCCGTTGGGGTAGCTCAGCTCGTCCGTGATGGGGTAGCCGAGCTTGCCGCCCTCAAAACCCAGCGCAGCCCACGCGGCACGGATCGGACCGCTAGTCGTACGGGCACCGGTGGCCGCCGTCCAGTGGATGGCACCGCCCTGGAACGCCTGTGCTCTCCCGCCATTGGCAGTGGCGACTTCGTCCGTCGTGGGATAGCCGAGCTTCCCACCCTCGAATCCCTGTGCGGCCCAGGCAGCACGGATGGGACCGGTTGTGGCGTGCGCCCCCGTCTCAGCGGTCCAGTAGATGGCGCCGCCCTGGTAGGCCTGCGCGATTCCGCCGTTGGGGTAGCTGAGCTGGTCCGTCACCGGGTAGCCGAGTTTGCCGCTTTCATAGCCCGAGGCAGCCCAGGCCTCCCGGAGGGGGCCGGAGCTGGTGCGGGCGCCGGTGGCCGCGGTCCAGTAGATGGCGCCGCCCTGGAACGTCTGGACCGTTCCGCCGTTCGCTGCCGGAGTCTGGTCCCCTGTGGGGTAACCAAGTTTGCCGCCCTCAAAGCCTTGCGCGGCCCAGGCAGCGCGGATGGGGCCTGACGTGGCGTGCGCGCCGGTGGCCGCGGTCCAGTAGATGGCGCCGCCCTGGTACGCCTGCGCGATTCCGCCGTTGGGGTAGCTGAGCTCTCCCGAAACAGGGTAGCCGAGCATGCCGCTTTCGTAACCGAGTGCCGCCCAGGCTTCCCGGATGGGACCGGAGCTGGTGCGGGCGCCTGTGGCTGCGGTCCAGTAGATGGCGCCGCCCTGGAACGTCTGGACCGTTCCACCGTTCGCTGCCGGCCCTTGGTCACCCGTGGGGTAACCAAGCTTGCCGCCCTCAAAGCCCTGCGCGGCATACGCCGCCCGGATGGGCCCGGACGTGGCGTGCGCGCCGGTGTCCGCGGTCCAGTAGATGGCGCCGCCCTGGTAGGCCTGCGCGACCCCGCCGTTAGGGTAGCTGAGCTCATCCGTGGTGGGGAAACCCAGCAAGCCGCCTTCGTAGCCCAGAGCTGCCCACGCTGCCCGGATAGGGTCGGCGCTGGCGTGGGCGCCCGTGGCTGCGGTCCAGTAGATCGCGCCGCCCTGGAAGGTCTGGACGGTACCCCCGTTGACTGTCGGCGCTTCGCCCGCGGTGGGGTAGCCGAGCTTGCCGCCTTCGAAGCCCTGCGCTGCCCACGCTGCACGGATCGCCCCGGACGTGGCGTGGGCGCCGGTGGTCGCCGTCCAATAGATCGCACCGCCCTGGAAGGTCTGGACCTTTCCTCCGTTGACCGTCGGCGTTTCGCCGGCGGTGGGGTAGCCGAGCTGGCCGCCTTCGAAGCCTTGGGCAGCCCAGGCTGTACGGATGGGGCCGGACGTGGCGTGGGCACCCGTGGCCGCTGTCCAGTAGATGGAGCCCCCCTGGTAGACCTGGGCAAGGCCGCCGCCGGGGTAGCTGAGGACGTCTGTGGTGGGGTAGCCGAGTTTTCCGCCTTCAAACCCCTGGGCGGCCCAGGCTGCCCGAATCGGGCCGTAGCTGGCGCGGGCGCCGGTGTCGGCGGTCCAATAGATGGAGCCGTTTTGGAAGGCCTGGGCTACGCCGCCGTTGGCCGTCGACATTTCGTCCGTGGTGGGATAGCCGAGCCTGCCGCTCTCGTAGCCCTGGGCAGCCCAGGCTGCCCGGATCGGGCCGGACGAGGCGTGCGCGCCGGTGGCGGCGGTCCAGTAGATGGAGCCGCCCTGGAATACCTGCGCGCGGCCGCCGTCGGGGGAGCTGAGCTCGTTCGTGGTGGGATAGCCGAGCTTGCCGGATTCGAAGCCGAGAGCGCCCCAGGCGTCCCGGATCGCCCCGGACGTGGCGTAGGCACCGGTCGCGTTCGTCCAGTAGATGGCTCCGCCCTGGAAACCCTGCGCCCTGCCGCCGTTGGGGTAGTCCAGTTCGTCCGTGATCGGGTAACCGAGCTTGCCGCTTTCGAAACCATGGACGCCCCAGGCCGCACGGATGGCGCCCGCCGTCGTGTGGGCACCGCCGTCGGCGGTCCAATAGACCGAGCCGCCCTGGAAGATTTGGGCGACACCGCTGTTGGGGTAGTTCAGGGCGTCCGTGATGGGGTAGCCGAGGCTGCCGTTCTCGAAGCCCCGGGCGCCCCACAGGGCCCGGATGGCACCGGCGGTGCTGTGCGCGCCGGTGCCGGGACTCCAGTGGATGGCGCCGAATTCAAAGCCAAGGTAGCCACCGCCGTCCTTGAGGGCATAGGTCTCACCGGAAGTCTGCGCTCCGAAGCGCCCGTCCAGTTCGGCCGCCTTGAGCGCCAACGGGGAGGGCAGGAACAGCAAGCGGTTTGGTGTGCCGGGCGTAGCCCCCCTGACGATCCCGACCGTCGCTCCGTTAATGAGGGCGGCGCTGACCTGTGCCGGCGTCATCGACGGGTTCCGTGACAGGAGGACAGCGGCAGCGCCGGCCACGTGCGGTGAGGCCATGGACGTACCCGACTCGATCCTTTCCACGCTGTCGGAGGAAAAGCCCGCAGAGGTGATGCTGACGCCCGGTGCGTAGAGATCCACGCAACTGCCGTAGTTCGAGAATGAGGCCTGGTTGTCTCCTTTGTCGGTGGCGGCCACGGTCAGCACCGCGGAGACCCTGGCCGGCGATCCGGAACAGGCGTTCTGGCGGTAATTCCCTGCCGCGGCGACGACGGTGATGCCGTCATTTATTGCGCCCTGGACGGCAGCATCGAAGGCTGCGTCCTGGAAGCCCGCCATGCTCATGTTGAGCACCGCGGGTTGGCCGGCCTTATGGTCGGCGGTGATCCAGTCCAGGCCCGCGATGACGTCGGAGGTGTAGCCGGAGCCGTCGCAGTAGAGTACCCGCACCGGCACAATGGTGGCGGACTTCGCGAGGCCGTAGCGGGTGCCGGCCAGCGTGCCGGCGACGTGGGTTCCGTGCCCGCTGCAGTCCCAGGTGCCGCCTCCCTCCAAGGGGCTGAATCCGGGAGCGATGCGCCCTTGGAATTCGACGTGCGAAGAGCGGATTCCGGTGTCCAGGACGTACGCCCTGACGCCGGCGCCGGTGCCGATCGGGTGGTAATAGGTGTTCAGCGGGAGGCCGCGCTGATCCGTCCGGTCGAGGCCCCAGGGCGCGGAGTCCTGGGCGATACTGACACGCTGGTCGAGCTGGACCGCCACGACGCCGGGCGCTTGCTTGAGCTGCTCCGCCTCCTCGGGGGTCGCGGTGATGGCGGCTCCCTTGAGCGCATGGGTGAAAGTCTTCTCCACCGCCATGCCTTGGGATTCCAGGCTGTCAGCTTTTGACCCGACGTCTGTCGCGGGCGTGTATCGGACAATGTAGCGGGCTGTGCCGTCAGCCGGGGCCGGGGCGGGCGCCGTGGGCGGCACAGTTGATGCTGGGGCGGGCGCCGTCGAAGGGTCCGCAGCGGCCGGCGGGGACGGGGGCTGGGAAGCCTCCGGTCCGGAGGGAGTCGCGGTGGCAGTCGGAACCGAAGGGGCGGAGGTGGCCGGGGTGGCAGGTTCCTCCGCCGTCGCCGAAGGCGCCGGCGGGGTAACTATTGAGGGACCGGTCAAAACGGCGGGAACGGCGATCGCCGTCCCGGTGCCCAGCGTCGTCAGCGTGCAGAGGGCGGCTGTAAAAAGGAAATTCCTCGTGGAGGCGGGGCGAAATGGCATGAGAAATCTTCCAGTCGGATATGCGGGGGGCCAGCCGCATATGAGGCTTTCCGCGACGTAAGACTGGAAATGGTCCCGGGCGGCGGAGCGCCCGGGACCTCAGTCTTCACCCATGAAGATACACGATCAAAGAGGCTGTCCCGCCGAATTTCGTACGAGCCGGGCGCACAACTTCATACCTTGAGAATTCTTAGCGCAGAAGATGCACTAAACCTGCGTTGATTTCCGCGCCGAGGGGTGGCTCAATTGCCGCAGGCCGTGACTTTGTACAATTTTGCGTCGCCCTGGGAGTCAACGAGCGTGAAGTCCGGATCGGTCGCCATGTCCACGAGTCCTGGCATTGTATGGACGTGGCCGTGGATCTCGCGGGTACCGAAATCCAAGACGTAATACGACTTGAGTCTCTGGACCACTTCACAGATTGCGGGATCCTCGCCGGCCTGGTTGAGCCGGTTCAAAATGGTGCTGGTGTCGGCGCCGAACTCGCTGAAGATGTGAGGCGTCAGGGATTTCCGGTCCGCAATCGCGTAGACCATGGAGGCGCCGGTCCACGGGCTGGACACTACGACATTGTCGGCCGGGATCTCCGACGCGGCCCGCCGCAACAGGATCATTTCGTCGGCGTCCACCAGCCGCGCTGAAGGTGTCAGGGCGTAACTTCCGGCGGCAGAGGCGACGGATGCCGTCACAGTCCCGCCCTGGGAGAGCCCCAGCAGGCCGGTGAAGACGAGGACGGTGGCCGCGGCGGACGCGACTGCGACGCGGGACCCCGTGGCCCAAGCGGTCCAGGTGCGGGGGAGTTTCCCCTCGGCAAGTTGGGAACGGACCCAGCCATGGGCGAGGTCCGTCAGCCAGACGACGCCCAGGACTGCGACCGGCAGGGCCGCCACCGGCAGGAGGGCGGCAAGGCGGAACGGGTCGTTGTACCAGACTCCGCCGAACCAGGTCCGGACCGGACCGAACGGATAACCCGAAACGACGATGAACATAACGCAGGAGATCCCGAACATCGCCAGCAGCCAGAGGAAGCGCCGCTGGCGCAGCATCGCCCAAATGCCGAACAGTGTCATGGCGAAGATCAGCCAGGGTATCGGCCGGCCTTGCGGGGCTGAAGTGAGTGCTTGTCCGAAAGCTTGGGCAAGGCCCTGTACGGGCTGCCAAGTGGACTGCGCCTCGTCGGGGCGGATCTTCTTCCAGGCGATCGCCAGGATTCCTATGTAGATGGCAAGCCCGAGGACGACGCCGGACGCGCGCCATACATCGGATCGCTTCCGGTAGCGCAGAAACAGTGCCACGGCAGCGGCCACCACTATCGGGAGCGTCCACGCCAGCAACGCCAACAGCGTGCTGGGGTGTGCCAGCGCCACGCCCGGGAGGGAGCCCAGTGTCAGGATCCACGCAGATACCGTTGGCAGCACCAGACCGCGGGCAACCCGCAGTGCCAGCGCCAGCAGGCCGATGCCCGCCGGAAGCAGCGCGATCGACAGGAGGTTCGGGTAGAGCACGCCGAAGTCCAGCATGAGGTAGGGAAAGGACCCCAGACCGGCGGAGAACGCGGCGGCCGCGACTACAACGATCCGACGCCGGCCGAAGCTGGCTGTGGCGAGCAGGAGGCACGACAGCGGCCACACGAGGGCGGCGATGGCCACATTGCTGGCGTTTACGGCGGCCGGTACCGTGCTGCCGGTCAGTTGCTGGGTCAGCGACGCGACGTCGTGCCACGCGGCGGGATAGAAGCCTCCGATCCCGGTGGAGGAGGTGAATCCGCTGACCCGCAGAGATGACGCGTTTCCGGTATCGACGATGTAGCGCACCGCGTTGAGGTGGAAGACATTGTCAAAGGTCTGGGAGATGTTCTCGATATCGCCGAAAATCTGGCCCAGACGCCAAAACAACACGAGGAAGACAACTACGACGACAAACCAGCCGATGAGCATGTCCGCCCAGTACCGGTGCCCGTGCCCGGGGGTGCGGCCGTGCACGGACCCAGCGGCCCTTAGCGGGGCGCCGTGCTCCCGCAGGGACCTGGGCAGCACACGGCGCAGCACGAGAATAACGGCTGCCAGCACGGCGGAAACAGCCAGGACCACCACCATGCCCCAGGGCAGCCCGGCGAATCCGGTCAGGATCGCGGTGACAGAGATGACGGAGACGCTCACGGGCCCGGCGGATCCTGCCAGCACCCAGCCCCGCGCTCCGGCGGCCCAGGAAACCAGAAGTCCGGGAACCATCAGCACAAGAATGGCGGCGAATACAAGGGGAGCCAATTCGGCGTAGATCATGGGCATACCCCATCGCAAGGCAACATCGAACAACTTTCCGGGCGCGGTCTAAAGAATGGAGCGGTAGATCGAAAGGAGTCGTTGCTCCATGATTTCCCAGCTGAAGGTGGTCTCGAAAAGAGTGCGGGCACGTCGCTGAATTGCTGCAAGTTCATCAGCGTCGGCAAAAAGCCGATCGGCAGCCTCTTCGAAAGAACCTGCTGAATAATCGCACACCACACCGACCTCATGGGTGCTTACCAGCTGGTCCACGCCTGTGTCCTTTGCCACAATAATCGGCAAGCCCAGCATCAAAGCTTCGTAGAACTTGTTCGGTGAGGAGTATTTATGGTTCGGCACGGCCGGGTCATAAACCGCAAGCAGGCAGTCAGCCGAGGCCTCAAGTTTGAGGGTTTCTCCGTAGGGCAATTTGCCGTGAAAGGTGATGTTCTCGAAATCCGTCGCATACTTTCGCGCCGTCGATTCAAGGCCGCCGAATCCCCCGATATCCAGGTGCCAGTCAGGCCGCCGGGAGAACAGCTCGAGGAGTTCGGCCAGAAGGCGGCCCTCGCTCAGGATCCCAACGTAGACAAACCGCTTGCGCGGGTCGCCGGTCCGGATGGCCTGCACGTCGGTTGCCGGCGGTGAGTTGTGGATGACCACGAGCCGCTTCGGCTTGGCCTTCGACAGCTGGGATTCGCGGTTCTCGCCCACGATGATCACCACATCGGCGCGGTTGATCACGAAAGTGTCAATGCTTTCGACCAGCGGCGCGACTGCCCGGGGAACGGAAAACGAGTCGACGAAGTAGTCGTAGATGTCGTAGACCAGGGGAACCCGCAGGATCTTGGCCATGATCAGGCCGCTGAATGCGGTTCCGAGGTCGCTCGCGTGGATGGCAGTGATGCCCTTGCGGTGCTTCCACAGTTGGCGGAGCAGGAACAACTGGAACAGCGCCATTCCGAGCAAAGTGCCGAGGCTCGCGCCGTAGCTGGACTTGATGCCGGACCGGAGGATCCGTGCCGTGCCGTTGGCGAATTCCAGGACCTCGTCCCGCGCCAGGTCTCCGTCGCGGTCCCAACCGAGAATCAGGATTTCCGGGTGTTCCTTAAGGACACTGTTGACTTCCTTTTCGACCCTCGGATCGGGAGCCACGTGCGTGGCACGCAAAAAAGCAATGGTCATCCGTTCGTGCCGGCCTCGGCTGCAATGTGGGGGGCGGCGGGAGCAAAGTCCGGCAGCCGATCTCCCGTTCCGAACAGGGCCTGAATGGCTGCCAGGGTGCGCGCCGCGGCCTGGCCGTCGCCGTACGGGTTCACGGCGTGTGCCATGGAGTCGTAATGTGCCCGGTCATGCAGCAGGCCGTTAACCTCGGAGACGATGCGGTCCTCGTCGGTGCCGATCAGGAGAACGGTACCCGCATGGACCGCCTCGGGCCGCTCGGTGTTCTCGCGCATGACAAGGACCGGCTTGCCGAGGCTGGGCGCTTCTTCCTGGACTCCGCCGGAGTCGGTGAGAACGACGTCGGCAAGGGACAGCATGCGCGTGAACTCGCCGTAGGCGAGGGGCTCCGTCACGATGACGTTCGGGAACTTCTCGATGAAGGGCAGGACCGCCTCGCGGACCACCGGGTTCTTGTGCGCCGGCAGCACGATCGTGAGGTCCGGCTCGGCCTCGGCGATCCGGGCCAGGGCGCGTCCGACCCCGCGCATGGCCTCACCCTGGTTCTCCCGGCGGTGGGTGGTGACCAGCAGAATCCGCCGCCCTGTGTCCGCCAGTTCCTGGAGGACAGGATCGGAAAAAGGGACCTGCTTGCCGACGGTGGTGAGCAGGGCATCGATGACGGTATTTCCGGTGACCACGATGTCCTTTTCGGGGACGCCTTCGGCCAGCAGGTTGCTCTTGCTCTCCGAGGTGGGGGCCAGGTGCAGGGCGGTGATCTGGGAGGTGATTTTCCGGTTCGCCTCTTCGGGGAACGGCGAGTACAAGTTACCGCTGCGCAGGCCTGCCTCAACGTGGATGACCGGGATGCCGTGGTAGAACGCTGCAATGGCGCCGGCGGTCGACGTCGTGGTGTCGCCCTGGACGATCACAGCGTCGGGTTTGTGTTCGCTGAAGAGTTTGTCCAGGCCTTCGAGCGTGCGGGTCATGATGCCGGTCAGCGATTGTCGGGGCTGGATGATGTTCAGGTCATGGTCGGGGACAATTTCGAAGAGCTCGTTGACCTGGTCCAGCATCTGCCGGTGCTGCCCGGTGACTGTCACGACGCACTCAAAGTCCGGGGACTCCTGGAGTGCCGAGACGATCGGAGCCATCTTAATGGCTTCCGGACGGGTGCCGTAGATCGGCATGAGCGTACGCATCAAAACTCCCTTTGGTGATCACATTGGAACTCTGGCCACCTTACCAAAGCTGCCGCTCAGGCCTCGGCCGCGTGGTCGGGGACCCGGCCGTGCTGGCGGAGAAGGAAGATCGGCCACACCACGGCGGCAGCGGCATTTGCGGCGACGAAGCCCCACACTGCCCCGTCCAGCCCGTTGAGGAAGAGCCCGGCGAAGGGGAACACGATGTGCATGACCGTCTGGATGGCCCTGCCCCTCACGAGGCTGCCGTGCGCAAGGATGCCCCGGGCGACGATGTAGTAGAAGTGCCCGACGAATCCGACGGCAACGTAGATGGTGCAGGCCACAGCGTAGTCCGACAGGGTGGCGAGGGCGCCGGCAACGAAGTCGAGCTGCGGCAGCACGACGCCAAGAACGGCGAAGCAGGCCAGCGCCATGAGCGCTGCGATGCCGAGCACGCCGAACATGACATTCCGGCTAAGGAGCACCTTGGGCGGCATCTGGGAAATGTTGGGCCTGACCGGGTCCAATGCCAGCTGGATCGGCATGGCCACGCTGGAGATGCTGCGGTAGGCGCCGAAGCCGCTGGTTCCCAGGAAGGGCGCCATGGCGAGCGGGGCGCCGATCGAACCGGCGTCCATCAACAATGATTCTCCCAGCAACGGCGCGATGCGTGCCCGACGGTGCCGGACCCAGGTGATGAGTCCCGAACCGCGGCGCGGCCGCGAGGGCAGGAACAGCAGCGAGGATGCGATGCTGGCCAAAGCCCACCCGGTCAGCACTCCGGTGAGCGCGCCGAGGTCGTAGAAGAGGGCGGCCCCGAGTGTCAGAAAGAAGACGACGACGCCTGCGAGGTCCGATGCCAGCACCGCCTGCGGGCCTCGGCTGGCTGAGTGGAAGAACCTCGCCCCGAGCCGGTAGATGCTGGCGCCCACGCCCACGGCTGCGGCGAGGGCGTGGCCCCAATTGCCGAGCACGACGGCGGCGACCGCCAGGGTGACGATGCCGGCGATGCCGGCGCCCATCAACAGCGCGCCAGAGTAGCTGTGCCATCCGTCGTGGCCCGGGTCCTGCCCGCGGCCGCGGGCCCACGTGTCGCACACGGCGGAGAGCGCCATCGACCAGCCGAGCGCAAAGATAAGGTACGGCACGGAGAAGGCGCCATAGTCCGCGGTGGAGAACAGCAGCAGGGCGGAGATGGGCACCATGGCGCTGCCCACCGCGCCGAGCAGCGAGGAACCAAGGAAGTGGAGCCGCGCCATCCTCAGGAATTCCGCGCAGTGTTGACGACGGCGAGATACTCGGCCGCGCGGCGTTTCCAGTCGAAGGAATCCACGAGTTCCGGCGCCGGTGGGGCGGCGGGGGAGTCGAGCGCTGCCCGGACGTTGTCGGCCCAGGCGCCGGCGTCAGAGGCCTCGGCCAGCCGGACATCCGCTCCGGCCTCCAAGAGGTACCGGGCTGCTCCGACCGGGGTGCTGACGACGGCGGCCCCGGCGGCCACCGCTTCAAGCAGGGTGGTCTGAAACCCTTCGGAAAGTGTCGTGGGGTTAAGGAAGACACTGCCGCGGAGCAGTTCGGCGATCCGGGCGGGGGGCTGCTGGCCATGGATGACGACGCGGTCAGCCAGCGGGGAGGCCCCGGCGCGTGCGGCCAGTGCCGCACGGTCTATCCCGTCGCCGACAATGTGGAGTTCCATGTCCGGGTGGTCGGAGGCGAGTTGCTCCGCCGTCGCGAGGGCGAGATCCCAGCCCTTGCCCGGGACGATGCGGCCGACGTAGACGAGCCGCGTCCGCCGCGCCGGGCTGTCGTCCCCGGCGCCGGTAAACGCAGCGGTGTCGATGGCGTTGTGGAAGACCTCGCCGTTGACTCCCGCGAGGTCGCGGACGAATTCCCTGGCGCCCTCGGAGATGCACAGGACGCGGCTGGCGCCGCGCAGCACCAGGCGGCCCATGGTCCCGTCGACCAGGTTGCTGGCCAGGGCCACCGCGGGGGAGACGCCCTTGACTGCCGCGGAACCGTGTTCCGTGTGGATGCCCGGTACTCCCAGCCGCTTGGCGATCCGGACGCCGATCAGTGACATCGGGAAGAACCGCGTGTGGGTCGAGATTGCTGTCACGGATGTGTCCGCGAGCATCCGCCGGATCTTCCGTGAGGTCCCCGGCCAGGGCCAGGCGAGTACGCCGCCTACTGCCGGGGAGCACTTGAACCGGACGATTCGGGGGTTGGTTTCCAGCTCCGACGGGGTGTCGTTGTCCAGGCAGAAGACGGTCACCCGGGCACCCAGGCTGGCAAGCTGATTGGCCAGCGCAGCGACGTGGAACTCTACGCCGCCGACGCTGGGCAGGTAGTTGTTGACCACAAACGCTATGTGGTGCGCGGAATCCGGAACCGGAAGAACGGGGGCGGTCACTGTAACGGGAGGCTTTCTCTCGGGGCTGCACACCGCCGTCGTCAGCACTTAGCGACGGCCCGATGCGCCGGGTCTAAGTTTGACCACTATACCGGCAGCGCCCTGAGCCCGGGCGGGGCGGCCGCCGGGCATATGGAATACTGGATTCTTGTGAGTCGCACATGGTTCGTTATTCCGATGTACAACGAGGCTACCGTCGTAGGCGGGGTCGTAACGGATCTCCGGAAGGAATTTCCCAACGTTGTCTGCATTGACGACGGCAGCTCCGACGGCTCCCAGGACATTGCGCGGGCGGCCGGCGCCGTCGTTGTCCAGCACCCGATCAACCTCGGTCAGGGCGCAGCCTTGCAGACCGGTTTTGAATACGCACTCCAGGATCCCGATCTCGATTGCATCGTGACATTCGACGCCGATGGCCAGCACCGGATCGAGGACGCCAAGGCCATGGTGGAGCGGGTCCGCAGCGGCGAGGCCGAAATTGTCCTCGGCTCCCGCTTCCTGGACAAGCGGACCAAGCTTTCCCCTGCCAAGCGCGTGGTGCTCAAGACAGCCGCCATCCAGTCACGCCTGGCTACGGGCATGGACCTGACGGACGCCCACAACGGGCTTCGCGCCATCAGCCCCTCCGTTGCCGGACGCATTCACCTCACCCAGAACCGGATGGCCCACGCCTCTGAACTGGTGCACCAGTTGGCGAAGATGCAGCCGCGCTACGTGGAGCATCCTGTGGAGATCATTTACACCGACTACTCCAAAGCCAAGGGCCAGTCGCTGCTAAACGCCGTCAATATCGTCTTCGAACTGTTCTTCAAGTAGCAAAGGCCCCTGACATGTTGATCGTTGTCCAGATTGCGCTGGTCCTTGCCGTAATCATCGTCTCCGTAGCGCTAATGCGCGGCGGATCGAACGCCCGCCACCTTGCCATCCGTCGCATGATGCTTATCTTGTTCGCCGTCGTGGCGGTGCTCTCCATTTTCTTCCCGGGCCTGCTCTCCAGCGTCGCGACCTTCTTCGGCGTCGGCCGCGGTACGGACCTCGTGCTGTACGGCACGATCGTTTCTTTCCTGGTCTTCATGTCCACGACGTACCAGCGTTTCCGTCACATGGAGATCTCGATGACGAAGCTGGCCCGGCGCATCGCCATCGACGAAGTGCCGCGCCCCGAGGTAGCTGCCCAGTCGGAAGCCCGCTAGCCGCGGACTGCCAGAACGAAAGAGGCCGGGCCCGGAACCAGCGATGGTTCCGGGCCCGGCCTCTTTCGTTGCCCGGCCTATCAGGGGTTCTTCGTGATGGAGATGCCGCCCGTCGAGGTCCAGCGGATCGTTCCGTTCACGAAGTTCTGCGTGCAACTCGTGGTGCCGGAACATTGCTCGCGGTCGCGGGGAACTCCCAGTGCTCCGTCGACGCCGCCCTGGCCGAGCCAGGCTTTGCCGATTTCCTTCGTGGTGTTCACTGTCTGCAGCCCGGTGGCCGCGGACCAGGTCACGTAGCCGGAGAGGAACCGCTGGAAGCAGATGGTGCCCTTGCACTGCTCGGCGCTGGCGGGGTAGGACAGCGGGCTGGCGGTTCCGCCCAAGGATTCGTAATAACCGCCAATTGTGGCGGTGGAGCCGTTAGTCCACACCGGCTGGATCCCTCCGGCGGCACTCCAGTACACGTTGCCGTACTGGAATTTCTGCACACAAGTGTTGTTCTGGCAGGTTTCGGCGCTGACCGGGAAACCGTACTTTCCGGCGATGCCGCCGAGATTCAGGGTGTAGTAGGCCGCAATGGTGGAGTTGTCGTTGCTGTAGAACAACGGCTGGATTCCGCCGGCGGCGCTCCAGACAATTGTGCCGTACTGGAAGCGCTGCTGGCAGGACGTTGCGGAGCAGGTCTCCGGCCCGATCGGGAAACCGTAACGGCTCGCGGTGGCGCCGGACTTGACCCAGAGGCCGCCAATGGTGGAGTTGTCGCCGTTGGTGAAGACGGGCTGGGTGCCGCCGGCCGCGCTCCACAGGACCCTTCCGCGCTGGAACAGCTGCTCGCAGTAGTTGGAGTAGCACTTCTCCGCCGACGTCGGGAACCCGTACTTGCTGTTGACCCCGCCGAGCTTGGTCCAGACCCCGCCCACCGTGGAGCTGTCGCCGTTGGTGAATACGGGCTGGATGCCGGTCGCTGCAGTCCAAAAGATCGACCCGCGCTCAAAATACTGCGCGCAGTAGCTGGCGGCGCAGGCTTCGCCGGTGGTGGGCAGGCCGTACTTGCTGTTGGGGCCGCCCTGCTTCTTCCAGTAGGCGCCGATGGTTGAGTTGTCCGTCCCGGAGTAGATGGACTGTACACCCGTCCCGGCGGACCAGTACAGGTCTCCGGTCGCAAAGGTCTGGAAGCAGTAGTTGTCCTTGCAGGCTTCGCTGCCGGTGGGCAGGCCGAACCGGCCCGAAGCGGCACCGGAGCTGCGCCAGACTGAGCCGATTCCGCCAGACGTTGCAACGGACAGGACCCCTCGCTCGGCTGTCCAGTACGCCATCCGCCGCTCGAAAACCTGCTGGCACAGGGAGGCGTTGCAGCTTTCGAGGCTGGTCGCGCGCCCCCAAGCCCCGTTGGCGCCTCCGGCTGCGAGCCAAGCCTGGCCGATGCCGCCGCCGGTGTTGACAGTGACGCCGCCAGCGAATGACCGCAGTTGTGCGAGCGTACCGCGCCAGACGTTGGAGTCGCCGGCGAACGGTCCCGTGCTGCTGTATTGCCAGATGTCGTAGCCCATCCAGCCGTTAGGCAGGATGCCCGGCTGTTGCACGCCGTAGGCCGCGATGTGCAGAGGGTTTCCGGAGAATCCACCGTTGTTGCCGGTGCACGTGCGCCACCAGTCCGTCGTGGTGTAGATCGCGGGAAGTCGCTTCGTCAGTGCATAGACGGTGTCGGAGAATTCCCGGGTCCAGGCTACGATCTGTGCCGGTGTCTGGTCGTAGCAGGTGTTGCCAAAGTATGAGCCGACATAGGGGTTGTATTCGATGTCCAGCAGTGGCGGAAGGGTCATGCCGTCGTCCGACCAGACGCCGCCGTTGGCGACAAAGTAGCGCGCCTGGTCCGCGGCCGTGCCCGCCTCCGGGTGGGGAATCGCGAAGTGGTACGAACCGCGGACCAGCCCGGCGTTGTAGGAGTTGTTGAACTGGGATGAGAATGCGGGACTGAGGTAGTAGTCGCCCTCAGTCGCCTTGACGTAGGCGAACTTGGCACCCATCCCGACTTCCGCTCCCCAATTCACAGCCGGCTGGTGGCCGCTGACATCCAGGCCCTGAACCCCGGGCGGAGTCCACGTGGACGCCGTCGTGGAGCCGTCGGCGGACGCCGCGCCGGGCGCGGCGGTGGCGGCTTCGTATTTGCGCACGCCATCCCCCATTCGCGCGCCATTCGGGCCGATGGTCGAGAGGAACTCGCTGTCCGAAGTGACGGACGGGTCGCTAGGTGCAAGGACAGATGTCGTGGTTTCGGCCAGGGACGAAGTGCTGAGGCTTGTCGGCCCGGCAGCCAGAACCGGGGATGCGGAGCCTAGAACGAGGAGAACTGCCGCGGCGGCCGCGACTCCCGATGGCAGCCGGGGGCGACCCCGTAGAAGGGAAAGAGGGGGCCGGGTTCGACGCATTTTGTTCTCCTGGAGGAAGTAGGCTTCCCGTCTCACCGCCTCCAGTTCAAAGAAGCGCGGTGCGCATAAGGGCCGGCGAGCCGCCGGTAGCCTCCGCATGGTGGACACAACATAGCACCACGGGTGCTGGTGTTGCTAGAGATGCCAATGTTACCCGTGGGACCACGGTCCTGGGTGGGGGCGCGCTGTGGCCCTGCTGCCGCGTGCGCTGCTCAGCCGGCGGGTGGCGTTTCTAGCGGAGTGCGGAGGCGATTTGGGCAGCGAGGGCGCGGGCGGCGGTGGTGGTCACGTGGTTGCCGTCGCGGGACATCAGGACGTTGCGGTGCACGGCCGGGCACACAGACTCGTCGCAGAGCAGATCCACGGTGTCCACGAAGGTTCCTCCACGGGCCGCTACGGCGTCGCGTTCCAGGGTTTGCAGGGCCGCGCTATAAGAGTCGGCACGGTTCACGGCGCAGCGGTCAGGGTCCTTCAGGTTTTTTGAGACACAGGAATTCGGGCTTTGCTGCCAGCTCGGGTTATCGCCAATGATCACCGGTTCGGAACCGGCCGGAAGGCCGTCCAGGAGGGACTCGAGGCCTGCAGCCCACTGCTTGTCGTAGTCGGGGCCGACGCCGGGGAAGTCGCCGTAACTGCGTTCCGAATTGGAAATCACCACTCGGTCCGGTTTGATCTCGCGGATCCGGTCCAGACCGGCCTGCTGGAACTGTTGGCAATTGAAAGGACCACTGATGTCCGGGTGGCCGGTAATGGGGAGCTGCACGGACGGGCAGGCGGACTTGGTGATAGTGACCAGCCGGAAGCCTTCGACGTCGGCGGCTTTCTTCAGGGCCGGGAACCAGTGCCCGGCATGCGAATCTCCGAAGAGAACGACTGTCCGCGGTGAGTCCAGCTTGCCGAATTCGCAGCCCGTGGTGTTGTAGTCCGCACCGTTGTTGTTGCACCCGTTGGTGAAAATGTCCGTGAGGTCCTTGTCCACGGTGTCCAGCGAGGGCGTGAGCGTTGCCTGCGGAATCCATCGGCCGCTGGCGTCGACCAGCGGATCGGCAAAGGGCTCGAGCCCGGCGCCAGCGCGGTCCGCGGCGACGGTCAGCTTGCTGAGTGCCTGGGCGGACTGCAGTGATTGCTGCTGCGCAAGACCCCAACCCCCGAAGCCTGCGACCAGCACCGCCGTCGTGCCGAGCGCGACGGCGTAGGTCAGGCGTTTGCGGCGGTCGACGTTCAGGGCCTGGAAAGGCTTTTCGACGAAGTAGTAGGTCAACGTTGCCAGCACGACGGCGGCGACAGCCAGGACAGCTTTCTCGCGCAGCCGCAGCGGTCCGCCGGCGAGCAGCTGCGGGATGACGAGTAGCGGCCAGTGCCACAGGTACAGCGAATAGGAGATATTGCCCAGGAACAGCATTGGCCGGTTACCCAGTATCCGGTTTGCCCCCGGAGGCATCATCCCGCCGCTGCCGGCGAGGATGATGGCCACCGTGCCGAGCACGGGGAAGAGCGCCACCCAGCCTGGGAATTCCATGGACTTTGTGATGAGCAGCGCGGACAGGACTATCGCGGAAAGTCCAACCCCCAGCAGCAGGCCGCGCAGCCGGGCGTTCAATGCCGTCAGCTTGGCCGAAACCAGGTAGGTCAGCGCGCCCGCGGCCAGTTCCCAGGCGCGGGTGTGCAGGAGATAATACGAGCTGGTGGGCTGCGAGTGGGACAGCACGATGCTCAACGCGAGGGACACCGCAAACACGCCGCCCAGCAGGTACCAGACCAGGTGGCGGGAGCGGCGGGCACGGTGCAGCACGAGGAACAGCATGATCGGCCAGACAAAGTAGAACTGTTCCTCCACCGCCAGAGACCAGAAGTGGACGAACGGGGAGGGCTCCGGGTCGGCAAAGTAGCCGGAGGTCTGGGTCGCGAAGTTGAAGTTGGCCCCATAGAGGGCCGCGGCGATCAGGTCCTTGACGTAGCGGCCCGCCTGCAGCGGCGTCAGCAGTGTCATCACCGCGGTGCCGGAGGCCAGCAGCACCAGCAGGTAGACGGGCGCGAGCCGCTTGAGTCGCCGTGCGTAGAAGGCGGAGAAGGAGAAGGTCCCGGTGCGCTGCAGCTCGCGGATGATCAGTCCGGAGATCAGGAAGCCGGAAATCACGAAGAAGACGTCCACACCCACGAAACCGCCGGGGATGAACGGCGCCCCCATGTGATAGAGCAGCACCGAGCCAACGGCGATGGCCCGCAGGCCCTGGATGTCGTTGCGCAGCGAAGACTTCGGCGCAGTGGGCCGCGCCAGCGGGCGTTCGAGCGTTCGTTCGGCCGTGATCGGCGGCATGGAATACTTCCTGTTTCAGGGCAGTTCGGGCGCGAAATCCACAGGGCTCCGCCGGCATCCAAACTCCGGACGTCTCTTCCCATGGTAATTGTTGGGCGCCGCGGCGGCACAATCACGGGCCCGGTGCCACACGCGCGGAATGCGACGTGAGGCGCTTCCGACCTACACTGGAGCGCATGAAGGTATTGGTTACCGGCGGCGCCGGCTACATCGGATCGCACACGACGCTTTGTCTCCTCGAGGAGGGGCACGAGGTTGTCGTCCTCGACAACCTGATGAATTCGAACCCCGAGTCCCTGCGCCGGGTGGAGGGGCTCACCGGCAAAAAGGTGGACTTCCGCGAGGTCGACCTGCTCGATGCCGCCGCCGTCGATGCCGTCTTCGCCGAGGGCGGCTTTGAGGCCGTCATCCACTTCGCCGGGCTGAAAGCGGTGGGGGAGTCGGTGGAGAAGCCGCTCTGGTACTACCAGAACAATGTGGTGGGCACCCTGAACCTGCTCCACAGCATGGACGCAGCCGGCGTTCGCAGGCTGGTCTTCAGTTCCTCTGCCACCGTCTACGGCGCTTCGGAGGAAGTCCCGCTCATCGAAAAAGCCCCGCTGGATGCCACCAACCCCTACGGCCGGACCAAAGAACAGATCGAGGACATCCTCTCCGACCTTGGTGCCGCCGACCCGAGCTGGAGCATCGCACTGCTGCGCTACTTCAACCCGGTGGGCGCCCACGAGTCCGGCCTGATCGGAGAGGACCCCAGCGGTATCCCCAACAACCTGCTCCCGTTCGTGGCCCAGGTGGCGGTGGGTCGCCGCGAAAAGGTCATGGTGTTCGGCAACGACTACCCGACGCCGGACGGCACCGGCGTGCGCGACTACATCCACGTGATGGACCTCGCCGCCGGACACCTGGCCGCACTGGGCTACCTCAGCGGCAATGCCGGCGTGTTCCGCTGGAACCTCGGTACCGGACGCGGCTCCTCCGTGCTGGAGGTTATCGAAGCGTTCGGCAAAGCCGCCGGCAACGCCGTGCCCTACGAGTTCGCCCCCCGCCGCCCCGGTGATGCCGCCGTCAGCTACGCCGATCCCTCGGCCGCGCTCGCCGACTTGGGCTGGTCCGCACACCGCAACCTCGCGCAGATGTGCGAAGACCACTGGCGTTGGCAGAGCAACAACCCGCACGGCTACACCGCGGTGGCCGAGGCTGCCGGCGCCAAAACCAACTAGCGTTCCCGGCGCGGTGGCCTAACCGGGAAAGCGACCAGTGCGGTGCGCTTATCCACAACCGTGTTGGCGCACCCTTGCCCGCGCGCCTCGGCTCCTTTAGCTTTAACCCAATTGCAGCGCCCCGGGGACTGGGCAAGCAGTCATATTGGGGGCCACTGTGGAGGCTGTACGCATTGTCGAGGACGAAGTCCGCGAGCTGATTCGCCGGCGTGGCCTCGATCCCTTGAGGCAGGCCGGTGAAGTCCGCCGCCTGGTCGAGGCAGCAGTCATGGATTACGACGAGCGGGCCTTGCTGGGCCCCCTCCCGCCAATCGGTCCGCTAGAGACAGCCAGGCGGTTCGTCTTCGACGCAGTAGCCGGGTTCGGGGCCCTCCAGCCCCTTCTCGACGACCCGGCCATCGAGGAAATCTGGCTCAACGCTCCGAACGAGATCTACGTTGCCCGGAACGGCGAATCCGAGCTGACCTCGGTCTCGCTCACGGACCAGCAAGTCCGGGACCTCGTGGAACGGATGCTCAAGAGTTCCGGACGCCGGCTCGACATGTCCTCCCCCTTTGTCGACGCCGCTCTTCCCGACGGTTCCCGGCTGCACGTCGTAATTCCGGACGTGACACGGCGTCACTGGGCCATCAACATCCGCAAGTTCGTCGTGAAAGCCAGCAGGCTCGAACATCTCGTGGAACTGGGCACACTGACACCGCAGGCGGCCAGGTTCCTCGGCGCTGCCGTGGCCAGCGGCCTCAACATCCTGGTCTCCGGCGCAACCCAGGCGGGCAAGACCACCATGCTCAATTGTCTTGCGGCGAGCATCGGAACCCGCGAGCGCGTCATCACCGTCGAGGAAATCTTCGAGTTGCAGTTTCCGCTGCGGGACGTCGTGGGGCTGCAGTGCCGGCAGCCCAACTTGGAAGGTGAAGGCGAAATCCCGATGCGCAGGCTGGTCAAGGAGGCCCTGCGTATGCGCCCCGACCGTCTGGTGGTGGGCGAGGTCCGCGAGGCCGAGAGCCTGGACATGCTGATCGCCCTAAATTCCGGGCTTCCCGGCATGTGCACCGTCCACGCCAATTCGTCCCACGACGCAGTCACCAAGATCTGCACTCTCCCGTTGCTGGCAGGCGAGAACATCTCGAGCGCCTTCGTCGTGCCGACGGTGGCTTCCTGCATTGACCTCGTGGTCCACTGTGCCCGCCATGCCAGCGGACGCAGAGAGGTGACAGAGATCCTGTCGTTGGGCCGACGGGTGGAAAACGGCATCATCGAGTCCTCCATGGTTTTCGCCCTCGCGGACGGACAGCTGCAACCCAAGGCCAACTCGATGCCGGCAGCCGAGAAGTTCGCCCGTTCTGGTTACGACGTCGCGGCCCTGCTGGAGCCGCGCTGATGGCCGCGCTGCTCGGCATGCTTGCCGGTGCGGGGCTCCTGCTGGTCTGGTGGTCTGCCTGGGAACAACCCAAGGCTGCCAGTGCCAGTCCTCCCAAGACCAAGCGTCTGGAGGACTTGCTGCGGACCGCAGGAATCGAGAAGGTCAGCGGCCCCGGCCTCCTGGCAAGCTGCCTCGGCGTCGGAGTCTTCACAACGCTCGTCTTCTTTGCCGTGACCAGGTCGTGGCCGATCGCTGGCTGCTTTGGCCTGTTCGGGGGCTGGCTCCCCATGGCCATCGTGAAATGGCGCGCGCGGAAGCGCGCGGCTGTGCTGCGCCAGCTCTGGCCCGACGTCGTCGACCACCTGCGGTCGGCGATCCGGGCTGGCCTGTCGCTCCCGGAGGCACTCATCCAGCTGGGTGACAAGGGTCCGGAGGAACTCCGCCCGGTGTTCCGCGATTTTGGCTCCGATTACCGTTCGGGAGGGCAGTTCGATCCTTCGCTGACCCGCCTGAAGGACCGGCTGGCGGATCCCGTGGCCGACCGGATCATCGAGGCCCTCCGGCTGACCAGGGAGGTGGGCGGCTCGGATCTTGGCCGCTTGTTGGGCACCCTGGCGGAATTTCTGCGGGAGAGCGCCCGCACCAGAAGCGAACTGGAGGCCCGTCAATCCTGGACCGTCAACGCCGCCCGGCTCGCGGTGGCAGCGCCCTGGATAGTCCTGGTGCTGCTGGCAAGCAGGCCCGAAGCGGTGGCTGCCTACAACACTCCCGTAGGGGCCGCCGTCCTGCTTGGCGGGCTGGCGGTTTCCCTGATCTCCTATGCCGTCATGCTGCGCATTGGTGCGCTGCCGGCCGATGAGAGGGTGCTCCGGTGACCGGGCTGACGGCGGCGGCCGTGGCCTGCGGACTCGTCCTCGGCAGCGGCGCCTGGCTGTTGATGGTCAGGCTGCCGTTTATGCGCCCGGCTACGTTTGTTGAACGCATCGCCCCTCAGCTGAAGTCCCATAACGTGGAATCCCGGCTCCTGCGGACCGTACCGGGAAACATCACGCCTTTCGGACCCCTGGAGCGGATTCTGCGTCCGGTCATCGGCGACGCCGTGACGCGGCTGGGGAGACTGAATCCGGGCTCCTCGGCCCTGAACCGCCGTCTGGCCAGGGCCGGGGGCGACAAGTCGCCGGCCGACTTCAGGGCAGAGCAGCTTCTCTGGGGCGCAGCCGGATTTGTCCTGGCGGTCGGAGCCGTCGTTCTTTTCGGCGCGGCCGGACGGTTCAGCCCCCTCCTGGCCGCCGTGCTGGTGCTGGGCGGCGCGGCCGGTGGTTTCATGTTGCGGGACTACCTGCTGGGCGCCCAGGTCAGGAAGCGCGAAGCGCGCATGATGGCGGAGTTCCCCAGCATTGCCGAGCTCATGGCACTCGCGGTGAGCGCAGGTGAAAGTGCCACGGGCGCACTGGACAGGGTGTGCCGCAGCGCCCGGGGAGAGTTGTCCAAGGACTTCACCCGCATCCTGGCGGAGACCCGGGCAGGGAAGCCGCTCGTGGAAGCCCTGCAGGAGTTCTCGGCACGGACGGAGCTTGGACCGTTGCTCCGCTTCGTGGACGGGCTGATCGTGGCGGTCGAACGGGGAACGCCCCTCGCCGATGTGCTGAGGGCACAGGCCCAGGACGTGCGGGACACGGCTAAGCGCGAACTGATGGAGTCCGCCGGAAAGAAAGAAATCGCAATGATGGTGCCCGTCGTCTTTGGCGTTCTGCCGCTGACAGTCTTGTTCGCCGTCTACCCTGGCCTGGCCGCGATCAGCATGGGTTTGTAGATCAGCACGGCTTTTGAAACAGAGGCAAAAGGAACCGCACGAAAACAGCAGGACAACCGAACCGACAAAGGGGAGAAAGTGAAACAGATCCCAAACCGCATGGCGCTATGGCTCTGCAGCATCAACCTTGTGCCCGGACTGGCCAGATTTTCCGCGGCACACGAGGTCACGGGACCTGAACAGGCCGGCGATCACCCCGAGCGGGGCGATGTGCCGGGCTGGGTGATGATCACACTGATGTCGGCCGTCCTCGTAGCAGCCCTGCTCGCGCTCGCCGGCCCCGCCCTGGAAGGACTGTTCAACCAGGCCATGGACAAGGTCGGGCAGTAGCACGTGCGGCTGCCCGGCAGAGGCTGGGGCAGAACGGACGAGCGGGGTTCGGCGGTGGTGGACTTCGTCCTCGTGGGCGGACTGCTGACGCTGTTCTTCCTCGCCATCGTCCAGCTCACCCTGGTCCTCCACGTCCGGAACACGCTGATCGACGCCGCGGCCTCGGGCGCCAGGTACGGGACCCTCGCGGACCGCGGGGCCGGGGACGCCAAGGAACGGACTGCGCAGCTGATTGGGGTCGCGCTCAACCGGGAGTTCGCCACGGACGTGACGACCGCCGAAGCCACGTACCAGGGCGTCCGGACCCTGGAAGTCACCGTTCGCGCGCCGTTGCCCGTGATCGGGCTGATCGGTCCCCGCGCAGTCCTGGAGGTGAAGGGCCATGCGGCCATCCAGCCCTAACGGCGGCGACGACGCCGAGCGGGGAAGCGCCGTCGTCGAATTCACGTTCCTCTCACTGCTGCTGATGGTGCCGCTGGTCTACTTCATCATCACCATGAGCCAGCTCCAGGGCGGCGCCTTCGCGGTCGTCGGCGCCGCGGACCAGGCAGCCAAGGTCTTCGTCGCCCAGCCCGACGCCGCAGGCGGCCGGGCCGCCGCCGAGCAGGCCGTTCTGCTGGCGCTCGCCGACCACGGGCACTCCGCGACAGACGCCCGGGTCGAAACGAGTTGTGCCCCGGCAGACTGCATGGACGCCGGCTCGGCCGTGACGGTCACTGTCCACCTCACGGTGCCGTTGCCGTTTGTCCCGTTCAGCGAGGCACTGAATCTGAACGCGGGACAGCTCAGCGCCTCCGCCACGCAACTGGTGGGACGCTTCCGATGACTCGTCCCCCACAGCAGCACCCCGGCCGGCGCCCGCGGAAAGGACCGGGCGCCGGTCAACCACGCCGGAGCCAGCGCAACGACGACGGTCAACTCATGGTGCTGATCATCGGCTACGTGCTGCTCGCCCTGCTGCTGGCCACCGTCGTCACCGCCGCCTCGAGCGTCTACATCGAGCACAAGAAGCTCCTGTCGCTGGCAGACGGAGCCTCCGTGGCCGCCGCGGACAGCTTCACGCTGGGACAGCTTGAGACCGCCGGGGGCAGCCCCACCGCCGTCCTCACCGGCGCCCGCGTGCGAAGCGCCGCCGTCGACTTCCTGGACCACAGCAGCTCCTACACCCGGTTCAGCGGCCTCAGCATCGGGCCGGGAACGGGCAGCCCGGACGGCTCCACCGCCGTCGTGGTGCTCAGCGCCGCCGTCCACCCGCCCGTGGTCAATTTCCTGGTTCCCGACGGGATCAGGATCGAAGCGAGTTCGACGGCGCGTTCCCGGCTCACGCGGTGAGCCCCCCGACCGGGTCCGGGCGGTTCGCACGGATAGCGTAGGCTTAAAAAACCATGGCAAACATTGATTTTCCCGCAGAAATCCGCGCCCTGCGCGCCACGTACACCTCGATCGAGAACGTTTCGAACGTCGAGGCGCTGAAGGAAGACATCGCCGAGCTCAGCGAACGGGCCGGCGAACCGAATCTGTGGGACGATCCAGCGGCCGCCCAGGTGATCACCTCGAGGCTCTCGCACCGCCAGTCCGAACTGGCCCGCCTGAACTCCCTCACGTCCCGGATCGACGACCTGGAAGTCCTCGTCGAGCTGGGCCAGGACGAGGACGACGCCGCCTCGATGGGCGAGGCTGCCGCCGAACTGGAGTCCATCCGCAAGGCGCTGAAGGACCTCGAGGTCGTGACCCTGCTGTCCGGCGAGTTCGACGAGCGCGAAGCGGTCGTCACGATCCGCGCCGGCGCCGGGGGAGTGGACGCCGCAGACTTTGCCGAAATGCTGATGCGGATGTACCTGCGCTGGGCAGAACGCCACGGCTACCCGACCACCATCATGGACACCTCCTACGCCGAGGAAGCCGGGCTGAAGTCCGCCACTTTCGAGGTCAAGGCCCCCTACGCCTACGGCACGCTCAGTGTCGAGGCGGGCACGCACCGCCTGGTCCGGATCAGCCCGTTCGACAACCAGGGCCGCCGCCAGACCTCGTTCGCCGCCGTCGAGGTCATCCCGCTGATCGAGCAGACGGACTCCATCGACATCCCGGACAACGAGATCCGCGTCGACGTCTTCCGGTCCTCGGGCCCGGGCGGCCAGTCCGTCAACACCACGGACTCCGCCGTGCGCCTGACCCACATCCCCACCGGCACAGTGGTCTCGATGCAGAACGAGAAATCGCAGCTGCAGAACCGTGCGGCCGCCCTGCGCGTGCTGCAGTCCCGGCTGCTGCTGCTGAAGAAGGAACAGGAGGACGCCGAGAAGAAGGCGTTCGCCGGCGACGTCAAAGCCTCGTGGGGCGACCAGATGCGCTCCTACGTCCTGAACCCGTACCAGATGGTCAAGGACCTCCGCACCGAGCACGAGGTCGGCAACACCTCGGCCGTGTTCGACGGCGAGATCGACGACTTCATCGACGCCGGCATCCGCTGGCGGACCGACAACCGCAACGCGGACAAGTAGACGCAACCCGCAGGAACAGGCAGCCTGCCCCATCCGCCTCTGGCGTCACATCCGCCCCTCGGGTCTAATCCTGCGACACGCCCCCGCGCTCAGCCGGATCCGCCCGGGCCCGTGCGTATAGTCGAGAAGCCGGAGCTCTACTTCCCCCACTAGAAAGCCCGCGCACCGGCAGCAGAACTGGGCCCTACCGTCCCCGTCCTGCAGGGTTCTAGGGCCATGATCCGTTTCGAAAATGTCACCAAGGTCTATGACCAGAAGGCGCGACCCGCGCTGGACTCCATCAACCTTGAGATCGACCGCGGCGAATTCGCCTTCCTCGTCGGAGCCTCGGGCTCCGGCAAATCGACCTTCCTGCGCCTCGTCCTCAAAGAGGACCGCGCATCCTCCGGCGCCGTGTACGTGGCCGGCCAGAACGTGGCGAACATCTCCAGCTGGCGCGTGCCCAGGCTCCGCCGCGGGATCGGCGTCGTGTTCCAGGACTTCCGCCTGCTGCCGCAGAAAACCGTGTTCGCCAACGTCGCCTTCGCCATGCAGGTCATCGGCAAGAGCCGCAGCGTCATCCGCGACACCGTGCCCGAGGTCCTCAAGACCGTCGGCCTCGAAGGCAAGGAAAACCGCCTCCCGCACGAACTATCCGGCGGCGAGCAGCAGCGCGTGGCGATCGCCCGCGCCGTCGTCAACCGCCCCGGCATCCTGCTCGCGGATGAGCCCACCGGCAACCTGGACCCCACCACCTCCATGGGCATCATGGGCGTGCTGGACAAGATCAACCAGAACGGCACCACCGTGGTCATGGCAACCCACGACGACGACATCGTCAACGAGATGCGCAAACGTGTCGTCGAACTCCGCAACGGCGTCATCATCCGGGACGAAGCCAAGGCACTCTACACGTCCATGATTCCGGTCGTGGGCCAGTCCCGCCGGCTGCGCGACGCGAGCGGCCGGGATCCCCAGTCCGCTGCCCCGGCAGCCACCACCCGCGCCGAAGCCCGCGCCGCAGGGGAGGCCCAGCTGTGAGGCTCCAATTCGTCCTCGCCGAGATCGGCAGCGGCCTGCGCCGCAACCTGTCCATGGTGGTCTCGGTCATCCTGGTGACGTTCGTGTCGCTGACCTTCGTTGGCGCCGCCGGCATGCTCCAGCTCCAGATCAACCAGATGAAGGGCTACTGGTACGACAAAGTCCAGGTCGCGATTTTCCTCTGCAGCGACGGTTCGACGGCGGCCGGGTGCGCCACCGGCCCCGCCACTGCGGAGCAGCAGGAAAACCTGCGCAAGGTCCTGGAGTCGCCCGCGGTGGCCCAGTACGTCAACGACTTCCAGTTCGAGTCCAAGGACGACGCCTACAAGCACTTCAAAGAACAGTTCTCCAATTCCCCGATCGTCGACTCGGTGACGCCGGACCAGCTGCCCGCCTCCTTCCGGATCAACATGAAGGACCCGGAAAAGTACCAGATCATCAGCGAAACCTTCTCCTCGCAGGCCGGCGTGGAAACCGTGATCGACCAGCGCCAGCTCCTGGAGCGGCTCTTCTCCGTCATGAACGCGGCCTCCCTCGTGGCCGTGAGCGTCGCCGGCGTCATGATCATCTGTGCCATCCTGCTCATCGCCACCACGATCCGGCTTTCGGCCTTCAGCCGGCGCCGGGAGACGGGGATCATGCGCCTCGTCGGGGCGTCGAAGATGGTGATCCAGCTGCCCTTCATCCTCGAAGGCGTAATTGCCGCCGTGATTGGCGCGGCGCTGGCGTCAGGAACGCTGTGGGCCGTGGCGCACTTCTTCCTCGGCGGCTATCTGTCCAGGCAGTATCCCGATACCGCCTTCATCTCCGCAGGTCAGACGCTGATTCTGGCACCGGCACTGATCGGTCTCGGCATTTTGCTGGCAGGGGTATCATCACTGCTTACGCTACGTCGATACTTGAAGGTCTAGCGTGCTTAACGAAAAAGGAACGTCCATGACACCGCTGCAACGACCCGCCCCGAAGCCGGGGGCAGCCCGGCTCCGCGTGGCCGGCCGCCGCAGCCGCCTCATCAGCGCCACCCTGGCGCTCTTCCTGGCGGCGAGCATGGGCGCGCCTACCCCGGTGGCATTCGCCGACAACCTTGAGGACCAGCAGGCCGCCCTCCGCGACGAGGCGGCCCGGGTCCAGCATTCCCTCGAATTCGTGGACTCCCGGATCGCCCAGGCCGCCTCGGACCTGGTCCTCTACCAGGGCCAACTGCCCGGGGCCCAGCAGGCCCTGCTGGAAGCCCAGGGGCGCGTCGCGAGTGCGGTCAAGGAAGCCGAGGCCCTCGCCGCCCGCGTGGACCTTGCGCAGCAGAACAAGGCCAAGATCACCCAGCAGCTCGAGACGGACCAGCAGAAAATTGCCGACACCAAGAAGCTGATCGGCCAGATCGCCACCCAGGCCTACAAGTCCGGCGGTGTGCCCTCCAACCTCTCGCTGTTCTTCGGCTCCAACAACGGCGGCAGCCTCACGGATACGATCGACCTCGCCGACCAGGCGATGCGCAGCCAGAACTCCGCGATGGACAAACTCACCCAGCAGAACGCCACCAACGTCAACTCACAGGCCCGGCTGGAAGCAGTGGAAGCCGAGATCAAGGATCTTAAGGCCAAGGCCGACGCCGCGCTGGCACGCGAACAGGCCGCCCGCGATGAGGCGGAGGCCCAGAAGGCCCAGGTGGACAAGCTCATCGCCGACACCACCCGGCTCGACGCCGAACTCCAGGCAGCCAAGCCGGGAATCCAGAACCAGCTCGCCCAGGTCAAGGCGCAGCAGGACGCTGTCGCGGCTGAAATCGCCGAACGCGACCGCAAGCTGCGCGAAGCCTGGGAAGCCGAGCAGCGCCGCATCGCGGAGGCAGCCGCAGCGGCGGCCCGCGCCCAGGGCCAGGCCAAGCCCCCGTACGTGCCCGCCCCGCCAGGGAACCCGTCCGCGTTCGGGCTCCGGAGCCCCTTCAACGGCGTCCGGATCAGCTCGGGCTTCGGTTGGCGCGCGACGCCGCCGGGCACCATCGACTTTTACGGCCAAGGCGGCTACATGCACACCGGCATCGACTTTGCCGCGGCCTGCGGCACCCCCGTCTACGCCGCGGCGGCAGGCACCGTGTACTCGGCCGGATGGGCCAACGACGGCGGCGGCAACAACGTCAAAATCTCGCACGGCGTGGTGCAGGGCAACTCCCTGACAACGATCTACTACCACAACGTCAGTGTTACGGTGTCGCCCGGGCAGCAGGTCAGCCAGGGACAGCTGATCGCCTACTCGGGAACCACCGGCAACTCGACCGGCTGCCACTCGCACTTCGAGACCTGGCTCAACAGCCGGGCCGTTGACCCGATGGGCCTGCTCTGATCCGCCCGGAGCGGAAGCGCTCCGGGCGGACTGCCGTTCTGCCGTAAACTGGAGGAAGCCCTCCGTCCCGGTCCTGCACCGATCCGGTAAAGGGCCTCCCATCGATCCAAGGAGTTCTACCGTGCCGAAAGAAAGTGGCCGTAAGGTAGTGGCCACCAACCGCAAGGCCCGGCACGACTACCTCATCCTCGACACCTACGAGGCCGGAATTGCCCTCATGGGGACAGAAGTGAAGTCCCTCCGCGAGGGACACGCCTCCATGGTGGACGGCTTCTGCACGTTCTACAACGACGAGCTGTGGATGGAGGGCATCCACATCCCCGAATACCACCAGGGGAGCTGGACCAACCACGCCGCCCGCCGCCGTCGGAAGCTGCTGCTGCACCGCGATGAGCTCACCAAGATCTCGCACAAAATCCGCGAATCGGGCTTCACCATCGTCCCGCTTCAGCTGTACTTCGTCGACGGCCGGGCGAAGGTGGAAATCGGCGTCGCCCGCGGCAAGAAGGAATACGACAAGCGCCAGACGCTGCGCGAGCAGCAGGACAAGCGCGAGGCCCTGCGCGTCATGCGCGAGCGGAACCGCCGCTGACGAACCGCCGGAGCGGCCGGGAATGAATCCGGTGGGCCTTGCGTTATGATTGGTAGTCCGGGAAGGATACGAATGTATCCGGCCGGGTTTGATAAAAAAATACGGGGATGATCGGTTTCGACGATGTTAGTCGCGACAGGTGAAGCGGGCCGAGGATGCAGAATTATCTCGTAAACGCTGTCTGCAAACCAATAAGTGCCGAATCAAAACGCACTGACTTCGCTCTCGCTGCCTAAGCAGTAAGACAGTCCGTCAGCCCGAGGTTGCTATTGCCCCGGATCCTGGCGTCATTTAGATAGCCACTGCTGTTTACCTCCGTCATCGGGGTGAACGGGACTCTTAGATGACTGGGCCCGGATCGGCCAGCTGTTTGCAGCATGGCCGGGGCCGAGAAAATCCGACGCAAACTGCGCCCGGAGAAGCCCTGACAACACGACATCGGACGGGGGTTCAATTCCCCCCATCTCCACCATCGGAGCCCCGGAAACGGTGCTCCACCCCGTAGAGTCCCACACAAAAGGCCGGAAGCTTCAGCTTCCGGCCTTTTGCTTTGCCCGGTTGTTGGCAGAAGCGGCGGCCCGGCTGGCGGGCGGCGCTCATCCGAGTGCGTTCAGCGCTTCTTGATATGGGCAACGGGGTCCGAGTGCGTCTCTGCGACGTTCTTGGACTTCTTCTCGGCCCGTTTTTCCTTGATGGTTTTCACGGGTTTCTTGACCGCGCTCCGGTGCGGCGTTTTGTCAGGCATGTGGGCGCTCCCTAACAGCGGGGGCCCGGGATGGCCCCGTGGTACTAAGTTACGCCTCAGGTACCGCGACGTCCACGATGCCGACGAACCGGCTGCCCACACCCTCATACTCGCTGCGGACCAGTCCGGCGCCGACGCCGGGAACCTCATAGGGGGCGTGGTGCGCACAGCACACATAGGTGAAGTCCGGCCACCACTTCTTCGGCCGGGCAGCCTCGGAGAATCCGCAGACCGCACACGTCAGCTGGACCCAGACCGGCCGCTTGCCGGTCCGGTTGGCCTTGGACTGCACCAGCCACGCCGGCGGGTTGTCCAGGAGTTCGCCGAGCTCGGCGTCGCTGAGCCGGGGCGGGATACCGTGACGGTGGGCCATCTCCAGCGGAATGTCGAGGATCTGGGCTGCTTCACGTCGGGTAACCATCCTTCAACGATACGGGATGGGAGGGCCCTCGAATGGCCCGCGAAGGGCCGGCGTTACGCCCGTCACAGGCCGGTGACGGCCAGCCCGAGCGCTGCCGCGGCCAGGCCCGCGATCAGGTTGGCGGCAATGTTGGCGGCGGCCGCGCGGTACCGCGTCTCGCTCACCAGCCGCACCGTGGCGGTGGTCCAGGAACTGAAGGTGGTCAGGCCGCCCGCGAGCCCGGTCGCGAGACCGGCCTGCCACTCGGCCCCCAGCCCCAGCCGGACCGTCAGCCCCATGGCTGCGCCGATGATGAAGGAGCCGGCCACATTGACCGCGAGGGTCGCCCACGGCCAGTGCGGATGGCGCCCCGGGTGGTGCGCGAACCAGGAGTCGACGGCGAAGCGCAGCAGGGCGCCCGCGACGCCGAAGACACCCACCAGCGCGGCGGTGATCATGATGCCCTGCCGCTGAGGTCGGCCAGGGCCTTGCCGGCCTTCCAGCCGGCGGCTGCTGCGCCGAGTCCCAGGACGAGGGAGAGCCCGAGGTAGGCCAGCCAGCTGGCATGGAAGCCGCCACGGTACAGCTGGTCAAGGGAGAACACCACCGCCGAAAAGGTCGTGAACGAACCCAGCAGCCCGGGGCCGAGGCCGGCCCGCAGCCAAAAGGCGGTCTTTGGCCGTGCGATCCAGACGGTGGTGAGGGACGCGAGGACAAAACTTCCGACGACGTTGATTGCCAGGGTGGTCCACGGGACGCTCCCCGCCGCCTCCGGGAACAGCAGCCCGGCCCCGTAGCGCAGTTCCGTTCCGATCAGGCCGCCGACGGCGACGGCGGCCCAGGCGCGCCGTCCCGGCAGTCCAGCCCGCATTCAGCGCCGTTCGAGGCGGCAGCCGGGATGGGTCGTCTCGCTGTGGACCCAGAGCGCGGAGGCGACTTCCTCGGCGAGGTCGAATTCGCGCCGGGTCCCACCGCTCCCGATGAGCACCACCAGGGCACCGCCGAAGGGCTTCCTGCCCAGAACTTCGACGTCCGCGTCCAGCGCGATTTTCTCGGCGGAAAGGTAGCGCAGCAGCTCGGGGTTGTCGTCGCTGATGCGTGTGATCAGGCCGGTGTGGCCGTCGTCGAGCTCGCTCATCCGGTGGGCCGCCGGCATCCGCACGGAGCCGTCGGCGGCCGGGATCGGATCGCCGTGCGGATCCCGCACCGGGTCTCCGAGCTTCGCAGCCATCCGTTCGATGAAGGTGTCGGAGACGGCATGTTCCAGGAGTTCGGCTTCGTCGTGGACCTCGTCCCAGCGGTAGCCGAGCTCCCGCACGAGGAAAGTCTCGATGAGGCGGTGCCGCCGGACCATGGACAGTGCCAGCCGGACACCGTCGGCCGTCAGCGTGATGGCGCTGTAGGGCTGGTGGTCCACGAGGCCCTGGTCCTTGAGTTTGCGGACCATCTCGGAGACCGAAGAGTTGGCGACGCCGAGGCGCTGGGCAAGCTGGGTTGAGGTGATGGGCTTGTCCTGCCACTCCGTAAAGGAGTAGATGACCTTGACGTAGTCCTCGATCGAGGAGGATGGCAGGCTGGTCTTCACACCGTCCAGCCTACCGTCAGGCGGCGCCGGAGAAGGTCAGCCACAGCAGGACCAAGTTGAGTGCGACCACCAGGACCACGGCGGTGATGGCGGCAATGCGGAGTGCCATTCCGTCCGCGAAGCGGCCCATCAGAGCCTTGTTGCTGGTCAGGACGACCAGCGGGACAAGGACGAAGGGAATGCCGAAGCTCAGGACGACCTGGCTGAGGACCAGGCCCCAGGTGGGATCGAAGCCGATGCTCAGCAGCACTACGGCAGGAATGAGGGTGACGACGCGGCGCGTCATCATCGGGATCCGGATCTTGAGCAGGCCCTGCATGATGGATCCGCCGGCGTAGCAGCCCACGGAGGTTGACGCCAGGCCGGAGGCGAGCAGGCCGACGGCGAAGATGACGCCGACGAGCGGACCCAGGTTGGCCGTGATCGCGGCATGGGCGCCCTCGATGGTGTCCGTTCCCTCCTCGCCGCCCAGGGTCGATGCGGCCAGCAGCAGCATCCCGATGTTCACGATCCCGGCTATGGCGAGGGCAGCCACGACGTCCCAGCGGGTGGCTTTGACAAGACGCGCCAGGGCCGGCGCAGGCACGTGGAGGTGCGGGTTCGGGCGGTGCCGGTCCCGGGAAAGGGCCGAATGGACGTAGATGGCGTGCGGCATCACCGTGGCGCCGAGCATGCTGGCAGCCAGCAGCACGGTGTCCGGACCCTGGAAGCCCGGGATCAGGCCGGCCGCGACGCCCGCCGGGTCCGGCGGGCTGATGAAGAGGCCGGCCAGGAACCCGATCGTGATGATGCCCAGCAGGAAGATGATGATGAACTCGAAGGGCCGCTGCCGGTTCCGGGCCTGGACGGCCAGCAGGAGCATGGAGACGCCGCCGACGATCACGGCACCGAGGGGCAGGGGCAGCCCGAAGAGCAGGTAGAGCGCGATCGCCCCGCCGACCACTTCGGCCAGGTCGGTGGCAGCGGCCACGATCTCGGCCTGGACCCAGAACGCGCGGCGCCAGACCGGCTTGAGCCGCTCGCCGAGGATCTCGGGCAGGCTCTTCCCAGTGACGATCCCGAGCTTGGCGGACTGGTACTGGACCAGCACGGCCATGATGTTGGCGGCCACCAGAACCCAGACCAGGAGGTACCCGTACTGGGCACCGGCTGTGAGGTTCGCCGCCACGTTGCCGGGATCCACGTAGGCGATCGCGGCGACGAACGCAGGGCCCAAAAGGCCGATCATGGCGCGGCGGCTGCCCGGTTTCCGCCGGGCGGGCGCCTGCGGCGCCGGCGCTTCGTGTCCTGTTACTTCCAGCACAGCGGGCTCCCCTGGGTAGGTGCGTCGCATCGACGCGGCCGGTGACGGCGGGCTGGTGCCCGCCCCATAATTTGTAGCTGCCTATAAACAATTATTAGGCATACCGAAACCATAGGCCAGCGTGCAGATTCGGGGCAACGCCACCCCGTGGAACCGCAGGCCCAGCCGGGTCAGGCCCGGACAGCCCGCCAGCTCTGTGTCAGGTAGGGGAGGGGGAGTGTTTCGCCGGGGTCGTGGCCCAGATGCTCGTGCAGGTACCAGTCGAGATTGCCCAGCACCTTGGCGCGGACCGCCTCGCTGGCCGCCAGGTAGTAGCTGCGGGACTTCGTCAGTTCCATGATGTCGGCGGTGCGCACGGGATCTTCCCAGCGAGTGAGGTGGCTCTCCAGCCCCGCGAGTTCCGTCCCCAGCGGAGGCCTGAAATGCGGCTTGTGGACGTCGCCGGCATGCATGATCCGCGAGAGCCGGTGCACCCAGGGAACGGACGTGTCCAGCTGGTTCCAGACAAGCCCCAGGACACCATGGGGGCGGAGGATCCTGGCGATCTCCGTGCTGGCCAGGACGGGATCGCACCAGTGCCACGCCTGGGCGACGGTGACGACGTCGAAAGCCCCGGAGGGCAGTCCGGTGTGCTCGGCGGTACCCTCGACGGCGGTGACGCCCGGAAGCGTCCTGCGCAGCTGCTCCAGCATGTCGGCGGACGGGTCAACAGCCACCGTGCGCAGCCCGCGCCCGGCCAGCAGCGCCGTGAACTTCCCGGTGCCGGCGCCCACGTCAGCGGCGTCCTTCGCCCCGGCGGGAATCAGCCAGTCGGCCGAATCGTCGGGGTAGCCCGGGCGCACGCGTTCGTAGTGCTCCCCGCCGTCCTGGAAGCTCTGCCCGAGCTCCTGGCGCCGTTCCCCGTGCAGTTTGGGGCCACCGCGTGCCACGTGCGATCTCCTTCGGCAGGTCCGGATGGGTACTCTCCGAATTTACCGCACGCGGCAGGGGCCCCGATGCCAGATTGTTTCCCCGCCCAGTCAGTCCTGGGTGCAGGGGGCCGCGCCGGCAGTGCCGGGCGTGTTGGGTGCCCAGTGCGGGTAGCTGCGGGTGTCATTCGACGGAACCCACCTTCCCGCGTCCACCACGTAGTCCCAGCCGAGGCCGGTCTGGCGCAGCTCCTGGATACCGGCGAGCAGACGCTGGGCGTCCTCCAGCCGGGACCCGACACCGAAGCTGGCCCGCAGCGAGCCGGAGGGCAGCCCGAGCCGACGGAGCAGAGGGTGTGCGCAGAAGCGGCCGTCGCGCAGCCCGATGCCGTGTTCGGCCGAGAGATACGCCGCCACCAGGCCCGCGTCGTAGCCTTCCACGGAGAAATTGACGACGCCGATCGTGCCGGTGCCAGCCCCGTTCCCCGGTTCGTGGCCTGCCGGCACGTCGTAGGATGCACTGTCCGAGAAGATCTGGTGGACGGTCACGCCGTCGATCCGGGTGAGGCCCTCGACGAGGAACGACCGGATGGCGTTTTCGTGCGAGTGCCACTGGTCCACGTCCAGGCCGGCAATGACCTGGGTGGCCCGGGCCAGGGTGGCGGCGCCGAGGACATTGGGGGAGCCGCCTTCGTGCCGGGCGGGGCCGGTGGTCCAGCTGACCGTGTCGATCCGGGCGTCCTGCACGGCTCCGCCGCCGGCCAGGTGCGGCGTGCCGGCGTCGAGCCAGTCGGGACGGCCCACCAGCACTCCCGCGCCGAAGGGTGCGTAGAGCTTGTGCCCGGAGAACGCGAGGTAGTCGACGTCGTCCGCGGTGATGTCGATCCGCCGGTGCGGGGCCAGCTGGGCGGCGTCGACGACGATCCGGGCGCCGTATTCATGGGCCAGGGCGGCCAGTGCCCGGATCGGAAGGATCTCTCCGGTGACGTTGGAGGCGCCGGTGACGGCGAGCAGACTGACGCCGCCGTGGGCGAGTTCCCCGCGGAGCAGTTCCAGCGTGGCGGCGAGGGTGGGTGCGGCGATGACGCTGCGGTGCGGCACCCGCTGCCAGGGCAGGAGGTTGGCGTGGTGTTCGATGTCGAGGTAGAGCACCTCACCGGTGTGCACGCCGTCGACGACGGGCAGGCAGCCGGCCAGCAGGTTCAGGGAATCGGTGGTGTTCCGGGTGAAGATCACGGCGTCGTCCGGACGGCCGCCCACGAAATCTCGGACAATGGTGCGGGAGTTCTCGTAGACCGAGGTGCTGATCTGGGAGGCATAGCCGGCGCCGCGGTGGACACTGGCGTAGAACGGCAGGATTTCGTTGAGGTACGCCGAGACCACCGACAGCGCGGGCGCCGAGGCACCGTAGTCCAGGTTCGCGTAGCGGACGTGGCCGCCCCGGATCAGCGGCGCCTGGATCTCGGCGCCCGTCACCGCGGCCAGCGGACGGCGGGCGAGGGCAAACCGCGCATCTGGATGCGCTTGGCCGGCACCGGCATGGAGTTCGGGGGTGGCGGGAATGGTGGCAGTCGTCATGGGACCTCGCTTGAAAAGGACCCCACGTACCGGGGATCCGCGCTTGCCGGGTCCGTTCCGGACCGGCCAGGTCGTCACCCGGGGCACCCCGCCGCGAATGGAGGGTTGCCGGCCAGCAAACCGGGGTTTAGCGCTGGCACTCGTGACCTGTTTCGAGCCTAGGACATTCCCCGCCCGCGCGAAAAGGTGCGGGCTGAATGTGAAGCTGTTTGTTACGCGGGCGCTAGCACGCTGCGCAGGTTGCGGCGATGCCTGTCCGGGGCCTCGTCAGGAGCTGGAAGGTTGAACAGGTTCCCGGGCATCCGGCGCCCGGCAGGGCGGTGCCGCCGCAGACCGGATTGGCCGTCGCTGCGACCGCTTCGTCAGGTTCTTCGGCGGGTACCCGGACTAGCCCGGCCGCGTCCCGGCTCAGGGCGGCCCCCTGGCTGCCGGTGGGGATGCTGAGGCCGAACAGGGCATCGAGCGCCGCGGCGTAGTCGTCCTGGCGCCCGAGCGCGGCGAGCTCCCGGCCGCGGACCGTCGGGGTATGGAGCAGGCGCCGGATCAGATGCCGGAGGGCGAGGTTCACGTCGTCAGCCGAGGCAGACCGGCCATGCTGTTTGCTGACGCGTTCCATTTCGCTGTGGAGGACCTGGTGGAGGTGCTCGCGCAGCGCGACGACGGCGGTATCTACGGCGCGCCCGGCTTCCTCTTCCTCGAAGTGGCGTGCCGCCCGCCGGACCAGGGCGCGGGCGCGCCGCAGCGCCGCGGCGTCCGCCGGGGGAGCAGCACGGTGCACCGATTCCAGCGTGATGAGCTCGACTCCCGGCAGCCCGCCCACGCGGGGGTCGAAATCATGGCTGGGAGCGAGGTCGATGATGGTGAGCGGACGGGCCGCGCCCTCACGCCACCGGGTGAGGGCGGCAGCGTCGAGGCGGGCCCCCGAGCCGCTGCAGCCAATGACGAGGTCTGCCCCGGCAACGGCTGCCGGCAGCTGACCGGCGGAGAGGGCGGCGCCGCCCCTGGCCGCTACGAAGGTCTCCGCGCGGCCGGAGTGGGAGAAGACCGAAATGTCGGAACATTTCCGGTTCCGGAGCAGCTCCGCGACGCACCCGGCGTAGGCGCCGGTCCCGAAGAGGACAGCCGACGCCCCGGCGATCCCGGCCTGTTTGGTGCCGTCCCGCGGGCCTCCGGCGGCGGCAAGGTCCAGGGCAACGGAAGCGATGGATCTGCTCGCGCTGCTGAGTGCGGTCTGTGCCCCCACGTCCTTCGCAGTGCGGGACGCGGCCTGGAACAGCCTGCCCAGCCGTCCGCTGGTGGTTCCGGCGGCCTGCGCGTCGGAGAGTGCGCGCCGGACTTGGCCGGCGACTTCGCGCTCACCCACGACGACTGAATCCAGCCCCGCGGCAACGGCGAAAAGGTGTTCGACAGCCGCAGTTCCCCGGAGTTCCTCGAAGAGGCCCGTAAGGCGGCTCATGGGCAGGCCGGACCAGACATGGACCGACCCGAGGACGTCCGTGCGGGCGGCTGCCAGGCCCGATCCGGACGGGACTTCGCAGTAGATTTCGAATCGGTTGCAGGTGGACAGGACCACGGAAGCGGTGACGGGCGGCCCGTCGGGGACAATATTGGCGAGAAGCTGCGGGGCGAGCCCGGTGGCGGCGGCGTGCAGTGCGGCGGCGGATTCCGGCTCCAGGTCCCGGTACTTCGCCATGAGCACCAGCAGTACCGGGCCGATCCCGGCGGTGCCGCCAGTCCGGGCTTGAGCTGTGTCAGACAAGGCTGCTCTCCTCCCAAAAAGATGCCCTACCTTGAGGCTGGCTGAGGCCGGCCGTCTTGGACAGCGTCGTACAGGGAGGTTGCGGAATCCTTGGGGGCGGGTCCGCCGGTTGCTAGAGCAGGTCGTCCAGGCCGGGGTTGAGGCGCTTGAGGACCTCGGAGTGGAGGATGGAGTTGGTGGCGAGGGCGTTGCCGCCGAAGGGGCCGTCTTCGCCTTCCAGGGAGGTGAAGCGCCCGCCTGCCTCGGTGACGATTGGTACCAGGGCGGCCATGTCGTAGAGGTTCAGCTCGGGCTCGCAGGCGATGTCGACGGCGCCTTCGGCCACGAGGCAGTAGGACCAGAAGTCCCCGTAGGCGCGGGTACGCCAGACTTCCTCGGTGAGGCCAAGGAACTCATCGAGGTTGCCGCGCTGCTTCCAGCCGCCCAGGCTGGAGTAGGACAGGGAGGCGTCCGAAAGCTCGGAGATGTTGGACACCTTCAGTCGGGTGGCGGCGGCCAGCGACCGGCCCATGTAGGCTCCGGCGCCCTTGGCGGCCCACCAGCGCTTGCCCAGTGCGGGGGCGCTCACGACGCCGACCACCGGCTCGCCTTCGTCGACGAGGGCGATCAGTGTGGCCCAGACGGGGACGCCGCGGACGAAGTTCTTGGTCCCGTCAATCGGGTCGATGATCCAGCGGCGCGAGCCGTGGCCGGAGCTGCCGAATTCCTCGCCGAGCACGGCATCGCGCGGGCGGGAACGGGACAGCTGGCCGCGGATGGCTTCCTCGGCTGACTTGTCGGCGTCGGTGACCGGCGTCAGGTCCGGCTTCGTCTCGATCCGAAGGTCGAGCGCCTTGAAGCGGCTCATGGTCTGGGAATCTACGGAATCTGCCAGTACATGGGCAAGGCGCAGGTCATCGTTGTAGCTCGAAGCGGGTTGACTCATGGTTCCAAACTACCGCCAAAGCGGGCGGGGGAGCGGTAGGCGGCACCGCAGCCGGCTACGAGACGGTGCCCAGTTCCTTGACGTCCTGTGCTTCCATCCGCGGGTCTGTCCCCAGCAGGCGGCGGAGCGAGGCGAGCCGGGCAGGGCCGGATTCTCCCGCGTGGCCGGCGGCCACCCAGGCGTCCACTCCGCAGTTGACGGCGCTGGAATCGTGCTTGCAGCCCCGCTCGCAGTCGTCGGTGCCGGGCTCCAGGTCCGGGAAGGACCGCAGGATCCGGTCCGGGTCCACGTGGGCCAGGCCGAAGGAGCGGATGCCCGGGGTGTCGATAATCCAGCTGCCCGCCGGGGCATCGTTGACCTTGAGGGCCAGGGCGGAGGAGGACGTGTGGCGGCCGCGTCCGGTGACGGCGTTGACCCCGCCGGTGGCGCGCTCCGCGCCGGTCAGGGCGTTGACCATGGTGGATTTGCCGACTCCGGAGTGGCCCAGCATGACGGTGACCTTCCCGTCGAGGTGGCCGCGCAGCTGTGAGACGGCGTCCTTGTCCAGGCGGGCGGACAGCCCGTCGTCGGAGCGGGCGTCGATGCCGGAGGCTGCGGAATCCGCCGTCTTGGAGATGATCACCGGGAAGGCAAGGTGCTGGTAATTGGAGAGGAGTTCCGCGGGATCCTTGACGTCGGCCTTGGTGACCAGCAGCAGCGGCTCGATGCCGGCGTCGTACGCGGCGACGAGGGCGCGGTCGATGAAGCCGGTCCGCGGCTCCGGGTTGGCGGCCGCCACGACGATCACCAGCGTGTCGGCATTGGCGACGACGGCGCGCTCGATCGGGTCCGTGTCGTCGGCGCTGCGCCGCAGCAGGGTCTTGCGGTCCTGGATCTTGACCAGCCTGGCCAGTGTGTCCGGTTCGCCGCTGACGTCCCCGACAAGAGAGACGAAGTCGCCGGCAACGACCGGGTTGCGGCGCAGCTCCCGGGCTCGGGCGGCGATGATCTTGCGCTCTTCGGGTGTGCCTTCGGCGACGACGGCGGTGTAGCGGCCGCGGTCCACGGTGATGATCCGGCCGGTGACGGCGTCGTCATAGGCGGGCCGGTCCTTGGTGCGGGGCCGGGAACCCTTTTTGTTGGGGCGGATCCGGACGTCGGATTCGTCCCAGGAATCAGTGCTGCGTGCCACCGGCGGAATCCTTCTCTGCAGTGGTTCGCTGCGCCAGCATGGCTTCCCAGAGCTGCGGGAAGTCCGGCATGGTCTTGGCCGTGGTCGCGATGTCCTCGACCTCGACGCCGGGCACGGCCAGGCCCAGGATGGCGCCCGCCGTGGCCATGCGGTGGTCGGCATAGCTGTGGACGACGCCGCCGTGCAGCGGCGCCGGGCGGATGACGAGGCCGTCGCCGGTCTCCTCGGCCTCCCCGCCCAGGCGGTTGATCTCGGCCACGAGGGCGGCGAGCCGGTCCGTTTCGTGCCCGCGGAGATGGGCGATGCCGGTCAGCCGCGAGGGGCCGGTGGCGAGGGCGCACAGTGCTGCCACGGTGGGCGCGAGTTCGCTGGTCTCGTCGAAGTCGGCACCCTTGATCTCGGGGCCGCCGGTGACCGTCAGGGTGTCGTCCGTGAGTGTGACGATGGCACCCATGGCCGTGAGGATGCCGCGCCAAAGGTCGCCGACCTGCGTGGTCTCTGCGGGCCAGTTGGGGATCCGCACGGTCCCGCGGGTGGCCAGGGCCGCCGCCAGGAAGGGGCCGGCGTTGGAGAGGTCCTGTTCGATCCGCTGGTCAAAGGCGCGGATCGGACCGGGGGAGACAACCCAGTGGTTCGGAACGGAATCATCAACCCCCACGCCGACGCCGCGCAGCACGGCCACCGTCATGTTGATGTGGTCCAGGCTCGGCACGGGCTTGCCCGGGTGTTCGGCACTGCGGTGCTCCAGATGTAGACCTTCGGTGAAGCGGGCGCCGGCCAGCAGCAGGGCGGAGACAAATTGCGACGAGGCGCTGGCATCGATGACGAGGTGGCCGCCGCGGACTTCCCCCGTGCCCTGGACCGTGAACGGCAATGACGACGCCGATCCGCCGTCGGGCGCGCTGACCGCTACGCCGAGTCCGGTCAGGGCCTCGATAATGGTGCCCATCGGGCGCTTGCGCGCGTGCGGGTCGCCGTCGAACAGTGACGCCCCCCGGCGCAGGGCCGCGACAGGCGGCACGAAGCGCATGACCGTCCCGGCCAGGCCGCAGTCGATCGCAGCCGGAGCCCCGGAGGGTTCCGTGCTGATGGGCGTGACGGCCAGATCGGGGCCGAAGTCGCCGTCGCCCGAAACCTCCGTGATGATGGCGCCGAGTTGCCGCAGGGCCTCGATCATCAGGGCCGAATCCCGGGAGTGCAGCGGAGCGCGCAACCGCGAGGGCCCGTCGGCGAGGGCCGCCAGCACGAGGTACCGGTTGGTCAGGGACTTCGATCCCGGCACGGTGACCGTCGCGTCAACGGGCCGTTCGGCAAAGGGCGCCCGCCAGAGCGGAGCGGTCCCGGCCGGAAGGGGATGGGCGGCTGCGGTGGGGGTGGTGCCTGTCATTGCTGTTTTAGGCTCCGTGGGTGTGGTCTACGGCTTTGCGCACGGCCTTGTCGGCCTTCTTAAGCTGTTTGCCGGTGGTCTTCCTGACATCGGCGGCGAGGTGGCCGGCGTTCTTCTTGGCGTCCGCGGCGAGGTGTTCGGCGCGCCAGGCCAGGCTGGGCCTGCCATTGGTGTCGACGGAGGCCAGCAGCACGCCGCCGGTCAGCGAGACGTTCTTCAGCAGCTGCTTGCGGCGGGCGCCGCGGCCTTCCTTGGACGTGATGTCCGCACTGCGCCATTCAACGTAGCCGTTGAGCGCGGAGATGACGGCCAGGACGGTGGCTGCCAGGCGTGCTGACTTGCCGAGCGCGAGGAGGACCCCGGCTCCAACCTGTGTGCCGCCGATGACGCGAGCCAGGACCTTCTCGTTGGTCTGGAACGGAAGGGACTCGGCGGCGCGGCGCAACAGCGGTGAGAGCTGCGTCGCGGTGTCGTCCGCATTCTTTAGCTTGTCCATGCCTGCAAGGACGAAACTGGAGGCGAGCATGGGCCGGGCGAGAAAGCGGACAAAGGACATGAATTTCCTCCTGGATGGACGAACCGCGGAAGCACTGCGGGAGAACCGGTTCTAGTCTTGCACTTTTGCGGAATATTTGCCTGCCCGGCGGGGTTGTGAATGACAGGTCCCGGCCGCTGGTTTGCGGCTGGTCAAGGGGCAAGACAACAAGAGCACGATAACGAGTCAGGTCAGCCCGCATGCCGGGCTGGAACACGGTGCCGCGGCTGGAGGACTCCGGCGTGGCGCCAGGGAGGCGGAGATTTGGTTCTGGTGAAGGACAAGCTCGCACGGGGCACCGCGCTTTTCAGGGACACTGCGCAGCCTGCGGCGGATCCTGCGGCGTTGTGGACGATGGCCCTGCAGGATGGAGCGGTGCCGGCGATTCCGGACACCCGCCGGAAGGTAACAGTAGACTTGAAGGCAATGAGCACCATGGATCCGGCCGTTGCGGCCATGCACGAGGCAGCCGGAAACGGCGCGACGCCCGCCGAGTCACCTGTTGCCGGCCCTGCCGGCGCACTTCCCAGCCCTGCCTTGGAGCCCAACGCCGCGCAGGATGCGGCCGCCCAGGAGATGATCGTGGACGGCCAGGCCTTGGACGTTGCGACGGAAACGGCTGAAGACCGCCGCGTGCGGTTCGAACGCGACGCCATGCAGTATGTGGACCAGCTGTATTCCGCGGCCATGCGGATGGCCCGGAATCCCGCGGATGCCGAGGACCTTGTCCAGGAGGCCTACACGAAGGCTTTTTCGGCCTTCCACCAGTACAAGCCGGGCACCAACCTGAAGGCCTGGCTATACCGCATCCTGACAAACACCTACATCAATCTTTACCGCAAGCGGCAGCGCGAGCCGCTGCAGTCCAACTCGGACACCATTGAGGACTGGCAGCTGGCCCGGGCGGAGTCGCACACGTCCTCGGGACTGCGCTCGGCCGAGGCCGAGGCGCTGGACCACCTGCCGGATTCCGACGTAAAACGGGCCCTGCAGGCCATCCCGGAGGAATTCCGGCTGGCCGTGTACTTCGCCGACGTCGAGGGATTCGCGTACAAGGAAATTTCAGACATTATGAACACGCCGATCGGGACCGTGATGTCCCGGCTGCACCGGGGCCGGAAGATGCTGCGGGATATGCTCGCCGACTACGCCGCCGAGCGGGGATTCAGGGCCGCAGATGCCACCGCGGCGGCCGGAAGCAACAAACAGGAGAACAGGAAATGAGCGACTGCCAGGGACTGGGCGATTGCGATGACGCCCGGATGCAACGTATCTACGAGTATCTGGATGGTGCCCTCACCCACGATGACATCGCGGAGATCAAGGACCACCTGGACGGCTGCCCCGAATGCTTTGAGCAGTACGACCTCGAATGTGTCATCCGCGTGATGGTGAAGCGTTCCTGCACCGAAGCCGCCCCGGAGAACCTGAAGAACTCCATCCTGGACCGGATCCACTCCAGCAACCCCGTCGAGGCCTGACCCAGGCAGACCCGGCGCCGCCCGAATACCAATAAACAGATGACCCCGGAAACCGTGAGGTTTCCGGGGTCATCTGTCCAAAGCTGTGGTTCCTAAGCGTTGCTTAGGCGTTGGGGCGCTTGCCGTGGTTCGCGCCGCCACGCTTACGGTCACGACGTTTACGTGCACGCTTGCTCATAGCTGGCCTCCTTAATTTTTGGTACTCAAAAGAGCTGCCCTCAAGTCTCCCACATCAGGGGACCCGCCGCGAACCGGCGGGCGCACAGGGGTGAAACGATCAGTCCAGGGAATTCCGGATGGAGATCCGGGCCTGGTCCAGCACCGTCCTGACCGTCTCCAGCGTCACCGGCGTGATCGGGTGCCGGCCGCCGTGGCGGCGCAATTCCACCCGGATGTCGTCGCGGAATGCCTGCACCAGCATCTCCGCTTCGCGCAGCCGGCCATCGCTCTCCTGTGAGTAGCGCTGGCCCGCCAGCGAGGCGACCGTTGAACCGGCCGCACGGGCTGAGGAGCGTGCGGCCTCGGCGGTTGCCGCCAGGTCCGCCCGCAGCCCGCGCATGTTGACCTTGATGTCCTGGCGCAGGTTGTCCGCGAGCCTCCGGACCGACGCGGAGATGTCGTTTTCCACGCCGGCAAGTTCGTCCCGCCGGCTGTTCAGCTCCAGGAGTCCGGCCGGGGTGATGCTGTAACAGGTCCGGCGGCCTTCGGTGTGGGTGGCCACGAGCCCTTCCTCTTCCAGCTTGCCGAGCCGCGGATAGATGGTCCCGGCACTGGGGGAGTAGGTGCCGCCGAAGCGTTCGCTGAGCGCCTTGATGAGTTCGTAGCCGTGCTTGGGGCCGGTCTCCAGCAGGGCGAGCAGGTAGAGCCGGAGGGCGCCATGGGCAAAGACCGGAGGCATCAGAGCCCCGTTTCGGTGTCCGGAGCCGGCGGGCGGTGGAAGATCGACGTCTTGCCCGAGACAGAGTTGGTGCGGACCAGCATGAGCTGGGAATCGGGCCCGGCGATGGTCTGAACGCCGCCGCCGGGCTGGGCGTATTTTGTGTCGCCAATGACGACGGCGCCGCTGGCGGACTTGGCAATGATGTCCACCCCGACGTCGTGCGGAACGCGGATGGTAACGTCACCCGACACCGAGTTGGCGCCAAAGTCCTGGGTGAAGCCGTGCAGGTCGAAGCTCAGGTCACCGCTGACCGTGTTGGCGCGGATGTGGCTGAAATCGCCGGAGGCTGTGACCTCGCCGGAGACGCTCTTTGCCGTCAGGACGCCGTGGTGGTTGCGGGCGATCACTTCGCCGCTGACGGTGTTGACGGCCAGGTTTCCGGAGGTGCCGTCGGCCAGGACGGAACCGGAAACCGTGTTGAGCCGGGTGTGCCCGCTGATTCCGGAGACCATGCCGTCGCCGCTGACGGTGCCGGCCTCGACCTCGACGCCGGCGGGCAGGGCGATGCTGATGACCACTGAGTTGTTGCTGTTGTTGCTGACGGTGTCCATCAAATTCTTGAACCAGCCCTGCGGGCCGTGCAGCTGGTGCCGGACCTCGAGGCGCCCGTCCACGATGCTGATCGCCAGCGGATCGCCGGAGACCTCGGAGACCTCGATCCTGGCGACGGCCTCCTCATGGGTGACGATGTCGAACCGGCCCCGGACAATGCCGAGCTTGAGCGAGCGGACGCCGTCGACGTCGATGGTCTGCGGACCGGTGACGGTCCAGTTGTTCTCCGTCATGCTGTTCTCTGACATGGTTCCTCCGGGCGGGCGATACTTCATGCGGTGGTTTACGATATATCGCGACTATGAAGTCACGATATATCGCCGCAACTGCACGGTCAAGATATATCGCGAATTTCCCGGTGCCGGGCGGGGGCCTATTCGGGGGCGTCCATCCCCAGCCATTGGAACCAGCCCCGGTGCAGCACAAGCCACGCCATCAGCCCGTAGCCGGCCTGGCCGGGCGTGCCCCCATTGGCGGCGAGGTCCTGCCGCCACTGTTCATGGTTGAGCAGGGGGGAGAAGGTGTCGACATAGAGGTGTTTGCGCCGCGTGGTGACATCGGCGAAGGCGGTATTGAGCTCGCCGAGCCGGCGGTTCTGGGCCGGGTCCAGTGACGGCGGCGGGCCCACGACAAAAACTTCGATCTTGCTCTGCGAGGCGGAGTCGAGGATATTGGCGAGGTTGAGCCGGCTGCGTGCAGTGGAGAGGCCAAACTCGACATCGCGGCCGGAAAGGCCGATCACCAGGCGGTTCTCGTGGTGGCTGTTGAAGCGGCGGCCGGCTTCCTCAAGCCAGCGGGCGGCCAGACCCTCAGTTCCCTCCTGCGGACAGGGGAGGGAATAGCATTCCAGCGACAGTCCGTCCTGCGGCGTGCGCGCCAGGACCCGCCCCAGCCAGCCCAGCGCCCGGGGGTCACCCAGGCCGGCCAGCAGTTCATCGCCCACGGCTGCGATCCGCAGCTTTCGATCTTCCACGACTACCTCTTTACTCCAGAGCGTCCATTGAACCGCCCCCGGACGACAACGGTGCCCGGGGACGGCGACGGTTTAAACAACTCTGCCCGGCCGGAGTTGCGTGATTCAATCTCCGGCCGGGCAGCGTTGACCTTACTTACGTGCGAATGCCTGCTTGAGCAGTGTGTCCTGCTCGGCCGAGTGGCGCTTCATCGATCCAGCCGCGGTGGAAGCCGAGGCAGGGCGGGAAACGAGGCGGACCCGGCGGTCCAGCGCGTCCGGAAGGTTCAGGCCGATGAACGGCCACGGACCCTGGTTGGCGGGCTCGTCCTGGGCCCAGACAACCTCGGCGTTCGGGTACTTGGCAAGCTCCGTGGCGATCTCGGCGGCCGGCAGCGGGTAAAGCTGCTCGACCCGGATGATCGCCGTGGTCTTGTCGCCGGTCTTCTGCCGGGTGGACAGCAGATCGTAGTACAGGCGACCGGAGACCAGCAGGACACGTTCGACGGCGTCGCCCTGCAGCTGCTCGTGCTCGGGGATGACCGGCCGGAAGGTGCCGGTGGTGAAGTCCTCCACGGAAGACGCTGCGGCCTTGAGGCGGAGCAGCTGCTTCGGCGTGAAGATGATGAGCGGCTTCCGCGGCCGGCTGTAGGCCTGGCGGCGCAACAGGTGGAAGTGCGACGCCGAGGTCGTGGGGTTGGCCACGATCATGTTCTCTTCGGCGCACATCTGCAGGAAGCGCTCGATCCGTGCGGAGGAGTGATCCGGCCCCTGGCCCTCGTAACCGTGCGGCAGCATCAGCACGAGCGACGAGCGCTGGCCCCACTTCTGCTCGGCCGAGGAGATGAACTCGTCGATGATGGTCTGCGCGCCGTTGACGAAGTCACCGAACTGCGCCTCCCAGAGCACCAGGGCATCCGGGCGTTCCACCGAGTAGCCGTATTCGAAGCCCATGGCCGCGTATTCCGAGAGCAGGGAGTCGTAGATCCACAGCTTGGCCTGGTCATCGGAGAGGTGAGCCAAGGGCAGCCACTCGTCGCCGTTGGCGCGGTCGTGGAAGACGGCGTGGCGTTGCACGAACGTGCCGCGGCGCGAGTCCTGGCCGGCGAGCCGGACGGGAACGCCTTCCATGATGAGCGAACCGAACGCAGCCAGTTCGCCGAAGCCCCAGTCGATGCCGCCTTCGCGGGACATGACTTCGCGCTTCTCGAGGAGCTGCTTGAGCTTCGCGTGGACCGTGAAACCCTCGGGGATGTCGACGTGTGCCTTGCCGATGCGCGCCAGCGTCTCGGCGGAGATCGCCGTCGACGCCGGGGCGCTGATGCCGGAGTCGGACTGCTGTGCCATCGGGCGCTCCAGATCGGATACCGCGGCGGAATCCGCCGTGATGATCGGAATCGGCGACGTCTGCGCGGCATGCGTTTCCGCGAAGACACGCTCCAGCCGTTCCTGGTAGTCGCGCAGCAGCTGCTCGGCTTCTTCCTCGGTGATGTCACCGCGGCCGATCAGGGATTCCGTGTACAGCTTGCGGACCGAGCGCTTGGCCTCGATCAGGTTGTACATCAGGGGCTGGGTCATCGAGGGGTCGTCGCCCTCGTTGTGGCCGCGGCGGCGGTAGCAGACCATGTCGATGACAACATCCTTGTGGAACCGCTGGCGGAACTCGTAGGCGAGCTGGCCGATGCGGACCACGGCTTCGGGGTCGTCGCCGTTCACGTGGAACACCGGCGCCTGGATCATCTTGGCGACGTCCGTGGAGTAGGTGGACGACCGCGACGAGGACGGGGCGGTGGTGAAGCCGACCTGGTTGTTGACCACGATGTGGATGGTGCCGCCGGTGCGGTAGCCGCGCAGCTGGGAGAGGTTGAGCGTTTCAGCGACAACGCCCTGGCCGGCGAATGCGGCGTCGCCGTGCACCATGATCGGCAGCACGGGGAAGGCTTCGCCCTGGTCGAGGCGGTCCTGCTTGGCGCGGACGATACCTTCGAGGACGGAGTCCACGGCTTCGAGGTGCGACGGGTTGGCGGCCAAGTAGACCTTGGTCTCCTTGCCGTTGTCCGAGGTGAACGTGCCCTCGGTGCCGAGGTGGTACTTCACGTCGCCGGAGCCCTGCACGGAGCGCGGGTCCTGGGTGCCTTCAAATTCGCGGAAGACCTGGGCGTAGGTCTTTCCGGCAATGTTGGTGAGCACGTTGAGCCGGCCGCGGTGGGCCATGCCGATCGCCACTTCGTCGAGTTCGTCGTCGGCCTCGGCTTGGAGTACGGGTGCTCCAGCTGGTCCTGGAACCACTTGCGCTCTTCCGGGTCCTGGATGTGCATGTATTCGATGCCGGTGGTGCGGCAGTAGGCATCGCGGAGCACGCCCAGGATGTCGCGGAATGCCAGCATGGGCTTGCCGCCGAAACCGCCGGTGGGCCATTCGCGGTCCAGGTCCCACAGCGTCAGGCCGTAGGTCAGGACGTCGAGGTCCGGGTGCTTGCGCTGGACGTACTCGAGCGGATCGGTGTCCGCCATGAGATGGCCGCGGACGCGGTAGGCGTGGATGAGCTGCTGGATCCGGGCGACCTTGTTGATCTCGTCGGCCGGGTCCACCTGCAGGTCGGGGCTCCAGCGCACGGGCTCGTAGGGGATCCGCAGGGATTCGAAGATCTCGTCGTAGAAGTTCTGGGCGCCCAGCAGGAGCTGGTGGACCAGCTTCAGGAACTCGCCGCTGCCGGCGCCCTGGATGACGCGGTGGTCATAGGTGGAGGTCAGGGTAAGGACCTTGCTGATGGCGTTGTGCGCGATGATCTTCGCGCTGGCGCCCTGGAATTCCGCGGGGTAATCCAGTGCGCCGACGCCGATGATGGCGGCCTGTCCCTTGGACAGACGCGGCACGGAGTGCACGGTTCCGATGCCGCCCGGGTTGGTCAGCGAGACCGTGGTGCCGGAGTGGTCGTCGGCCGTCAGCTTGCCTGCGCGGGCACGCTTGATCAGGTCCTCGTAGGTGTGCCAGAACTCGGAGAAGTTGAGGGTCTCCGCCTTCTTGATGTTCGGGACCATCAGCAGGCGGGTGCCGTCGGGCTTGGGCATGTCGATGGCGATGCCGAAGTTGACGTGGGCCGGCTGGACGGCGACCGGCTTGCCGTCCACCTCGTCGTAGTAGACGTTCATCGAGGGGAACTGGGCCAGGGCGCGGATGACGGCGTAACCGATCAGGTGCGTGAAGGAGACCTTGCCGCCACGGGCACGGGCAAGATTGGAGTTGATCACCACGCGGTTGTCGATCAGCAGCTTCGCCGGGATCGCCCGCACGCTGGTGGCGGTCGGAACCTCCAGGCTGGTGACCATGTTCGACGCGATCGCCTTGGCCGGTCCGCGGAGGACGGAGACGACGTCTTCCTCGGGAGCCGTCGGGGCCTTGATGTTCTTGGGCAGCTGGGCCGGGATGGGCGCAGTGCCGGGGCCGGCCTCCGAGGTCTTGGAACCGTCGCGGGCAATGGTGGCCGGGGCCTTCTTCGCGGCGGGAGCGGCGGGAGGAGCGGCAGGGGCGGGTGCTGCAGGTGCGGCCGGCTGCGCTGCCGGAGCCGCAGGAGCTACCACGGGAAGTTCGCGAGTGGCGGGGTGCGCAACTGCCGCTGCGCCTGAGGTCCCGTTGGTGGAGGCACTGTCTCCGGCGCCAAAGGATTCGAACAAGGGCCACCACTTGGCATCCACCGTGTTCTTGTCCTGCTGATAACGCTCGTACAGTTCGTCAACGAGCCACTCGTTTCCGCCAAATTCCTCTGGTAGACGGTGGCTAGGCTGCTCTGGCACTTGAATTACGCCTCTTCCATGAGTTTGATTCCCACTGGTTTCACGGTGCCGCAGCACAACGATTGAACCAGTCTCCGCGTCCAGTGAACCCAGACCCCTGCCAGTCTAGTGACGATTCTTGCCAAACCGCCAATAAGGGTGACTCAAATCATCAAGTCTGCTCAAAGCGCCGCCGCGGCGCGTCTTCCGGCCGTCCATCGGGGCTGCCGGCGCGGCCGGCCGGGCAGCGGAGCGGACGCGCCCGCAGGGTTCGGGAAGCCTCGCTAGAATCGCTCAGAGAACCCGTTGAGCACCGGAATGCCAATTTTTGCTTACTTTAAGGAGCAGCCGTGCGTTTCCTGACAGAGCCCACCACCGACCTGACCTACTCGGACCTCTTCCTGGTACCGTCCCGTTCCGACGTCACCTCCCGCCTGGACGTGGACCTGGCCGCGGATGACGGGACAGGGTCCGCTATTCCGCTGGTGGCGGCCAACATGACGGCGGTGACCGGCAAGCGTATGGCCGAGACCATGGCCCGGCGCGGTGGACTGGCCGTGCTGCCGCAGGACGTGCCGCTGGACGTGATCCGCGATGTTGCCTCCTGGCTCAAGACCCGCCACGCCGTCCTGGAAACCCCGGTCACGCTGTCGCCCGCCGACACTGTCATCGATGCCCTCCACCTGATGGGCAAGCGTCCGCACGGGGCGGTCGTGGTGGTGGATGACTCGGGTGCGGTGAGCGGCATCGTCCGGGCTGCCGACTGCGAGGGCCAGGACCGTTTCGCCTCGCTCGCCTCGGTGATGCGCCAGCCGCTGGTACTTGACGCCGCCATGCTGGACGACACGCCCGACGGCGACGCCGGCTCCGGCCTGCGCCGCGCCTTCGACGCGATGGACGCTGCCGGGACCGACTTTGCGCCCGTGCAGCGGGATGGTGTCCTGGCCGGGGTCCTCACGCGGAAGGGCGCACTGCGCTCCACGCTGTACCGGCCCTCGCTGGACACCGCCGGCAGGCTGAAGGTGGCTGCCGCCGTCGGGATCAACGGCGATGTCGCCGGGCGGGCCGCGGAACTCCTCGCCGCCGGTGTCAACGTACTGGTCCTGGACACCGCTCACGGCCACCAGCAGAAAATGTTCGACGCCCTGGCCGCGGTCAAGGGCCTCAACCCGGGCGTCCCCGTGGTGGCAGGCAACGTGGTCACGGCCGAGGCGACGCGCGAACTCATCCAGGCCGGGGCGGACATCGTTAAGGTCGGAGTTGGCCCCGGCGCCATGTGCACCACCCGCATGATGACGGCCGTGGGCCGGCCGCAGTTCTCCGCGGTGCTGGAATGCTCGGCCGCCGCCCGGGCGGCCGGCGGACGGGTCTGGGCCGACGGCGGTGTCCGCTACCCGCGCGACGTCGCGCTTGCCCTGGCGGCCGGGGCAAGCCAGGTCATGATCGGATCCTGGTTCGCCGGCACGCACGAGAGCCCGGGGGACCTGCAGCAGGACGCCGGCGGGCGGCAGTACAAGGAAAGCTTCGGCATGGCGTCCGCCCGGGCCGTGCAGAACCGCAACCAGCGCGAGGGCGCCTTCGAAAAGGACCGCAAGGCCTTGTTCGAGGAAGGCATCTCCACTTCCAGGATGTTCATCGATCCGGTGAGGCCCGGCGTCGAGGATCTGCTGGACATGATCACCGCCGGGCTCCGCAGCTCCATGAGCTACGCCGGTGCAGCGGACCTTGCAGCATTCCGGGAACGCGCCGTGGCGGGAATCCAGTCCGCGGCCGGCTACGAGGAAGGCCGTCCGGTCCCGCAGAGCTGGTGAGGCGCCGCTGACGGAACCGGCCGACGTCGGGCGCCTCCTAACGGTGTCATGACGGCGGCCGTGCCGGGGTGCTCCTGTAGACTGAAATTCTTATGGACAGTAAATCTAGGTGCCGGCCTGGGGGCTGTCAGCGGGGAACGGAATCCGTTCCCGCGCAGTCTTCCCGAAGAGCCGGCAAACCCCGTTCACGCGCCCATCACTCTCCGGCGGCACGCCACACCGGAGCCTTCCACGAATCAGGGTCGGCCGCGGCTGACCATCCTCCGCCGGGCAGACTACACGGGCGCCCCCGCGGTGTTGCGGCTCCGGAAGCGGGCCGCTAAATGGAGTGGCTCCTTCTCGTTGCCGGCCTGCTGCTCATCCTCGGAACCGGCTTCTTCGTAGCCGTTGAATTCTCACTCGTCGCCCTTGACCAGGCGACGGTCCAGCGCGCAGTGGATGACGGCGACACTGCCGCCGCACCCCTGCTCAAATGCCTCAAATCCCTGTCCACGCAGCTCTCCAGCTGCCAGCTGGGCATCACCATCACCACCCTGCTGACCGGGTACGTTATGGAGCCGTCGGTCGGCGCACTGCTTGAAGGGCCGCTGCGCGCCTTCGGGCTGCCGGAAGCCGCGATTTCCTCGGTGTCCCTGATCCTGGCGATGGCCTTCGCGACGCTCCTCTCCATGGTGATCGGCGAGCTGGTGCCGAAGAACATGGCGATCGCGCTGTCCTTCCAGGTCGGCAAGGCCCTGGCCCGCCCGCAGCTGATCTTCACCGCCATCTTCAAACCCGCCATCGTGCTGCTTAATGGCTTCTCCAACAAGGTGCTCAATATCTTCGGTCTCGAGGCCAAGGAAGAGATTTCCGGTGCCCGGACTCCGGCGGAGCTGGCCTCCCTCGTGCGCCGCTCGGCGGCGATGGGGACCCTCGACGCCGGGACCGCCAACTTCGTTGCCCGGACGCTCAAGTTTTCGGGACGGACGGCAGCGGACGTTATGACGCCCCGCATCCGGGTCGAGACCATCGACGGCGACCAGCCGGTGTCCGACATTGTGGACGCCGCACGCCGCACCGGCTATTCACGGTTCCCGGTCATCGGGGAATCCTCCGACGACATCCGCGGCGTGGTGCATATCAAGAAGGCCATCGCCGTGCCCTCCGACCGGCGCGCCAAGCTGGAAGCCGGCGCGATCATGACCGATGTGCTCCGCGTTCCGGAAACCATCCACCTGGATGCCCTGCTCGCGGAACTGCGCGAAGGCAACCTGCAGCTGGCCGTGGTCCTGGACGAGTACGGCGGCACCGCCGGCATCGCCACCCTCGAGGACCTGGTGGAGGAAATCGTCGGAGAAGTCGCCGATGAGCACGACAAGGTCCGGCCGGGGCTCCTCCAGAGCGCCTCGGGGGACTGGTACTTCCCGGGCCTGCTCCGCCCGGATGAACTCTCCGAACAGATTCCGGGCCTGACCGTGCCCGACGAGTCTGCCTACGAAACAGTGGGAGGCTACGTCATGAGCCAGCTGGGCCGGATTGCCGCGGTCGGTGACACCGTCGACGTCGGCGGCGGGACCCTGAGCGTGACGCGCATGGACGGGCGGCGGATCGACCGGATCTGCTTCAAGCCCGTGCGGATCCAGAGCGGGAACCACCCGGCCGGGCAGGTAGGTGCCGCATGAGCGACTGGGCAGGAATCCTCTGGCTTGTTGTGCTGCTGCTCGGCAACGCCTTCTTCGTTGGTGCCGAGTTCGCGGTCATGTCCGCGCGCCGGAGCCAGATCGAACCCCTGGCCGAGGCGGGATCCAAACGCGCGCAAACCACCCTGCGGGCGATGGAAAACGTCTCGCTGATGCTGGCCTGCGCGCAGCTGGGCATCACCGTCTGTTCGCTGCTGATCCTGCAGGTCGCGGAACCGGCAATCCACCACCTGATGGTGGTGCCGCTGGAAGCGGTCGGCGTTCCGGTGGAGATCGCGGACATCGCCGCGTTCGCCGTCGCCCTGCTGCTGGTCACATTCCTGCACGTCACGATTGGCGAGATGGTGCCGAAGAACATTTCGGTGTCCGTGGCGGACAAGGCGGCCCTGCTCCTGGCGCCGCCGCTGATGTTCGTCGCCCGCGTGGTGAAGCCGGTCATCGTGGCGCTCAACTGGTCCGCGAACCACATCCTGAAACTGATGCGGATCGAGCCCAAGGATGAGGTCACGTCCTCCTTCACGCTTGAGGAAGTCCAGTCGATCGTGCAGGAATCGACCCGCCACGGGCTCGTGGATGACGACGCCGGGCTGATCACGGGTGCGCTGGAGTTCTCGGAACATACCGCGTCGCGCGTGATGGTCCCGCTGGACAAGCTGGTGATGCTGAAGTCGGCCACCACGCCGGTGGAGTTTGAAAAGGCCGTGAGCCGGACCGGGTTCTCGCGCTTTCCGATGCTGGACGATGACGGGATGCTCTCCGGCTACCTCCACATCAAGGATGTGCTGTCCATCCCGGACGCGGCCTATCACCAGCCGATCGCCGAAAGCCACATCCGGTCCCTGGCGAACCTGTCCATGGACGACGAGATCGAGAAGGCCATGTCAGTGATGCAGCGGACCGGATCGCACCTGGCCCGTGTGATCGGCGCGGACGGAAAAACCCAGGGCGTGCTGTTCCTCGAGGACGTCATCGAGGAGCTCGTCGGCGAGATCAGGGATGCCACGCAGGCCACCGGCTACCGGAGGCTCGGCCAGGACCAGTAGCTGAGACAGGCTCGGAGGTAGCCCTAAATAGGAATCATTCCTATTTAGGGCTACACTCAAATCTGTTGCTATTGCTCCTGATTCTCAATAACAGATCCGAGGTTTCCCGTGCGTCGTCCTGCTGCCCGTGCCATCGTTGCGGCCTTTGCCGGCCTGAGCGTGCTCCTGACGGCCTGCGGCCAGACCCCGGGGAACCCGCAGGGAAACGCCGACGACGGAATTGTCGACGTCGTTGCCTCCACCAGTGTTTACGGCGACATCGTCAGCACCATCGGCGGTGACAAAGTGCGCGTCGAGTCCATCATCACGCGCACCAGCCAGGACCCGCACTCCTACGAGGCGACCACCCAGGACAAGCTGGCGGTGTCCAAAGCCGAGCTGCTCGTGGAAAACGGCGGCGGCTATGACGGCTTCATCCACAAGCTCGCCGACGACACGGGGCTGGACCACGGCCGCGTCCTGAACGCGGTGGAGCTCTCCGGGCTGGTCCCGGAAGAGGAAGCCGGCGCCTCGCACGACGCCGACGGGCACGGCCATGACCATGCGGGCTTCAACGAGCACGTCTGGTACAGCCTGCCGGCCATGGCCCGGCTGGCGGATGCCGTCGCTGCCAAGCTCGGTGAACTGGAGCCGTCCTCCGCGGAGACGTTCCGCAGCAACGCCGCGGCATTCAAGGGCTCGCTCGGCGCGCTGGAATCCAAGCTCGCCGCGGTCAAGGCCTCCGCCGGCCCGGGGGTGGCCGCCGTCACCGAACCGGTGCCGCTGTACCTGCTGGAGGCTGCCGGGCTGGAAAACAAGACTCCCGCCGACTACTTGTCCGCCATTGAATCCGACGCCGATGTCCCGCCCGCCGTGCTGAAGACCGCCGTCGACCTGGTGGGCTCCGGCGGCATCAAGCTGCTGGCCTACAACCTCCAGACCGAGGGGCCGCAGACCCTCGCCCTGAAGGACGCCGCCGTGTCGGCCGGGATCCCGGTGCTCGACTTCAGCGAGACCCTCCCGGACGGCAAGGGGTACCTTCCGTGGATGACGGACAACGTGGACGGCATCGTCCGCACGCTGTCCTGAGGACCCCACCCGGGCAACAACCCCGGCGGCAGTAACAGCCCCGGCCCGAATGACCCCGGCCCGGGGCCGGGCGGGCCTAAGATTATCGGAACGGCGTGAGTAGACCGCGCGTGCATACAGTGCAACCATCCAAGCTTGCGCAGAAATCGAGGAAAGCGAAGTTGACCCCTGTAGTGAGTCTCCGCGGTGCCTCCCTCGCGTTCGGTGAACGGACTCTCTGGGAGAACCTGGATCTGGACATCAACCCGGGTGAATTCTTCGCCGTCCTCGGCCCCAACGGCAGCGGTAAAACGACATTCCTCAAAGTGCTGCTCGGGCTGCAGGAACTCACTTCCGGGACCGCGGTGCTGGACGGCCACCCCGTGGAGCGCGGGAGCCGGCGGATCGGCTACGTCCCGCAGCAGAAGTCCTTCGACCCCGACACGCCGCTGCGGGCCCGCGACCTTGTGGGCCTTGGCGTCGATGGCCACCGGTGGGGGATCCGCCTCGGTGCCGCCCAGGCCAACCGGAAGATCGACCGGTTGCTCGAGCTCGTGGGCGCGCAGGACTACGCGAAAGTGCCGGTGGGCCAGCTCTCCGGCGGCGAGCAGCAACGGCTGCGGGTGGCGCAGGCCCTGGCCGCCGATCCGAAGGTCCTGCTGTGCGACGAGCCCCTGCTGTCCCTCGACCTTCAGCATCAGCAGGCTGTCAGCGCCCTGATCAATGAGCAGTGCCACGAGCAGGACAGCGCGGTGGTGTTTGTGACGCACGAGATCAACCCGATCGTGGACTACGTCGACCGCGTGCTGTACCTGGCCGGCGGACGGTTCCGGGTGGGGACGCCGGAAGAGGTCATGACCACCGAGGTTCTGTCCGATCTCTATGGCAGCCATGTCGAAGTGATCAGCGCGAACGGCCGGATGGTGGTGGTCGGTGTCCCCGACGCCACGACCCACCATCACGAAGACGCGCACGCCGTGGCGGGGGAGGTGGGCTAGATGGACCTGCACAGCCTGCTCAACTCAGTCTTCAACTTCGAAAACTACGGCGAACTGCTCATTCTCGTCCAGAACTCGATCTGGGCCGGGGCGGTCCTGGGCCTGCTGGGCGGCCTCGTGGGAACCTTCGTGATGAAGCGGGACCTGGCCTTCGCCGTGCACGGAATCTCCGAGCTCTCCTTTGCCGGCGCGGCGTTCGCCCTCTTGATCGGCGTCGACGTCGTGCTGGGTTCCCTGGCGGGATCCGTGGCCGCCGCCCTGCTGCTGGGCCTGATGGGGGTCCGCGCCAGGGACAAGAATTCGACCATCGGCGTGCTCATGCCGTTCGGCCTCGGCCTGGGCATCCTCTTCCTTTCGCTCTATGAAGGCCGTGCGGCCAACAAGTTTGGCCTGCTCACCGGGCAGATCGTCTCGGTCGGAACGGTCCAGCTGCAGGTGCTGGCGGGGGCCGCCGTCGTCGTGATGCTGGCCCTGGTCGCCATCTGGCGGCCGCTGACGTTTGCCAGTGTCGACCCCGACGTCGCCGCTGCCCGCGGTGTGCCAGTGCGGGCGCTGGCCCTCGGTTTCATGCTGCTGCTTGGCGTCAGCGTGGCGCTCTCCATCCAGATCGTCGGCGCCCTCCTGGTGCTGGCGCTGCTTATCACTCCCGCGGCTGCCGCCATGCGGGTGACCTCGTCGCCGCGGCTGGTGGTGGTCCTGAGTGTCGTGTTCGCCGTGACGGCGACGGTGGGCGGCATCCTGCTGGCCCTCGGCGGCCGGATCCCCATCAGCCCCTACGTGACTACGCTGTCGTTTCTCATCTATGTCGTCTGCCGTATTATCGGCGGCGCCCGGGCCAAGCGCGGAATCAACGGCCGGGTTGTCCGCAGGGCGGCGGCGCCGGCCGCCTGAGCCGGGGCGACCTCAAGTTGCAAGTGTGCATCACTGCAAGTATGCATTTGTGCATTCATTGCAGTCGTGCAATTATTTAACCCATGACTGATGCTGTTTCGATGCCCCTGCGTGAGCGCAAGAAGGCTGAAACCTGGCTGGCCCTCCATGAGGCGGCCGCGTCGCTTGCGCTGCAGAACGGCGTCGATCAGACCACGGTCGAGGCCGTCGCCGCCAGTGCCGGCGTCTCCCCGCGGACGTTCTTCAACTATTTCCAGGCCAAGGAAGACGCCATCCTGGGCCTGCGCGAGCCTGTCCTGGAAGCGTCGCTGCTCACCAGGATCTCCGTCACCGCGGACGATCTGGTGGGGCAGGTTGCGGGCCTCCTGATGACCGTTGCCTCGACCGCGCTCGGTGGCGCCGACCGCGCACGCCGCCGCCAGCTGATCGCCCGGGATCCGCACCTGGGCCGCCGCCACATGGACTACATGGTTAAAGCCGAGACGCTTGTCTGCCAGGGGCTCGCCGGCCTGCTGGCCGAGGATCCCGGCTGGGCGGCCGGCGCCGAAGGCTTCGGCCCCGAGGAGTCCGCGCGCATGCTGGTCATGATTGCCGGCGTCCCCATCCGCTTCAAACTCACCTCCGCCGATTTCGACCCCGTCGAGGGTCTCTCCGCGGAAACCCTCCAGCCGTCGTTGGCACTGCTCCACGAACTCCTAAGGAAACTCTCATGACCACGCACGCTGTCCCCGCCACGGGACCTGCCGGGGAAAAACAGCACATGGTGCTGCTGTTCGTCGGCCTGATGCTCTCGATGCTGCTCGCGGCGCTGAACCAGACGGTGCTCAGCACCGCGCTGCCCACCATCGTGGGTGAACTCCACGGCGTCAGCGACATGCTCTGGGTCATCACCGCCTTCATCCTCGCCTCCACCATCACCATGCCGATCTACGGCAAACTCGGCGACCTCATGGGACGCAAAGCCCTGCTGATCGCCGCCATCGTCCTGTTCATGATCGGGTCCGTCATCGGCGGCCTCGCCAATGACATGGGGGTCCTCATCACCGCCCGCGTCGTCCAGGGCCTCGGCGGCGGCGGCCTGATGATCCTGTCGCAGGCCGTCATCGCCGACGTCGTCCCGCCGCGCGAACGCGGAAAGTACATGGGAATGATGGGCGGCGTCTTTGCCATCGCTTCCGTCGCCGGGCCGCTGCTGGGCGGCTGGTTCACCGAAGGACCCGGCTGGCGCTGGGTGTTCTGGATCAACATCCCCCTGGGCCTGCTGGCGCTGGCAGGGGCCGTCTTCTTCCTCAAGCTGCCCAAGCACAGCGGCAAGCCGCGCCTGGACCTCGGCGGCATGGTGCTGCTCGCGATCGCCACGACCTGCCTTGTGCTGTTCGCGACCTGGGGTGGCGGCAAGTACGAGTGGAACGATCCGATCATTCTGGCCCTGATCGCCGGCACCATCCTCAGCGCGATTGCCTTCGTTCTGGTGGAGCGGCGCACGGCCGAGCCGATTATTCCGCTGCACCTGTTCAAGGACCTCAACTTCAACCTCTCGACCATTGCCGGGCTGCTGATCGGTGTGGCCATGTTCGGCGCAATCGGTTACCTGCCCACCTATCTGCAGATGGCCTTCAGCGTCAACGCCACCGAATCCGGGCTGCTGATGATCCCGATGATGGGCGCCCTGCTGGTTGCCTCGGTCGTCTCAGGCCAGCTGGTCAGCCGCACCGGCCGCTACAAGTGGATGCCCATTGCAGGCGGCGTTCTGGTCGCCATCGCCCTCGTGCTGCTCTCCACCCTGAAGCCCGGAGCGCCGCTCTGGGAAATCTGCGCCTACCTGGCCGTGATGGGCCTGGGGCTGGGCCTGAGCATGCAGATCATGGTGCTGATTGTGCAGAACTCCTTCCCGCTGCGCGAGGTCGGCACTGCAACGGCGTCGAACAACTTCTTCCGGCAGATCGGCGCCACCCTCGGCTCCGCAGTGGTGGGAAGCCTCTTCGCGAGCCGGCTGGCCGAGTTGCTCGCCGAGCGGCTGCCGGCCGCGGCCACCGGGGGAGGCACACCGGGAGGATCGAACTCTCTGACTCCCGCGGTGGTCAGTCACCTGCCGGCGCCGATCAAGGAGGCCATCATCTCTTCATACAACGACGCGCTGACTCCCATCTTCATCTGGATGGTGCCGCTGGCGCTGGCCGCCGCCGTGCTGATGTGCTTCGTCAAGCAGAAGCCGCTGGCCACCGCCATCGAGCACGACGTGCTGTCCGAATCCATTTCGGAGGGCAACATCCTGATCACTGCCGACGACGCCGACGACGCTCTCGACGCCGACGACGCTCTCGCTCCTGCCCGCGGGGTCAGGGCCTAGGCGGTAGTCCGGGCCGTGCACTCCGGGCACAGCCCAAAAATTTCGACGGTGTGTTCCACCGCAGTGAAGCCGTGCTCGGTGGCGGTCCGCGCGGCCCAGGCCTCGACGGCCGGCGCCTCGACTTCGACGGCCTTGCCGCAGCTGCGGCACAGCAGGTGGTGGTGATGGCCGGTGACGGCGCAGCGCCGGTACACGGCCTCGCCGTCGGCGTTCCGGAGAACGTCGACCTGGCCCTCGTCAGCGAGGGACTGCAGGATCCGGTAGGACGTGGCGAGGGACACCGACGTGCCGCGCTCCTGCAGGATCCGGTGCAGTTCCTGGGTGCTGACGAAGTCCGTCAGCTCGTCCAGGACCGCGCTGACCGCGAGCCGCTGCTTCGTGACCCGCTGCTCTTTGGCCGCGGCAGGAGCCGGCGCCGCTGCCCGGCTGCCGTTGGCGGTGGCGCCCTGGGACATCGTGGAACTCGCTTCGCTGGTGGTCTCGATACGGGGTGGTGGCAAGGTCCCAGATTACCAGCCGGGCCCGTGGACACCGCTTTGCCGGAACCCTAGGCTGGCCGGATGATGCTGACCAAATTCACGCATGCCTGTGTCCGGCTGGAGAAGGACGGCAAGGTGCTGGTGTTCGATCCGGGGAACTTCTCGGAGACGGACCTGGCCCTCGCCGGCGCCGATGCCGTGCTGATCACGCACGAACACCCGGACCATATCGACGTCGACGCCGTCACTGCCGCCCTGTTGGCCGACGGTGCGCTGCAACTCTTCGCTCCGGCCGGCGTCGCGGCGCAACTGCGGGAGAAGGCGCCCGACGCCGGGCAGCGGATCCATACGGTCGCCACCGGCGAGAACTTCGAGACGGCGGGGTTCTCCATCCGGACCTTTGGAGGGCAGCACGCGGTGATCCATCCCCAGATTCCGGTGGTGGCCAATATCGGCTATTTGGTGGACTCGAACGTCTACCACCCGGGCGACTCCTTCATCGTGCCCGACGGCGTGGATGTGCGGACACTGCTGGTGCCGATCCACGCACCCTGGAACAAAGTGGGGGAGGTGGTCGACTTCGTGATCGGTGTCCGGGCCCCGAGGGCCTTTCCGATCCACGACGCCCTGCTCAATGACAGCGGGCGCGGACTGGTGGAAGGGCATGTGACGCGGTTCGGCGCCAAGTACGGCACCGAATACCGGCACCTCTCCAGCGGGGATACCGTCGAGGTTTAGGGCTACACAGGCCTAGGCGGGCCAGGTCCCGCTGGCGAAGAAGTCGCGGATGGTCGCTTCATGCGGCTCGGGATCCAGGCCCTGGAACCGCAGCCACTCCGGGTTGTAGTAGTTGCCGGCGTAGCGGTCTCCGCCGTCGCACATTAGTGACACGACACTGCCGCGGCGGCCCTCGGCGATCATCTCGGCGATGAGCTGCCAGACGCCCCACAGGTTCGTGCCGGTGGAGGGCCCGGCGTGCAGGCCGGCGTGGTGGTTCAGATGACGCATGGCCGCCACCGAAGCCGCGTCCGGGACCTGGATCATGTGGTCGATGACGGCCGGGACGAAGCTGGGCTCCAGCCGCGCCCGGCCGATCCCCTCGATCCGTGAGGGCTGGCCTGCCGGCGCCGCGTGCGTTGCGCCGGCCCGGCGGCTCTCCAGCCAGCCGGGGTAGAACGCGGAGTTTTCCGGATCCACGACTGCCAGTTCCGTGCTGTGGCGCTGGTACCGGAGATAGCGGCCGATGGTGGCGCTGGTGCCGCCGGTGCCTGCACCCACGACGATCCAGCGGGGGATCGGGTGCTCCTCGAGGGCAAGCTGGCCGAAGATGGACTCGGCGATGTTGTTGTTGCCGCGCCAGTCGGTGGCCCGTTCGGCATAGGTGAACTGGTCCATGTAGTGGCCGTTGGTGCGCCGGGCGAGGTCCCCGGCTGCCTCATAGACCTCCGAAGCGTGGTCCACGAGCAGGCAGGAGCCGCCAAACTGCTCGATCAGGGCGATCTTCTCCCGGCTGGTGGTCCGGGCCATCACGGCGATGAACGGCAGCCCCAGCAGCTGGGCAAAGTAGGCTTCCGACACGGCCGTGCTGCCGCTGGAGGCTTCCACGATGGTGGTGCCTTCCGAGATCCAGCCGTTGACCAGCCCAAAGAGGAACAGTGAGCGGGCCAGGCGGTGCTTCAGGCTGCCGGTGCGGTGAGTTGACTCGTCCTTGAGGTACAGCTGGACGCCCCAGTGCTCGGGAAGCGGGACGGAATACAAGTGCGTGTCCGCGGACCGGTTGTTCTCGGCGTTGATTCTGCGGATGGCTTCGTCGGCCCATGCTCTGTCCTGCTGCTGCACTCTCATCACCGCACCAGCCTACCCGCGGGGGCAGGTCCCGGATGGATAGAGTTGGCGGATGCAGACCCTTATGGACGTGGCCACCTTGAAGGACCGGCTGGACGGCGCCAGCACAGCCGGGCAGCGAACTGTGTTGCTCGATGTGCGCTGGGCACTCGGCGACCCGCACGGCCGGGAACACTATCTGGCGGAACACCTCCCCGGTGCACTTTTCGTGGACCTCGCCACCGAACTTGCCGGACCCGCGGACCCCAGCCGCGGCCGCCACCCGCTCCCATCCCTGGAGCAATTCCAGGCGTCTGCGCGCTCCTGGGGCATCCGCAGCGGCGACGTCGTGGTGCCCTATGACGACAGCGGGAACCTGGCCGCCGCGAGGCTCTGGTGGATGCTGCGGAACGCCGGTCTTGCCGACGTTTACCTGCTCGACGGCGGCCTGGCCGCCTGGCGGGGCGCGGGCTACGCCGTCGAAAGCGGCGAACGGCAGGCGGAGGCCGGCGACGTTGAGTTGACGGACGCCGCCCTGCCCGTGATCGACGCCGGGCAGACGGCCTCGTGGGGCAGGAAGGGACTGCTGCTGGATGCCCGGGCGGGGGAGCGGTACCGCGGCGAGTTCGAGCCCGTGGACCCGCGGGCGGGCCACATCCCGGGAGCCGTAAGCGCCCCCACCACCGCGAACCTGGCTCCTGACGGCAGGTTCCTGTCCCCGGCAACGTTGAGGGAGCGCTTCACCGATCTCGGCGTGCGCTCCGACGTCCCCACCGCCGTGTACTGCGGCTCCGGTGTCACGGCGGCCCACGAAATTGCGGCCCTCGAAATCGCGGGATTCCCCGCGGCACTCTATCCCGGGTCATTCTCCGAGTGGTCCAACAATTCCTCGAATGATGTTGTGACCGGGGATGCCCCGTATTCTGGCGGGACCGGGGGGAATTAGGGCGACCGCCGTTATCCGGACGGGACCGCTTCACTTTCGTGGCGCCGCCCCGTATCCGGACGCGGCTGCTGTACTTTCCGGACGCGGTCCCAATCTCCCCTCCGGTAGTTCCTGTGTACCGCCCGCCGATCACCCGGTTCGGCGGGCGCTTTCGCTCGTGCTGCGACTCCCGGTGGCCCCAGCCAACGCGACGGCTGGCTCATGCCGCCGGAAGAACTGCCAGACGGGCGACGGCGCGTTTTAGGGTCTTGGCGTTCTGCCGGATTTTGCGGCGGTGGTGGCTGGTGTCGGAGGCCGTCCCGGAATTTCCCGACACCAGTGGACGGAGCACTTGCTTAGCCGGCGGCGAGGTGCCCGGCAGCGGGGGTGCGGTGGAGTGGTAGTTGAAGCCGGTGGGGGTCGTGACCTCGATGCTGTGTCGTGGTCCTGGCCGGGGTCGGACGTTCCAGCCGGGGGATTCTTTGGTGTGGTTGCAGGCTTCGCAGAGTCCGGCGCCGTTGGTGCAGGTGGTGTGGCCACCTTCGCGCCAGGGGATGATGTGGTCCAGGTGGCGGATCGGCGCGTTGCAGTACGGGGTCCGGCAAGTGTCGTCCCGGACCTGGATATAACGACGGAGCCCGGGCGGGAAGAGCCGGGCGCGGGATTCCATCGCGACAAGGTCCCCGGTGTCCGGGGCGGTGTAGAGCCGGCGAAGCCAGACGCGCAGATCCGGGTCCATGGCAGTGTCCGATCCTTCAGCTCCCGCGCGATCCACACCCGATCCCGCCGCGCCCTTTGGTTCCTGGCGTGTGCCGGCCGCTTTTCCTCCACGTTTGAGCAGTTCCCGGGCCCAGCCGGCGGGGACGATGCCGTACCCGGGGAGGCGGGCGGGTTCGCTGTCGCCCTGGAAAAGGGTGCGGTCGGTCATGACGAGCTGGATCTCGATCCCGGTGATGCCGCCGGGGGTGCCGGTGGTGCGTTCAACGAGGGTGTCGGCCATGAGCTGGCCGCCGGTCCGGGGGTCCCCGGCGGAACGCAGGGAGTCGGCGTGCCGGGTGAGCGCGGCATGGACGGCGACGCCGGCGGCGACGGGGAGCAGGGCGGTGAGGTAGCACATGGTGTCCGGGGCCGGGCGGAGGCTGACGTGCCGTTCGGTGGCGGCGTGGGCGGCGCGCTGGGTCACGGTGCGCGGGTCGCGCCGGTAGGCTGCCGCTCTGGCCGCGGCGATGATGGCCCGGTCCCCGGCGCCGTCGAACGTCCCGGTGTCGGGGGCGAGTTCTTCGTCGACGGCGGCCCGGTCTTCCGCCGAGAGGCAGGCCGTTTCCCGGACCAGCAGCGTGGCGCGCCACTCGTTGAGCTGACCGGCCTCCAAAGCAGCCAGGGTACGGGGCATTTCATTGGCAAGGGCCTTGGCCAGACCGAGCAGCCGGCCGCCTTTGGCCGGGGATTCCCGCCGGGCCAGTGCGACCTGGGCAGCAACGCCGGCGCCGAGCTGCTCGGCGGGCATGCCGGCGTCGGCCTGTTCACGGCGCTGGAGCAGATCGAAGGCGGCGGCATGCCGGGCCTGACGGGCGGCCAAGGCGCACTTTAGGTCCTCGAACTCGCGAATTTCATCGATGAGGCCGGCCGCGCTGGCCGGGGACGGGATCCCTGCCAGGATCCGCGCCAGGTCCGCGACCGTCAATGTCGCCGAAACCACGTCGGGCTCTTGCTTGCCGTCCATGGTTCCAGTTTGCCAGCGACCTCTGACAGAAAAAGGCTGTGACGGACGTACCGTGCGGGGCAATCGACAGTTTGTTGAGCCCTGTCGTTACACTTTCGATGATGCCGGACATTAACGGGGTATGAGCTTGCAAGCAGTCCGGACGGTTCCCGGGAAATTGGAACGCGAGAAGCGTTTCCTGGCCGCGCACGCGGCCGGCCATGACCGCATTTACCGCTATTTTCGACGAAGAACAGCAGACGCCGCCACCGCGGAAGATCTCTGTTCCGAGGTTTTCAGAATCGCGTGGGAAAAGCTGGCCACTGGCGGCGACCTGTCCGTCATGGTCCTCTTTGGCGTGGCCAAGAATGTCCTCAGGAACCACGAGCGTTCCGCCGTCCGGTCCGCGAATCTCATCGGCGCTCTCCGGTCCGAGCGGGGCGACGAAGCCCCCAGCCAAGATTCGCCTGTCCGGGAAGCTTTGGAGCGGCTCAGCCCGGACGAACGCGAAGTACTGCTCCTGACCTACTGGGACGGCTTCACCTCCAAAGAGATTTCCGACCTGCTCAATACGAGTGCCACGGCGGTCAGGATGCGGCTTCACCGGGCACGCAAGGCATTGAGCCACCTTATTCACGCACAGCCACAGGCAGAAGGTGCAGAACTATGAACACGAAGACAACCACTGACCAGATTCGTCGTCGGTTGGCAGCCGTTGATCCGGCGGCAGAAATCACCGACGACGAATTGGCCCGGAGCCGCGATCGATCCTTGGAAGTCATGCAGTCACTCGCAGAGGCGGCTCAGGACAACGACCGTGCGACCGTTTCAAGCAAAGCGGCCCCGCAGCTTGCGCCCACAGAACTTTCCTCCCGGCGTCCGCGCCGCACCCGAATCTGGCTGACGTCGGCCGCCGCCGCTGCTGTGGTCGCAGCACTGATAGCGGGAGATGTCATCGGCCTTGCCGGCTGGCGCGGTGGAGCCACCGCCCAGGCTGCGGAAGTCCTCAACAACGCTGCGGAGACCACGATCAAAACGACTGACCCGGTAGTGAACCCTGGCCAGTATCTGAGGATCAAAAGCACCAACGTCTGGGGTACGTACACCACGGAGCAAGACGGATCCCAGTACCGGTGGCTGGACACGGAAAAATCGGACATGTACATTCCCGCTGACCGCTCCGCTGAATGGGTGTGGCATCGATCGGGACGCGTACCCACGACCTTCTTCGACGCCAAGTCTAAGGACTACGTTCTCAAGCAGAACATACGGCCCTACCCGGAGTTGTTGCGTGCGCGCAACGGAGCCTTCTACGGAAGCTCGGGCTGGTGGGACGCCACGGATCTGTCCAAGCTGCCTCGCGACCCCTACCGGCTGCTGAACAGCATCTACAAACAAACCGTGGGGAAGGGCCAGTCCGTCGACGGTGAAGCGCTCGTGTTCATCGCGGACCTCCTGAGGACCGGCGTCGTCCCTGCCGACCTGCGGGCCGCGCTCTACAAGGCCGCGGCCATGATTCCCGGGGTGACAGTCACCGAAGGCCAGGCCAACCTGGACGGCCGCACCGGTGTGGCCATCGGTCGCCTCGAGGAGGGCCCGGCCAAAACGCGTCAGGAGCTCATCATCGACCCCGGGACCGGGCTGCTGATCGGAGAGCGATCTGTGCTTACCCAGGCCCAGGAGGGCATTCCGGCGGGAACAGCAACGACCTGGACTGCCATCGAAACGTCCGTCAGCAACACGGCACGGTAGAAGTTGTCCGAGCCGACCGTCAAGCCGCGCGCAGCCACGGTGCACAAGGCGGCCGCAATTGGCCCGGAAACAACTCGCGGGGGTAGCGTCGGACCATGACTCCCGGACGCCCCGTACCGCCGCCCCTCGCCAAACCGCTGCCTGATCTGACCACGGACACGACGGACACCACGGATACGACGACGCCGGGCCCCCGCCTTGCCGCCGCCTATGGTGCGACAGCAAGTGACAGTGGCCTGGTTCCCTTGACAGTTGCGCGCCGCGCGCCGAAGGAGGACGACGTCGAGATCGACATCGAATTCTGCGGGCTCTGCCACTCGGACGTCCACGCCACGCGGGGCGAATGGGGCAACCGGAACTACCCGCTGGTCCCGGGCCACGAGATCGTCGGCCGGGTCCGCCGGGTCGGTTCCGCCGTCGATGATTTCACCCCCGGCGAGCGTGTGGGCGTTGGCTGCCTGGTGGATTCCTGCCGGGAATGTGACAGCTGCCTCGACGGCCTGGAGCAGTACTGCGAAAACGGCATGACCGGGACCTATGGCTCGAAGGACCGCCGTAACGGCGACTCCACCACCCAGGGCGGCTACGCCACCTCGATCGTCGTGGACCGCCGCTATGTCCTGCACGTCCCGGACGGCCTCGACCCCGCCGCTGCCGCGCCGCTGCTGTGCGCCGGCATCACCACGTACTCTCCCTTGCGCCACTTCGACGTCGAGGAGGGGGACGTCGTCGGCGTCGTTGGCTTGGGCGGCCTGGGGCACATGGCCGTGAAGCTGGCCAAGGCCATGGGCGCCGAAGTGAAGGTCTTCACCACGTCGGAGTCCAAGATTGCCGCGGCCCGGGAGCTCGGCGCGGACGATGTCATCCTGTCCAGCGACGAGGCCCAGATGGACGCCGCCAACCGGAGCATCGACGTCATCATCGACACCGTCGCGGCACCGCACGACCTCAACCCGTACATCCGGACCCTGCGCGTCGACGGTGCCCTGTTCCAGCTCGGGCTCCCCTCGGAGGACATGCCGCCGGTAAACCCGGGTGCGTTGATCCGGCGCCGGATCGCCTACGCCGGGTCCCTGATCGGAGGCATTGCCGAGACCCAGGAGATGCTGGACTTCTGCGCCGAGCATGGCGTCACCTCCGACGTCGAGGTGGTGAATGCCGGGCAGCTCAACGAGGCCTACGACCGTATGGTGGCCGGCGATGTGAAGTACCGTTTTGTCCTGGACACCAGTACCCTCGGAACACCCTCGGAAAGGGCAGACGCATGAGCACTCTCTTCACCCGGATCATCAACGGCGAGATCCCCGGCCGCTTCGTCTGGCGCGAGGACGACGTCGTGGCATTCCTTACTGTGGGCCCGCTCGCCGACGGCCACACGCTGGTGGTGCCCACCGAGGAAGTGGACCGCTGGACGGATGCTTCCCCTGAGGTTCTGGCCCGCGTCATGCAGGTGGCCCAGAAGATCGGCGCCGTGCAGGTCGAGGTGTTCGATGCGGCACGCGCCGGTCTCATTGTGGCCGGCTACGAGATCAACCACCTGCACGTGCACGTGTGGCCGTCCAACACGATGGCGGACTTTGACTTCGGCTCGGCGGACCAGAACCCTGACCCGGCGCAGCTGGACGCCAACGCGGAGAAGCTGCGCGAAGGGCTCCGGAAAGCCGGGCACGCTGCCCACGTTCCGGAGGCCTAGAAGCCGCTACGCCGGCGCCAGCGCCTTGTTCAGCACTGCGCGGATCCGCTTCTCGGAGACGGAATAGGCGGTGCCGAGCTCGACGGCGAAGAGGCTCACCCGGAGCTCCTCGATCATCCAGCGGACCTGGGTTAACTCGGTTCCGGCCCGCCGGCCCGGGAGCAGGGCCGACACGGCGTCGTCGTAGTCGTCCTCGATGGCCTGGACCGCGGCCATGTGCTGGGCATCCCGCTGGACGTTGGTCGGGAGTTTCTCGAGGCGCTTCTCGATCGCTGCGAGGTAGCGCGGCAGCTGGCTGAGCTGGCTGTAGCCGGTGCGTGCCACAAAACCGGGGAACACCAGTTGCTCCAGCTGGCTCTTGATGTCATTGAGGGCGCTGATCAGGGCCAGGCTGGTGGTTCCCTTGAGCGCCTTCTCGATCCGACGGGTGCTGGCCAGGATGCGCTCAACGACGGCGGTGACGGTGAAGACCGTGTCGATTAGTTCCGCCCGGACCTTCTCGTACAGCGCGTTGAAGGACGCCTCGTCCCACGGCAGCTCTGCGGGGGTGAGCTTGTCGATTGCGGCGAGGGCGCAGTCCGCAATCAGTACCGTGACAGAGCCGTGCGGGTTCTGGCTGAACGTCAGCTTCTCGGTATTGTTCAGGTGCTCCAAGACATAGCGGTCCGGCGGCGGCACCCTCAGGGCGAGCAGGCGGATGACTCCGCCGCGCATGGCCTGTTCCTGTTCTGAGCTGGTCTGGAAGAGCCGCAGGGCCACGGAGGGTCCCTCATCCACGAGCGCAGGGTAGCCGATGACTGTATGTCCCTTCACCGTGCCCTGGACCTGGCGCTGCAGTGTCCCGAAAGTCCAGGAGGTCAGCCCCGCCTGTTCGGCGAAACCGGTCGAGGCGGCCGACGCCGCGGAGGTCGCGGTTCCTGCCGCCGTGCCGGGCGCCTGAACCGCGGCCTTGCCGTTGGTCTGGGCTTTCGACCTGCCATTTGAGGCGGGCGCCGTCGTCGCCGGCGTGGCGCCCAGCGATTCGGCGATCGCCCGGCGTGTGGCCGGCGCCAGCCGGTCCTGCAGCGCAGTAAGGTCCTTGCCCTCGTCGAGGACCTTCCCTTGGGAGTCCACGATGCGGAAGCTGACCCGCAGGTGCGGCGGAACGGCGTCCCAGTTCCAGGAATTCGGCGGGATGACCTGGCCGCGGATCCGGCGCAGGACGAGCTCGAGGGAGGCCTCCAGCTCGTCGGCGGCCGGATCGAAGTCGGCTTCGAGGGCCGCGACGGCCTGCCGGGCGACGTCCGGGGCCGGCACGAAGTTCTTGCGCACCTGCTTGGGCAGCGACTTGATCAGGGCGGTGACCAGTTCCACCCGCTGGCCCGGAATCAGCCAGCGGAAGGCCGCGTCGTCGAGCTGGTTCAGGAACAGCACGGGCACCTCGGCGGTGACGCCGTCGGACGGGTTGGGCGGCGAGCCGGGGGCAACGGGGTGGAACTCGTAGCTCAGCGGCAGCTCGAAGCCCTTGTGCAGCAGGGACTTCGGGTAGGCCGAGTCATCCAGGGCATCGGCGTCTTCGCTGATCAGCAGTGCCTGGTCGAAATCGAGCAGTGCGGGGTCCTGCTGCCGGGCGTCTTTCCACCACTTGTCGAAGTGCCGCTCGGACACGACGTCCCTGCCGACCCGGGCGTCATAGAACTCGAAAAGCGTCTCGTCGTCCACCAGGATGTCCCGGCGCCGCATCCGTGCCTCGAGCTCCTCGACCTCGTGGAGCAGGGCCCGGTTGCGGTGGAAGAACTTGTGGTGGGTCTGCCAGTCGCCCTCCACCAGGGCGTGCCGGATGAACAGTTCCCGGCAGAGTTCCGGGTCCACCTTGCCGTAGTTGATCCGGCGGCTCGGAATGATGGGCACGCCGTACAGCGTGACCTTCTCATGGGCCATCACCGAGCCCATCTTCTTGGACCAGTGCGGTTCGCTGTAGCTGCGCTTGACCAGGTCCGGTGCCACCTGCTCCACCCAGAGCGGATCGAACTTCGCGGCCACCCGGGCCCACAGCCTGCTCGTCTCCACGAGTTCGGCGGCCATCACGAAGGTGGGGGACTTCTTGAACAGGGCCGATCCCGGGAAGATCGCGAAGCGGCTGCCGCGGGCGCCGGCGTATTCGCGTTTGCGCTCGTCGCGGATGCCCACATGGCTCAGCAGGCCCGAGAGCAGGCTGATGTGGATGCCTTCGTGGTTGCCGACCGGATCGGCCAGGCGCTTGTTGTCCAGGCTGATGCCCAGCGGGCGGGCCAGCTGGCGCAGCTGGGCGAACAGGTCCTGCCACTCGCGGACGCGCAGGTAGTTGATGAACTCCGCGCGGCAGAGCCGGCGGAAGGCCGTGGAGGACAGCTCCTGCTGTTTCTCCTGGAGGTAGTTCCAGAGGTTCAGGAACCCGGTGAAGTCCGAGTTCTCGTCCCGGAAGCGGGCGTGTTTCTCGGCGGCGAGCTGCTGCTTGTCCGTTGGGCGCTCGCGCGGGTCCTGGATGGTCAAGGCGGCCGCCAGGATCATGACTTCACGGACGCAGCCGCGCTTGCCGGACTCGACGATCATGCGGCCGAGCCGCGGGTCAACGGGCAGCTGGGCAAGCTGCTGCCCGACGGCGGTCAGCCCCCCGCCGTTTCTGCCGCCGCCGTTCCGGCCGGTTGCCGGGCGGCGGCCGGGGCGGCCGTCGCCGTCGCCCGTCTCGTCCTGCGGGCGCGCCGCGGTGAGGGCGCCGAGTTCGCGGAGGAGGGTGACGCCGTCGTTGATGGCGCGCGAGTCCGGGGGCTCCACGAACGGGAAGTTCTCCACGTCCTTCGGCCCGCGTGCCACGCCCATGGCGGTCATCTGCAGGATGACCGCGGCAAGGTTGGTGCGCAGGATCTCCGGATCGGTGAACAGCGGCCGGGACTCGAAGTCCTCTTCCGCGTAGAGCCGGATCGCGATGCCGTCGGAGACACGGCCGCAGCGGCCGGAGCGCTGGTTGGCCGACGCCTGCGAGACCCGCTCGATCGGCAGGCGCTGGACCTTGGTGCGGTGCGAGTAGCGAGAGATGCGCGCGGTGCCGGTGTCGATGACGTATTTGATGCCGGGAACCGTCAGGGACGTCTCGGCGACATTGGTGGCGAGCACGATCCGGCGTTTGCTGCCCGGGTGGAAGACCTTGTGCTGTTCCTGCAGGCTCAGCCGGGCGAAAAGGGGGAGCACCTCGGTGCCGGCAAGTTTCCGGTTGGACTGGATCCTGCCGTTGAGGGCCTCGGCGGCGTCGCGGATTTCGCGCTCGCCGGAGAAGAAGATCAGGATGTCGCCGGGAGCCTCCTGCGCGAGTTCGTCGACGGCGTCGCACACTGCGTCCAGCGGGTCGCGGTCCTCTTCGAGTTCGTCGTCGGAGGCGGCAACTGCATCATCGTCGCCGGCACCGCCGGCCGGCTGGGACAGCGGCCGGTAGCGGATCTCGACCGGGTAGGTGCGGCCGGAGACCTCGATGATCGGCGATGGCTCTTCTTCGCTGCCGAAGTGCTTGGCGAAGCGCTGCGGATCGATGGTGGCCGAGGTGATGATGATCTTCAAGTCGGGCCGCTGCGGCAGGATCCGCTTGAGGTACCCGAGGATGAAGTCGATGTTGAGGCTGCGCTCATGCGCCTCGTCAATGATGATGGCGTTGTACTTGCGCAGCAGCTTGTCGCGCTGGATTTCAGCCAGCAGGATGCCGTCGGTCATGAGCTTGACCTTGGTGTTGCGGCCGACCTCCCCGGTGAACCGGACCTGGAAGCCCACTTCCTGGCCGATCTCGACGCCCAGTTCCTCCGCGATGCGCTCGGCGACCGTGCGGGCAGCCAGCCGGCGCGGCTGCGTGTGGCCGATCAGCCCGTTCTCGCCGAGGCCAAGCTCCAGGCACATCTTGGGAATCTGGGTCGTCTTACCGGAACCGGTCTCGCCGGCGATGATGGTCACCTGGTTGGCCGCGATCGCGGCCATCAGGTCCTCGCGGCGCTCGGAGACCGGCAGCTCGGCGGGGTAGGAGATATGCAGTGTCATGGCTGCACACAGTCTACTGGGAAGTGTCCCCGCGGGGTTGCGGGCTGCGGGACAGCTCCGGGACAACGTCCGGGACGGAGAAGTGCCCGGTCCCTCGCGGGGCCGGGCCGGTTGTGGCTTTACTTCGATTGGGGGCAGTGCGATCCGGGTTCAGGGCCGGCTCAGAAGATCCGGAAGGTGTAGTTGGTGCTGGGCAGGTCCAGCGCCGTCCAATAGTCTTCCGAGCGGACCGGCGGGTTGTGGCCGAGCCCGTCCTTCCGGAGTGCGGCGATGGTGGCGGCGAGGCCGATGACGATGAGGACGATGACTGCGATTCCGATGAGTTCCATACCTCCATGGTTCTCCGATGGCACAGACAAAAGAAGTGGCAGAAATGCCCAAAAAGCTATAATTTCTGCCACCGTTTCTGGCAGAATGGAGGCATGATCAAATCAGTGGCAATGATCGTGGTCCCCAACTTCTCGATCTTCGAGTTCGCGACTGCGTTCGAAGTGTTCGGCATCGACCGCTCGGCGCGCGGGAACAGCGTCCCCGCGTTTGATTTCCGCGTCTGCACGCCCGTACCGGGCGATGTTCCGATGAAATCCGGGCTGTCCATGCATGTGGGGCTCGGGCTGGAAGCAGCCGCGGACGCGGACCTGGTCATCATGACCCCCTTCGGCCACGACCGCGACGTCCCCGAATCCGTCCTGGAGGCGCTGCGTGGCGCCCACGCCCGCGGGGCCTGGGTCATGTCCATCTGCTCCGGGGCGTTCGCCCTCGCCCGGGCCGGCCTGCTGGACGGCCGCCGCTGCACCACGCACTGGCACTACTCCCAGGAGCTCGCCAGCCGGTACCCCGCCGCCCTGGTGGACGAAAACGTCCTCTACGTCGAGGACAGCAGGATCATCACCAGCGCCGGCACAGCCGCCGGCATCGACGCCTGCCTGCATCTGGTCCGGGTGGAATTCGGTGCGAATGTGGCGGCGGCCATTGCCCGTGACATGGTGGTTCCGCCGCACCGCGACGGCGGCCAGGCCCAGTTCATCGACCGGCCGATCCCGCGGTGCGGCTCGGAGCCCATGGAGGAACTCCTGCAGTGGATGGTGCGGCACCTGGAGGAGGACCATTCGGTCAACGAACTCGCCGCGCGCGTCCACATGTCGCCGCGGACGTTCGCCAGGCGCTTCCGTTCTGAAACGGGAGCGACTCCGGCCGCCTGGCTCAATTCACAGCGCGTGCTGCGGGCCCAAGAACTGCTCGAGACCACGGACCTCAATATCGACGAAATCGCGCGCGAATCCGGTTTTGGCCACTCGGTGCTGCTGCGGCACCACTTCGCCAAGGTGCTGGACACGAGCCCGCAGTCCTACCGCCGCACCTTCCGCGGACACCTGGCCGCCGCGGTCTAGGGAGCCAAACCGTCCGACGGCGGCGGCTCGGCCGCCGCCTTGGTCGTCTCGACGAGGTCCCGCCACGGTCCGGTGACGGCCTGCTCTGGCAGGGTGGCACGGCGCTGTCCGGCCCGGATGTTGTACAGAAAGCGGTCCGGCTGGCCGTCGGGCGCACCCCGGCCCGACGCGGCGACGGCGTCCCACGGGCAGGCCTCAATCAGCGGCTGCCAGAGGTCTGTATCCTCCGGTGGCGTGGGCTGCACGGTCCACGTCCGCTTCATGCCGGCAATGCCGCCGCTGCGCTGGACAGTGATTTTCATGAGTCGCGGATCTTCATGGGGCTCGGATCGTCATGAGCCTGGTTACCGCCGGGCTCCCGGGAACTTTACCTTTACAGTTTCCCACGCGGAGCGCACGGCGTCATGCTCTGGGGAATCCGCCCCGAAAAGCTCCTTGGCGGACGCTGCGGTGGCCTTGGCGAACGCGCCAAACGTCGCGTTCGGGGCCAGCGAGCCGCCGGTCAGCGTGTCGTACCAGATCCGGCCCGGTGCGTCCCATGCGTTGCCGCCGAGGCTTGTGGCCACCAGGCAGAAAGCCCGGTTGGGGATGCCGGAATTGATGTGAACGCCGCCGTTGTCAGCGCTCGTGTGCACATAGCCGTCCATCGAGTCCGGCTGCGGATCCTTGCCGAGGACGTCATCGTCGTACGCGGACCCCGGGGCTTTCATGGAACGCAGTGCCTTCCCCTGGACCTGGTCCGTGAACAGGCCCTCGCCGATCAGCCAGCTGGCCTCCGCCGTCGACTGCCGCCGGACGTGCTGCTCAACGAGCGCCCCAAAGACGTCGGACATTGATTCGTTCAGTGCGCCGGCCTGGTTGCGGTAGACCAGCCCTGCCGAGTACTGGGTGACTCCGTGCGCGAGCTCGTGGCCGATCACGCTCAAGGACTTCGTGAACCGCTGGAAGACCTGGCCGTCGCCGTCGCCGAAGACCATTTGCCGGCCGTCCCAGAACGCGTTGTCATACAGGCGCCCGTAGTGAACCGTGGCCTCCAGGTGCAGGCCGTTGCCGTCGATCGAATTCCGGCCGAAGGCCTCGGCGTAAAGGCGGTGGGTGTACCCCAGCCCGTCGTAGGCCTCGTCGGCGGCAAGATCACCGGTGGGCGGTTCCCCCTCCTTGCGGACCACGCTGCCGGGAAGCTGCTCGGCGGACTTGGCGTCGTAGACCGTCCGTTCCGGCGGGGACGGCTGGGGTTCCCGCATGCCGGGGTGGCTGCCGGGCCCTGGCACAGCCCGCGATGCCTGGACGCTGGGGAGGTGCTGCAGGGCTTCCTTCGCCGCACGCGCGGTTGCCGAGAATTCCGGATCGCGCTGGGCTGCCAGGCGGCGGAGCAGGTACGGAGGGATGATGGAGCAGTTCATGTGAGACCCCTTTGTGCTTCGGCGGGATCCCGAGGCGATGCGGCGGCCGGCACCCAGTCCAGCCACCCGGCCGCCGGAACCCCGCTGCCGATGCAGACAGCCTACGAGCGGGCGCCGACAATTGGCAGGGGCCGCGCCCGCTTTCCGGCCAGCTGTACTTCGTCCTGTGCTGCGTCCTGTACTGCGTACTATTCGCCGGTTCCCGCCCGGGCGTAAAATCATCCATGGAAAAGTTACGGTATTCGGTGACCGTCAACGCCCCCGTGCAGGCCGTGTGGACCACCATGCTGGACGATGCCACGTACCGGGAGTGGACCAGCGTGTTCAACAGTGAGTCCTCCTACGAGGGGAACTGGGACCAGGGCAGCGAAATCCGGTTCCTCGGGCCCGACGGCGACGGCTCAGTGGCGGGGATGATCGCCACCGTCGAGGAGAACAGGCCGAACGAGCTGATCTCCCTGCGCTACATCGGGCAAGTCGTCAACGGCGAGGACGACACCACCAGCGAGGCAGCGAAGACCTTTATGGGCGCCCATGAAAAATACGCCTTCAGCGAGTCAGGGGGCGTCACAACGGTGGACGTGGAGCTCGACAGCGAAGAGGAATTCGTTGCCATGTTCGACGACGCGTGGCCGCTGGCGCTGGCGGAGCTCAAGGCCATCGTGGAATCCCGGAGCTAAGGCGGCCGGCGTCTCCTGCCCGGCCTCCTACGGGGACCGGGGGTCGAGGACGAATTGCTGCACCATGGTCCATAGATTCGTCGTGGTCCAGTAGATCAGAACGCCGATCGGGAAGATGATGCCGCCGGCGCCGAAGACCAGCGGCAAGGCGTAGAGCAACGCCTTTTGCTGCCGCATGACAGGGCCCGCCACGGTCTCCGCGGACATGTTTCGGGCCATGACGTGCTTCTGGGTGATGAACTGCGCCGCCGTCATGGTGAGGATCATTACGATCGAGAGGATCCACACGGCCACCGCGCTGCCGCCCGGCGGGGTGCCGTGGAGCATGGACGCCGACAGCGGGGCGCCGAAGATGCTCGACTCCCCGAACTGCACCACCTGCTCCGCGCTCATCGCCCCGATGCCCTGGCCTTTGGCAGCCGCCGTCGGGATGCCTGACAGCACGGTGAAGAGCGCGAAGAAGAATGGCACTTGGACCAGCAGGGGAAGGCACGCCGAGAACGGGTTCGTGCCGTGCTTCTTGTACAGCGCCATCTGTTCCTGCGCCATGGCCTGCCGGGAGAGCGGGTCGGTCTTGCCGTTGTACTTGTCCTGAAGTTTTTTCAGGTCCGGCTGCAGGAGCCGCATGCGGCGCTGTGCCCTGATCTGCTTCAGGGAGACGGGAATCAGGGCGGCGCGGATGACCAGCACCAGGCCGATGATGGACAGGGTCCAGGTCCAGCCGCTGGCCGCCGGCATGCCGATAATGCTCAGGCCGTCGTGGAGTCCCACCAAGATCGCCGAGACCAGCCACTGGAACGGAAACAGCAGCGTTGCACCGAAGTCCATCCGATGTCCCCGTTCGTAGGGCCGCAGCGCGGCCTTTGCACTTACACAGTGCCAGCCAACACGAAAGAACCCCCAGAATCCAGTGGATCCTAGGGGTTCTTGTCTGTGCCCTCGATTGGAATCGAACCAACGACCTTCTGCTCCGGAGGCAGACGCTCTATCCCCTGAGCTACGAGGGCAGTCAGGGTTCCTGCCGTTACCGGCGGGACGTCCTAGAGCTTAGCAGGAAGGGGGGCTCGAAGGGAAAATCGACGCGCTCAGTACCCGGAGAAGGAGTCGACATGGATCCGGCGGGCCCCGGCCCGGCGGGCGGCGGCGCGGAGGGAACGGACGCTCGCCGGAGAACCGGACACATAGACCTCCCGGGCCGCGACGTCGGGAACCAGTTCTTTCAGCGAGGCGCCGTCGATCCGGGCAGCACCCGCATCCTGCATAAACGCCGGCGGTACCGAGCCGTCGGAAAGCCGGGCGATGACCCGCGCACCGGTGCGTTCGAGTTCCTCGGCGTAGGCGAGTTCACCGGCATTCCTGGCCAGGTACAGCAGGACCACGTCCCGGTCCCCGGCATTCCCGGACAGCTGTGCCAGATACGGCGTAATGCCGATGCCGGCCGCGATCAGCAGCACCGGCGCTCCGGGAGTCCGCGGCAGGACGAAGTCGCCGCCCACCGTGGTGGCCGTCAGTTCGTCGCCGGCTTTCAGGGCCAGGAGGGACCGCTTGGCCGTGGACAGCGGCGCTGCAGTCCCCACTCCGATCGTGAGCTCCGCCGCACCCGGGGGACTGGTCAGGCTGAACACCCGGCGGCGGCCTTTATGGTCGGCCTTCCCGTGCGGCAGGTTCAGTTCGATGTACTGTCCCGGCACGAAGCGGAGCGGGCGCTCGGGCTGGAAGCTGAATTCCGTCGTCGTCGGCGTCAACGGACGGGAGCCGCGGAAGCGGAGCAGGACGCGGCCGCGCTGGCCGGCGATGAAGGCGAGCGCGTTCCCCACGAGCAGCGCCAGTTCGGGGGAGTTTGCCACGAAGCCCAGGTTGTAGGGGACGGCGAACAGCAGTCCGACGACGGCGGCCAGCGCCAGCTGCTGCCACCGGCGCGGCGGCAGGGTGAGCGGCTCGGTCAGCATGAAGCCGACAAAGAACAGCACCGGGCGCTGGGCTATGGGCTGCCAGAGCGCCTCGCCCAGCGCCATGCCGGTGGGCAGCAGTTCCACGGCAACAATGGACACCGCCACCACTGTGAAGACGGCCGCCATCAGCAGCTTCCGGACCCGAAACAGGACCAGCAGGACCCCGGGCAGCACGAGCCAGAGCATTGCGGGGGTGGCGGCCCACCACGTGGCGATATTGAGTCCCGTCAGCCCGGTGATGAACGCTCCGGCCGCCGCCGGATTGAAAATATGGCGGCCGCGCCAGGCCAGGGCGTATTTGGACGCCGACGCGATCACACAGGCGAGGGCGACGCCGGCAAGGTCCAGGTACTGCAGCCCCGCCGAGAACTGCGTCGGCCAGAAAAGGAAATAGAGCAGCAGGCCAGTGATCAATGACGATTCCGAGTGCGGACGCACATGGAACAGGGCCGCAATGGCACGGTTGGAGACGTACGTCAGGCCGAGGCAGAGCATCAGGTGGGCAATCATCTCCGGGAGGCCGAACGTCAGCCAGCCGAGCACATTGAGCAGCAGGCTGTAGCCGGCCAGTACAGCAAGGACCCAGAGGACCAGCCGGTACATGGTGAATCGGCCCAGCGCCGTGTCCAGCCGCGAACTGATGGGAGTGGAGATGGTGGTGGTCATGAGAACAGCACTCCTTCAAAATCGGCCGAATACTCCGCATGGCCGTCCGAGTAGACGGTCAGCCACGAACAGTCGAACTCCTCCCGCAACCGGGATCCGTCGACGAAGAACAGTGCCGTTGCCAGCGCGTCGGCCACCATGGCGCTCGCCGCCATCGCCCAGCCGGCGACGACGGTGCGCACGGGCGCCCCGGTGGTGCCGTCCAGCACGTGGTGCAGCCCGTCGCCCCAGACGCGCCGGTTGGCGGCGGAGGCGCAGAGCGCGCCGGCGCCGAGGCTGACGATGCCAATGGCCCGGGTCCGGTCGTAAGGATGCTCAAGGCCAACGTCGACCGGCAACGGCCCGGCGTTGAGCAAGTCGCCGCTCGCGTCGATGAGGTGCTCTTCGACGCCGCCCTCGCGCAGGACACCCGACAACAGGTCCGCCAGTTGTCCCTTTCCGGCGGCCCCGACGTCGATCACCACCGGGGCGCGGGTGGTCAGCACGCTGCCCTGCCAGTCAAGCACCTCGTCCCAGGGCGGGGCGGGCAGGGGCGGGCCGCCCGGGCGCAGGGAGTATTTGGCGTCATAGCCGAGTTGTTCCAGGCTGCCGCCGATGAGCGGGGTCATGGCCCCGCCGGTAAGCCGGTACAGGGTTTCGTAGAGGGCCCCCAGGTCGCCCGCCCCTGCGGGCAGCTCATGGCGCCCCGGGTGCCGGGCCGCTGCGGAGATCAGCGAGTCCGGCCGGAAGCGGGACCAGGCGGCGTCGTAGTCAGCCACGGTGTCCAGCAGCCGGCGGCAGAGCGCGCCGGAGAGCAGGGACGGTGTCGAGAGCTCCCATCGGGTACCGATCCCGTCGAAGCTGAAGCCCGACCAGCCCGGATGCGGCACGTTTCCCTCCTGCTTGCTCATCGCCGGCTATGAGTGGCTGCTAGGCCCCAGCCTCGGACTTGATCTTTTCCACGGCCTGGTTGAAGCCGCCGCTCGTCAGTGATGAACCTGCCACCTTCGAGACCTTGATCTCGTCGAGCTTCTTGCCGACGATCTGGGACTGGATGCCGCCGGCGAACTCGCCCTGGAACTTCCGGGTATTGGAGTTGGTCGGGTGCGGCGTGATCTTGACTCCGGTCACGGCGCCGCCAGCGAGCGTGAGTTCCACCCCCACGGTCTCGTTGCCGTTCGGCGAGACGTAGTTGCCGTCCGCGCTGTAGGTCCCGTCCTTGTAGGTGCCGGCACCCGCGGCGGCTGACGGTGCGGCGCTGGTGGCCGGGGGGCTGGAAGCCTGCCCGGGCGCGCAGCCGGCCGCCGAGCCGGCCAGGGAAAGCCCGGCGATGCCGACGAAAACGCTTCTTCGGAGAGAGGTGTTCATAAAGCGGCTCATTTCTCTAGCAACGATCGGGTGGGGAGTGAAGGAACGCTGTGGCCCACCAGGGTGGCCCGCAGCGGATACTCCGATGACGACGTGTAAATCAGCGTAGTGGTTCACCCAGTGATCCTGCCGCCGTGAGCTGTGGTTTTTCCGGCGGTGCCAGGCAGAGGGCCGGGAGGCAGGGTCCGATTGTCATGACGGGCGCCAAATTCCGCCACACTGCGGGCCACCGGTAGGCTGGAAGTGTGACCCCAGAAGAACTCTCCCTCGCCATATCCGCCTGCCTGAAGGACGCCGTCGCCGCCGGTGAAATCGGGCTTTCCGCATCCGACGTCCAGGATGAGGTGCGCGTTGAGCGGCCGAAGAACCGGGACCACGGCGACTGGGCCACCAACATCGCCCTGCAGCTGGCCAAAACCGCGGGGACCAACCCCCGGGAGTTCGCCTCCGTCCTGAGTGCCCGGCTGAAGACCATCGACGGTGTGTCCGCCGTCGACATCGCAGGACCGGGGTTCCTGAACATCACCGTTGACGCCGCCGCCGCCGGTGCCCTCGCCAAGGCCATCGTCGAGGCGGGGCGTGCCTACGGCACCAACACGGCGCTCGCGGGCCACACGGTCAACATGGAGTTCGTCTCCGCGAACCCCACCGGACCGCTGCACATCGGCCACACGCGCTGGGCCGCCCTGGGCGACGCGATCGCCCGCGTCCTCCGGGCTTCCGGCGCGGACGTCACTGCGGAGTACTACATCAACGACGCCGGATCGCAGATGAACGTCTTCGCCCACTCCGTGCTCTCGCGGCTGCACGGCCGCGGCGTCCCGGAAGGCGGCTACCCCGGCGAGTACATCGCGGATCTTGGCCACGAGGTGCTGACCCAGCACCCGGACATCCGCGAACTGACCGACGTCGCCGCCTTGCCGGTGATCCGCGGCGCTGCGTACAAGGCGCAGCTGCACGACATCAAGAGCACCCTCGCCGGGTTCGGCGTCGAATTCGATGTCTACTTCTCCGAGCAGGAACTCCACGACGCCGGAGCGATCGAGGACGCCGTCGCGCGGCTCCGGGAACAGGGCCACGTCTACGACGACGGCGGTGCAGTCTGGCTGCGTACGACCGACTTCGGTGACGACAAGGACCGCGTGATGATCCGCGCAAACGGCGAGCCGACGTACTTCGCCGCGGATGCCGCGTACTACCTGTCCAAGAAGGACCGGGGCTACACCGAGAAGATCTACCTGCTCGGCGCCGACCACCACGGTTACATCAACCGGCTCAAGGCGATCGCGGCCGCGGCCGGCGACGACCCCGAGGTTAACATCGAGGTCCTGATCGGCCAGCTGGTTTCCGTCAACGGTGCCAAGCTCTCCAAGCGGGCAGGCAACATCATCGAGCTCAAGGACCTCATCTCCTGGCTGGGCAAGGACGCGGTCCGCTACTCGCTGGCGCGCTTCCCCGCCGATTCGCCCCTGACCCTGGACCCGGAGCTGCTGAAGAAGCACAGCAACGAGAACCCCGTCTTCTATGTCCAGTACGCGCACGCCCGTTCCCGCGGCACCGCCCGCAATGCCGTTGCCGCCGGGGTGGAGCGCAGTGTGGACGGCAAGGACAGCTTCGACGCGTCGCTGCTGGACCACGCGACCGAGAACGAGCTGCTCTCCTACCTGGGCAGCTACCCCTCGATTGTGGCCAAGGCTGCTGAACTGCGTGAGCCGCACCGGGTGGCCCGCCACCTCGAGGTCATCGCCGGCGCCTACCACCGCTGGTACGACGCGTGCCGCGTGGCCCCGCAGGGCGACGAGCCGATCACCGACCTCAACCGCACCCGGCTGTGGCTCAACGACGCCACGAGCCAGGTGCTGGCCAACGGACTGGAACTGCTGGGCGTCTCGGCGCCGGAACGGATGTAACCGCCATGACCACGAGCCCGTCCAACCCTGCCCCGTTGAACCCGGCCGGCGCAGCCTCCCCGCTCGCACCGGAGTGGCTGCAGGTTCCCGCCGACCTCAATGCCCTGCACGAGCCGCTGTGGGCCGGCGGCGTCGAACGCAACGACGCCGGCGAACTCGCCATTGACGGCATCTCCGTCAGCGAGCTCCAGCGCCAGTTCGGCACGCCCCTGTTTGTCCTGAGCGAGAACGACTTCCGGGCCCGGGCACGCGCCTTCTCCGACGCCTTCAATGATGCCTTCGCCGACATCTGCGGGGGAGTGGACGTCTACTACGCCGGCAAATCCTTCCTGTGCACCGCAGTGGTCCGCTGGGTCGAGGAAGAGGGCCTGCGGCTGGACACGGCCTCCGGCGGGGAACTCGCCGTCGCCGCCCGCGCCGGGATCCCCGGCGCCGACGTCGCGCTGCACGGCAACAACAAGTCCGACGGCGAGATCCACCGGGCGCTGGACATGAAACTGGGCCGGATCGTCGTGGACAGCCTCGCCGAGCTCGAGCGCGTCGCTGCGATCGCCGCCAACCGCGGCGAAACCGCCAAGGTCATGCTGCGGCTGACCCCGGGAGTCCACGCCCACACCCACGAGTTCATCGCCACGGCCCACGAGGACCAGAAGTTCGGCCTCTCCATGGCGGAGGACTCCACACAGCAGGCCGGCCTGTCCGCAGCGGAGGAAGCCGTGGCAGCCGCGTCCGGCTACGCCAGCATCGAACTGCTGGGCCTGCACTGCCACATCGGCTCGCAGATCTTCGAACCGGACGGCTTCGCCCTCGCCGCGGAGAAACTGCTGGACTTCCTCGCCGCGATGCAGGCCAAGTACTCGATCGTGCTCCCCGAACTCGACCTCGGCGGCGGCTACGGCATCGCCTACACACCGGTGGACACCCCGCGCCCGGCCGCCGAAATCGCCCAGGCGATGGCCGCCGTCGTCCGCTCCAAATGCGCTGAACTGGGGATCTCCGCCCCGCGGATTTCGATCGAACCGGGCCGTGCGATCGTCGGCAGCACCACGTTCACGCTCTATGAAGTTGGCACGCTCAAGACCGTCCGGGTCGACGCCCCGGGCGAAAAAGCGGAGAAAGACGTTACGTACCCGCGCCGGTATGTGTCGGTCGACGGCGGAATGAGCGACAACCCGCGTCCGGTGCTGTACGACGCGGATTACTCGGCAATTCTGGCCTCACGGACGTCGGACGCGGTCCCGGAGTTGTCCCGCGTAGTGGGCAAACATTGCGAGAGCGGCGACATAGTTGTTAGAGATGTATATCTGCCCGAGGACGTGGCAGCCGGTGATCTGCTCGCTGTACCGGGTACCGGCGCCTACTGCTGGGCCCTGTCAAGCAACTACAACTATCTGGCCCGGCCGGGCGTAGTCGCAGTGCGCGACGGATCTGCCCGGCTCATTGTCCGCGGGGAAACCGAAGAAGATCTGCTCAACCGCGACATGGGAGTCTGAATGACCGAATTGCGAACCCTGAAAGTAGCCCTGCTGGGCTGTGGCAACGTCGGGGCCCAGGTTGCGCGGATTCTCCTCGACGACGCCGACATGCTGGCGTCGCGTGCCGGTGCCCGCCTGGAGCTGGCCGGCATCGCCGTCCGCAACATCGACGCCCCCCGCGAGGTCGAGCTGCCGCGGGAGCTGTTCACCACCGACGCGGAGACCCTGGTCAAGGACGCCGACCTGGTGATCGAGCTGATGGGCGGAATCGAACCCGCCCGGACCCTGATCCTGGCTGCCATGCGGAACGGTGCCTGCGTGGTCACCGGCAACAAGGCGCTCGTTGCCAAGGACGGCCCCACCCTCCACGAGGAAGCGGACAAGGCCGGCGTGCAGCTGTCCTACGAGGCCGCCGTGGCCGGCGCGATCCCCATCCTGCGGCCCATCCGGGACAGCCTCTCCGGCGACCGGATCACCCGGGTGCTCGGCATCGTCAACGGCACCACCAACTTCATCCTGGACCAGATGGATTCCACCGGGGCCCAGTTCTCCGACGCCCTGGCCGAGGCCCAGCGCCTGGGCTACGCGGAGGCCGACCCCACCGCCGACGTCGAGGGCCACGACGCCGCGTCCAAGGCCGCGATCCTTGCCTCGCTGTCCTTCCACACCCGCTTCTCCCTGGACGATGTGCACTGCGAGGGCATCAGCTCCGTCACCGCCGCCGACATCGCCGCGGCGAAGGACGCCGGGTTTGTCATCAAGCTGCTGGCAATCGCCGAAAAGTTGAGTGAGTCCGATGCCGACGGCAACACCGGCGTCTCCGTGCGCGTGCACCCGACGCTGCTGCCGCGGGAGCACCCGCTGGCTGCAGTCCACGGCGCCTTCAACGCCGTCTTCGTCGAGGCCGAAAACGCCGGCGAGCTGATGTTCTACGGCCAGGGCGCCGGCGGCAAACCCACCGCCTCCGCCGTGATGGGCGACCTCATCTCCGCTGCCCGCAGCATCGTCCTCGGCGGCCCCGGCCGCGCCGAGACGACGACGGGCCAGGTCCTGGCGCTGCCCATCGCTTCCGCGGTCACCAGCTACTACATCGGCCTCGACGTCGCGGACCAGCCCGGTGTGCTGGCAAAAATCGCCCGGCTCTTCGCCGAGCACGCGGTCTCCATCGAAATCATGCGGCAGACCATCCACCGCGATGCTGATTCCAACATCGAATCAGCGGAACTCCGGATCGTGACCCACCGCGCAAGCGAGGCTGCACTGGCAGCCACCGTCGAGGCCGTCAAGGGCCTGGACGTCATCAATTCCGTTACATCCGTACTGCGGGTAGAAGGAGTCTAAGTGGCTCACCAATGGCGCGGCGTCATCCGCGAATACGCTGAACGTCTGCCTGTCACCGAGGAGACGACGGTCATCACCCTGGGGGAGGGCGGCACCCCGCTCGTCCACGCCCAGCAGCTCTCCGCGCTCACCGGCAGCGATGTCTACCTCAAGGTCGAGGGGATGAACCCGACCGGCTCCTTCAAGGACCGCGGCATGACCATGGCCATGACGGCCGCCGTTGCCGCCGGCGCCAAGGCCGTCGTGTGCGCCTCCACGGGCAACACCTCCGCGTCCGCCGCCGCGTACGCCACCGCGGCAGGGCTCAAGTGCGTCGTGCTGGTGCCCGAAGGCAAGATCTCCATGGGCAAGCTCAGCCAGGCGATCGCGCACGGCGCCACCCTGCTGCAGGTCGACGGCAACTTCGACGACTGCCTCGACATCGCCCGCAAGCTGGGTGAGTCCTACCCGGTGTTCCTGGTCAACTCGGTTAACCCCGCCCGGATCGAGGGCCAGAAGACCGGCGCGTTCGAAGTGGTCGACTGGCTCGGTGACGCCCCGGACTTCCACGTGCTCCCGGTCGGCAACGCGGGAAACATCACCGCGTACTGGAAGGGCTACAAGGAATACTGTGCGCCCTTCGAATCCGTCACCGCCGGCACGCTCGCCGCAGTCTCCACCAGGACCCCGGTCATGTGGGGCTTCCAGGCCGCCGGTGCGGCACCGTTCGTCGCCGGCCACCCGATCACGGAACCCGACACGATCGCGACCGCCATCCGGATCGGAAACCCCGCGTCCTGGGAGACCGCCATCGCTGCGCGCGACGAGTCCGGAGGTGTGATCGAGGCCGTGACCGACGAGGAAATCCTGTCCGCCCACCGCTGGCTGTCCGCCCGTGAGGGCGTCTTCGTCGAACCGGGCTCCGCTGCCGGCGTCGCCGGGCTGATCAAGAAGCACGCCGCCGGCGAAGTGCCGGCCGGCAAGACCATCGTCATCACTGTCACCGGCCATGGCCTCAAGGATCCGCAGTGGGCGCTCCGCACCGAGGACGGCAGCGAAGTGCAGCCGGTCAAGGTCTCGAACGACGTGGTCACCGTGGCCACAGCCCTGGGCCTGGAAGAAAAGTAGCCGTGGAAACCACCCTCACCATCCCGGCCGAGTCCGCCGCCGACACCCCGGCGGTTCCGGCCGGGCAGCTCGTGACGGTCCGCGTGCCGGCCACGAGCGCGAACCTTGGACCCGGGTATGACAGCCTCGGCCTGGCGCTGACGCTGTTCGACACCCTGACGGTGGAAACCCTGGACAGCGGAGAGCTGGAGTTCGAACTCAGTGGGGAGGGCGCGGAATCCCTGCCCCGCGACGCCAGCCATCTGGTGGTCAGGGCGATCACCGAGGCCCTGCACCGCCTCGGCTTCCGGCACGAGGGTTTGAGGATCACCGCCGACAACATCAATCCCCACGGCCGGGGCCTTGGCTCCTCCGCCTGTGCCGTGGTTGCGGCCGTGACCGCTGCCAACGCCCTGGTTCCGGAGCCGTTCCGCCAGGACAAGGACTGGGTCCTGCAGCTCACCAGTGAGATGGAAGGCCACCCGGACAACGTCGCACCCGCGATTTTCGGCGGACTGGCGCTGTCATGGCAGGACAGTGACCAGTACAGCAGCACCTGCGCCGCTGTGGCCGCCACGGTCATCCCGGTGGTCGCCGTGCCGGACTTTGAATTGTCCACCGAAGCGGCGCGGGCTCTCCTGCCCGCCTCGGTAGGCCACCACGCTGCGGCCATGAATTCGGGGCGTGCGGCCCTGCTGATCCACGCGCTGACGCAGAAGCCGGAATTCCTGCTGGCCGGCACCGAGGACTACCTGCACCAGAGCTACCGCGCCGAGGCCATGCGGCCCAGCGCCGACCTGATCGCTGCCCTGCGGCGCGCAGGCTTCGCCGCCGTCGTCTCCGGTGCCGGTCCCACCGTGCTGGTCCTAGCCAACGGGGAGGCCCAGGCGGAGGCCGCCGTCGGGTTTATCGGCTCCTTCACGTCCGGCAACACGCCGGAGGTGGGCTGGCGTGTGATGAAGCTGGCTGTGGACGTTGAAGGTGCTAAAGTGGAAGTGCACCGGCGGTAATCACGCAGGCGGTAAGTAAAATACCGTTCATAAGACCGCGATGTTGGCCTAGTTGCCTCTCTCATCTTTCACTGCGCAATATTTTCCGGTGCCACCTGCTTTCGGTCTGACGCAGGAATCCGCAGAAACTATCTCTGCCTCCCTGAAAAGTCAGCCCGCCGTTCCTCATTTTCCGGAACGCGCCAGGTGAATGCAGTATCCGGCCGTGCTGGCCAATATCCATCCGGCAGGGCCGAAAAATCGCGGCTGCAGATCTGAACTGCAGCCCGGATCAAAATCATCGCGTCCAGCTCCTAGCCTGGACGCCGTCGAGGGGGAAGGATCCTTCGTGACCGAAACCACTGAGCTGTCTTCAGCTGTGGAAACATCATCTTCTGCTGCCGGATCGTCAACGGCAGCACCCGCCAAGAGCAGCGGCCTCGCCGGCCTCAAGCTCGCCCAGCTTCAGGCTCTTGCCAGCCAGCTGGGGATCTCCGGCGGTTCCCGGATGCGGAAGGGCGATCTTGTGACCGCCATTTCCGCCCACCGCGCCGGCACTCCCGTGAGCAAGGCTCCGGCCCGCGCTGCTGAAAAGGCGACCGACAACGGCACCGTCTCCCAGTCCGCGGCTCCGGCTGCTGCACCCGCCGCCGATTCCGAGGCCCCGGCCCAGGAAAACCCGCGGGCCCGTGGACGTGGCCGTAGCCGCCGCGCCGGCAGCGACGGTGTCATCACGACTCCCGCCGCCGAAGCACCCGCTGCCGCTCCGGCAACCGAAGCCCCCGCGGCTTCCGCCGAGACCGGCCCTGCCGAGGCCGGTTCAGCCGCCTCCGCTACTGAAGGCAGCGACCGCACCCGCCAGCCCCGCACCCGCAACCGCCGCCGCGGCGAAGCCGCCGAGCCGACCGGAGGTCAGGGCACTGCCCAAGGCGCGGCCCAGGGCACCGCGCCGGCTGTCGAGGCTCCGGCCGAGCAGCGCCAGGCTGAACAGCGCACCGAGCAGCGCCAGGCTGAACAGGGCAGCGAAGACGGCCAGCGCCGTGAGAACACCCGCACCCGCGGCGGCCGCGACGAGGCTGCCGGCAGCCGTGACAATGCAGGCAACCGCGACAACACGCGCGACAATGACGACAGCGACGGCGGCAGCCGCCGGAACCGCCGCAACCGGCGCGACCGCAACGACCGCAATGACCGTCCCGACCGCTCCGGCGGGCAGGACAGCCGCGACAACACCTCACGCAACGACCGCTTCCGCGACCGCAACGACCGCCGCCGCGGGCGTCAGCAGGGACCGGACGTCGACGACGTCGAGGTCACCGAGGATGACGTCCTGCTGCCCGTCGCAGGCATCCTCGACGTGCTGGAGAACTACGCGTTCATCCGCACCTCCGGCTACCTGCCCGGTCCGAACGACGTCTACGTGTCCCTCGCCCAGGTCAAGAAGTACAACCTGCGCAAGGGCGACGCCGTCGTCGGTGCCATCCGCGCCCCGCGTGAAGGCGAAGACCGCAGCCAGCAGTCCGCCCGCCAGAAGTTCAACGCCCTGGTCCGCGTCACCTCGGTCAACGGCAAGACCCCCGAGGAACTCAAGGACCGCGTCGAATTCGCGAAGCTCGTCCCGCTGTACCCCTCCGAGCGCCTGCGCCTCGAGACGGACCCGAAGAAGATCGGCCCCCGCGTCATCGACCTGGTTGCCCCGATCGGCAAGGGCCAGCGTGGCCTGATCGTTTCGCCGCCGAAGGCCGGCAAGACGCTCATCCTGCAGTCCATCGCCAACGCCATCACCACCAACAATCCTGAGGTCCACCTCATGATGGTGCTCGTTGACGAACGTCCCGAAGAAGTCACGGACATGCAGCGCACCGTCAAGGGTGAGGTCATTGCCTCCACCTTCGACCGTCCCGCCGACGACCACACCACCGTGGCCGAGCTCTCCATCGAACGCGCGAAGCGCCTCGTGGAAATGGGCATGGACGTTGTGGTGCTCCTCGACTCCATGACCCGCCTGGGCCGTGCCTACAACCTGGCCGCACCGGCTTCCGGCCGGATCCTGTCCGGTGGCGTCGACTCCGCCGCTCTGTACCCGCCGAAGCGCTTCTTCGGTGCAGCCCGCAACATCGAAAACGGCGGCTCGCTCACCATCCTGGCCACCGCGCTCGTTGAGACCGGTTCCAAGATGGACGAGGTCATCTTCGAAGAGTTCAAGGGCACCGGCAACATGGAACTGCGCCTGTCCCGCCAGCTCGCGGACAAGCGCATCTTCCCGGCCGTGGACGTCAACGCGTCCGGTACCCGCCGCGAAGAGAACCTGCTTTCCCCCGAGGAAGTCAAGATCATGTGGAAGCTGCGCCGCGTCCTCTCCGGCCTTGAGACGCAGCAGAGCCTTGAGCTGCTGACCAACAAGATCCGGGAGACCCAGAGCAACGTCGAGTTCCTCATGCAGGTGCAGAAGACGACGCTTGGTGCGAAGTCCGATAACGACAAATAGCTGAGTTAGGGGTGGGGCCGTCGCATATTTTTGCCGGCCCCGCCCCTTCGCGTTGCTGCTGACGTACTGCGTACGTCAGCAGATCCTGCTGTTTATGCTGACCAGAAGCTTGCCCGGAAGCTGGGGCGGCGTTCTGCCCAGCTGAACGGCATTGTCGAGGCGTACCACGCTTGGCACGGCATCCAGGATGACCTGGCGGCTGCCAAGGAGATGGCGGACGAGGACCCGGAGTTTGCCGCGGAGGTGCCGGAGCTGGAGGAATCGCTGGAGACGGCTGCGGCGAAGCTTCGCCGGCTGCTGATCCCGCGGGATCCGGACGATGCCCGCAACGTGATCCTGGAGGTCAAGGGCGGTGAAGGCGGCGACGAGGCTGCCCTGTTCGCGGCCGACCTGCTGCGGATGTACACCCGGTACGCGGAATCCCGCGGCTGGAAGACCGAAATGATTTCCGCCAACGAATCGGACCTCGGCGGCTACAAGGACGTCCAGGTGGCCATCAAGGGCAGCTCGAACGATCCCGCCGAGGGCGTCTACGCCCGGCTCAAGTTCGAGGGCGGAGTGCACCGTGTGCAGCGCGTTCCCGTGACGGAATCCCAGGGCCGCATCCACACGTCGGCTGCCGGCGTGCTGGTGCTTCCGGAAGTCGACGAGCCCGAAGAGCTCGAGATCAACCAGAACGACCTGAAGATCGACGTCTACCGTTCCTCCGGCCCCGGCGGCCAGTCCGTGAACACCACCGACTCCGCCGTTCGGATCACCCACCTTCCCACCGGCATCGTGGTGGCCATGCAGAATGAGAAGTCGCAGCTGCAGAACCGCGAAGCCGGCATGCGCGTCCTCCGCGCCCGCATCCTGGCGCACCAGCAGGAGCAGATCGACGCCGAAAACTCGGCCCAGCGCAAGTCGCAGATCCGCACCATGGACCGCTCCGAGCGCATCCGCACCTACAACTACCCGGAAAACCGGATCGCGGACCACCGCACCGGCTACAAGGCGTACAACCTGGACCAGGTCATGAACGGCGACCTGGAGCCGGTCATCCAGTCGGCCATCGAGATGGACGAACAGGCCCGCCTCGACGCCATCGGCGACTAGTCCGGCCCCGTCTTGATGACAGAAGGCAACGGCCTGAGCCTCGCGGACGCGGTCCGCGAGGCCACCGCCGCCCTGGCCGCCGCCGGCGTCCCGAGTCCCCGGGTCGACGCCGAACTCCTGGCCGAGCACCTGCTTGGCGTCGGGCTTGGCAGGCTGCGCGCGCTGCTGCTGGGGGACACCCCGGCACCGGAGGGCTATGGGGAGCTTGTCGCGGAGCGGGCCCGGCGTATTCCGCTGCAGCACATCACCGGCGTCGCGCATTTCCGCTACCTCGAACTCGCCGTGGGACCGGGGGTATTCATTCCCCGGCCGGAAACGGAATCCGTGGTGCAGCTCGTGCTGGACTGGCTCAAAGACACGGGCCGGTTGCAGGGCACGTCGCATCCCAAAGTTGTGGACCTTGGCACGGGCTCGGGGGCCATCGCCGGTTCGATCGCCCACGAAGTCCCCGGTGCGGAGGTCCACGCCGTCGAATTCAGCGAGTTTGCGCACGCCTGGGCCGCCAAAAACCTCCTGCCCCTCGGCGTCCACCTCATTCTCGGTGACCTGCGCGATGCCTTGCCCGCGCACAACGGAACCTTCGACGTCGTCGTCTCCAATCCTCCCTACATCCCCGCCGAAGCCATCCCCAACGAACCCGAAGTAGCGCTGCACGATCCGCCCGAGGCGCTGTACGGCGGGGGAGCGGACGGCATGGAGCTTCCGACGGCGGCGGCGGCCTCGGCGGCCCGGCTGCTGGTCCCCGGAGGCTACTTCGTGATGGAGCACGCCGAAGTCCAGGCCGAATGGATCGCCGCCATGCTGGAGCGGTCCGGGCTGTGGACCGGGGTAACCACCCACCGCGACCTCAACGGCAAGGACCGGGCCACCAGCGCCGTCCTCGCCGCCCCGGCTGCCTGACGGTGGCCCGGGCACTACCCGACGTGATGAAAGAATAGGCCAGTGACGACTAGCTACGATTGCACGGCAGCCGAGGAACGCGCTGCGGGACTCGAACATGCGCAGCGGGCCATCAGGGAGCACAAGTGTGTGGTCTTCCCGACGGACACCGTGTACGGGATCGCCGCCGATGCGTTCTCCCCCCTGGCCGTGACCTTGTTGCTCGCGTCGAAAGGCCGCAGCCGCAAGATGCCGCCGCCCGTCCTCATTCCGCGGCTCAATGCCCTCGACGGCCTCGCCACCGATGTCCCGGCCGAGGCCCGTCGCCTGGCCGAGGCGTTCTGGCCCGGCGGACTGACCCTGATCCTGCATGCCCAGCCGTCCCTCGACTGGGACCTCGGCGAAACCAAGGGCACCGTCGCCCTGCGGATCCCGGCCGACGACGTCGCCCAGGACCTGCTCACGCTGACCGGGCCGCTGGCCGTCTCCTCGGCGAACCGCACGGGCCAGCCGGCGGCGCAGACCGCGGCCGACGCCGAGGCCCAGCTCGCCGAGTCGGTGGAGGTCTACCTCGAAGGCGGGCACCGCCCGGCCGAGGGCGCCGACGCCCTGCCGTCCACCATCGTTGACGGCACCGCCGTGCCGCTGAGGGTGGTCCGCCAGGGCGCCATCAGCCTGGAACGGCTCCGTGAGATTGTCCCTGGCGTGCTGGGCGTCGGCGAGGAGCCTGCCGCCGTCGAGACCCCCGCAACCCCCGAAGATAGTGCAACCGCCGTCGACGATTCCCCGAGGAACTGACATGCAGCCCAAAGTCGCCGTCGCGGCAGTAACCTTTGACCGCCATGAGGAACTCACCCTCCTCCTCAAAGGCCTGGCCGAACAGACCGCCCCCATCCACTCGATCGCGCTCGTGGACTCGGGCACCGTCCCGGCGACGGAGGTCGTCAGCGCCGGCGGGGACAACATCAACTACCTGCGCTCCGAAGCGAACCTCGGCGGCGCCGGGGGATTCGCCTACGCAATCCTGGCCGCCATGGCCAGCGGCGCGGAGTGGATCTGGATGATGGACGACGACGGCCACCCCGAGGATGCAAGTTGCCTCGCCGAACTGCTCAAGACCGCGGAGGAGCACCAGCTCGACATCGTGAGCCCGCTCGTCGCCGCCACCGCCGACCCCAACCGGCTCTCGTTCAACTTCCGTATCAACGGACTGTTGACCAACGACCGCTCGCGTCTGGCGCCTATGGGCTACCTCCCGGACATGGTGCACTTCTTCAATGGCGCCCTGATCCGCACCGAGGTCTTCTACAAGATCGGAATCCCCGACGTGAAGTTCTTCATCCGCGGCGATGAAGTCGATTTCCTGTCGCGCGTGAAGAAGGCCGGCCTGAAGTACGGCACGCTTGCCACCGTCGCGGTGCAGCACCCCGCCACATGGACCGAGATGAAGCCCGTCTTCGGCGGATTCATCACCCCGGTCATCCCCGAGGGGGAGTTCAAGCGGTACTGCTACTTCCGCAACCGCGGCTACCTCACCCGGAAATACCGGAACCTGCGCTGGTTTGGCGCGGACATCGTCGGTTTCCCCTACTACTTCCTGAAGAACGGGGACCTCAAAGGCCTGGCGCACTGGTTCGGGGCCTATTCCACCGGCTTCCGCGGAAAGGGCTTCGGCTCACCCGCCCGGCTTATGTCCACCAACCGCCAGGCCTGATGTGAAGAACCTGTTTGCCGTCGTCGTCACGTACAACCGTGCCGACTTCCTGCAGAATCTGCTCGATTCCTTCAGCCGCCTGACCACCCGGCCGGACCGGATCGTGGTGGTGGACAACGCCAGCACGGACCACACCGCCGACGTCGTCTCGCGCGCCATGACCGCCGGCGGGCTGCCCATCCAGTATGAACGGCTGCCCGCGAATGTGGGCGGCTCCGGCGGCTTTTCCCGCGGCGTTGACCTTGCCCTCGGCGCCGGCGCAGAGTGGCTGTGGCTAATGGACGACGACGTCGAGGTGCTCCCGGGGGCCGTTGAGGCGCTCGATGAGTTCACGCCGGAGTACTCCTGCATGATCGGCCGGCGCTACGACGCCGCCGGCAAGCCGTTCTTCTGGCAGCACCATTTTGTTGAGGCGCTGGGCGTCTTCCTGCCCGTCCGCGGCGACGTGTTCCGAACATCCCAGGTCTTCCCCACGAACGTCGGAAATTTCGAGGGCATGCTGATCAAAGCGTCGTTGGCCCGGACCATCGGGCTGCCCGACCCGCGGTTCTTCATCACCTGGGATGACCTGATCTACGGCTGGCTTGCCGCGCAGCAGACGCCGGTGGTCTACGTGAACGCCTTTGTCATCAAGAAGGTCCGGGCCCAGCGCCAGGTGGACCTGGGCGTGCGCCACCTCAACGATTCTTCCGACCTGAGCCGCCGCTACGTGATGCGGAACCGGGGCCACGTGGCGCAGTACCTGCGCGCTCATGGCAAATACCACCGGCTCGGATTCGGCGCCGGGACCGTACTGACCTACCTGAAGGAAATCGTGCGCCTGGTGCTGGTTGAACGCAGCATCAAGGGGGCCGGTGCCCTGTGGCAGGGATGGCGCGAATCGCGCGGCATCCTCGCCGACCGCAGCTGGCAGCCGATGCCGCCGGTGCCCTCCGGGACGGCCCCGGATCAGGCCTGACTCCGGCACGGATCAGGCTGGACCAGCCCCTCGTGACCGTCACGGACCCCGGTTTCCAGCCCGATAGCGATTAGTATCGTGGGAGACCCGGGTGCTGTCCGACAGTTGCACGGCGGGTAATTTTTGAAACAGGCGCATGGCCGCCGTGGTAGTGGAAGTCGGTTGCAATCTCTGTTGACTACGAAATCTGAAGCGCGCGAACCCGCCGCAGCACTGGACGAGAAGAAGCCCCCGCTCTGGATCTGGATCCAGCTTTTCCTCGACTCGATGTCGTGGGTCGTGGCGATCATCCTGGCCCTGCTGCTGCGCTACGAGATGGGCATCCGCGAAGAACAGCTGGTCAGCGCCATCATCATCATGGCCATCGCCATCGTTGTGCAGGCCGCGGCCGGGTACGCGCTGGCACTGTACCGCGGCAGGTACCCCTTCGGCAGTTTCCAGGAGGCCAAGGCCCTCGTCTTCGTCACCGTGATTGTGGCAGCCTCCATCACGCTGAGCCTGCTGGTGCTCTATGAAACCATCGGGATCGGCCGCAGCGTCGGGCTCATCGCGTTCCCGTTCGCCTGCCTCTTTATGGGGGCAGCCCGCTACGCCAAGAGGCTCTACGTTGAGGGCAAGAACCGCCCCGGCGAGGGCGCCCAGAACACCCTGATCTATGGTGCGGGCTTCCTCGGCAACTCCCTGCTGACGCGCATGCTGCAGGACGCCGATTCGCCGTATTTCCCGGTAGGGCTGATCGACGACGACCCCACCAAGAAGCACCTGCGGCTCTCCGGCGTCCAGGTCCTGGGCCGCGGCGATGACCTGCCGGCCCTCATCCGCCGTACCCGCGCCTCCGTGCTGGTGCTGGCCTTCGCCAACGTGGAGGCGTCCGTGGTCCGGCGGATTTCCGACGCCGTCGCCGGACTGAATGTCAGGGTGCTGGTCCTTCCCCCGCTGCGCGACATGCTCGGCCGGGGGGCGCCCGAAGGTTTCTCCGATTTCCGCGACGTGGCGGTCGAGGACCTGATCGGGCGGCGGCCGGTGGACATCACGGTTGACGAGATTGCGGGCTATATCAAGGGCAAACGCGTCCTGGTCACGGGCGCCGGCGGCTCCATCGGCTCCGAGCTGTGCCGGCAGATCGTCCAGTTCGCTCCGGCGGAACTGATCATGCTTGACCATGACGAAACAGGGCTGCAGCAAACCCAGATTTCCATCACCGGCCGGGGACTGCTCGCCGGGCGCGACACGGTCCTGGCCAGCATCCGCGACGGGGCCGCCCTCCAGGATATTTTCGAGGACCGCCGCCCGGAGGTAGTGTTCCACGCTGCCGCCCTCAAGCACGCACCGCTCCTGCAGCAGTATCCGGTCGAGGCCTGGAAGACCAACGTCCTGGGCACCCTGAACGTGCTGCGCGCGGCCGAACGCACCGGCGTTTCACACTTCGTGAACATCTCCACCGACAAGGCAGCAAATCCGACGACAGCGCTGGGCCACTCCAAGCGCGTCGCCGAAAAGCTGGCCGCCTGGATGGCGGGCCAGACCGGCCGCAAATTCGTCTCCGTCCGGTTCGGCAACGTGATGGGAAGCCGCGGCTCGATGCTGCCGCTCTTCACGGAACAGATCCGCGTCGGCGGACCCGTGACGGTGACGGACCCCGAGGTCACCCGCTTCTTCATGACGATCCCGGAGGCCTGCCAGTTGGTCATCCAGGCCGGCGCTATCGGACGCGGAGGCGAGGTCATGATTCTTGACATGGGGGAACCGGTCAGGATCCTGGACGTCGCCCAGCGCATGATCGCGATGTCCGGCAAGAAGGTAGACATCATCTACACCGGACTCCGTCCCGGAGAGAAGCTCCATGAGGAACTCGTGGGGACGGGCGAGCTGGACGAGCGCCCCCTGCATCCGAAGATTTCACACACCCGGGCCCACGAGCAGGACCCGGACGGGCTGGACCTTGATGTCTGGCTCGCCCGCTGTGAGGCGGAGCAGGGCCTGGACATCGAGTCCATCCCTGACGACGAGGCGGATGAACCGGGCGAGAGCATCAGGGCGGCGTCATGATGCCCGTCTACCTCGCCGCCGGCATCACCCTGCTCGCCAGCATCCTGCTTCCGTTCGCGGTCAAGCCGTGGCTGGTCAAGATGGGCGTCGTCGACGTTCCCTCGGCCAGGTCGTCCCACGCCCGGACCACCATCCGCGGCATGGGGGTGGCCGTGTCCCTGGCCACGGGCATCGGATACGCGGCCGCCGTCCTTCTGGGGGCGGTGACAGTGGACCGGTCGGTCTTCCTTGTGGTCCTGGCGATCATCGTCGCGAGCGCGGGAGTGGGCTGGATCGAAGACCTCCGGGGTCTCTCCATCCGTGGCCGCGCCGCCGCGCAGCTGGGGATCGGGGCTGCCGGGTCCACGGCCCTGCTGGTCCTCACCGGCCAGTCCTTCTGGTGGCTGCCGCTGGCCGCGCTGGCCATTGCCGCCTATATCAACATTGCCAACTTCATGGACGGCATCAACGGTATTTCCAGTTTCCACGGAATCCTCGCAGGCACCGCGTATGCGCTGGCGGGAGCGCTGGCCGGACAGCCATGGCTGACCGCCGGCGGCGCTGTACTGGCCATGGCCTTCCTGGGATTCCTGCCGTGGAACCTCTCCCGGGGCTCCGTATTCCTGGGCGACGTCGGCAGCTACCTGCTCGGCGCCTCGGTTGCTGCCCTGGCGGTGGCGGGGTTCCTGAGCGGCGTCTACGTGGAATACGTCCTGTCCCCGATCCTCGTCTACCTGGCCGACACCGGATACACCCTGCTGCGCCGGATCAACGCGGGTGAACGGTGGTACGCGTCCCACCGCGAGCACGTGTACCAGCGGCTGACCGACGTCGGCTTCTCGCACCTGCAGTCGGCCGGCACCGTCTCGGTATGCACGGCCGCAGTGATCGTCCTTGGGTTCATCGCGGCCACAGCACCACTGCCCATGGTGGTGCTCTGCGTGGCCGGAAGCCTGGCCGTGCTGGCGCTCTACCTTGCCTCTCCGGACCTCATCCGGCACCTCCGGCGGCGGAAGAAGGTCACCCGGGTGCCGGCGTCCTAGACACCACAACGGCGCCAGATGACGCACCGGACAACTGCATGTTCTATCTCGTGTAGAATTCAGGGGCGGGTTGACCCCGCGACATCTGACCAGCAACCAACACCTCGACGATTGGGATCACATGACCTCCAACGCCGAACCCGGACGAACGCCCGGCGCCGGACCCGTTGGTGTCTCAGGTCCCACAAAATCCTTGTGGCTGCGCCTGCTGGCCATTAGTTCGGCCGTTGGCGGCGGCGCCCTGCTGCTGACCAGCCTGGCGGCACTGCTGCTCGACGGCACAGCTGCCGCGCTGTCCTCCCTCTTCGGCGGGGTGCTGGTAATCGCCTTCTTCGCGATCAGCCTCCTAGTCGGACACTTCGGCGGCCGGAACCATTCTTCCGGTGCCATCGGCCTGTTCGCTGCCACGTACTTCATCAAGGTCGTCGGCTTTGCGGTGGTGCTGTTCGCGATCGGCAGCCCGGAGTGGCTGAACGGGCGCTGGTTCCTGGCCGGCGCCGTCGTGACCGTGGTCCTGTGGCAGGCCGCCGAGATCTATGGTTTCAGCAAGGCACGGCTGCAGCTCTATAACGACCCAGAAACCCCGGAAGGCGGCACCGATGTTTAGCCGCAAAGACCGGCAGAAGAACAAGCCCGGAACCCCTGAAAGCACCGCCGGAGCCCCCGGAGTTTCGGACAACGGCCGCGACGGCGGATACAACGCCGGCATCGCCGTCTTCAGCTACATTGTTGGCGGAATCCTCGTCTGGAGTTTGATAGGGTGGGGTCTGGATAATCTGTGGGGAACCCGCTGGATTGTGCTCGCAGGCGCCCTGCTGGGAGCCGCGGGAGGGTTCTATCTTTCTCATATGCACGGCCTCACCAGCCCGGATAATTCCGCCGGCGGGGACAATGCTGCACGTGGCCCGTCCAAGGACGAGGATCAGTAATGCCAAATAATTTCACAGGGGGAGAGGCCGGCAACAACGCCGCCTTTTCCCTACCAACGCCCAATGATGGACACTGCAGAGAGGAAACGCGTTGATCGCGCTTGCGCTCCCGGCCCAAGATTCAGGAACTTTTACGCCTCCTGGAATTGAAGAAATCCACCTGCCGGCAATCGTGCCGTGGGGGGCGGCCGACGGATTCTCCAAGCAGATGCTGCTGGTAATCCTTTCGGTCGTTATTATCGCCGCATTCTTTCTGATGGCTGCCCGCAAGGGTCAGCTCGTCCCCGGCAGGCTGCAGTTTGCAGGTGAAGCCGCCTACGGCTTCGTCCGCAACGGCATCGGCAAGGACATCATCGGCGGCAAAGACTTCATGAAGTACGTCCCGCTGCTGTTCAGCCTGTTTTTCTTCATCCTGGTGAACAACATCTACGGCGCCATTCCGTTGATCCAGCTTCCCACCTTCTCGCATGTCGGCGGCGCCTACGTGATGGCCGGAATCGTGTATGTCACCTGGATCGTTATCGGCGTCAAGAAGAACGGCCTGAAGTACTTCAAGCTGGCCACCGTGCCGTCCGGAGTCCCGGGCTACATTCTTCCGATCGTGATTCCGATCGAGATTATCTCCAACTTCCTGGTCCGCCCGGTCACGCACAGCCTCCGTCTGTTCGCCACCATGCTGGCCGGTCACCTGATCGTGATGATCGCCGGTTCCGGCATCGAGTACCTCGTCACGCAGGAGAACCTCCTGCTGAAGGGCACTTCGGTTCTCGTCCTTGGCGGGGCGATCGCCATGTACATGCTGGAAGCGTTGATTATGGTCCTGCAGGCGTACGTGTTCACCCTTCTGACCGCGATCTACATCGAAGGCGCGCTGCACGCGGACAGCCACTAGGCACCCCAAAATCTTCCCCTCTGGGGATGAAGTACACCAAACAACCTGCCACATAGATGGCATCTTGAAAGGAAAAAAATGGAAGGCAATCTCAACCTCGTAGGTTACGGTCTGTCCGCAATCGGCGGTGGTATCGGTGTTGGTCTCGTGTTCGCCGCTTACATCAACGGCGTCGCACGTCAGCCGGAGGCACAGCGTGTTCTCCAGCCGATCGCATTCCTCGGCCTCGCGCTGACTGAAGCCCTCGCCATCCTCGGCCTGGTCTTCGCCTTCGTTCTCTAGTTTCGAACTTTAGAACTAAGCGAACATCCAGAACCGAGTAGATAAGGACGGGTGAATTATGAATCAGCTGATCATCTCAGCCGCCACAGAGGGCGCCAACCCTCTGGTTCCCAATCCCTGGGAAATGCTTGTCGTCTTCGCCGGCTTCGCTGTTCTCATGTTCATCGTGGTCAAGTACGTTGTCCCGATGTTCGAGAAGACCTTCGCGGAGCGTGCGGAGGCCATTGAAGGCGGCATCGCCAAGGCTGAAAAGGCCCAGGCAGAGGCTTCTGCTGCACTCGAAGAGTACAAGCAGCAGCTCACCGATGCCCGTGCCGAGGCCAACCGCATCCGCGAGGAAGCCCGTGCCGAAGGCGCTCAGATCCTCGCGGACCTGAAGGAGAAGGCAGCTGCAGAGTCTGCCCGCATCACGGCTCAGGCACACGCTGCGATCCAGTCCGAGCGTCAGGCGGCCGTTGTGTCGCTCCGCACGGAGGTGGGCACGCTTGCCACAACGCTGGCAGGCCGCATCGTCGGTGAGTCCCTCGAGGACGACGCGCGTTCGGCCCGTGTGGTTGACCGTTTCCTGGCAGATCTGGAGAACCAGAACGCAGGTGCAGCTAAGTAATGGCAGGTGTATCGAGCGAATCGCTGACCGCAGCCCTGGTGGCGCTGGAAGCCAAGCTTCCTTCTGCCTCGCTGCAGTTGGCTAAGGAACTCTTCGGAATCCTGGGAACGGTGGACAGCTCGGCTGGCTTGCGCCGCGCCCTGACTGACCCGTCCCGCTCCGGTGACGAAAAGTCGGCGCTTATCAAGCAGCTCTTCAGCGGGAAAGTCTCCGCGGATGCTGTGGAAATCGCGAGCGGACTGGCCGGCTCACGCTGGGCATCCGCCCGGGATATCGGCGATGCACTCGAGACTCTTGCCGCTTCGGTGGTCATCGCCGTTGCTGAGAACAAGTCTGCCGTCTCTGCCTCAGGAATCACCGGGCTGGAAGCGCTGGAGAACGATCTGTTCTCCTTCAACCAGGCTGTGGAGTCCAACCACGAGGTACAGCGTGCTCTGTCCGAACCGCAGGCCAGCCCCGCTGCCAAGGTTGTCCTCGCCGAAAAGCTCGTGCCCAGTGCCAGCGAAGAAGCGAAAGTCCTTATCGGACAGGCAGTATCGCAGCCGCGCGGGCTCAAGGTGACCAAGCTTGTGCGTCGTTTCGCCGAGCTGGCAGCCAAGCGCCAGCAGCGCTGGATTGCAACGGTCAGTGTCACCCGTCAGCTGACGGAGACACAGACCAGCCGCCTGCAGGCGGGGCTGAATGCCCTCTACGGGCGCGAGCTCAAGATCAACATGAACGTTGATCCTGCGCTGATCGGTGGCGTCCGGATCCAGGTTGGTGACGAAGTGGTAGACGCTTCGGTCCTCGCCCGCCTGGGCCAGCTTCACCGTCAGCTTGCCTAGCCAGCCGGACAAGCACAACTTAACGAAACGAAACCCCGGTCATCGTGAGCAACGATGATCACGAAAACAGGAGAGCAGGGACTGCAGATGGCCGAATTGACCATCAACGCCGACGACGTCCGTAATGCGTTGAACGAGTTCGCGGCGTCCTACGAACCCGGAAACGCAGAGCGCGTAGAGGTCGGCCGTGTAACAACCGCAGGTGACGGCATCGCCCGTGTTGAGGGCCTTCCCTCGGTCATGGCGAACGAGCTGCTTCGCTTCGAAGACGGCACCCTGGGCCTGGCCCAGAACCTCGACGTGCGCGAGATCGGCGTCATCATCCTCGGTGACTTCACCGGCATCGAAGAAGGCCAGGAAGTTCACCGCACCGGACAGGTTCTGTCCGTACCGGTGGGCGACGCCTTCCTCGGCCGCGTAGTCGACCCGCTGGGCGAGCCCATCGACGACCTCGGCGAGATCAAGGCCGAGACCACCCGCGCACTGGAACTCCAGGCGCCCGGCGTGACCCAGCGCAAGTCGGTCCACGAACCGATGCAGACCGGCCTCAAGGCTATCGACGCCATGATTCCGATCGGCCGCGGCCAGCGTCAGCTGATCATCGGTGACCGCCAGACCGGCAAGTCGGCAATCGCGATCGACACGATCATCAACCAGAAGGCCAACTGGGCTTCCGGCGATGTCAACAAGCAGGTTCGCTGCATCTACGTGGCAATCGGCCAGAAGGCATCCACGATCGCGGCTGTCCGTCAGACCCTTGAGGACAACGGCGCACTGGAGTACACGACCATCGTGGCTTCCCCCGCGTCCGACCCCGCAGGCTTCAAGTACCTGGCACCGTACGCCGGTTCGGCAATCGGCCAGCACTGGATGTACGGCGGCAAGCACGTCCTCATCGTGTTTGACGACCTCTCCAAGCAGGCCGAGGCCTACCGTGCAGTGTCGCTGCTGCTCCGCCGCCCGCCGGGACGCGAAGCCTACCCGGGTGACGTTTTCTACTTGCACTCCCGCCTGCTGGAGCGTTGTGCCAAGCTCTCCGACGAGCTCGGTGCAGGTTCGATGACCGGCCTGCCGCTCATCGAGACGAAGGCAAACGACGTCTCCGCCTACATCCCGACCAACGTGATCTCCATTACCGATGGCCAGATCTTCCTGCAGTCGGACCTCTTCAACGCCAACCAGCGTCCCGCCGTCGACGTGGGTGTCTCCGTTTCCCGTGTTGGTGGCGCCGCCCAGGTCAAGTCCATGAAGAAGGTCTCCGGTACTTTGAAGCTGGAACTGGCCCAGTACCGCGACATGCAGGCGTTCGCAATGTTCGCGTCGGACCTCGACGCCGCATCGCGCCAGCAGCTGACCCGTGGTGCACGCCTGATGGAACTGCTCAAGCAGGGACAGTACTCGCCGTTCCCGGTTGAGGACCAGGTCGTCTCCATCTGGGCCGGCACCAACGGGCACCTCGACAACGTTCCGGTTGAGGACATCAACCGCTTCGAGACCGAGTTCCTGGAGCACCTCAAGCACAAGTCCTCCATCCTGACGACGCTGGCCCAGACCAACGTCATGAGCGATGACACTGCAGAAGCACTGAAGACCGCGATCGTGGACTTCAAGAAGGGCTTCTTCGGCGAGGGAGACAACCACCTGGTTGGTGCGGGGCACGAAGAGCACGCCCCCATCGACGAGGCACAGGTCGACCAGGAAAAAATCGTCAAGCAGAAGCGCTAGTTTCGCTGGCAGGGACTGCCGGAACCCCACCGGGTTCCGGCAGTCCCGGCCAACGGGATCTTAGGAAAGGATAAGTATGGGAGCCCAGATCCGGGTCTACCGCCAGAAGATCAGCTCGACGACGTCGATGCGCAAGATCTTCAAGGCGATGGAACTGATCGCTACCTCGCGCATCGGCAAGGCCCGGGCACGCGTAGCAGCTTCACTGCCTTACGCAAACGCCATCACGCGTGCCGTTTCTGCTGTCGCAAGCCAGAGCGAAATCGACCACCCGCTGACCACCGAGCCGGAGCAGATCCGCCGGGCCGCCGTCCTGGTAATCACCTCGGACCGTGGCCTCGCAGGGTCGTACTCCGCGAGCGTGCTCAAGCAGGCCGAAGGCCTCAACGAACTGCTCGTCGAGGAAGGCAAAGAAGTCAAGATGTACCTGGTCGGCCGCAAGGCGCAGGCATACTTCGACTTCCGGAACCGTCCTTACGAGCGTGTTTGGACCGGCGGCACGGACGCACCGGAGTTTGCCACCGCACAGGAAATCGGCGAGGCATTGCTGGCTGACTTTGCGACCGACTACGCAGAGGGCGGCGTCGACGAGATCCATGTCGTCTACACCCGCTTCAAGTCCATGGTCACGCAGGAGCCGACGGTTGTCCGTCTTCTCCCGCTTGAGGTTGTCGAAGAGCAGGCTGCGTCCGAATCGGACCTCCTGCCGCTCTACGAATTCGAGCCGGAAACGGAGCAGGTTCTCGATGCTCTGCTGCCGCGCTACATCGAATCACGTATCTTCGCCGCGATGCTGCAGGCAGCAGCTTCGGAGCTCGCTGCCCGCCAGCGGGCAATGAAGTCCGCCGGCGACAACGCCACGGAGCTCATCAAGAAGTTCACGCGTCTGCGCAACACCGCCCGCCAGGCTGAAATTACGCAGGAGCTTTCCGAAATCGTGGCCGGCGCCGACGCGTTGAACGCGTCCTAGCCTCCCCGGATTCGGAACCAGCTGTACCTGCACCAAAGTTAACTTAACCCCAACGCCATCTACTGAGTGAAGTGAGAGAGATGACTGCCACTGCTACCGAACACGTAGCCGCGACGACCGGTGCTACCGGCCGTATTGCACGTGTTATTGGCCCGGTTGTCGACGTCGAATTCCCGGCTGACGCAATCCCCTCGATTTACAACGCACTCACCACCGAGATTACTCTCAACGGTGAGACCAAGACGATCACCTTCGAGGTTGCTCTGCACCTCGGCGACAACGTCATTCGCGCCATCTCCCTGCAGGCAACCGACGGACTCGTCCGCGGCACCGCTGTAGTGGACTCGGGCGCCCCCATCTCCGTCCCCGTCGGCGACGTCGTCAAGGGACACATCTTCAACGTCCTCGGACAGCCGCTTGACGTGGCTGAGTCGGAACTCGAGATCACCGAGCGCTGGCCCATCCACCGCAAGGCTCCCGCCTTCGCGACGCTCGAGGGTTCCACCGAGATGATGGAAACCGGCATCAAGGTCATCGACCTTCTCACCCCGTACATCAAGGGTGGCAAGATCGGTCTGTTCGGTGGTGCCGGCGTCGGCAAGACCGTTCTGATCCAGGAAATGATCACCCGTGTTGCCCGCAACTTCGGCGGCACCTCGGTGTTCGCCGGTGTCGGCGAGCGTACCCGTGAAGGCAACGACCTCTGGGTTGAAATGGAAGAGGCAGGCGTCCTCAAGGACACCGCCCTTGTCTTCGGACAGATGGATGAGCCGCCGGGAACGCGTCTGCGCGTGGCCCTGTCCGCGCTGACCATGGCGGAGTACTTCCGCGATGTGCAGAACCAGGACGTGCTGCTCTTCATCGACAACATCTTCCGCTTCACGCAGGCAGGCTCCGAGGTTTCCACCCTCCTCGGCCGCATGCCGTCCGCCGTGGGCTACCAGCCCAACCTGGCTGACGAGATGGGTCTCCTCCAGGAGCGCATCACGTCCACCAAGGGCCACTCGATCACCTCGATGCAGGCCATCTACGTCCCCGCAGATGACTACACCGACCCGGCTCCGGCCACGACCTTCGCACACCTCGACGCGACCACGGAACTTTCCCGTGAAATCGCTTCCCGTGGTCTGTACCCGGCCGTTGACCCGCTGACGTCGACCTCCCGCATCCTGGATCCGCAGTACATCGGCAACGACCACTACAACACGGCCGTCCGCGTCAAGCAGATCCTGCAGAAGAACAAGGAACTCCAGGACATCATCGCCATCCTCGGCGTTGACGAACTGTCTGAAGAGGACAAGATCGTCGTGTCGCGTGCACGCCGCATCCAGCAGTTCCTCTCGCAGAACACCTACACCGCCAAGCAGTTCACCGGCGTCGAAGGCTCCACCGTGTCCATCAAGGACACCGTGGAAGGCTTCACCGCGATCTGCGACGGCGAGCTGGACCACATTGCAGAGCAGGCGTTCTTCAACGTCGGCGGCCTGGATGACGTCGAGCGCCAGTGGGCCAAGATCCAGGAACAGACCAAGTAATATGGCTGAGCTTGAGGTTGAGATTGTCGCAGCGGACCACTTCGTGTGGTCCGGAGCGGCCAAGATGGTCAAGGCCCGCACCAGCGATGGTGAAATCGGAATCCTGCCCGGCCACTCGCCCCTGCTGGCGATTCTGGCCGAAGGTGAGCTGGCCATCGAGCCGGTCTCCGGTGACCGCATTGCTGTAGTGGTCGACGGCGGATTCTTCTCCGTCGACAACAACCGGGTCGTCATTGTTGCTGACAACGCCCAAATGGGCGACGCGGCTACTGCGGGGATCCGCTAGCACGACCTTGATGAACGATACTGTTATTCCGTTCATCGTCCTGGCAACGATCTTTGCGTTGCTGGTATTTGCACTGTGCCTTTCCGGGGTGCGCCGCTTCAATCTGCGGCGCGCCCTGGGCACGGTGGACGCCTCCATTTGCACGGCTGGAAACAGCTGGCAGATGGGGGTTTGTCGTTATCAGGACAACGACCTTGAGTGGTTTCGCCTTGCCTCGCTGAGCATGCGGCCAAAGCACACTTTCCGCCGGAGTTCGCTGGAGCTGATCGGCAGGCGCAAGCCCACCGAATCCGAGCTGGTCAAGGTCCAGCCCGATGCCGTGATCGTTGAACTCCGCTATGAAGGGCAGGACGTCCTGCTCGCGATGCGGTTCGACGCCTACACCGGGCTGTCTTCCTGGCTTGAAGCCGGACCGGTCGTCGGCGTCGGCACCTGGCGCTAGCCGCGGTGGACTTTCTCGAAGACCTCCGGCTCGTCGACGGGCCGGTGTTGTGGATTGCCTGGGCTGCCGGCGCCGGGGGCGTTGCCTACTTGCTCTGGCACGGTGCACGGCGCCGCAACGGGAATACCGCCACCCCGCGCTGGTCGGGTTTCCTCCTTGTCCCCGCCGCCGCCATCCTGGCAGCCGCCGCGGTGCTCGCCGGCGTGCACTGGCTGATGATCTACGCCTTCTCGGTCTTCCCGGAGGAGCTGCCACGCGAGGTCCTGGCCTGGTCTCTTCTCCCGGTCACGGCACTGCTGCTCTGGGTATTGCGCCTGTGGGGGATCTGGCGGCCCGGAAAGGACCCGGCCCCCGGGCAGGGAAGCCCCCGGCACCCCGCCCGCGCGGCCGCGGTGGCAACGGGCGCGCTGCTCGGCGTGGTTCTGCTCTCCGCCGTCCAGATCAACGGCTACTTTGGCCTCAACCACACGGTGAGCGACCTGATGGGCACCGCCGTCGCACGGATCCAGCCGCTGGAAGACGGGCTGAAACGCGCCCCCGGGGCCCCGGCCGGCGTCAGTCTCTCCGAATGGACCCCCCCGGCTGGACTGCCCGACGGCGGCGTGCTGCGGCGCGCCGTCATCCCCGGCACCACCTCGGGCTTCGAAAGCCGCGAGGCATACATCTATCTGCCGCCTGCCTACCGGACCACCCCGCGGCCGGCCCTTCCCGTCCTGGTGCTCTTCTCCGGCCAGCCCGGCACACCGGCCGACTGGCTCACGGGAGGGGCGCTGCGCAGCCGCATGGACCGGTACGCGGCCGAGCACCACGGCGTGTCCCCGGTAGTAGTGGTGGTGGACCCCAACGGCTCCGCGTCGGGCAACACCCTCTGCATGGACAGCAAAATCGCTCGGGCCGACACGTTCCTCGCCGCAGACGTGCCGGCCTGGATCAACCGGACGCTGGACGTGGATCCGGACCCCTCGCGGTGGGCGGCCGGGGGATTCTCCTTCGGCGGGACATGTGCGATGCAGATGGTGACCCGGCACCCGGACATTTACAGCTCCGCCCTGGCCTTTTCCAGCGAGAAGGAACCCGCCCTCGCGAAGGAGCGGGAGAAGACCATCGCCGCCTCCTTCGACGGTGACACCGAAGCCTTCGACCGCCAGACGCCGCTTCGGCTCATGAAGGACAACCGCTTTGACGGGCATGCCATCTATTTTGGCGCCGGTGAGCGGGACCCCGAATTCATCGGCTACATGGATCTTTTGTCCGATGCGGCGCGCTCCGCCGGGTTCACCGTGGAGGCTTACCGGATTGCCGGTGCCGGGCACTCCTGGGAGACCGCATCCAGGGGCCTTCCCGGCGGTCTCGACTTCCTGGCCTCCCGCTGGGGCATCCCGCAGTGAGCCCGGGAGTAACGGCACAGAACCAGGGGACCGGGGCCGCCTCCCTTCAGGGCCTGGGCCGCCACGGCGTCCGGCAATCGCTGGGGCATCTGCGCGCCATACCCTTCACCCTTGCCGTCCTCGCGGTCTTCCTGATCACCGGCGCAGCCACCGGAAGCTTTCTCTCCGGGCCACCGGAGTCGCTGCTCGACGTGGCGTCCGTCAGTGCCCCGGAGCTGAAAGCCGGGCGCTGGTGGGCGCTGTTCACGTCGATGTTCTTCGCCACGAACCTGCTGGCCTACGCCGCGGCCGCGCTGATGATCCTGCTCCTGCTGGGCCTCGCCGAGCGGCAGCTGGGGACGCGGCGCACCGCAGTGTTCTACTTCGCCGCCCAGTTCGCGGCGGTGACGCTGTTCCTGCTCCTCACCCAGCTGGCGCGCTATGTCGACGACGGCTGGCTCAGCCGGATGGTCGACGCGCGGCTGATGGGCCCCTACGCGGCGGTCCTAGCCGTCTCGCTGGCGTCCAGCGGGCTGCTGCCCACGCTGTGGCAAAGGCGCCTGCGCACCGCCGTCATCTCCATCTCCCTCATGCTTGTGCTCTACGTCGGGCACGCCGAGACGGTCGTCGGGTTCGCCGGGGCACTCGCCGGGCTGGCGGCGGGCTGGTGGATCCAGGGCGACAAGGGCACTCTGCACCGCCACCGCTCCACAGGCCGCGAGACCCGCAACCTGCTCGCGCTTACCGTGGCGATTTTCGCCGTCGGGCCGATCCTGACCGCCACTGTCCGGACCCCCACCGGGCCTCTGGCCCTGCTGCGGGACGTCGTCCTGAACCCGTTGCCCACGCTGAACCAGCTCGAACAATACTGCGGCGGCACCCTGGATGCCACCTGCCTGGAGGCGGGCCGCGCCGGCTTTGCGGGGCCGCTGGGTCTCGCGCTGGCGGTGGTGCCCGTGGTGCTGCTGCTCATCTGCGCCGACGGCATGCGGCACGGCCGCCGGCTGGCCCTGCGGATCGCGATCGCCCTCCAGCTGGCCGTGACAGCCATGGCCGCCGTCTACCTGTCCCTGTTCGCCAGGATTCCGCAGTACCCCAACCGGCCGCGCACAGGAGTGATGGGGTCCGGGTTTGTCCACGTCCTTCCCCTCGTGGTGGTGCCACTGGTGCTGGTGGTGCTGCTCGCGGCCAACCGCCGCCAGTTCCGCGTCGAAACGAGTCCCCGGGCCCGCGGTGCCCTCGCCGCCGTTGTCGGCGGCACTTGGCTGGTGCTGGCCTCCTGCTACACCGGAGTGTGGCTGGCCGCAGGCGGCATGGACCGCGACGGCGGCCTGCTGGGACTGGCCGCCGAGCTCTCCCGCCAGTACTTGCCGGTGCCCATCCCCGGAATCTACAGCCGCATCTTCGAGGGCCGGGACGCCGTCGAGGCCTTCCTCTTCGCCACGTCTGGCATTATCTTCTGGGCGGTGTCCCTGGCCGCCGTCTGGCTGGTCCTTCAGCGCCGGCTGCACCGGACCGATGCCGGGGCGGGGGACCGTGACGTGGCCCGCGGCCTGATCCGCCAAGGCGGGGACTCATTGTCGTGGATGGCGCTGTGGGAGCCCAACAAGTACTGGTTCGCGCCGGACGGCCGCGGGGGAGTGGCGTACCAGCAGCACGGCAACGTCGCGCTGACGCTGGCCGGGCCCTTTGGCCCGGCGGCGTTCCACGAGGAGACCGCAGCGGGTTTCATCCGCTACTGCGCCGAACACGCCCTCATCCCGTGCTTCTATTCCTGCACGGACGAGTTGTGGCCGATGCTGCAGGGCCGCGGCTTCCGGCGCGTGGCGGTGGCCCAGGAAACCAGGCTGGCGGTGCGCTCCCTCGAGTTCAAGGGCAAGGACTGGCAGAACGTCCGCACGGCCCTGAACCGGGCGGAGAAGACCGGGGTGCGCGCGGTGTGGGGCCGCTACGCCGACTTTTCGCCGGCGCTGCGCGCCCAGCTGAGCGAGGTCTCGGAGGAGTGGGCCGCCCAGAAGTCTGTCCCGGAGATGGGCTTCACCCTTGGCGGCATCGACGAGCTCGAGGACGCAGAGGTCCTCTGCTGTGTAGCTGTCGATGCCGAGGGGCAGGTCCAGGGCGTCACGAGCTGGCTGCCGGTGTACACGGACGGGCGACTCGTGAGCTGGACCCTGGACTTCATGCGCCGGCGCGGTGACGCCTTCCCCGGCGTCATGGAATTCCTGATCGCCTCCGCGGTGCAGGAGCTGCGCAGCTCGGTGGAGGTCATCTCACTGTCCGGCTCGCCGCTGGCCAAGGATATGGCGCAGGTGGCGGATGTGGCCGGAGAGGAGGCGGCCTCCGGGGGACTGGCGGGAATCCTCGACGTCGTCGGGAAAGCGCTGGAGCCCGTGTACGGGTTCCGTTCGCTGGCCACCTTCAAGTCCCGTTTCAAGCCCGACTACCGGACGTTGTACCTCTATTACCAGGACCCCCTGCAGCTGCCGGCCATGGGCCGGGCGCTGAGCCGGGCCTACCTGCCCGGATTGTCCGTGCGCCAAAGCGCACGGCTGCTCAGGACCCTTGTGCGCTGACCCCGCGTCATGGGGCATTCTGCACGGCCATGACCAACCTGAGGCAACAACCCTGGGGCACCAACACAGGGCTACATTGCAGGGCAACAACGGCGGAAGCACGGGCGGCAACAATTCGGACCGGCCAATAGCGGCCTCCACTACGGTGTCCAAACAATGCACCGCAATGTGCCAAACAATGGGGTTAAAGGACGAAGGGTGTGTATAGATGGGCCCAGTTTCCCGGTGAGGGTGGGGCAAATCCTCGTTAGCTAAGCTTTGACGCCAAAAACTGCCCAGCGGGCGCTGCCCATAAACCCCGCATCGAAGGCAGCTCCCGGCACTGCAGATCACCGTCAGGGGCGCCTTTGAACACAATTCGGGACCCTTGGTCCGGTGTCCGCGGCGTGTCCGTGTCAAAAGTGCCCCCGGACCGCAGCCTCCGGGCGAGACCGGCGGCGGCCAAGCCGGGCAGCTCGGATCCCCGGCAGGACGCCCGTGACACGCCCGGCATGCACCCCCGTCTTGTCCGATAGCCCAAACCCATGGCCAACAGGGCAAAAAAATGATCCCCGGCTCATAGCCGGGGATCATTTCTTGCGCGGAGACCGCCGCAGGCAGTTCCGCTGCGGGGTACTAGACCAGCGTTACGCCGGTGGCCTGGGGGCCCTTGGCGCCCTGGCCGATTTCGAACTGAACGCGGGCGTTCTCGTCGAGGGTCTTGAAGCCGCCGGTCTGGATCTCCGAGTAGTGAACGAAGACATCGCCATCGGAGTCATCCGGGGTGATGAAGCCGAAGCCCTTTTCAGCGTTGAACCACTTGACAGTTCCCTGTGCCATGTATTTCTCCTCATTATGGATCTTGGTTAAGTACGGCACACTTCGTGCCGGACTTGGTCACTCCGCGAGAAGAACCCTGGCTGTGGGACCGGAATACCGGGCTTCGGCGGCAGGCGCTTCACGCTCGCAACATGTCTTGCGAGCATGAAAAAACACCTACACAAAGACTCGTATAAGAATTTCATGACAGTTGCGTCAGGTCAACGGGCACGGCGCACAATTGGCATAAATTTTGTACAAAGTATCGATGAATGCCTGAGAAGGTGCATTAGCTGCAGCATCTGCGGCCTTTCCGGTTCTCCGGCCGGTCGCGTCCCTTTAGAAGAGCCGGGATTCGACGTCGTCGACTCCGCGCATCGCGTCATAGTCGAGGGTGATGCAATCGATGCCGCGGTCGTTTGCCAGAACCTTGGCCTGGGGCTTGATCTGCTGGGCGGCGAAGATCCCGCGGACCGGAGCCAGAAGCGGGTCGCGGTTGAGCAGTTCAAGGTAGCGCGTGAGCTGCTCGACGCCGTCGATGTCTCCGCGGCGCTTGAGCTCGATGGCCACGGTGCCGCCCTTGGCATCCCTGGCCAGGATGTCGACCGGGCCGATGGCGGTGAAGTACTCGCGGCGGATGAGGGAGAAACCGGCGCCCAGGAGTTCGATCTGGTCGGCCAGCAGCCGCTGCAGGTCCGCCTCCACGCCGTCCTTGATCAGCCCGGGGTCCTGGCCGAGCTCGTGGGAGGTGTCATGGAGCTGCTCATGGATATTGATGATCAGCCGGTCATCGGTCTTGGCCGACTGGACGGTCCACTGCTCCACCACGCCGATTTCGACGTCGACCTCGTCCGGAGTGGAGACCCGCAGGGACGCCGGAGGACTCATCCAGTTCAACGGCTTGTAGGATCCGCCGTCGGAATGGACCAGGACGGAACCGTCGGCCTTGACCAGCAGGAGCCGGGTGGCAAGCGGAAGATGGGCTTTGAGCCGGCCGACGTAATCAACGGAGCAACGGGCTATCACTAAACGCACCCGGTCAACACTACCGTCTGCGGGGACAGGAGGCACCCGGACTGGGGCAGAATGGAACCATGCCCCGTTCCAACCGCCCCCGCCGTGCCGTCCCGGGACGGGCCGGATCCGGCAGGGGAGCGAAGCCCGGAGCGAAGGGCGGCCCGGTGCCCGAGCTGGACCTGGAGCGCGCACGCTCGGGTTTCGCGCGCCGTGAGAGTGCGCCAGACGGCGAGTGGTCGGTCCGGCCCATCACCGCCGGCCGCGCCGAGAAGACCTACATCTGTCCGGGCTGTTCGACGGCTGTGCTGCCCGGCGTCGCCCATCTCGTCGTGTGGTCAGAGGACCACCTCTTCGGGGCGGCCGCGGGGCTGGCGGAGCGGCGGCACTGGCATACCAACTGCTGGACCTCCCGCAGCTACCGGTACCGCTGACTGCTTCGGTTGCTATCTCACCGCTTGCCGTCTCCGCTTGGTGCTTTCGCTAAGCTGGACGCATGAGTTTTGACCCGGCGTCGTACGTCTTCAGCCAGCCTTCCGCACCGACCGCGATCCGCGCCTCCACGGTTCTGCCCGCCCGCCGGGAGAACGTGGAGCTTCGCACCGGCGACGGGCACCGGCTCGTCGGCGAGCTGGCGCTCCCGGAGTCCGGCGAGGTGAAGGCCACCCTGATCACGCTCCATCCGCTGCCCACCCACGGCGGCTTTATGGACTCGCATGTCTACCGCAAGGCCTCCTACCGGCTGCCCGCCCTCGCCGGGATCGCCGTGCTTCGGTTCAACACCCGCGGCACCGCCTCGCCGCGCGGAACCAGCGACGGAGCGTTCGAGGAGGGCATCGGCGAACGCCTGGACGTCGAGGCGGCCGTGCAGTTCGCCGTCGACCGCGGCCTGCCGAACCGCTGGCTGGTGGGCTGGTCCTTCGGGACGGAGCTCGCACTGATGTACGGCGCTACGGAGCCGGTGGCCTCCGAGGTGGAGGGGGCCATCCTGCTCTCGCCGCCGCTGCACCGGGCCACTGACGTGCACCTCAAGGAGTGGGCGGCCTCAGGCAAGCCGCTCAAGGTCCTGGTGCCCGAGCACGACGATTACCTCCAGCCGGCCGGGGCCACGGAGCGCTTCGGTGTGGTGCCGCAGGCCCGCGTCGTGGGCGTGGACGGCGCCAAGCACCTGTGGGTGGGGGAGAAGTACGCCGGCCGGGTGCTCAACGAGATTGTCGAGGAGGTGCTGCCGGGCGGGGCAGGTACCGAACTGCCGCAGTCCTGGGACGGCCCGGTAGCGACCGCCCACGCCTGAGGTTTCCGCTACAAAAAAGGACAGCCGCTGCGTGGATCCACGCAGCGGCTGTCCTTTTTCGTAGCGAAAAGCTTGCTAGTGCTTGTCCTGGCGGACGATGAAGATCTCCTTGACCAGAAGCATGATGGCGGCTGCGGTGGGGATCGCGATCAGCGCGCCCAGGACACCCAGCAGGCTGCCGCCGGCGATCACCGAGATGACGGCAACGGCGCCAGGCACCGCGACGGCCTTTTGCATGATGCGCGGGGAAATGAAGTAGGCCTCGAACTGCAGGTAGGCGAAGTAGCAGATGGCATAGACCACGGCGGTCTGCCAGCCTGCGGTAAGGGCGATCAGCGTGACGATCACGCCGGCGATCAGCCCGCCGACCAACGGAATGAACGCCAGCAGGGCCACTACGAAGGCCAGCAGCACGGCGAACGGAACGCCGACGATCGTCATTACGATGAACGCGAAGGTGGCGTTCACGAGAGCGACGACGGCCTGGCCGATCACGTAGTTGCCCACCGAACCGGTGATTTCCTCGGACAGGGCCTCGACCCTGGCCCGGCGCGACCGCGGGGCCAAACGGTAGCCCCACTTCTTCATGGCTGGCAGGGCGGCCAGGAAGTAGAGGCTGAGCACCAGCACGATCAGGGCGCCGAACAGGCCGTTCGCCACGGTAGAGCCGAAGCCGACGACGCCGCCGAAGATGCCGCCCATCGCCTCCGGGTTGTTGACGAACTTCTCCAGCTCCTGGGTGATGCGTTCCCGCACCCCGTACTGGTTGTCGATGCTGCGGAAGAAGTCGGAGTTAATGAACTCCGTGATCCAGCGCGGTGCCTCCTCGACGATTTGGGTGACCTGCTGGACGATCGTGGGAATCAGTGTGGCAAAGAAGGCGGCGACAGCCAGGGCCAGGGAGGAAACGGCCACCACAATTCCGGCGGCGCGGGGGAACCTCTTCGCCTCGAGCCAGCGGACCACCGGGTCCAGGCCCAGCGCGATAAAAAGTGCCGCCACGATCCAGAGGAGCAGCTGCGTTGTATTGGAGCCGATCCAGTAGACGAGCAGGGCCACGCCGACGCCGACAGTACCCATGAACCCGACGTAGAGGGGGTGCTGGGAGGACATCCGCGGGCCGGGATCGCCAAAACGGGTGCCCGTCTCGGTCTCGGGCGTCGTTTCGCCGTCCTGCTCCGGGGGCATTTCGAAGCGCAGGCGCGGCTGGGCTCCCGGGAGGGGCTGGCGCAGGCGGTGGGCCATCGAGTTTAGCAATCCGGCCAAGGCTGACCGGCGGGGGGAAACCTGCTCCTGCGGACCGCCTGCCGTGCTGCCGGATTCCTGGCTTTCTTCTTGTCCTGAGAGGGGCGAATCCGTGTGTCCAGTCACTGCGTTGAAAGCCCTTAATCCTTGAGAATTTTCCCGTCGGTGCCGCGGTCACGGCCCTAGTGTGATGATCAACGCAAACACTATCAGCAGGCTTGTTTTGGCGCGGTGAGGCGGCTTCTACGGAGGCCGCGGAAGGGGTTGACAAGCAGGCCGATCTGACTCTGTGGTAACAAAACCGTTACTATTGAAGCTAAGTGTCCGCTGATGATAGGTAATATTTTGCGTTTCAAGACTGCAGTTGCATTAGTGCTGCTCGGCCTCCTGACACTGCTGGCCGGTATCGGCCAAAAGACTTTCTGGGCCCCGGCCGAGACCGTAACCGCCACCGCACCCTCCGGTGCCACCGCGGCGCCGCTGACCGTATTTGACGAGAAGCTTCGTACGATGCGGGACGGCACGGTGACCATCAATGTCAAGGGCGAAGGCAGCTTCATGCTGGCCGCCGGGCGCCCGGATGACGTCGAGGCCTGGGTCGGCAATACCGCGCACAACACTGTCTCCGGCGTGTCCGAGGACGGCAAGGCGCTGCAGCTGACGCATGCCGACGGCGAAGCGACCTCGCCTTCACCGGCGGGTTCGGATCTGTGGGTCAGTACGGAGAACGCCAGCGGCGAGTTGAAGTACACCTGGACCCCGCCGGCCGACGGCGACTGGTCGCTGCTGCTCGCGACGGACGGCACCAAGCCCGCCCCGACGTCGATCACCATGACCTTCCCGAATGACACCTCCACTCCGTGGGCCATCCCGTTCATGGTCCTGGGCGGCCTGCTGATCCTGGCCGGCGCCGCCCTGCTGGTGCTCAAGCCCAAGTCCGGCACCCGTCCCGGGACCGGCAGCGGTTCAAGCGATGATTCGACCGGCGGAAGCAGCTTTGCCCGCCGCGCGCAGGCCAAAGCCGCGGCCCGCAGCGAAGCCCGGAAATCCGCCGGAGCCACGGCAGCGGTCCCCGTTGTCGACGCGCCGGCAGCTGACTCGAAGGGCGCAGCCCCGACAAATACGGCCCCGACGAACACCACCCCCAAGGGCGCCGCAGAGAAGTCCGCTGCCGCGCCGGCCACCGTATTGCAGCGGATGAGGCGCTCCGGAGCGGTCGTGGCCGTGCTGACGGCCACCGCCGTCGCCGGCAGCGGCGTGGCGGCCCAGGCAAGCCAGTCGCCCGCCCCGTCGCCGGGCACTTCGTCCGCCGCAGCGGAGCAGACCCCGGATTCGCCGGTGCTGGTCGATGCCCAGTTCCGCCGCATCCTGGAGCAGGTTGCCAGCGCGGTCGACGCCGGCGATGCCGCCAAGGACGCCAGCAAGCTGGAGCCGCGCGTGGCCAATCCCGAGCTCGAAGTCCGCACGCAAAACTACAAGATCCGGTCCCAGGTCGGCTCGTATGAGGCCCGCATGCCGGTCCGTGCCACGAAGCTGCTCACCACCGTGGTCACCGAGAAGCGCAGCTGGCCGCGCACGGTCATGGCCGTCACCCAGGGCGAGGGCAACGTAGTTCCGCAGCTTCTCACCCTCACCCAGGCCTCCCCGCGGGAGAACTACAAGCTGGTCCTCACCACCCCGCTGCAGCCGGGGACAACTTTCCCGGGGATCGCACGCGGCGGCACGCAGACGGTGGCACCGTCGGATAAATCGGGCCTCCTCTACAGCGGCGAGGAAGCGCTGGGCGGCCTGGGCGACCGGCTGAATTCCGCCGATTCCGCGTTCAAGGACAAGATCGCCGAGGGCGAGTCCTCCCCGTACATTGCGGACACGCTGGCCTACCAGACCGATGTGGTGAACTCCGGCGTCAACGGCACCTTCTCCTTCACCCACAAGGTGGTCCCGGAGAGCGTCGTGGTGTTCCGGACCGCCGACGGCGGGGCGCTCGCCCTGGGCCGCCTGAACTTCGCGTTCGACGGTACCCCGAAGGCCGAGGGCGACAAGCTGACCATCGGCGACGACGCAGCTGCCCTGGCCGGCGGCAAGGAGACCAGCACCGGCATGGTGCTGAACTTCGCCGAGTCCGTGGCTGTCTACATCCCGCCGGCCGGGTCCCAGGACCCGATGAAGCTGGTGGCCGCGACCCGCGGCCTCACGGGAGCCAGCTTCAAGTAGGGGCAGGACCAGCCCTGAACAAAACAGCAGGCTGACGCCACACTGATAGGAAAGACCCGGCCACCAGGCCGGGTCTTTTCTGCTCTCCGGGTCCACCAAGTGGCACCGCCCGGGGCCGATATGGCTAGAGTGGAACCATGACTTCGCCAGCCTCCCGACCGGTCCCGCCTGCTGCCGCCAACCCGCTTAACCTGCGGGGCGCCGTCGACCTCTCCGCCCTGAAACAGCGACCAGCCGCGCCGGCCGCGGCTGGCCCGGCAGACATGCCGGGCGCTCCGGGGGCGCCGGGGGCGCCGGACAACGGGGACGCGGAGCACGGCAGTCGTCGGCTGCGGGTGGACATCACCGAAGCCAACTTCCAGGAACTCGTGGAGCTGTCCGCCCAGGTTCCCGTCGTCGTCGCGCTCTGGGCGGCGTACTCGCCCGGCTCAGCCGAACTGGTTGACGTCCTCGAGCGGATCGTGGACAGCTACGACGGCCAGCTGGTCCTTGGCGCCGCCGACGTCGAGGTGTTCCCGCAGCTTGCCCAGGCGTTCCAGGTCCAGGCCGTTCCCACCGCCGTCGCCCTCGTCAAGGGCCAGCCGGTGCCCCTCTTCCAGGGCGGCGCGGAGGAAACGCAGGTCCGCGGCCTGCTGGACGAACTGCTCAAGGTCGCCGCAGCCAATGGCGTGTCGGGCCGGATCGGTACGGGCGGCCCCGGCGCCGCCGCCCCCGAGGCTCCGCCGCTCCCACCCCTGCACCAGAAGGCGTTCGACGCGATCGAGGCCGAGGACTACGCCGCGGCCGCGGAAGCCTACCGCCAGGCCCTCCTGGAGATGCCCGCCGACGCGGAAGCCAAGGCCGGGCTCGCGCAGGTGGAGCTCATGGGCCGGCTCCAGCCGGTCTCCGCCGCGGACACTGACGCACTGCGCAAGCTGGCCGCCGACGAGCCGGACAACCTCGAGGCCCAGCTCGCCGTGGCCGACGTGGACATCGCCGGCGGACACGTCGAGGACGGGCTCGCCCGGATCGTCGCGTTCATCGGCCGGAACTTCGGCCCCGAGCGGGAAACGGCGCGGGTCAGGCTGCTGGAACTGTTCGACGTCGTGGGCACCGGCGACGACCGGGTCGCGAAGGCACGCCAGAACCTGGCACGGGTCCTCTTCTGATGGGTTCCGCACTCTTCACGCCGCTGGACCTGCGTTCCCTGCACCTGCAGCACCGCGGCTGGGTGTCGCCGATGTGCCAGTACAGCTGTGAGCCGGAAACCGGTGAAGGGGTCCCCAACGACTGGCACCTGATGCATCTGGGCTCCTTCGCCACCGGCGGCGCAGCCCTGATCCTCACCGAAGCGGCTGCTGTCAACGCCGCCGGCCGGATCAGCCCGCGGGACGCCGGACTCTACAACGACGACCAGGCGGCGGCGTGGGAGCGGATCACGGCGTTCGTCCACCGGCACGGATCCGCAGAGACCAAGATCGGCACCCAGCTGGCGCACGCCGGCCGGAAAGCGTCGTCCTACTGGCCGTTCTCCGGCCAGAAAGGCACGGTGGCTGCCGACGACGGCGGCTGGCCCACCGTGGGTCCCGGCACTTCGGCCTTTGACGGCTACGACGCCCCCTCCGAGTTGTCGGAGGAGGAGATCGACGGCGTGATCGCCGATTTTGCCGCAGCGGCGGAGCGGGCCGTCGGTGCCGGTTTCGACACGATCGAAATCCACGGCGCCCACGGGTACCTCCTGCACCAGTTCCAGAGCCCATTGGTCAACGACCGCACCGACCGCTGGGGCGGCGACGAAGCAGGCCGGAACCGGCTCACCCTGGCCGTGGTGGATGCCGTGCGGAACGTCATCCCCGACTCCATGCCGCTGCTGCTCCGGATCTCCGCCTCGGACTGGGCCGAGGGCGGCATCGATGCGGAGGCGTCGGTGCGGATGGCCAAGGCGGCCTCGGAACATGGCGTAGACCTCGTCGACGTATCCAGCGGCGGCGCCGTGGCTTACCAGCAGATCCCGGTGGGACCCGGCTACCAGACCGATTTCTCCGCCCGGATCCGGCGCGAAACCGGAGTCAAGACCGGCACGGTCGGGCTGCTGACCTCGGCGGGCCAGGCCGAACATGCCGTGGCCACCGGCCAGGCCGACGGAGTCTTCATCGCCCGGGCCGCCCTACGCGACCCGCACTGGTGGCTGCGGGCCGCGTTCGAGCTTGGCCATGAAATGGCCTGGCCGCCGCAGTACGAACGCGCCATTCCCCGCCACTCCTTCTAGCAGCCCTGCTGGCGGGCCTTCGCGCGGAGAGAGTGTCCGCCCGTGGGGGTACGCCTTGCGGACGATCCATTCCGGGTACGGCGGCGGTTAGTCTAACGACATGACTTTTCAGCAACCGCATCCGCCTGCCCCTGAAAGCCAGCCAGTCCAGCAGGTCCCGGCACTGTCCCTGCGCGGTCTGGCCAAACGCTTTGGCGGCAAGATCGCCGTGGACGGTATCAGCCTGGACGTTCCGGCGGGCTCCTTCTTCGGAATCGTCGGCCCGAACGGCGCCGGCAAGACCACCACCCTGTCGATGGCCACGGGACTGCTGCGGCCCGAGTTCGGCACCGCGTTCGTGCACGGGGTGGATGTCTGGAAGCGGCCGCTGGAAGCCAAAAAGCTGATGGGCATCCTGCCCGACGGCGTCCGGCTCTTCGACCGGCTGACCGGCGAGCAGCTGGTGAGCTACGCCGGGCTGTTGCGGGGCATGGACAAGGACGTCGTGGCAGGCCGCGTCAAGGAGTTGCTCGCGGCTCTGGACCTCAGCTCCGACGCCGGCACGATGGTGGTGGACTACTCCGCCGGCATGACCAAGAAGATAGCGCTCGCCTCGGCCCTGATCCACGCACCGCGGCTACTGGTGCTCGACGAGCCGTTCGAATCTGTCGACCCGGTGTCCGCCGCCAACATCCGCGACATCCTGGACCGCTATGTGGCTTCCGGCGGCACGGTCATTGTCTCCAGCCACGTCATGGACCTGGTCCAGCGGATGTGCGACCACGTCGCCGTCGTCGCCGCCGGACGGCTGCTCGCCGCCGGGACGGTCGAGGAAGTCCGCGCGGGCGAGTCCCTCGAAGACCGCTTCGTCCAGCTGGTCGGCGGCCGCAACCACACGGAAGGTCTCGAATGGTTGCGCACCTTCTGAGGCTCAAGCTGATCCTGCTGCGCAACAGCGTCCGGCGCAGCCCCTGGCAGCTGGTGGGCCTCGGCATCGGCGTCCTGTATGCGCTGGGACTTGTGGGACTCGCGATCGCGGGGCTCCTGTTCCTCCGCGGGGAGGACGCCGGCCTGGCGCAGACGGTCGTGGTGCTGGGCGGCGCCGCGGCACTGCTGGGATGGGCCGTCGTCCCGGTCGCTGCCGCGGCCGCGGACATGACACTGGATCCGGCGCGGTTCACCACCTTCGCTGTGCCTTTGCCGCAACTGCTCACGGGCCTGGCCCTCGGCGGGCTGATCGGCATCCCGGGCACGGCGACCATGCTGGTGGCGCTGGGCACCGTCGGGACCTGGTCCCGGAGCCTGCCCGCCGCGGGCGGCGCCCTGGTGGGCGCGGTCCTCGGTGTGCTGAGCTGCATCGTCCTGTCCAAGGTGGTCACCACCGCCACCGCAGGGCTGGCCAGTTCCCGCCGATTCAAGGACGTCAGCGCGGTGATCTTCCTGATACCCCTCGTCCTGATGGGCCCGATCGTCGCCGGCATTGCCGACGGGATTGCCAGTTCCGGGGATTTCCTGACCGGGCTGGCCCGCACGCTGTCCTGGACGCCGGCGGGGGCCGCGTGGTCCCTTGGCGGCGACCTTGCCGGGGGAAGCTACGGCTCCGCGGCCCTCAAATTCCTGATCGCGCTTGCCACACTCGGCGGACTCGCGCTGTGCTGGAAGCTGCTGCTGCAGCGCGCACTCGTGACGCCGCCCTATGCCGGCAGTTCCCGAAAGCGGGCCGGCGGGCTCGGCTTCTTCGGGCTGTTCCCGGCGACGCCAACGGGCGCGGTCGCCGCACGGTCCCTGAGCTACTGGCTCCGGGACCCCCGGTACTCTGGCTCCCTCGTCATCGTCCCGCTGCTCCCGGTGCTGCTCCTGTTCCAGGCCACCCAGACGGGATCCTACGGGCTGCTCCTCTTCATCGGCCCGCTGACCGCGTTCCTGCTTGCCTGGTCCATCTCAGCAGACGTCTCCTATGACAACACCGCCTTCGCGCTGCATCTCTCCACGGGCGTGCGGGGCGTCCACGACCGGCTCGGCCGGGCGGTGGCGTGCCTCGTTTTCGCCCTGCCGGTGGTGCTGGCGCTCAGCGTCCTGCCGTTCCTGTTCGGTGCGGACTGGCGGCAGTTGCCCGCAGTGCTCGGCTTGTCCCTAGGCGTCCTGTTCAGCGGGATCGGGCTTTCCTCTGTCGTCTCGGCACGCTACACCACTGCCGTGCCGCTCCCCGGGGACAGCCCCTTCAAGAAGCCGCCCGGCAATGTGGCGCAGACCCTGGCGGTGCAGTTCGGCGGGATGGGGGCCCTCCTCGTCCTGATGATCCCGGAAATAGCGCTCGTGGTGGCACAGTTCGTCACCGGAAGCGCCGTGCCCGGCTGGATCAACCTGGTCCTGGGCCCGGTCCTGGGGCTCGTGTTGTTCGCCCTCGGAGTCCGGCTGGGCGGCAAATGGCTCGATGCACGCGGGCCGGAACTGCTGGCCCAGCTGGCCGTCAACCGCTGACGGGGGCGCCGCGGGCGGGACTGGGATAACCTGCCCCTAAGGGCGGATCCGGCAATGGGTGCGGCCAAGCGCATCGGCAGCGGTAGAGGCAACGGCAGTGCAACGGTAAACGGTAAAGGCAGGGCCATGGAAGTCGTCATTCTGTCCGGCAGCAAGCCGATCGCCGCGCTCGCGGCCGATGCCGTGGAGGCACTGCTCCGGCGCAAACCCGACGCCGTCCTGGGCCTGGCGACGGGTTCGTCCCCGCTGCCGGTCTACAACGAACTGGCGCTGCGGCACGACCGGGACGGCCTGGACTTCAGCCGTGTGCGTGCCTTCGCCCTGGATGAATATGTGGGACTGCCGGCCGGACACCCGGAGTCCTACCGTGAGGTGATCCGGCGTGAATTCACCGAGCGGGTGAACATCGACCCGGCGAACGTCCGAGGCCCGGACGGATCGGCCGCGGACATCCCCGCCGCCTGCCGGGCCTATGAGGACGCCATCCGCGAGGCCGGGGGAGTGGACCTGCAGCTGCTGGGCGTCGGCACCGACGGCCACATCGGATTCAACGAGCCCGGATCCTCCCTGGCCTCGCGGACCCGGATCAAGACGCTGATCGAGCAGACACGCCGGGACAATGCACGGTTCTTCGGGAGCCTGTCCCACGTCCCGCACCACGTTGTGACCCAGGGACTCGGAACCATTCTGGAGGCCCGGCATGTGATCCTCATTGCCACCGGTGCGCAGAAGGCGCAGGCGGTCCGCGACCTCGTGGAAGGACCCGTCGCTGCCATCTGCGCGGCCTCGGTCCTGCAGCTGCATCCGCATGCCACGATCCTGCTCGACGAGGCGGCGGCGTCGTCGCTGCGGCTCGCCGACTACTACCGCCACAGCTATGAGAACAAGCCCTCGTGGCAGGGGTTGTAGCACTCCACCTTCAACATGCCGCCGCCGTACTCCCGCCCTGCCGGCGCCGTTCCGTCCGATTCAGCGGCTAAGATGGGACTCATGAACAGCATGACCGATCCTCTCGAAAACGACCCGATGCGCGAGCTCTCCGGAGCCGGGACGTCGACGGCCACTATCGAGCGCGAGGAACTGCGCCAGGAAGTCGAACCCGGTGACCGGGAACGCTTCTCGCACTACGTGCGCAAGGAAAAGATCATGGAATCCGCGCTGTCCGGCGAACCCGTCATCGCCCTGTGCGGCAAGGTCTGGACGCCGGGCCGCGATCCGAAGAAGTTCCCCGTCTGCCCCGAATGCAAAGAGGTCTACGACGGCCTCCGCCCGGGCAACGACGGCGGTAAGGGTTCCGGCGACAAGTAGCACGGCCGCGCCAGGCGGGGACGCAAGGGCTCCGCGCGTCCCGCGCTGACGAGCGCCGCCCCGTGCCGGGGTGCCCTGTTCTCCCGGTGAATGATGCCCGGTCCATGATGGCCGGTGATTGCTAACGGTTCATCCGAAAAAGATTGGTGTTTTTTGTGCTTAAGTGGGTTTCCCCGTCAGCGGCAGCAGCATGCGCAATGGAGGGCCCTCAGTGACGGAGACACTCTTCGGCGGACCCGTACTGCCGCCCGCGTATCCCGAGCGGGCCGCCTGGGGCACCGCGCCGAAGCTCCGCGCCTGGCAGCAGGAGGCCCTGGACAGCTATTTCACCACGCATCCCAGGGACTTCCTCGCGGTCGCCACCCCCGGCGCCGGCAAGACCACCTTTGCGCTGCGGGTGGCCTCCATGCTGATCGAAGCCAACATCGTCAACCGTGTGACCATCGTGGCGCCCACCGACCATTTGAAGCGGCAGTGGGCCGACGCGGCCGCCAGGGTGGGCATCGCCATCGATCCCAACTTCAAGAACGCTGACGGCCAGCACGGCCGCGGCTTCATCGGCGTAGCGGTAACGTACGCGCAGGTGGCGAGCAAGCCGATGCTCCACCGGGCCAAGACCGAAGCCGCCCGCACGCTGGTCATCCTCGACGAAATCCACCACGGCGGCGAGGCACTGTCGTGGGGCGACGGGCTCCGCGAAGCCTTCGAACCCGCGGCGCGCCGGCTCTCGCTGACGGGCACGCCGTTCCGTTCCGACACCTCGCCGATCCCGTTCGTGGAATACGCGGAGGACCGGGACGGCATCCGGCGTTCCAAAGCCGACTACACCTACGGCTACGGCAAAGCGCTCCGGGACCACGTGGTCCGGCCCGTGATGTTCATGGCCTATTCCGGCCAGATGCGCTGGCGCACCAGCGGCGGCGAGGAGATGGCCGCCTCCCTCGGTGAATCAGCCGTTACCAAGGACGTCACGTCCCAGGCCTGGCGGACCGCGCTGAACCCGACGGGCGAATGGATTCCCGCGGTGCTTGCCGGGGCGGACAAGCGGCTCAGCGAGGTGCGCCGGACCGTTCCCGACGCCGGCGGGCTGGTCATTGCGACCGACCACGAGGACGCGCGCGCCTACGCCGGGCAGCTGAAGCGGATCACCGGCGAGTCGCCCACGGTCATCCTCTCCGACGACACGAAGGCCTCCAGCAAGATCGAGGAGTTCACCGCCAGCGAGAAGCGCTGGATGGTGGCCGTGCGCATGGTTTCCGAAGGCGTGGACGTCCCCCGGCTCTCCGTCGGCGTCTACGCGACCTCCACCGCCACTCCACTGTTCTTCGCTCAGGCCGTCGGGCGTTTCGTGCGCGCCCGGAAGCGCGGTGAGACGGCGTCGGTCTTCCTGCCCTCGGTGCCGCAGCTGATGGCGCTGGCGAACTCCATGGAGGCCGAACGGGACCACGCCCTGGACCGTCCGGAGAAGGAGGACGGCGACGGCCTCTTCAATCCGGAGGACTCGCTGATGGACGAGGCGAACCGCGAGGAGAAAGCCTCCGATTCGCTGACCAAGGGCAAGTTCGAGGCCCTGGATTCGCAGGCCTCCTTTGACCGTGTGCTGTTCGACGGCGGCGAGTTCGGCACCGGCGGCGAGGTGGGTTCGGAGGACGAGCTCGACTTCCTCGGGATTCCCGGCCTGCTCGACGCCGAACAGGTCGGCACGCTGCTGCGCCAGCGCCAGCACGAGCAGCTCAACCGCAAGAATGCGCGCGCCCCGCAGGGTGCGGCAGGTTCCGCCGCCGCCGCTGCTGCTGCCATGCCGGCGGTGCCGGACCATCGGATGCTGATGGACCTGCGCACCGAACTGGCCAAGAACGTCGCGGCCTGGTCTGCGCGCACCGGCACGCCGCACGGCGTCATCCACACCAAGCTCAGGACGGTCTGCGGCGGCCCGGCCGTGGCGCAGGCCAACGAGGAGCAGCTGCAGACCCGGCTGCGCAAACTGCAGGACTGGTTCATCGGCCGGAAGTAGGGGCGGCAGGCACAACGCAGAGCACAAGAAAGGGACCGGGGTTACCCGGTCCCTTTTTGGTGAAAGATTTCGCAGCTGCGGGCTCGACTCTACTGTCCGCCGGCGGTGCAGAGCTCGCTGAGATTCTGGCCCGCCGTTGTGTAGGAGCCCTGCAGCTCCTCCAGCTTGGCGGCGTCCGGGTTTTCCTGGGCCGACGCGTCGAGGAACTCGATGATGGAGTGCAGCGGAGCCTTCAGTTCCTTGGACGCCGTCGCCTCGATGGGCCGGAGCCGGTTGGCGAGGCGGATCATCCCTGCCTTGTCCGCGGCGGACGTCGGTCCCGCGCCAACAGCCTGGATCCGGGCGCAGGTCTCCGCGGTGGTGTCTTGCGGCGCAGAGCAGCCGGCAGCGCCGAGCAGGGCCCCGGCAGCGATCAGGACGGTCAGGGTCTTCTTCATGATGTACTCCGGGGTTCTTACTGGTCAGACGATATTGGCAAGGATTTCGAGTCTACTGTGACGGCACGGCTTTCCCGTCAGCGTGCACGGGAAACGTGCAGGGGAAAGACGCTGCCTCAGGCGATGTCGACGCCGCCGAGTTCCATCTCTGCGATGGCGTCGTCGAGATCCTCGGCCACCCCGACGGTGAGATCCCGCAGCACAGTGACCGAATACCCGGCCTGCACGCCGTCGAGGGCGGTCGCCTTGACGCAATGGTCGGTGGCGATTCCGACGACCACAACGTCCTCGACGTCGTGGCTCTGCAGCCAGTCGTCGAGCCCGATCGCGTCCTCGCCGGCCAGGGTCTCGACGTCGAGGTCACCGCCGGTGGCGCCCCCGGCGACCGGCATGGCGCCGGGCTTCCGGTCCCCGGTGGGCACGGCGTCGTCCGGGGCCAGCAGGCCCTCAAAGCCCGAGTAGGCCGCGGTGAACTGGCCCTTGCGGAAATATGCCTGGATGTATTCCGTGTCGAGGTCAGGGTGGAGATCGGCGCCGCGGGTACCGGCCACGCAGTGCTTCGGCCAGCTGTCGATGAAGTCCGGCTCCTCCGAGAAATGCGCACCGGGATCGACATGCCAGTCCTGGGTTGCCACGACGTGGTCGAACTGCCCGTGGTGGGCGTCGACGTATTCGCTGATGGCGCCGGCGAGCTCCGCGCCGCCTTCGACGGGCAGTGAGCCGCCTTCGCAGAAATCGTTCTGGACGTCGACGATGATGAGGGCGCGGGACATCAGTTCTCCTCGTACATGGTGGGGATGGCTGCTTCGCCGCGCTGCAGCCGGTTCACGACTGCGGGAAGCTCCTTCATGGTGTCCGCGTGGCGCTGGCGTGCGCGCAGCACACCCTCGGGGCCGGTCCAGCCGGGCAGGAGTTCGCCGTTCTTGACGAACTGCTGCAGCAGGGGCCGGTCGTTGCCGTCGTCCTCCGGGCGGTGCCCGATTCCGACGATCTCCTGGGTGGCCGTGCCGCGTTCGTTGAGCTTGCGCAGCGCGTACTTGCGCCCTCCCTTGCTGGTCTTGTTCTTGGCGGCCTTGGCGACGGGTTCGAATTCGCCGCCGTCGTCCGTGCGGCTGACCAGCTTGTAGACCATGCTGGCGGTGGGGGCGCCGGAACCGGTCACGAGGGACGTGCCGACACCGTAGGAATCCACCGGGGCGGACTGCAGGGCGGCGATGGCGAACTCGTCCAGGTCGGAGGTGACGATGATGCGGGTCCGCTCATTGCCCAGGTCGTCCAGAAGCTGGCGGACCCACTGCGCCTGCGCCACGAGGTCGCCGGAGTCGAGCCGCACCGCGCCGAGCTTGTCACCAGCCAGTTCGACGGCGGTACGCACCGCCGCCTCGACGTCGTAGGTGTCCACCAGCAGTGCGGTGCCGGCGCCCATCGAGGCGATCTGCGCCTCGAACGCCTCGCGCTCGGAGTCGTGCAGGAGGGTGAAGGAATGCGCGGCCGTACCCACAGTCTTGAGCCCGTAGCGCAGGCCGGCCTCCAGGTTCGAGGTGCTGTCGAAGCCGGCGATGATGGCGGCGCGGGCGGCGGAGACGGCCGATTCCTCCTGCGTGCGGCGCGAGCCCATCTCCACGCAGGGGCGGCTGCCGGCCGCGGTGATCATCCGCGACGCCGCCGAGGCGATCGCGCTGTCGTGGTTGAGGATCGACAGGATGTACGTCTCGAGGATGCACGCTTCTGCGAAGGTGGATTCAACAATGAGGATGGGGGAGTTCGGGAAGTACGCTTCGCCCTCCGCGTAACCCCAGATGTCGCCGGAGAAGGAGAACCCGGCCAGATAGTCCAGGGTCTCCTCGTTGACCACCTTGGTGCGGCGGAGGAAGTCGATTTCGACGTCGCCGAAGCGGAAGTCCGCGATGCCCTCCAGCAGCCGGCCCGTGCCGCCCACAATGCCGTAGCGGCGCCCGTCCGGCAGCCGCCGGGCGAACGCCTCGAACACTGACTTGCGGTGGGCGGCGCCGGAATGCAGCGCGGCCTGCAGCATGGTCAGCTCGTAATGATCGGTGTACAGGGACGTGCGGGGACGGTCCCAGCCAGCTGAGGTACTCACGAATTCACTCTAGTCCCCACCGGCTCCCACGTCTCGCTTCGCTTCGCCGCGGGGCCCTCGCCGGTGTGGGCCCATCCACCGGCTCCCACGTCTCGCTTCGCTTCGCCGCGGGGCCCTCGCCGGTGTGGGCCCATCCACCGGCTCCCACGTCTCGCTTCGCTTCGCCGCGGGGCCCTCGCCGGCGTGGGCCCATCCACCGGCTCCCACGTCTCGCTTCGCTTCGCCGCGGGGCCCTCGCCGGCGTGGGCCCATCCTCCCCATAGAATGGACAGATGACCCTCAGCGTTGCGCTCGGCCCTGACACCCAGGAGAGCACCCAGACCGGAACAGCGACGTCGACCGATGTCCTGATCGCCCCGGACATCCCGTGGAACCTCGTGATCTGGAACGATCCGGTGAACCTGATGAGCTATGTGAGCTACGTGTTCCGCAGCTATTTCGGCTACTCGGAGGCCAAGGCGAACAAGCTCATGCTCGAAGTCCACAAGAAGGGCCGCTCCATCGTGGCGCACGGCAGCAAGGAACAAGTGGAGCAGCACGCCGTCGCGATGCACGGCTATGGTCTGTGGGCCACTGTGGAAAGGGCCACCGGCGGCGGCTCCGGCGACGGCAAGGGATCGGGCAAGGGCAAGGGAAAACGTGGCTAAGGCATTCAAGTACGGCATCAAAGGCATCAGCGGCTACCTTGAACCGGCCGAGCGGGAACTGCTGCGCAGCCTGTTCGACGACGTCGTGTCCATGCTGGAACCGGGGGAACGCGCCAACGAGGACCCCCTCGCGGCGCTGGTGGGACTCGACGCTGACGCCCGCGAACCCTCGGATCGTGCCCTCCGCCGGCTGCTTCCGAGCGTTTCGAAGAACGACGCCGCCGCCTCGCTGGAGTTCCGCCGGTACACCGAGCGGTCGCTGCGTGAGAGCAAGATCGGCGCGCTGAAGGCCGCGTCCCTTGGGCTGGACAAGGACGAGCTGGTCCTGACCCCCGACGACGCGCGGCACTGGTCCATGGCGCTCAACGACGTCCGGCTGGTGCTGGCCGAACGGCTGGACATCCGCGACGACGAGGATGCCGGGCACGTGCACCTGATGCAGGACTGGTCGCAGGCCGAAGACGTCGAGAGCTACCTGGCGCTCGTCTACAACTTCACCACCTGGCTCCAGGAATCCCTGGTCCAGGCAATGCTTCAGGCGCTGGAGACGCGCGGCTGAGCTGCGGCTCAACTGTGCTTGGGCAGCGGCGTGTGACACATTTGACATGAGTCGGACAACACAATGTGATGGCCGGGCCCGTGGCTAAGCCCTATCCTCGAATAATCATGACTTCAGCATCGAGCATGGATCCGGCAGCGAGAGCTGTTGCGGACTCCCCAGCGAGCAGTACCGGCAGCAGCCAGTCCGTCAGCCAGGCCGACAGCGGGATGGGTTCGCGTCCCATCGGTGTGTTTGATTCCGGCGTCGGCGGACTCACCGTGGCCCGGTCCATCATCGACCAGCTGCCCAACGAATCCATCTTGTACGTCGGCGACACCGCCCACGGCCCGTACGGTCCGCTCCCCATCGCCGAGGTCCGGGCCAACGCCCTGGGGGTGATGGACGAGCTGGTGGATTCCGGCGTGAAGCTGCTGACCATCGCGTGCAACTCCGCCTCGGCCGCCGTGCTGCGGGACGCCCGCGAACGTTACACGGCCCGGTACGGGATTCCCGTCATCGAAGTGATCCAGCCGGCCGTGCGCCGCGCCGTCGCCGCTACCCGCACCGGCCGGGTCGGCGTGATCGGCACCTCGGCCACCGTCGGCTCCCGCGCCTACGAGGACACCTTCGCCGCCGCCCCGGACCTGCACATCACCTCCGCGGCCTGCCCCGCGTTCGTGCCCTACGTCGAAGCCGGCATCACCACGGGCCCGGAGCTGCTCGCCGTCGCCCGCGAGTACCTGGAACCGCTCAAGGCCGCCGGCGTGGACACAGTGGTGCTGGGCTGCACCCACTATCCGCTGCTGACCGGCGTCATCTCCTACGTGATGGGGGAGGACGTCACGCTCGTCTCCAGCGCCGAGGAGACGGCGAAGGATGTCTACCGCGCCCTGGCTTCCCGCGGGCTGGAGCGCACCGACGCCACGGCGCCCGAACACAACTTCATCGCCACGGGAGACGCCTCGCAGTTCGAGCACCTCGCCCGGCGCTTCCTCGGCCCCGAGGTCCTCAGCGTCCGCCACGTCGACCATGTCGCGGCCCAGTACCCCACGGGCAGCCTGGCCAGGATCACGCCGGAAATGATTGCCGCAGCGCAGGCCGGCGCGGCCCGTCCCCGGATCTCCAACTTCGTGGGCGGATCCGCGGGCGGGGGAACACTGCTGTGAAGCTGACCATCGTGGGCTGTACCGGATCTTTTCCGGGTCCGGGCTCGCCGGCGTCGTGCTACCTGCTGACCGCCAACGACGGCGAGCGGAACTGGAAGATTGTGCTGGACCTCGGCAGCGGGGCGCTCGGCGCCATCCAGCGCTACACCGATCTCGAGGACATTGACGCCATCTTCCTCACCCACCTGCACCCGGACCACTGCATGGACCTGTGCGGACTCCACGTAGCCGTTCGCTGGAAGCCGGGCGGCTGGGGCCGCGGCAGGATTCCCGTGTGGGGGCCCGCCGCCACCGCCGACCGGATGGCCACGGCTTACGGCCTGGAACTGGACCCCGGAATGCACGAGGAATTCGACTTCAGCAACTGGTCCGAGCGCAAGCCGGTGACCATGGGCCCCTTCACGGTCACCCCGTACGCCGTCAACCACCCGGTCGAAGAGGCCTACGCGCTCCGCGTGGAGGTCACCGAACCGGACAAGGACGGCAACCCCGTCACCCGGGTGCTCAGCTATTCGGGGGACACCGACTCCTGCAGCGGCCTCGAGGACGCGGCCCGCGACGCCGACCTGTTCCTCTGCGAGGCAGCCTTCGAGGAAGGCCGCGACGACGGCATCAAGGACGTGCACCTGACCGGCAAGCGGGCCGGGGAAGCCGCCGTGGCCGCCGGCGCCCGGCGGCTGCTGCTGACCCACATACCCGTCTGGACGTCACCGACAACCGTCATGGCGGAAGCCAAGGGTGTCTTCGGCCAGCATGTGGCAGTGGCCGTGGCGGGCGTGCACTACACCATCTGAACGGAACGGGCACCGCGCGCCGGTACCTGCCAGGGTCGATAAGCTAAGGGCATGACTTCCGAAGCCCTTACTGCCCCCATCATCCGCGCCGACGGCCGCACTCCCGATCAGCTCCGGCCGATCAGCATCACCCGCGGCTGGTCCAAGCAGGCCGAGGGATCGGCCCTGATCGAGTTCGGCAACACCCGGGTATTGTGCACGGCCTCCCTCACCGAGGGTGTGCCCCGCTGGCTCAAGGGCGAAGGACGCGGCTGGGTCACGGCCGAGTACGCCATGCTGCCGCGGGCCACCAACACCCGCTCCGACCGCGAGTCCGTCAAGGGCAAAATCGGCGGCCGCACCCACGAGATCTCACGGCTGATCGGCCGTTCGCTGCGTTCCATCATCGACACCAAGGCCCTGGGCGAGATCACCATCGTGCTGGACTGTGATGTCCTGCAGGCCGACGGCGGAACCCGCACCGCCGCCATCACTGGCGCCTACGTGGCCCTGGCCGAGGCCATCCGCTTTGCCCGCGAGAACAAGATGATCGCCCGCAACGCCCAGCCCCTGACCGACACGATCGCCGCCGTCTCCGTCGGCATCATCGACGGCGTCCCCATGCTGGACCTGCCGTACGTCGAAGATGTCCGCGCCGAGACCGACATGAACGTCGTTGTCACCGGATCCGGCAAGTTCGTTGAGGTCCAGGGCACCGCCGAAGGCGCCCCCTTCGACCGGGACGAGCTCAACAAACTCCTCGACCTCGCCCTGATGGGCACCGAGCAGCTCGCCGCGATCCAGCGCGAAACCCTGGCGGAAGCCCCGTGATAGAGGGCCGGGCAGGTCACGGCGCTGTACAGCCGGGTCCCCGTCCGGTGCTGGTGCTCGCCACCCACAACAAGGGCAAGCTCCGGGAGCTCCGCGAACTGCTGCGCGGGCAGGTGCCCGGCCTCGACGTCGACACCCAGGTGGTGGACGCGGGGGCCGTCGGTGCCCCCGACGTCGCCGAGACCGGCGTGACCTTTGCCGAGAACTCGCTGCTCAAGGCCCGCGCGGTGGCGCAGGCAACCGGGCTCGTGGCCATCGCCGACGACTCCGGGCTCGCCGTCGATGTGCTCGGCGGGGCACCCGGGATCTTCTCGGCCCGCTGGGCCGGCCGGCACGGGGACGACGCCGCCAACCTGCAGCTGCTGCTGGACCAGCTGGCCGACGTGCCGGATGAGTTCCGGGGCGCCGCGTTTGTCTGCGCCGCGGCGCTGGCCGTTCCCTCTTCCGGCGCAGGTGCGACTCCGGAGGAGGGCCGGGAGGTCGTGGAATACGGGCAGCTGGAGGGTACGCTGCTGCGCGCACCGCGCGGGACCGGGGGCTTCGGCTACGACCCGGTGCTTCAGCCCAGCGGGCTGGACCGCAGCTGCGCCGAGCTCAGCCCCGAGGAGAAGAACGCCATCAGCCACCGCGGGCACGCCTTCCGGGCGCTCCTCCCGGCGATCATCGAGGCCTTGTCCGGAAGGTAGCCGGCGGCCGCACTGACACTTAACCAGGGAAGGCGCCCCACATCGTGGGGCGCCTTCCTTTGGCTTGTCCGTCCGGGCTGCTGTCCGTACTGCCGTCCGGAACGGGAGCTACGGCGTCTTGCGTTCCTCTTCGGGCTCGTGCTCCTCGACGAACTCCTCGAAGACGTCGGTGCCGTACTTTTCGGCCTGGCGCTTGGCGATGAAGCCGCGGGCGACCTCAATGCCGATCGGGATCACCGAAACCAGGACGATGACGATGAAGATAATGTCCAGGTTTTCGCGGACCCACGGAAACGTGTCGCCCAGCAGGTAGCCCAGCAGGGTCACGCCGCCGCCCCACAGCACGGCGCCGATGACGTTGAACAGGAAGAATTTGCGCTTGTCCATCTGGGCGACGCCCACAATCACCGGGACAAAGGTCCGGATGATCGGCACGAAACGGGCCAGGATGAGGGCCTTGCCGCCGTGCTTCTCGAAGAAGGCGTGGGCGCTTTCGACGTTTTCGCGCTTGAAGAGCTTGGAATTGGGCTTGTTGAAGATGGCCGGGCCGGCCTTGGACCCGATCAGGTAGCCGACCTGGTTCCCGATGATCGCCGCAACGATGATCAGCGCAATGAATGCCCAGATGTTGACCTTGATGGTCCCGGTGGCAACCAGCAGCCCGGCCGTGAACAGCATCGAGTCGCCCGGCAGGAAGAAACCGACCAGCAGGCCGGTTTCCGCGAAGATGATGCCGCAGACCAGCAGCACCACCCACGGTGCGAGCGCGGGGTCGGCCAGGAAGACCTGGGGGTTCAGCCAGTCAGGCAGGAAGGAGGCCAGCCGCGGCTGGACCGGTCCTGCGCCGCCGATCGTGGACACGGCAAAGTCATTCAAAGCTAGAAGGTTCACTTGTTAAGGGTACTTGACGGCCGGCGCCGGCCGTCCTGCCCGGTTCCACGGCTCGCGACAGGCCGCGGCCCGGTGCGGGCCGGTCCGGATTCGGGCGGTAAAGTTTGGGGCGTGGGTTTGGACTTTACGGCGATCGACTTTGAGACGGCGAACGGCTTCCGGGGTTCACCCTGCGCTGTTGGCCTCAGCAAAGTCCGCGGCGGAGTCGTCGTCGAGGAGGCGTCCTGGCTGATGCGCCCGCCGGAAAACCATGACCGCTTCGACCACCACAACGTCCGGATCCACGGCATCCGGCCCGAACAGGTGGCCGGTCTGCCCCGCTTCGGCGAGCTGTTCCCGGAGATCGGCGCCTTCATCGGCGCCTTCATCGGCGGCGACGTCCTGGCCGCCCACAACGCCGCCTTCGATCTCGGGGTAATCCGCTCCGGCCTCGAGGTCTCCGGCCTCGCCGGCCCGGCCTACGACTACGTCTGCACCGTGATGCTGGCACGCCGCTGCTATTCACTGGTGTCCAATTCCCTGCCGTATGCGGCCGAGGAAGCCGGTGTCCCGCTGGTCAACCACCACGATGCCGCCGAGGACGCGCGGGCCTGCGCCGGGATCCTGATCGACATTGCCGCGCGCAACGGCGCCGGCAGCATCGCCGAGCTCTACCTGTCCCTGGGCCTGACGGTGTCCCGCCAGCCGGCGTTCGACCCGCGGCATGACCCGCTCTCCAAGGCCAGCCAGTCAGCGCTGGAGGCACTCGCCGGCGGAGCGGGCGCGGCCGCCCCGGTCCGGGACTACCGGCCGGGCTGGCCCGAGGAGGGCGCCAACCCGCTGCCCAACGCCTTCGCCGATCCCGGACACCCCCTGTTCGGCCAGACTGTCGTGTTCACCGGTGAACTCGCCATACCCCGGCCCGAGGCCAAGATCCGCTCCGCCGAGTTCGGCGCCAGTCCGGAAAGCCGGGTCACGGCCCGCACCACGGTCCTGGTGGTGGGCGACGGCTTCGTGGCCGCCGACCTGCGCTCCGGCCGCCTCACCGGCAAGGCCCGGCGCGTGCTGGAGCTGCACGAGCGGGGCCGGCGGATCGAGGTCCTGTCCGAAGGCGAATTCCTGCAGATGGTGGGCGGCCACGTCGCTTCCGCCGCGATCGCCTGACCATCCCGCCGCAGCACGTCGGGCGCCGGGCACGCCAAGGGTCATACGGCGCAACAAACATTCCGCCCGGGCGGGCCCGCTCCTAGCCTTGGACGATGAGCAAACCCACCTCGGCACCTTCCGGGAGTCCGGCACCCGCAACCGCCAGGAAGAGCGGAATCGACTGGCGGGCGGCCTTCGCGTTTCCGAACCCGGTCAATGAGTATGCCGCCCGCATCACGGCCGGACTCGTGGTGGTCCTGTCCGTGGTGACGCTGCTGACCGGCTTCGGCTGGGGCCTCGGCGTCATTGCCGCCGGATTCTGGCTGCGCGTCCTGTTCGGCCCGCGGATCTCGCCGCTCGCCCAGCTGTCCGTCAGGGTCCTGACGCCGCGGCTGGGGAAATCCCGGCTCGTCCCGGGCCCGCCGAAGCGGTTCGCGCAGGGCATCGGCGCTGCGATGTCCACCGCCGCCGCCGTCCTGCTGGCCGTGGGGCTGGCGCCGGCCGCCTGGATCCTGCTCGCGGTCCTCATTGTTGCCGCGTCCCTCGAAGCGTTCGCCGGCTTCTGCCTGGGCTGCGCCATCTTCGGTTTCCTCCAGCGCCGCGGCCTGATCCCCGAGGACGTGTGCGAGGCCTGCAACAACATCACCCTCCGCAGCGCCTAGGCGCCGGCGAGGCTGCAGCAGCCGCGGGCACAGGCTCAGGCGCCGGTGACTGCCGCCAGCTGTGAGGCCAGGCCCCGGATCAGTTCCGGGGCCTCAAGAACGTCCAGCCACTCCGCCGGCAGGCACTCCTCACCGTAGAAGGTGCCCAGGATGTTGCCGGCAATCGATGCCGTGGAGTCACTGTCCCCGCTGTGGTTCACGGCGACGGCGATGGCCGCACGGAAGTGGGCCTCCGGGTGCCCGGCATCCGCCGCAGGATCCGGTGCCGTAGCCAGCACCGCGTAGAGCGCGACAGCGAGTGCCTCCTCTGCCACCCATCCCTCGCCGAGTTCCCGGACCAGTTCCTCGGGGTCCAGCCGTGCGCCGGCGGCGCCCAGCCGGAGGGCTGTCTCGAGCCGGGCGACAAGATCGGCGTCGGGCTCTTCACCCTTGCGCTGGTGCCCCGCGCCGAGTTCCCCGAGCGCGAATTCCGCAGCTTCGCGCAGTCCGCGGCCGGCGGCCAGGGCGTGGATGAGGAGGCTGAAGACGCCGGAGCTCTGCCGCGCCGCGGGATGCCCGTGGGTGAGCGAGGCCGCATCGGCGCTGAGCTTGTAGACGGCTTCGGCCGGGATATAGGGGACCAGGCCGAAGGGGGCAGAACGCATGACGGTGCCGCAGCCCTTGGAGTCCGGATTGACCGGGCGGTAGAACGTTCCCATCTCTCCGGTGGCCAGTCCGCTCAGGCAGGCGTTTCCCGGAGCGCGGCGGTGCTTCAGGACGCCGTGGGAATCGATCCAGCGGGCCGGCTGGAATGGCGCCGCGTCCGGGACCGGCACACCCTGGGTGGCGAGCCAGCGCAGATAGGCGAGCCACAGGCACGCGTTGGTGTCCGCGGCCACGCCCGAGTTGGCCCACTCGAGCGCCTCGAGCAGCCCGTCAACGGTGTAGAGCGTGAGTTGCGTGTCGTCGGAGAAGTGGCTGCCGCCGTCGAGCGCTGAAAAGTCCAGCAGCCCGTCCGGGCCGTACGTCGAACGGATCGTGGAGATGTCGTCGAATTCGACGGCGTACCCCAGCGAATCACCGAGGGCGCCGCCCAGCAGGCACCCGTGGATCCGGGATTCGCGGGACGGGGCAGACGGCAGCGCGGGGGTGATGACGGGCTCATTGCTCATGACTTAGAATTTTACCCCGGCCCCCCGTCGGAGCCGGTGCCACAAGTCAACAGCGGACAGCAGGCGACCAATGCGCGAACCAGCATGGCGGAAGACCGGATCCACCCCCGACTACCGGTTCTCGCTCGCCAACGAAACGACGTTCCTGGCCTGGATCCGGACATCGCTGGCCCTGATTGTGGGGGCCCTGGGCATCGACCAGCTGTTCCCGGAGATCGCCCCCGCCCCGCTGCGGATCGCCATGTGCGTTGCCCTGGCGTTCATCGGTGCCGTCCTCGCCGTCCTGGCCTACCGCCGCTGGGGGCAGATGGAAGAAGCCATGCGCAACAACCGGGAGCTGCCGTTTTCCGGCGTGATGCTCGTGATGACGGTAGGGGTGGCGGCGGCGGCGTTCATCCTGGCCGTGCTGCTCCTGGTGGCGCGGTGAGCTCCGCGGCCGTGCGGGATCCCGGGCTGCAGCCGGAACGGACCGAGCTGTCCTGGGGCCGGACACTGCTGGCCATCCTCGCCGCGGACCTGCTGATTTGGCGCAGCTGGGCGGTCGCGGCGTCGCAGCCCGTCCCCGCCCCGGACCCAGCCCCCAACTACATCAGGTGGGCAGGGACCGCAACCACTGACTTTCTCGGGGTCTGTGCCCTGGCAGCGATGGTCGCCACCGTGGTGCTGTGCCTCTGCGTGCTGGCCCGGGTGCGGCAGCTCCGGCACTCCTCCCACGCCCCGCCGGCTTCCCTGATACGCTGGGCCGCCGCCAGCGTCATCGTGCTGGGCGCCAGCGCCGTCGCCGCGATTGCGCTCGGCCGCTAAGCCGGGGTCCAGCGAACGTCCAGACTCCGCTGGCAGACTGCTCGCTGACCCCAAACAAAGGAACTCCTGAAATGACTACGCCCGCGACAGCCCAAGTGCCTGCCGCCACTGATGATTCACCGCGTCCCGGGCTGCCGGGCCGGCTGTCCGCCGAGGCCCTCGGGACGTTCTTCGTGGTGGTCGCCGGCCTGGGCGTTCCGTTGTTCACGATTCCGCAGTCGAACCCGCTCTCCGCCTCCCTCGCCGCAGGGCTGGCGGTCACTGCCGCGATGCTGGCGTTCGGGTACATCTCCGGCGGCCACTTCAATCCCGCGGTGACGGCGGGACACGCCATTGCGGGCCGGATCCGGCTTGCTGACGCCGGAGCGTACGTGGGCGCGCAGCTGGTGGGCGCGCTGCTGGGCGCCGTGGCGCTCTTCGGAATCCTGCGCACTGTCCCCAACATCGCCGACACCAGGGCGGCCTTTGACACGGTTTCCGCCGGGTTCGGCGAAAATTCCGTCATCCAGGTGCCCCTGGCCGGCGTGCTGCTCCTTGAAGTGCTGGGCGCAGCCCTGCTGGTGGCCGTATTCCTGAGCGCCACCTCGGCCCGGAACCCGTCACGGCTGGCGGCGCCCTTCGCCGTCGGCCTGACCATGGCCGTCCTGCTGCAGTTCGGCCAGGCGCCCGGCAACATCCCCTTCAATCCGGCGCGCGCCACGGCGTCCGCACTGTTCAGCAGCCCGGACGTGCTCGGGCAGCTGTGGCTCTTCTGGCTGGCCCCGCTGGTGGGCGCGGCGCTCGCCGGGCTGGTGTACCGAGGCTTTGCGCACGTCGCCCCGGCCCCGGCAGTGCCGGCCGCTGCGGCGGGAGAAGAAGAGGAGGCCGAAGACGAAGCCTTGTTGGCCGGGCCCGGCGAAGAGCCGGAGTCCGACGCCGGAACGCCGACCGCAGCGACGCCGGCACCTGACGAACGCAAGACGGGCGACGACGACGCCCGCGACTTCTTCGACAAGCGCGGGCAGTAACCCGCACCCGGCGTCGAGTCCGCACATCCAGCGCGGGGTCACTTCCGGCCCATCCCGAACGACGGGACTTCTGGATGGGCTCGGAATGACCCCGCGTTTGCCGTTCCGGAGCGGTGGCGCAATCCTGTCGGTGGCAGCCGATACCGTAGGAGCATGCGGTTATTGCACACCTCGGACTGGCATTTGGGCCGGTCGTTCCACGGCGTCGGGATGCTCGACGCCCAGCGCGCCTTCATCGACCAGCTCGTCTCTTTCGTGCGGGACGAGGCAGTCGACGTCGTCCTGATCGCCGGCGACGTCTACGACCGCGCCCTGCCGGGTGTCGACGTCGTCCGGCTGCTGGACGACGCGCTGGTGGGCCTGACCGGCGCCGGCGCCCAGGTGGTGCTGACCAGCGGCAACCACGACTCGGCCATCCGGCTCGGCTTCGCCTCCCGGCTGCTGGAGCGCGGGGGAGTGCACCTGCGCACGCGGCTCTCCGAGCTGGACCAGCCCGTGCTGCTCCCGCTCGACGCCGCCCGCCCGGACGCCGGGCCGGTGCTCGCCATCTATGGCATTCCCTGGCTGGAACCACGGCTCGTAGCCGAGCAGCTGGGGGTCGAAACCGCCAGCCACTTTGAGGTAACACGGGCGGCCACCGCGCGGATCCGGGAGGACCTGAGCCTCCGTTCCGCATCCCGGACCGTCCATTCCGTGGTCCTTGCCCACACCTTTGCCAGCGGCGGGATCAGCTCGGACAGCGAACGGGACCTCAGCATCGGCGGCGTCGGCGCTGTCCCGCTGGATCTCTTCGACGGCTTTGGCTACACGGCACTGGGCCACCTGCACGGCCGGCAGGAGCTCTCGCCGTCCGTCCGCTACTCCGGTTCGCCGCTCGCGTACTCGTTCTCCGAAGCGCAGCACAAAAAGGGCAGCTGGCTAGTGGACGTTGACGCTGACGGCGTCGGCGCTGCCCGTGAAGTACTGTGGGAAGCGCCCCGGACCCTGGCCGTGCTGCGCGGCAAACTCGAGGAGCTGCTCTCCGCCGAGGACCACTCCTGGGCTGAACCCGCCTATTGCCAGATCACCCTGACCGACGCCCAGCGCCCCGCACAGGCCATGGAACGGCTGCGCTCGCGGTTCCCCGACACCCTGGTGCTGGGTTTCGATCCGGAAGGTGCCGGCACCGCCCCGAAGACCAGCTACAGCAGCCGGCTCGCCGAGGCCGAGGATGACCTTTCCATCTGCTGCGGTTTCCTGGAGCACGTCCGCGGCCGGGCAGCAGACGACCGCGAGGCAGCTGTCCTTGCCGAAGCCCTGGAAGCCGTGCGGCTGGAAGGAGTCTCACTGTGAGGATCCATCGCCTCGAGATCTCCGCCTTCGGGCCCTTCGCCGCCACCGAACACATCGATTTCGACCGCCTGAGCGCCCACGGGCTGTTCCTGCTCAACGGTCCCACGGGCGCCGGCAAAACCAGTGTCCTGGATGCCATCTGCTTCGCGCTTTACGGGTCGGTGCCCGGGGCGCGGCAGGACGGAAAGCGGCTGCGCAGTGACCATGCCGAGGCTGCCGCCGAGCCGCGGGTCACCTGCGAGTTCTCGGCGCGCGGGCGGCATTTCGAAGTCTCCCGCTCGCCCGCATGGGACAAGCCCAGCGCCCGGGGGAAGAACGGCTTCACTGTGCAGCAGGCCAACACCCTGCTGCGGGAACGCGTCGACGGCGAATGGATCGAGAAGTCCGGCCGCAACGACGAGGCCGGCGCCGAGATCACTGATGTCCTCGGGATGAACCGGGAGCAATTCACCCGCGTCGTTATGCTGCCGCAGGGCGATTTCGCCGCCTTCCTGCGTGCCAAAGCCAGCGACCGCCTCGACCTGCTGCAGAGCCTCTTCGGTACCCAGCGTTTCGAGGCCGTGGAACAGGAACTTGGCCGGAAGGCGCAGGCTGCCCGCACCGAGGTCGCCAGCCTCAACGGCCAGCTTGAGCTCCTGCTCGCCCAGGCGGAAGCCGAAACGGCCGCGCTGGAGTTCGACCCGGCGGATGCCCCGGACCAGACTGACCCTGACTCCTTCCTGGCCTGGCTGGAGACCAATGCCGCCACGGCTGCGGAGCAGCGCCGTGCGGCAGCGCTCGACGCCGATGGCCTGCGGGCCGACCGATTGTCCGCCAGGGACGCCGCAGCAGCGCGCGCCGCCCGCCAGGCCAAGCTGGCCGGGGCCGAACTTCGGCGCTCCGAGGCTGAGGCTGCCGCCCCCGCCATTGCCGCCAAGAGCGCACAGCTGGGCCTGCACCGAAAGGCGGAAGTCCTCGGCGGGCAACTGCAGGCCATGGACAGCGCCGGGACGGCGGAGGACCTGGCGGCGGCCGCCATGGCCGCTGCCGCTGAAAATGTGCGCACCGCGGCTCTCACCGATCCCGAACTTGCCGCTCTGCGGAACACGGCCGCGGGCGGCAGGCCGGACCTGCGGTTCGCTGACTCCCCGGGCGGCGCCGGTGTTGCGGACAGCCCCGCCCTGGATGGTGAAGCCTTGCGGTCCGCGCTGGCAGGACTTCGTTCACTGCGCGCGGTGCTGGCGGAACGGCTGCCTGATGAGGCCAGGCTCGCCGGCCTCCGGAGCCGCAGCACCCAGCTTCGCCTGGGCCTGGTGCAGCTGGAAGACGGGCGGACATCCGGGGCTGCGGCCCTGGCCGCCCTGCGCAATGAATCCGATGCACTGCTCGCCGCACTGCGTCCGCTCGAGGAACTCGCCGCGGAAGTCCAGCTGCGGACGAAGGAGGCTGCCGCGGCCGAGGAACTGCTGGTCCTGGTACGGCGCTACGCTACTGCCGAGAAGGCCCGTGCAGCCGTTGCGGAAGACCATGCCGGCGCCAGGGCAGAGTACCAGGACCGGCGCCAGCGCTGGCTCGATCTCCGCGAGGAACGGCTGGCCAACGCCTCGGCCGAGCTCGCTTCCCAGCTGCGGGCCGGCCTCCCGTGCCCGGTCTGCGGCAGCCCCGAGCATCCGACCCCCGCCCCGGCCGCAGCGTCCGCCCTGGACGTGGCCGAGGCCGAGCAGTCCGCGCAGCACGCGTGCGAGGCCGCGGAGGCCGCCCTCGCGGCGCTCGAACGTGAACTCTCCGAGGCTCAGCAGGAGGTCGCCGTGCTGGCGGCGCAGGGTGGGGACACCGCGCCCGAGGACGCCGGCCTGGAAGCGGCCCTGGCAGGGGAACGCGCCGCGGAAGCACACCGTGCAGCGGCAGAACTCGCCGTCAACCGGGCGCGGTATTCCGAACTGGACGAGGAGATCGCCGACGCCGAATCGGCCCAGTCGGCCACGGCATCCAGCATCGCCCAGACCGAGTCCACGCTCGCTGCAGTCCAGGAGCAGGCCGATTCGCTCGAACTGGCCCTCGACAACCTTCGGGCCGGCCACCCCGTCCTGGCGGACCGCATCACCGCCTTGGACGGCAGCGCAGCCGTACTGGAACGCGCCGACGCGGCACGGACCCGGCTGGAACAGGCCGTAGCCCGCTCGGCGGAGGCCCGGCAGCAACTGGAGCTGGCGCTTCCAGGCGCCGGTTTCGACTCCGCGGAGGCGGCGCGGGCCGTCCTGCTCCCGGCACCCGACTCCGCAACACTGGAAGCCGCCGTCCGCGACGGACAGGACGAAGCGGCCCGGATCGAGGAACTCTTCGCCAGCGAGGAACTCGTCCTGGCGCTGCACGAGCTGGCGACGGAAGGCCCCGTCGCGGGGGAGCTGGTGGAACAGCTCCGTGCAGACGCAGCAGCGGCTGAACGCACAGCACGGGACGCCGAACTCGCGGCCGGCCTCGCGGAAAAATCAGCGCGGACCCTGGGCACGATCGCCGCGAACTATGCGCAGCTCGCGGCGGACGGACGGGAGCCGCGCGAACGGGCGCAGCTGCTGGCCGCCGTCGCCGACGCTGCCCGAGGCGGGGGAGACAACAACTACCGGATGAGCCTGAACAGCTATGTGCTCGCAGCCCGGCTCGAACAGGTGGCTGTCGCGGCCTCGGAACGGCTGATCGGCATGAGCGATGGCCGCTACACGCTGCAGCACACCGACGCCAAAGCGGTCCGCGGGCAGAAGTCCGGCCTCGGCCTGGAAGTGGTGGACCAGTGGACCGGTCAGCGGCGCGACACTGCCACCCTGTCCGGCGGTGAGTCCTTCATGGCCTCGCTGGCCCTGGCCCTCGGGCTGGCGGACGTGGTGCAGCAGGAATCCGGCGGCGTAGACATCGAGACGCTGTTTGTGGATGAGGGCTTCGGCAGCCTCGACGAACAGGCCCTCGAACAGGTCATGGATGCCCTCGAGGGGCTCCGGGACGGCGGGCGTGTGGTCGGTCTGGTGAGCCACGTGGGGGAAATGAAACAGCGCATCAGCACCCAGCTGCAGGTGGTCAAGGGACGTAACGGGTCGGTGCTGCACATCTCCGACGATGCCCAGGGCTGACACGCGTCCGCAGGCCCGGACGCCCTCCGATTCCGGGCAAGCAGGGGTGCCGGGCCTGCAGAGTTCCGGGCTGCACTTGCGGCCGGAGTTGCAGCTATAATTGGAGCGTTACCGGGTCGCGCGCATCGGGAGGAGGGACGATGCGCACCATTGAACGAACCCGGAATCATGACTCTCTCAACGACTTCCCAGGCGCCCGTTTCTTCCGCGCCGGATTTTCCTGACACCGCTGCCCGTGGGCCGGTCTCCCCGCCGGAACCCGCCGCCGCAACACAGCCGGCACTGCGCACTGGCGGGCGTTTCTCCCGCTTGCCGCTGCTCGCCGGCAAAACCTTCATTCCAATCGGGCTGTTCGCCCGGCTCCCGCTCGCCATGCTCACGGTCGGAGCGCTGACCCTGGCCACCGCCGTCACCGGCTCCTACGCCGTCGGCGGGGTGGTGGCCGGAGCTGTTGGCATCGGCTCCGCGCTCGGCGCCCCGGTTTTCGGCGCGCTGGCGGACCGGCTGGGCCAACGCCCGGTGCTGCTGGTCGCCGCTGTCTTCAACACTGTGGCCGTCATCGCCCTGATCCTCGCCGCCTACCTGGTCCCCGGCGGAGATGAGCTGGCCGCCGCCGCCCCGGTCCTGGCCGCCGCCTTCGTGGCCGGTGCGAGCTGCCCGCAGGTCGGCTCCCTGGCCCGGGTCCGCTGGATGGCACTGACCTCCCGCGGCGGACGCGACGCCAACACGGCAGACCTCGACACGGCGCTGTCCTACGAAAGCACCGCCGACGAGCTGACCTTTGTCCTGGGACCGGCCCTGGTGGGTATCCTCGCGAGCCTCATCGCACCGTGGCTGCCGCTCGCCCTCGCAGCGGCCCTCACCATCACGCTCGTTCCGGCCTTCGCGGTGCACTCCACGCACCACGCGGTGGTCCGGACACCGGCTCGGACAGTCGCCGGCGCAGCGCACCAGAAAAAGCTTCGGGCAAACCTCACGGCCGGGCAGCGGGCAGGTGCCTTCGCCGCCGTCGGGCTCCCGGTGCTGGCCATGGTCTGCATGGGCACATTCTTCGGCTCCACGCAGACGGCGCTGAGTTCCTTCTCCGCCAGCTTTGCCACGTCCGAGCTGGCGGGCCTGCTCTATGCCGTGATGGGACTGAGCTCCGCGGCGGCGGCCTTGTCTGTGGCGTACTGGCCCCGGCGGTTCACGGTGAACGCCCGCTGGGTGGCCTGCGCGGCGCTCATGGCGGGCCTCGCACTGCTGCTGTTGCTGCCCTCGACGGCGCTTCCCATGATCCTCGTGCTCCTGGTCCTGGGCCTTCCGGTGGGCCCGCTGATGGTTACGGTGTTCGCGATCGGCGGACAGGTGGCCCCCGCGGGCAAACTCGGCACGGTCATGACGGCGCTGGCCAGCGGCATCGTCGCCGGCACCGCGATCGGCTCGTCCATCGCGGGGCAGCTGGCGCAGCACCAGGGTTACTCCACGGCCTTCCTGGTGCCGGTGTGCGCCGCCGCGGCGCTGTTCCTGCTTGGTGCGGCAGCCGCCGTCGTCCTCCGGCGGAAGAAGGCCCCCGCCCCCACCAGTTGACGCTGGCGGCCGGGTGGGCCACAGCATGCGGGGCCTCCGCCCAACCTGTTGGGGCACCGCACCCGGGGCCCATTGACGGCGGTGGGGCTTCGGAGGACATTGAGGAATCCGGGACGTACGGGAACGGTCGCCACGAGGTATTCCGTCGGAGGACGGCCTGGCGTGCCGCTCAATGGGCACGTGTTCCAGGGAGGTCGGCATGCCCAAAAAGCCCGGACAAATCGCGGCGGTTGCTGCATTGTTCCTCCTGGCCGGCGCCATGCCGGCCGGAGCATCCACGGAACCGCATGGCACGCCGGACAACGGGCCCATAGCCTTCGGCCGGGCCAATCCCCAGCTGGGAGGCAATGCAAAGAGCCTGTGGGTGGCGCGCGCCGATGGCTCGCATCAGCAGCAGCTCACCCGGGACGAGACGGGCTTCTCGGACTGGTCCCCGGACGGACGCCGGATCGCGTTCGACTTCGTCAGTGACACCGGGGTCCACATTGCCACCATGTCGCCCAACGGCAAGGGGCGCCGCTCCCTAACGTCCGCTCCGGGGGTTCAGGAAGGTCCCAAGTGGTCGCCGGACGGGCGCCTGATCACCTACGACGCATTTGCGGCTGGCCAGGATCCGTTCGCTGTTTCCATCTGGGTCATGCGTTCGGACGGTACCGACCCGCATGAACTCACGCAGGGCTTCATAGATGTGGAACCTGTCTTCTCGCCGGACGGAACAAGGATTGCGTTCGGCCGCATCACAGGAGACAGCCCGGAGGGTCAGCTGGAGGCCGTCTATGTTGTAAACGTGGACGGCACCGGGCTCCATCAGATCCTGGCTCCGCGGGCCGGCCTGGAGCATCCCGACTGGTCGCCGGACGGACGCGTCATCTCCTTCAATATTGCTCCGGAAAGCGGTTCGGCGCCGGACTCCGGAGCGATCATGGCCGTCCGCCCCGACGGGACCGGGCTAAAGGTCATCCGACCGCCGACTGACCGATTGCGGTTCTTCAAGCCCGTCTGGTCTCCCGACGGGCGCCAGCTGCTGACCGGCTGTTTTGATACGAAAGCAGGGAAAGACCGCATCTGCACGATCTCCGAGCAGGGCAAGGGAAAGATCCGCGTTGTCATAGCCGGCGACGCCGACGTCAACCTGCCGTCATGGGGTGCGCGGCGGAGCGACTGAGGCCCGGACTCACGGACATTCGGGCTTGCCGGTCTTAGCCCAGCTGGCTCTCGATGCGCTCGGCGCCCGCCGCCAGGGCCGCGGCGACCTCGTCCGGATCCTGGGCGGCGCGGATGTAGACGACGGCGAGAGCGGCCGGCCGTCCGCCCGGAACCCGGATGGGCACGGCCAGCGAAGAGACGCCGGAGATGACCTCGTCATGGCTTGCTGCATAACCCCTGCGGCGGGCCTCGGCCGCCTCGGCCCGGTAGGGGATGCCGGGTGCGGCCGCGGTCCATTCCTGTTCCGACATGGCCGACTGGATCGCGATGCCGGGGGCGCCGGCGCTGATCGGATGCCGGGAGCCGGGATGCTGGACCACCGTGGCCCCGGTATGCCGCGGATCCACAGTGACCAGGGTGACGCACTCCTCGTGGTCCCAGACGGCAACGAAGGCGCTCATCGTCAGCGCGTTGGCGAGCTGGGTGAGTTCAGGCAGGGCCGCCGTCTGCAGGTTCCGGGAAACTCCGCGGGCCAGGACGGCAAGGCCAGGTCCGGGCTGGACCCGGCCGCCGTCGTCGCGCACCAGCAGGGAGTGGTCCTCCAGCGTGCGGAGGATCCGGTAGGCGACGGAGCGGTGAACGCCCATCGCGTCGGCGAGTTCGGCGATGGTGAGCGGGTTCGGGGCGTCGGCCAGGATCTCCAGGGCGCGGATGCCGCGCGACAGCGTCTGGGACGGGGAGGCCTGCGTGCTGCCGGCGGTCGGGGTCATTGGTCCATCCTAAGTGCGGGCGGTGACGAATCCGGGATGCACCGGGCGGCCCTTGTGCTCCGACTCACGGTGCGCTAGCGTTCTATATAGGAACTATATGTTCGATTATAGAACACGCACAAGAACAAGTCCCAGAACAAGTCCCAGAACATTTGCCTTTGCAGTTCATATGAAAAAGCCATCACCAGACGCAGGGATCAACGATGATTGCCAAGCCCCGCACGGAGCCTGTCCGGGTTGTTCCGGGCCGCACTGCCGCTGCGCGTGCCCATCGCTTCCGCGGCAGCCTGGGGCGGTTCGCCACCGGCGTCGCGATCGTGACCTTTGACGGCGCCTCCAAGCGCCACGGCATCACCGTTAATTCCTTCACATCGGTGTCCATGGATCCGCCCCTAGTGCTCGTGAGCATCGCCCGCACCGCAAAGGCGCATGACGAGCTCGCCGGCCGGCCCTTCACCGTCAACATCCTGGGCGCCGAGCAACGGCAGCTTGCGCTGCACTTCGCCGGCCGCCCCGGACCCGAGCCGCTCTGGGTCGAGGGCGAAACCGCGCCGCGGCTCTCCCAGGTGCTCGCCTATTTCGAATGCAAGCCTTGGGCGGCATACGACGGCGGCGACCACACGCTCTACGTCGGCGAGGTGACCGACTTCAACTACCGCAACGGTGATGCGCTGGCGTTCGCCAACAGCGCGTTCACCACCATTCCGGAAAGCCAGCTGGGCATGGAGGACCTGCTCTGACCCGCCGCAACACAAGGCGCCAATCCTGACGGCTCAGTTCAACGACGACTGGAGAAACAACCATGGGTATCCGTACCGGACAGCAGTACCTGGACAAGCTCAACGACATGACGCCCCATGTGGTGATCGACGGCGAGGTTGTCAGCGAGAAGATCGCAGAGCACCCCGCGTTCCGCAACGTGGCGCGGTCCTACGCCAAACTCTTCGACATGCAACATGACCCGCGGCACCAGGACGCGCTGACCTACACCTCGCCCACCACCGGAGACCTGGTGAATGCCTCCTTCCTGGTGCCGAAGACCGTCGAAGACCTTGAGCGCCGGCGCCGTGCCATCTCCACGTGGGCCGAGTCCTCCAACGGCTTCCTGGGCCGCTCCGGCGACTATATGAACTCCTCGCTCACCGCCCTCAGCACCGCCGGGAAGTGGTTTTCCCAGGCCGACCCCAAGTTCGGCGAGAACATCCGCAACTACTACGAGTGGGCCCGGGAAAACGACATCCTGGCCACGCACACGCTGATCCCGCCGCAGGTCAACCGGTCCGTTTCCGGCTCCGAACAACTCGGCGGCCAGCTGTCCGCCCGGATTGTGGAGGAGCGCGAGGGCGGCATCGTCATTACCGGTGCCCGCATGCTCGCCACCATCGCCCCGATCGCGGACGAACTCCTGGTCTTCCCCTCCACTGTGCTCCGCGGCACGCCCGAGGATGCCCCCTACTCGTACGCCTTCGCCATCCCCAATGACACTCCGGGCCTCCGCTACCTGTGCCGCACCTCGCTGTACAACGGGGGCAGCACCCACGACGAGCCGCTGGCCTCCCGCTACGAGGAAATGGACGCCGTCGCGGTCTTTGACAATGTTTTTGTGCCCAACGAACGCATCTTTATGCTCGGCAACCCGCAGCTGTGCAACGCCTTCTACTCCGAAACCGGCGCGGGGGCCCTGATGACGCACCAGGTGGTCACCCGGACCATTGCCAAGAGCGAGTTCTTCCTGGGCCTGGCCTCCGAACTCGCCGATTCGATCGGCATCGACGGTTTCCAGCACATCCAGGAGGACATCGCCGAACTGATCGTCGACGTCGAAATCGGCAAGGCGCTGGTCCGGGCCTCCGAGGCGGATGCGGAACTCAACGAGGCCGGCGTCATGCTGCCGAAGTGGTCCACGCTCAACGCCGCCCGCAACTGGTACCCCAAGGTCGCCCAGCGTTTCCCGCAGATCATCCGGAAGTTTTCCGCCTCCGGGCTGATGGCACTTCCCGGCGAAGCGGATGTCAACAGCGACGCCCGGGCCGACATCGAGATGTACCTGCAGGGCAAGTCGCTGACCGGCCCTGAGCGTGTCCGGCTGTTCAAGCTGGCCTTCGACGCCTCGGTCTCCGGCTTCTCCGGGAGGCAGTCGCTGTACGAGTACTTCTTCTTCGGCGATCCGGTCCGGATGGCCGGGGCAATGGTGAACAGCTACGACCGCGGGCCCGTCCGGGCCCGTGTGCGGGAGTTCCTGAACCGCACCGACTGACCACCGCAGGAGTTCGCCGTCCATTTATGGCGCGGCGAAGCTTTTTCCCAATGATGTGTGCCCTATCACACATTTCATAGTATGATTCTGAATACTAACTGACCGTTCGATCAGTAAATCCAGAGGCATTCAGTTATTCACTTCGCAACCATCCCCGGGCAGGATTTCTGCCCCCAGCAACGGAGTTTCAATGACCGCAACTTCAAGTGTCGATTCTGAGGCGGGCCCCAGCAGCAAGCATGAGGAACGTAAGGTCCTCGCGGGCACGCTGGTCGGTACCACCATCGAGTGGTACGACTTCTTCATCTTCGCCCAGCTGACGGCAACGCTGCTGTCGCCGCTGTTCCTGGCTCCCCTGAACGCCTCCAACCCGGGCCTGGCGCAGATCCTGTCCTTTGCCCTTATCGGCATCAGCTTCCTGTTCCGCCCGCTCGGCGCCGTCGTCGCCGGCCACCTGGGTGACCGGCTCGGCCGCAAGGCCATGCTGGTCTTCACCCTCATCATGATGGGTGCCGCCACGGCGCTGATCGGTATGCTGCCGACCTACGCCCAGATCGGTTTCTGGGCTCCGGTCCTGCTGATCCTGCTCCGTGTCATCCAGGGCTTCTCTGCCGGCGGTGAATGGGGCGGCGCTGCCCTGATGGCAGTGGAGCACGCTCCCAAGAGCAAGCGCGGACTGTTCGGCGCGTACCCGCAGATCGGCGTTCCGGTCGGCATGATCCTCGCCACCGGCCTGCTGTACTTCCTCAACACGTCCATGTCCAAGGAAGACTTCGCGGCCTGGGGCTGGCGTGTGCCGTTCCTGCTCTCCATCGTGCTGATCGTCGTCGGCTACCTGATCCGCCGGGCGGTTGCCGAGAGCCCCGTCTTCAAGGAGATGCAGGAGCGCAAGGAAGAGAGCAAGGCTCCGCTCGGAGAGCTCTTCCGCAAGCACAAGAAGGCCGTCCTCTACTCGACGATGATCTTCATCGGCAACAACGCTGCCGGCTACCTGCTGATCGCGTTCTTCATCTCCTACGCCACCAAGTCCCTGAAGATGCCGACCGCGCAGATCCTGCTGGCCACCACGCTGGCGTCCTTCGGCTGGCTGATCTTCACCCTGGTCGGCGGCTGGCTGTCCGACAAGATCGGCCGCGTCAAGACCTTCCTGATCGGCTATGGCATCGTCTTCGCCTGGATGATTCCGATGTTCGCGCTGATCGACACCAAGAACATCGTCCTCTACGGCGTCGCGCTGTTCGTCCTGACCATCGGCCTGGGCCTGTCCTACGGCCCGATGTCCGCGATGTACGCGGAGATGTTCCCTGCGAACGTGCGCTACTCGGGCATCTCGATCGGCTACGCCTTCGGTGCCATCCTGGGCGGCGCGTTTGCTGCCATGATCGCTGAGGCACTGCTGCAGGGCACCGGCTGGACCGGTTCCATCGGTATCTACATCATGATCCTCTGCGTCATTTCTGCGGTCGGCGTCCTGCTGGCCGGGGAGACCAGGGGCCGCGCCCTCGGCGTCAGCCACCACGCGCCGGCCGCCACGGCCAAGCACTAGTCACCAAGCAAGCAGGAGGGCACGGACCGCGAGGTCCGTGCCCTCCTGTCGTTAAAGCAACGCGGACCGGGCACCCAGCAGCCGGACGACGTCGTCGTCCCGCACCTGCCGGAAGGCGCGGTAGTAGCTGCCCACGGCGCGGAACTGGCCCGGGATGAACAGGCTGAACACTGCGTCCGCGAGCTGCTGCAGTGACGACTGAGCCTCCAGCGACGCGACGGGAACCCCGACGATGACGGTTGCCGCACCGGCCGCCCGGACGGCCTCGACGGCGGCCCGCATCGTCGCCCCGGTGGCCAGCCCGTCATCCGCCACAATCACGGTTTTGCCGGTCAGGGGAAGCCTCGGACCAGGATACGCCGCGGCGCGGCGCCCCAGTTCTGCCCGCTCGGCGCTTTCCACGGCGTCCAGCGCCGACTGGCGGACCCCGATGTCCAGGAGCCGGGCCACCAGCGGACGGTTCAGTACCCGCACCACCCCGCCGCCGGCCGAGGCCAGGGCGCCGAACGCCGTCTCGTCGAGGCCGGGAACCCCCAGTTTGCGGACCGGCAGCACGTCCCAGGGCAGCCGGAGCGATGCGGCGGCCGCGGCCGCCACTGGAACCCCGCCGCACGCGAGGCCCAGCACCACTGTGTCCGGGCGTCCGCGGAACTGGGGGAGGGCAGCGGCCAGGAGCCTGCCGGCCTGCTCGCGGTCTGTGAAGCGCATGCCCATGGCGTCCCTCTCCCGGTTTCCGCCCACTCTGCTGCGGCCAGCCTACGTCCGCCGGGGAAAGGGCGCGAGGAAATGGCCGGCCCGAGCCCCCGGAAACCAACGCGGGGTCACTTGACGTCCGTCCGAGTCGATCGGATGGGCTTTAAGTGACCCCGCGTTGCAGGTGAACGGCTGGGAGGCTACACGCCCAGGAAGCTGACGGCCCCCTGCTTGAACGCCCGGCTGGTGATGGCGTTGGTGTGGTTGCGGCCCGGCAGGACAAGCTGCTCCACCATGGCCCCGGCTTTGGCGCCCAGCGCCGCAAGCTCCGGCATGGACACGGCCCGTTCGTCCTTCTCGCCGGCCACCAGCAGCATGGGCATGTGCGGCACAGCCTCGGCGGGATCGAACGGCTCGCTCTTGACCGCCTCCACGAGGGACAGCAGCGAGAAGATGTTGTTGCTGGGCAGCATCTGGGCCATCTTCAGCAGTCCGGCAGTGGACGCGTCGGAAATCGGGGTGCCGTCGGCGAGGTAGCGCTGCGCGGCAACGAGGTCGAAGTCGGCCAGCGGATCGGCGACGTTCGGCCCGCCCAGAACCAGCCGGTGCACCAGCTCGTGCTGGGTGGCGCCGAACTCCCAGGCGAGCCGGGAGCCGAGCGAGTAGCCGATCAGGTCGAGTCCGCTGGACGGGTCGCCGTCGCGCAGGGGGCGGACTCCCGAGTCGAACGCGATCTGCAGCAGGTCCGCGCGGATCCTGCTGGGGGCGTACGAGTCCATGTCTTCGGGGGCGCCGCTGCGGCCGTGGCCGGGCAGGTCCACCGTGATGACACGGCGGCCGGCTTCAAGCAGGGCGGTGATCCAGCCGCTGTCTTCCCAGTTGAGCTTGGACGAGGAGGAGAAGCCGTGCAGCAGCAGCACCGGGCGCAGTCCGGCGTCGGAAGCGGGCTCGTAAACACCCACATACAGTTGGGGGTCGGTGCCCTCGACGGTGTGCGAATGCTGTTCGCCGGTGTGTCTGCCGCTCATGGTGTCAGTCCTCATCAAGTACGGCGCTCAGGCGGACCCGGCGCTTTGGTGCCTCTTCCTTCGGGACCGTGCCCACGATGCCGGCGGTGTTGTCCGGCACCTCAAACACAATCAGGGGCTCGCCGACATTGATCTTGTCACCGGGCCCGCCGTGGATACGCACAACCTTACCTGCCTGCGGGCTGGGCAATTCAACGGCCGATTTGGTGGTTTCCACCTCGACGAGGGGTTGATTGCGCTCCACCTGGTCGCCGGGGGCGACCAGCCATTCCAGCACGGTGGCCTCGATCAGGCCTTCGCCGAGGTCCGGGAGGGGGAAGGAAATTTCAGCCACGTTTGTACTCCAATACTCGCTGGATCCCGAAGAGGATCCGGTCAATGTTCGGGATGTATTCGTCTTCCAGGTCCCCCGAGGGGTACGGGACGTCGAAGCCGGTGACGCGCTCCACGGGGGCCTTGAGCGTGTCGAAGCAGGACTGTGTGATCAGCTGTGCCACCTCGGCGCCCAGGCCGGACGTCAGCGGGGCCTCATGGACGACGACGGCGCGGCGCGTCTTGCGCACGGAGGCGGCCAGCGCCTCGGCGTCGATCGGCTTGAGCCAGCGCAGGTCCAGGACCTCGATGTCGATCCCGTCCTCGGCGGCGAGTTCAGCGACCTGGAGGCAACGCGCCACCATGGCACCCCACGCGACGAGTGTGAGGTGGCGGCCTTCGCGCATGACCTTCGCGCCGGTGGGGGAGCCGCCGTCTGCGGGGTTGACTTCGCCTTTCTGCCAGTATCGTGACTTCGGCTCCATGAAGATCACCGGGTCCGGCCGCGTGGCGGCGTACTTGAGCAGGTGGTACGCCTCGTGCGGGTTCGACGGCGACACCACCTTGAGCCCGGGTACGTGCGCGAAGAGGGCCTCGAGGCTCTCGCCATGGTGTTCGGGAGCGCGGATGCCGCCGAAGCTGGGAACGCGCAGGGTGATGGGCATCGGCATGGTGCCGCGGCTGCGGTAGTTCATCCGGGCAATCTGGCAGACGATCTGGTTGATGGCCGGGTACGCGAAGCCGTCGAACTGGACCTCCGGGATGGGGTGGAAACCGGCCATCGCCAGGCCCACGGACATGCCGAGGATGCCGGACTCCGCCAGCGGGGTGTCAAAGACGCGCTGCTCGCCGTGCTTGGCCTGCAGCCCGTCGGTGATGCGGAAGACGCCGCCGAGCCGCCCGCAGTCCTCGCCGAAGATGACGGCCTTTGGGTTCTCGGCGAGCACCTCGTCGAGGGCCCGGTTGAGGGCCTGCTGCATGGACATTACTGTGGTGGTCGCGGCGGCAATGTTGTCCGGAGTGCCCCCGGCAATGGCGGGGTCCATGGCGCTTTCGCCTGCGGCGTTTCTGCCTTCGAGAATCGAGTTAGACATGTTCGGACTCCTCGCGCCAGTTGGCGGCCTGGGCCTGCAGTGCAGGGGTGGTTTCCTGGAAGACCAGGTCAAACATTTCGGTGCCGGGGCGTGATCCGAGGGACTGGATGCCGGTGCGGATCTGTTCCTCCTCTGCCTTGGCCGCTGCGAGGGCCTGGGCGAAGAATGCCTCGTCGGCGATGCCGTCGGCGAGCAGCCGCTGCCGGAAACGTTCCAGCGGGTCGGTGCCGGCGCCGTCGCGCTCCTCGTCGAGCGAGCGGTAGCGGCCAGGATCATCGGAGGTCGAGTGCGGGCCGCGGCGGTAGGTCATCGCCTCGATGAGCACGGGGCCGTTGCCGGCCCGGGCGTGCGCAAAGGCGCGCCGGGTGGCCTCGACGACGGCGACGACGTCATCGCCGTCGATCTGCAGGGCCGGCATGCCGTAACCGGCGGCGCGGGCAGCGACGGAGCCGCCGGCCACCTGGCGTTCGGTGGGGACCGAGATGGCCCAGCCGTTGTTCTGGACGAAGAAAACCACGGGGGCCTTCATCACCGCGGCGAAGTTCAGGGCCTCGTGGACGTCGCCCTGCGAGGATGCGCCGTCGCCGAAGTACGTCATCGCGACACCGTTGTTGCCGTCCAGCGTCTGGCCGTGGGCCCAGCCGACGGCGTGCAGCACCGAGCCGGCCACGACGGCCTGGATCGGGGCGAGCCGGGATTCCAGCGGGTTGTAGAGGCCGCCGTGCCAGGTGGCCTTGTGGGTGGACATGTACGCCACCATGTCCACGCCCATGGTGCGGGCGACGCCCATCTCGCGGTAGGTGGGAAAGACGAAGTCCCGGGTGGTGTCAACGGCGTAGCCGCTGCCCACCTGGGCCGCCTCCTGGCCGAGCTCGGGCGCGTAGCCGGGGATGATGCCCTGACGCTGCCAGGCGATGGCCGAGGTATCGAGGTGGCGGACGGCCACCATCAGCGAATAGAGCTCGCGGAGCTGGGCGGGAGTGAGCGGTTCGGCGGCGACGCCGGAAGCCACGGGAAGTGTATCCATGGCTGTGACCCTAGTCACCTGCTCGGCGGTAGGCAAACAGCTGTTAAATCACTGACCAGACTGCACAAGAGTGCCAGTCCGACGGGCGTCTGGCTTTGCAATCTGTGCAGTCTGGTCAGGTAGTGCGGCCGGGCTGGTTACTTCCCGGCGTCGGCGGTTTCGGCCTGCTCGGCCGGGGCCACGCTGCGGTTGCGGGTGATCCGGGCGCCGATCCAGCACGCCGCGGCGATGCCGGCGACCAGGGCGATGGTGCTGAAAAGCTGCTTGCTGCTGTCCGGGCTGCTGAAGCCGACGGCGAAGATCAGGGCGAGGAGCACGAGCCCGAAGATCGTCAGCCCCGGGAAGCCCTTCATCCGCAGCGGGAGGACGGTGCCCTCCCGGTCCGCCCGGCGGCGGAGGATCAGCTGGGAGACGAGGGCGGAGCCCCAGACCATCAGGCAGGTCGAGCCGACCAGCTGGAACAGCGCCGGAAGGATCTGCTCCGGGAAAAGCAGTTCCAGCACGGCGGCAAGGAAGCCGAACGCCACGGAGACGCCGACGGCGATCACCGGCACCCGTGACTTGTTGATCTTCGACAGGAACCGGGGGGCCTCGCCGCGTTCGGACAGCGAGAAGACCATCCGGGACGCGCCGTACAGATTCGCGTTCAGGGCCGACAGGAGCGCGACGACGGCCACCAGCGTGATGGCGGCGCCGGCGCCGGGGATGCCGGCCACGTCCAGGACGCCGGCGAACGGCGACGCGAGGGCCTCGGAGGTGTACGGAAGGACGGCGGCGATGACGAACACCGAGCCGATGTAGAAGACCATGATCCGCCAGACGACGGTGCGGATCGCCTGGCCCACGCTGTGCTGGGGGTTCTCGGTCTCGGCCGCTGCCACGCTGACGATCTCGGTGCCGCCGAATGCGAAGATCACCACAAACAGCGCGGTGGCGATGCCGCCCAGCCCGGCGGGGGCGAAATCGGCGGTGAAGTTGGACAGGCCGGGGGACTCGACATCCGGGAGCAAGCCCAGCAGCAGGGCGGTGCCGATGCCCAGGAACAGCAGGATGGCAACGACTTTGAGGATGGCGAACCAGAACTCGAACTCGCCGAAGTTCTTGACCCCGGCAAGGTTGATGGCCGTGAACACGACCATAAAGATCAGGGACAGGGCCCAGACCGGGATCACAGGCCACACAGTGAACAGCAGGGCCGCGGCGCCGAGGGCCTCGGCGGCGATGACAACCACCAGCTGCAGCCACCAGAGCCAGCCCACGGTGGCACCCGCGGTCCTGCCCATGGCTTTCTCGGCGTAGACGGAAAACGCGCCGCTGTTGGGGTTGGCGGCGGCCATTTCGCCGAGGGCCCACATCACGAGGATGATCAGGGTTCCCGCGACCAGGTAGGAGATCAGGACGGCGGGTCCGGCGGCCTGGACTCCGGCCCCCGAACCCAGGAACAGGCCGGCGCCGATGGCGCTGCCGAGTCCCATCATGGTGAGTTGGCGTGGCTTCATGCTGTGGCCGAGTTTCAGGCCGGGGCGCTCCGCGGTGGACTTCATTGTCATGCTGGCGAACCTTCGTGTGGTGTGGATCTTGGAGTCCTTATGGGACCTATTGAATTTACCGTGTCCGGGCGGGGCAGGCATGCCCCGGCCCGTGAGAGCATGGTGGCAGTTTGTTGGCTAGGAACGAGTTATCCGTGGCGGTTTGCCGTGCGGATGCCGCTGCAGGAGGAATATTCGATGGACGTAGATACCCTGGACGCGAAAATTGTCCGATTCTTCACGGATGCGCCCCGGGCGTCGGTGCTGGAAGCCTCCCGGGTGCTCAAGGTTGCCCGCGCCACCGTGCAGTCGCGGCTGGACCGGATGCAGGACAGCGGTGTCATCGGGTCCTGGGTGCCGCAGCCGGATCCGGCGCATTTTGGCTTCCCGGTGGTGGCGTTCTGCTCCCTGACGATCAACCAGGACCTGGGGCATGACGCGGTGGTCGAAGCGCTCGCGGCGATCCCGGAACTGATCGAAATCCACACCGTCTCCGGCAGTTCGGACCTGATGGCCCGGATTGCGGCCCGCTCCAACCCGGACCTGCAGCGGGTGCTGGATGCCATGATCGCCACCCGGACGGTACTGCGCTCGTCCTCGGTGATTGTGCTTAACACGCACTTCCAGGGCCGCACCCTCCCGCTGCTGGAAGCCGCCGCCAACGAAGGGTGAGCAGGCCGCGCCCGGGGGCGTGCGCAGCGGTCACCATGTGAGCTGAAACATTTTGCGCCCAGACCGGACAGTCGTATCATTAGTTCTAGTCACTTTGACTATAACTACTCCGGCGGTGGGACCGGAACCGTCCGGGCCGTCCCCGCAGGGGCCGGCCCGAAACCTGAGAATGCGGGGTGAACCACCGTGTACACAACAGCAGCCAACGTCTCCGAACGCCAGACCGCACCGCCGTCGCTGGCCATCTCCACGGTGATCTTCGCCCTGCGCCCCAGTGAGCGCTCCGGGCGCCCCACCCTCTGGATTCCGCTGGTGCGCCGGATCCGCGAACCGTTCAAGGGACTGTGGGCACTGCCCGGCGGCCCGCTGACCCATTCCGAATCCCTGCCGGACGCCGCCTCGCGGAACCTGCAGGAGACGACAGGGCTGGCGCCCAGCTACCTCGAGCAGCTCTACGCTTTCGGCGGCCTGCACCGCTCACCCACCCAGCGCGTCGTTTCGATTGTCTACTGGGCGCTGGTGCAGCCCACCGAGGCCGCGCTCGCGGACGAATCCGAAAACGTCAAGTGGTTCCGGGCCGACCGGCTCGGCGATCTGGCCTTCGACCACAACGCGATCATCGACTACGCGCTCTGGCGGCTGCGCAACAAGATGGCCTACGGCTCCATCGCGTACCACCTCCTGGGCGAGTACTTCACCCTGGCCCAGGTCCGGGAGGTCTACGAGGCCGTCCTGGACCGTGAACTGGACCCGGCCAACTTCCGCCGGCAGGTCAAGGCCACGCCGGAGATCGAAGAAACCGACCAGTACCTGCAGGGCGGCAAACACCGCCCGCCCCGCCTCTACCGCTTTACCGGCCGCCCTGGCCTTGACCCAGACAACAGGAGCACACCATGAGCAGCGTCAACACAGCCATCCAGCTGATCACGCGCGAACAGGCCACCACCAGTGCCAACGGCAGGTCAACAGCGTCCACCTGCAGCCCGGCGCTCGCCCGCGGCCCCTGGGACTACGATCTCGCCGAGGCCCTCGCAGGTGTGCCCGCCTACGGCCCCGGCGCCTCCGTCGCCGACGTCGCCCCGGCCTCGACCCCGCGGCAAGGCCAGCTCCCGGAGGAGTACAAGCTCGCCGGCGCAGCCGAACTCGACGCCCGGATCCGGGCCGCCAAAGCGGCGCTGGGGGACCGCGCCGTCGTCCTGGGACACTTCTACCAGCGCGATGAGGTCATTGAATACGCCGACTTCGTGGGCGACTCCTTCCAGCTGGCCAACGCCGCCCTGACCCGCCCGGACGCCGAGGCGATCATCTTCTGCGGCGTGCACTTCATGGCCGAAACCGCGGACATCCTGTCCCGGCCCGACCAGGCCGTGATCCTGCCCAACCTGGCCGCGGGCTGCTCCATGGCGGACATGGCGGACATCGACTCGGTGACCGAGTGCTGGGAACAGCTTGAGGAAGTCTTCGGCACCGAGCCCGACGCCGACGGCCGGGTCCCGGTCATCCCGGTCACCTACATGAACTCCTCCGCCGCCCTCAAAGGCTTCTGCGGCGAGCGCGGCGGCATCGTCTGCACCTCCTCCAACGCTGCGACCGTGCTGGAGTGGGCGTTCGAGCGCGGCCAGCGCGTGCTGTTCTTCCCGGACCAGCACCTGGGCCGCAACACCGCCAAGGCCATGGGCGTGCCGTTGGAGCAGATGCCCATGTGGAACCCGCGCAAAGACCTCGGCGGCAATGACGAACAGACCCTGCTCGATTCCCGGGTGATCCTGTGGCACGGCTTCTGCTCGGTCCACAAGCGCTTCAACGTCGGCCAGATCGAGAAGGCCCGCGCCGAGTTCCCGGGCGTGCAGGTGATCGTGCACCCGGAATGCCCCATGGAGGTGGTGGACGCCGCAGATTCCGCCGGGTCCACGGACTTCATCAAGAAGGCCATCGCCGCCGCCACCGAACCCACCACGTTCGCGATCGGCACCGAGATCAACATGGTCAACCGCCTCGCCGCGGAATACCCGCAGCACACCATTTTCTGCCTGGACCCGGTGATCTGCCCTTGCTCCACGATGTACCGCATCCACCCCGGCTACCTCGCCTGGGTCCTGGAAGCGCTGGTCCGGGGCGAGGTGGTCAACCGGATCACGGTGGCGGATGCCGTCGCGGCCCCGGCGAAGGTTGCCCTCGAGCGGATGCTGGCGGCGCGGCCGTGACCAGGCGGCTGGTAGTGGTCGGCAGCGGCATCGCCGGACTGTACGCCGCGCTGCTTGCGTCCGACGCCGTCGTGGACGGCGGGCCCGCCTGCGAGGTGGTGCTGCTGACCAAGGGAACCCTCGAGCAGAGCAACACCTTCTACGCCCAGGGCGGCGTCTCGGCTGTGCTCACGCCGGGGGAGGCCGCGCCGGGCGATTCCGTGGCGGCCCACATCGCCGACACCCTGGCCGCCGGCGCCGGGCTCAACGACCCCGAGGCCGTGCGGGTGCTGTGCACCGAGGCCGTCCGGGACATCGCCGGCCTGCAGCGGTTCGGCGTGCGCTTCGACGCCGGACCCTCCGGCGGCCCGGCGCTCGGCCTCGAGGCGGCACATTCCGCCGCCCGCATCCTGCACGCCGGCGGGGACGCGACCGGTGCGCGCATCACGCGCGCCCTCATCGCCGCCGTCGTGGAGCGGACAGTCAACGGCCGGCTGCGGGTCGAGACCGGCGCGTTTGTCACGGACCTGCTCACCGACGTCCCTGGAACTGGCCCGACGGCGGGCGCCGCCAGGGTTACCGGCGTCGCCTACCTGGCCGACGGTCAACCCCGGCAGTTGGACGCCGACGCGGTGCTCCTGGCCACCGGCGGTGCCGGACGGCTCTTCGCCCGGACCAGCAATCCGTCCGTCGCCACCGCAGACGGCCTGGCCCTGGCATGGCGGGCGGGTGCGTCCGTCCGGGACCTGGAGTTCTTCCAGTTCCACCCCACCACGCTGGCTGCGGAGGAGATCCCGGGCGGTCCGCCGGCGCTGCTCATTTCCGAGGCGGTCCGCGGGGAAGGCGCCGTCCTGCTGGACGCCGCCGGTTACCGCTTTCTGCCGGACTACCACCCGGACGCCGAACTGGCCCCGCGCGACGTCGTCTCCCGCAGCATTGCCCTGCACCTTGCGGCCATGGGCGCGCCGGCGGACAGCCCGGTCTTCCTGGACGCCCGGGGGATCGAGGCCGCCCGCGGGCCGGGCTTCCTGGCCCGGCGTTTCCCCACCATAGACGCGGCCACCCGCGCCGCCGGCTACGACTGGACCAGCCAAACGCTCCCGGTGTCCCCGGCAGCCCACTACTGGATGGGCGGCGTGTCCACCGACCTCTGGGGGCGCACGTCCGTGCCGGGGCTGTACGCCGCCGGCGAAGTCGCGTGCACCGGAGCGCAGGGCGCCAACCGGCTGGCCAGCAATTCACTGCTGGAGGGGCTGGTGTTCGGGCGGCGCGCGGTCGAGGCGTTCCTCGCTGGCGTACCGTCGCACGACGGCACTGCTCCGCGGGCTGTCTCGGCCGCGGGCGGCCTCCCCTTGACGCCCGCTTCCGCAGCGCTGTCGCGCGACTTGGCTAGGGAGAGTAGCCCACCGGCGGCTCCCGAGGTTGGTGTGAAGTCTGAAGCTGGTCCCGTCCAGTTCAGCCGGGATGCTCTACGGCGGTTGATGACCGGGCACGCTGGCGTGTTGCGCAGCGGGGAGCAACTGCGGGAGGCGGAGGCCACCCTTGCTGCCTGGGCCGCCGTCGTCCGCCCCGGGATCGTGGCGGACGCAGCGGACCCGGGAGAGCACGAGGACCGGAACCTGCTGCTCGCCGCGCAGCTGCTGGTGGCCGCGGCCCGGCAGCGGACCAGCTCCGTTGGAGCCCACTACCGTGCGGACGCAGAACCCGCGGCCACCGTCCCCGCCGTGCTCGCGGCGCCCGCCCGCTCCACCCCGCCGGCCGGCACGTTCGGCCACCGCCACGCCGCCCTCTCACGTCCGAAACAAAGGATCTCCTCATGACAGCACCCGCCACAGCCCGCCCCACTGTCTCCCCAGTAGCCGCGCTCGCCGGAAGCCTGCCCGCCGCCGCCGTGGACGCCGTGCTGCGGGCCGCCCTGCTGGAGGACGCCCCCTACGGCGACATCACCTCGCAGGCGCTCATCCCCGCGGACGCGCGGGCGACGGCGGTCCTGGCCGCGCGCGTTCCCGGCGTGCTCAGCGGCGGGGAGGTGTTCGCGGCCGCCATGAAGCTCACGGATCCCGGGGCCGACGTCGAACTTCTCGTGGCCGACGGTGCCGCCTTTGCCGCCGGAACGGCGCTCGCAAGGGTCAACGGGAACGCCCGCGCCGTGCTGCTCGCCGAGCGCGTGGCCCTGAACCTGGTGCAGCGGATGAGCGCGATCGCCACCAAGACGGCGGAGTTCGTCGCCCTCGTGGAAGGCACCGGCGCGCGTATCACCGACACGCGGAAGACGACGCCGGGCCTGCGGGTGCTCGAACGGTACGCCGTCCGTTGCGGCGGCGGAGCCAACCACCGCTTCGGACTCTCGGACGCCGTGCTGGCCAAGGACAACCACCTGGCCGTTCTGACCGGGGGAGACCCGGCGAAACTTACCGCCGTGCTGCGGGAGGCCAAAGCGCGTCTGGGGCACACCACCCACTTTGAGGTGGAAGTGGACAACATGGACCAGATCGGACCGGTGCTGGCGGCCGGCGTGGACACCATCATGTTGGACAACTTCACGCTGGCGGACCTCGCCGCCGGGGTCGCCCTGGTGGGCGGCCGCGCCCGGGTCGAGGCCAGCGGCAACGTCAACCTGGCCTCAGTGGCCGGCATCGCCGCCACCGGCGTGGACGTCATCTCCATCGGCGGACTCACGCACAGCGTCGCGGCCCTGGACCTGGGCCTCGACCTTGAGCTGGGCCTAGAGGGCGAACGGAACAGCGAACATACGGCGGGCCCGGCGACGCCATGATCTTCCTCGACGCCGCGGCCACCACCCCGGTCCGCCGCGAAGTGCTCGCAGCGATGTGGCCGTACCTCAGCGGGGACTTCGGCAATCCCTCAAGCCACCATTCGCTCGGCGACTCGGCCGCTGCTGCGCTCGCCGGGGCGCGGGCAGCAACGGCCACGGCGCTGGGCTGCCGCCCGGGCGAGGTGGTCTTCACCTCCGGCGGCACGGAGGCGGACAACCTGGCCGTCAAAGGCATGGCGCTGGCCCGGCGCGCGGCGGACCCGCGGCTGGACCGGGTGGTGATCAGCGCCGTCGAACATCCCGCGGTGGAGGAGTCCGCCCGCTACCTGGAACGGGTGCACGGCTTCGCCGTTGACGTGGTGCCGGTCGACTCCTATGGACGCGTCACCGAAGAGGCCCTTGCCGCCGCGCTCCGGCCGGACACCGCGCTGGTCAGCATCATGTACGCCAACAATGAGGTGGGCACGGTCCAGCCGATAGTACGGCTGGCGTCGCTGGCCCGCGCGCAGGGCATTCCGTTCCACACCGACGCGGTGCAGGCCGCCGGGTGGCTGCCGCTCGACACCGCAGTTCTGGGCGTGGACGCCCTGAGTATCTCCGGGCACAAACTCGGCGCCCCGAAGGGCAGCGGTGCCCTGTTCGTGCGGAGCCGGACCCGGCTGGAACCCGTGATCCATGGCGGCGGGCAGGAACGCGGGCACCGGTCGGGGACAGAGAACGTGGCCGGGGCCGTGGCCCTGGCGACGGCGCTCACGCTCGCCCGGAGCTCGCAGGGGGACCGTGCGGCACATGTCGCCGCCCTGCGTGATGACTTCACCGGCTCGGTGCTGGCGGGCGTTACGGGCGCGGTCCTCACGGGCCATCCTTGCGAGCGGCTGCCCTCCGTCGCGTCGTTCTGCTTCCCGGGGACCAGCGGCGAATCCGTGCTGCTGGAACTCGAGAGGCTGGGGGTCATCTGCTCCAGCGGTTCGGCCTGCGCTGCGGGCTCGGACGAGCCGTCCCCGGTGCTGCTGGCGATGGGAATAGCCGCCGAGGTCGCCCAGACCGCGGTCCGCTTCAGCTTCGACTCCACGATTACGGCCGCCGAGCTGCAGGAGGCGGCGGCCGCGGTCCGCACCGCCGTCGGCCGTGTCCAGGCCCTCGGCACGCCTTGACCCTCGCGTTGCCCTGTCACTTAATGCTGTTCCGGGGCCCTCAGAGGGACGATATCTGACAGCGCAAACCGGGTTTAGCGGTGACGGGCGCGGCGGAAGATCCAGTGCCGCAGCAGGGAAAAGCGCACCGCCGTGGCCGCGAAGCCGGAGAGCGTGGTGGTCCACAGCTCGTCGGCCACAGTGGCGTCGGGGTTGATCCAGTGCAGGACGCCGAGGCTGCCGCCGGTGATCAGCAGCGCTACAAGGATCACGATCAGCCCGTTGAGATGGTCGCGCTTGAGCCGGTGCCGGTCGGTGATCTTGAAGGTCAGCCGCCGGTTCAGCGCCGTGTTCATCAGCGACGTGAGGATAAGGGCTGCCGCGTTGGCCGGCTGCGAGCCGAGATACGGCCGGAGGAAGGCGTACAGCGCCAGCGACGTTGCCGTGCAGACAATCCCGACGGCGGTGAACCTCAGCAGCTGCCGGACCAGCGGGTAGCGCAGGACGCCGCGGTGCCGGCGGCGGGCCGGAGAGCCGGCAGGGGACTGGAGGCCGGCGGCGGCAGATGCGGGCGCAGGGGAGCGCTGCTCGAGCTGGGCATCCATCCGCTCAGTACAGTTCGCCGACGGGGATTTCCACGGCGAGGCGGTTGGACGGGCCGGCGAGGGGGCATGCCCACGCCTCGTTGTACGCGCAGGAGGCGTTGTAGGCAAAGTTGAAGTCCACCACGAACTCGGCGTCCGGGCCGGATCCCTGCACGCCGTGGAAGGCGCCCTTGATGGTGTCCAGCAGGTAGCGGCCCGCACCGTAGCTGCCCCCTGGCTGCCCGGCCGTCGCATCGCGGAACGGAACAAAAATGCCGCCGCCGTAACCGTGGAGCTTCCACACGGCGAGCTGGCCCATCTCCGGCAGATCGAACGTGCCCAGCCGGACAAACCGGACCAGGCCGTCGGTCCCGGTCTCCACATTCATTTCCCGCCCGGCACCCTCGCCCGTCAGCGGAATGTGGAAACGGTAGATCGGGTCGTAGTCCGCCGTCTTCAGCCCGCCGAAGGTGGACTTGGCGGCCGCCGTGAGCGGCGACGCGGGGTGGGTGCCGAACATCCGGTCCCGCTCCTGGCGCCAGTACGAATGCGCCTCGGCCGGATCCTCCGCCGCGAACTTCCGCACGTTGGCGTAGAGCGCGAAGGTCCGGAGCCGCCAGTCCGCGATGTCGACGGCGGAGATGTCCGCCACGCTGTCCTGGGCTCCGAAATCCGTGGAGTCAAAATCCTGATCCGCCATGTCCCCAGCGTATCCCGCTTTCCCGCCGGAGAATCGCGCCGCCGAAGTCCGGCTTAGGGCCCGGCCCGGCCGTAGACTTTCGCGCATGCAGACCACCACCGAGCGGCCCGTCGGCCGCGCCGCCGCCGCCCTGGCCGAACTGGTGCGGTTCCGCACCGTGTCCTCCCGGACTGCCAGCGAGGTGGACACCGGCGAGTTCGATGGCTTCATCGCGGCCCTGGCCCGGCTGTATCCCGCCGTCCACACCGGCCTGGACCTCGAGCGCGTCAACGGCCAGGCACTGCTGTACCGCTGGCCGGGCACCGGTCCGGACCCCGCTGCGCGTCCGTCCGTGCTGATGGCCCATTACGACGTCGTCCCCGCCGGCGACCCGGACGCGTGGACCCGGCCGCCGTTTTCCGGGCACAACGACGGCACCTACCTGTGGGGCCGCGGCACCCTCGATGACAAAGGCCAGCTGGTCGCCGTCATGGAGGCGGCCGAATCCCTGCTCGAAGCAGGGTTCGCCCCCGCCCATGACCTCTACTTCTCTTTCGGCAACAACGAGGAGACCGCCGGGGCCAGCGCTGCCGCCGCGGCGGAACTGCTGGCCGGGCGTGGAGTGCGGCCGTGGCTGGTCCTGGACGAGGGCGGCGCCGTGGCCGTCGGGGCGTTCCCCGGCGTGACCCGGCCGGCCGCCGTCGTCGGTGTGGCCGAAAAGGGGATCCTGGACGTGGAGCTGCTGACCCGCGACGCCGGCGGCCACGCCTCCACGCCTCCCCGGATGGGCGCGACGGCGCGGCTGGCGCGCGCCATCACCCGGATCGAACGCAGCCCTTTCCCGCAGTCGCTGCCGGACGTGACCGTTGAGATGCTCCGGCGTTTCGGCCCGCACGCCCCGGCCCCGCTGCGGGCCGTGTTCGCCAGACTGTCGCTGTTCCACGCCCCGGTGACCCTGCTCTTCGGCCGGATGGGGGGCGAGACCAACGCCATGACCCGCACCACCGTAGCCATCACCACGCTGGAGGGCAGCACCGGGGCCAACGTCCTGGCCGCCACCGCCCGGGCGAACGCCAACATCCGGGTGGCCGTGGGGGAAACCGTCGAAGGGACCGTGAAGCGGCTGCGAAAGATCATCCGTGACCCCAAGGTGGAGCTGCGCGTCGTGGAAGGCAACGACCCCTCTCCGGTGTCGCCACACTCCGGGGCGCAATGGGAGCTGCTGGAGGGCTGCATCACCGGAGTGTTCCCGGAGGCGCTCGTCACCCCGTACATCATGATGGGCGGCACGGATTCGCGCCGTTTCACCGGGATCTGCGACGCCGTGTACCGCTTCGCCCCGTTCTCCATGGACGCCGAGGCGCGGGGCTCCATCCACGCCGTCGACGAGAAGATCGCGCTGGAGACTCTGGAGCGCGGCGTCAGCTTCTACGAAACGCTGATCCGGGAACTCTGAGCGGCCCGGAGTCCGGCTACGCTGGCACCATGACAGGGACGGACACCTTCCGGCGGGCCTCGGCCCGCGGCCTCCGGATCACCGCCGCGCTGGCGCTCGCCGCGGCCGCGCTGTCGGGCTGCAGCAGCGACTCCAAGGGCACCCCCGCCTGGACGGCGGGCAGCACGCCGGGAGCAAGCGGAGCACCCTCGGGGGAACCGTCCGCGGGCAGCACCGCCCCGGCCACCTCACCCGGGTCCACCGCGTCCGGTTCAGCGGCACCGGGCTCGACGGCGTCGGCGTGGAAGGTTTTCACGGATCCGGCGAAGAACGTCAGTTTCGAGCTGCCGCAGGAATGGATCGCCCAGTCGGTGGCCCCGGCGGAGGGAACCATGCCCGGCGCGCTCAAGATTGAGGTCAAGGACGCCGACGGCGGCTACCTCGCCACACTGCAGACCGGACTTCCGCCGCAACCCGCCGCGGCCTGCGCGGATGACGCCGCGAAACCCTACGTTGTGGTCAGCAGCGTCCCGGTCGACCTGCCGCACCGCGGCGGGGAAGGCACCATAGACCCGCGTGTGGTGTTCCGGGTGACCCAGGGCTACAAGTATTTCGGGTCCTACGGCATCACCAACGTCGTCGGCGGCACGGAAGGAAAGGCCTGCACGCTGCAAAACCTGGTGCGCGGCCCCGAAGGCAAGGGCGACTACTCCTTCGGTGACCTGACGGAGCTGAAGGCCTTTGCCCCGGATCAGAAGGTTGCCCCCGCCAAGGCGTTCGACACCCTCGACCAGGCAGCCAAATACGTCAACGAAGGCTCGGAATTCGCCAACGTCCAGCGGATGCTAATGTCTCTGAAGATCAAAAACTAGTCCCGCGCCGCCCGCACACTTCCGGGCCGGCAGCGGCGACACTCCCAGCCGTACCCTCACACCCCGGAGATACATGCAGCGCTCTGTAGCCGCCCGCCTGGCCTTCAAGACCGTGGCCGACACCAAGGTCGCCCTGGCCGTGTCCGTGGCTCGAAACCCCGGCTACAGCAGCTTCCTGGAGTCGCTGTCCGTGACGGCCGGCGGCGAGGATGTTCCGCTCACGGAGCTCTCCGACCACCACGGCGGTCGCTTCCACTACATGGAATTCGCTGAACCCACCGAGGTGCTCGTGGACTACGCGGCGAACGTTTCCGGGTTCGCGCTGCCGGAGGAACCACGGCTGATGGAACTCATCCGCTACGTCCGGCCCAGCCGCTATGCCGAGTCCGACCGGCTCCTGCCCACGGCCTACGCGGAATTCGGCGGACTGCAGGGCGAAGAACTCGTCTACGCGGTGCGCAACTGGGTCTTCAGCGAACTCCGCTACATCAGCGGATCCTCACGCGGGACCGACGGCGCCGTCGAGACGCTGCTTCACCGGCGAGGGGTCTGCCGCGACTTCGCCCACCTGGCCATCTCGCTGCTGCGCGCCAAAAACGTTCCTGCCAGGCTTGCTGCCGTGTACGCCCCGGGACTGAGCCCCATGGACTTCCACGCGGTGGCCGAGGCCCACCTCGACGGTGCCTGGCACGTCATCGATCCCACCGGCCTGGCCCCGCGGGAGAGTATGCTGCGGATCACCGCCGGCCGGGATTCCTCGGATACCGCGTTCCTGTCGACCGTTGGCGGCAGCCTGTCCCTGACCCAGCTCCAGGTGACTGCCGTCGTCGACGGCGAACTGCCGGACGAGGATCCGGCGAAGCTCGTCACCCTCCACTGACCTCCCCCGGAAGCCGCGGCTCAGCGCGCCGCCACGGAAGCCCGCAGCTTCTCGGTCAGACGCAGCAGCTCCTGCTGCTCGGCCGCCGTCAGCGCCGGAACCACCAGGGCGGCAATGTCGCGGACGTGCTCCCGGCCAATCTGCTTCTGCAGCTCCCAGCCGGCCTCGGTGAGCCTGATCAGGACGCCGCGCCCGTCGTCGGGGGAGGGCATCCGCTCCACGAGGCCGCGCCGTTCAAGCCGCTCAACGAGCCTGCTCAGGCTGGACTGGCTCAGCAGCACATGGTCGTTGAGCTCGTTCTGGCGGAGCCACCCGGACGGGCAGCGGGACAGCGTGAACAGCACGTCGTACTCGTTGATGGCCAGGCCCCTGAAAGCCGGGCCGGCCTGGAGCCTGCGCATCACCGCCACCTGGGCGCGGAACAGGGATTCCCAGGTTTCCGCGGCCAGGCGCACCGGTGATTCGGTCTGCGCGGACATCACGCGCTCGGATTGCCGGCGGGACCGGCGGATTCGCTGACGGACTGTGCGGCTGCGGCGAGCGACGCTGCCACCCGCCCGGCGTGGGTGGGCGGTTCGGGGACGTGGGCCGGGGTCTTGTCCGCGTATTCCTTGCGCAGGACCGGCAGGACCTCTTCGCCGAACAGGTCCAGCTGCTCCAGCACGGTCTTCAGCGGCAGGCCGGCGTGATCGATCAGGAACAGCTGGCGCTGGTAATCGCCGAAGTACTCGCGGAAGGTCAGGGTCTTCTCAATGACTTCCTGCGGGCTGCCGACGGTCAGCGGGGTCTGCGAGGTGAAGTCCTCCAGCGACGGGCCGTGGCCGTAGACCGGGGCGTTGTCGAAGTACGGGCGGAACTCCTTGACGGCGTCCTGGGAGTTCTTGCGCATGAAGAACTGCCCGCCGAGGCCCACAATGGCCTGGTCTGCCTTGCCGTGGCCGTAGTGCTCGTAGCGCTCGCGGTAGAGCCCGATCAGCTGCTGGTAGTGCTCCTTGGGCCAGAAGATGTTGTTCGCGAAGAAGCCGTCGCCGTAATACGCAGCCACTTCGGCGATCTGCGGGGTGCGGATGGAGCCGTGCCAGACGAAGGGGGCGACGCCGTCGAGCGGGCGCGGCGTGGAGGTGAAGTTCTGCAGCGGGGTCCGGTGCTTGCCGGACCAGTTGACCGTGTCCTCATCCCAGAGCTTGCGCAGCAGGGAGTAGTTCTCGATCGCGAGTTCGATCCCGTCCTGGATGTTCTTGCCGAACCAGGGGTAGACGGGGGCGGTGTTGCCGCGGCCCAGGACCAGGTCCACGCGTCCGTCCGCGAGGTGCTGGAGCATGGCGAAATCCTCGGCGATCTTCACCGGGTCATTCGTGGTGATCAGCGTGGTGGCCGTGGACAGGATGATGCGCTCCGTCTGGGCGGCGATGTAGGCCAGGGTGGTGGTGGGGGAGGAGGAGAAGAAGGGCCGGTTGTGGTGCTCGCCGATGGCGTAGACATCCATACCGATTTCCTCGACCTTTTTGGCGATCGCCACGGACGCCTTGATGCGTTCGTGCTCCGTCGGGGTACCGCCCGTGGTGGGGTCGGTGGTGATATCGCTGACGCTGAATACGCCGATCTGCATGATGTGCCTTTCCGTGGCCGGAGACTTCCGGGAGCTGTTCCTACTATAACCGATTTACATGCATTTGCATCTATCGACCGGTACAACACCCGCCACGGCCAAATATTCCCCGCCCTGTCACTGCCGTGTTGCCCGCCTGTGGCGGGCCGCGGCCCTACGATGCAAAGGATCGCTGGCCAACAGCAGTCCAGCCCGCCCGAAAGGTTGCCATGCGCCGCGTCCTTGCCTTCTTGTGTCTGGTCGAGATCACCAGCGGGATCCTGCAGGGCTATTACACGCCCATCCTCACCGACATCGCCCGGCACCTGGACATCCACGACGGCGACGTCAACGGGTTCGAGGCGGCGCAGTTGATGGTCAGCGCACTGGCCGTCCCAGTGCTGGCCAAGCTCGGCGACATGTACGGGCACCGGAGAATCCTGCTCGTATCGACCCTGCTGACCGCAGCGGCGTCCTGGGGGGTGGCGCTCGCACCGGACTTCTGGACCTTCCTGGCGGCATGGTCCCTGCAGGGGTTCTACGTCGTCTGGCTGCCGCTGGAGATCGCCCTGATCTTCAGCCGGGTGCACCAGTTGCCCGACGGCGCCGCCCGCACCCGCCGCGCCGCCGGGCTCTTGGTCGGAGCGCTGGAATTCGGGGTGATTGCGGGTGCCCTTGCGGCAGGAGCGCTCGTCGAGGCGCTCGCAGGCCAGCTGCAGCTCGTGCTGATGATCCCCGCCGTGGCCGTCACAGCGTGCTGGTTCGCCATCCGCTTCGGTGTGCCGGAGTCGACCGAACGCAGCGGGGGACGGGTGGACACGCGAGGCTTCAGCCTGCTCGCCGTCGGGCTCCTCCTGATCACCTCCGGCCTGACCTTCATGCGGCTCAACGGCCCCGGCGCGTGGTGGCCGTGGGCGCTGGTGGCTGCCGGAATTCTTGTCTTCATCCCCTTCACGCGCTTCGAGCTAAGCCGCGAGAATCCGCTGGTGGACATCAGGATGCTGCGCAGCAAGTCCATGTGGCCGGTCCAGCTGACGGCGCTCCTGTTCGGCGTCTCGGTGCTCGGCGCGCAGGCGCCGCTGTCCACCTTCGCCCGGACCGACCCCGCAGTCCACGGCTACGGGCTGGGCCTGCGGGCCGGCCAGGTCTCCATCATCATTGGCGTATACGTGCTCGCGCTGCTGGTGGGCGCTCTGCTCTACCCACTCGTGACACGTCGGCTGACCCCGCGCTGGACTCTCGTCTGCGCCGCCGCCCTGGTGGGTGTGGGCTATCTGCTGTTCCTGCCCTTCCACGCCAGCCTCACCCAGGCCCTGGTCAACATGGCGATTGCCGGCGTCGGCTCCGGGGCCCTCGTCGCCGCGCTTCCTTCGGCCGCTGCCGCCGCCGCACCGCTCAACCGGACAGCGATGGCCACCGGATTGACCAACACCACCAAAACGATAGGCGGGGCCTTCGCGTCCGCGGTGTTCGGCATCGCGCTGCTCAGCCACGTCCTCGGCGAGGCGGGAGCCGTCGCCGGGGCGGCAGGGGAGACCGCGGCGCCGCTGGCCGGGTACCTCACGGTGTGGACCATTTGCGGCGTGACGGGCCTGATCGCGGCCGCGGTCCTGGTCCTGGTGCCGAGGCTGGCTTTCTCCGACCCGGCACCCGTGCCTGTTCCGCTCCCCACCGGCTCGCACTAGCCGGTCGTGACCCGTTCCGGTTCTCAGGTGCGGGAAGCTGGGACGGAGCCGCTCGTTGGAGGGGCGGGCTCTTTCTCTGGGACGGCTTGGGCGCTATCTTCGTAACTTGGAGGATGCACACATGATGAAAAGGCTCGGAAGGACTGCCGCTGCGGGGATCTTGCTTGTGTTCGGCCTCGTAGTATCGGGATGCACGACGTCGCGGCTGGAGCCCGGAGCCGGGGTGGATGCGCGGGCGGTGCTGGAGGATTTCAAGGCCCGGGGGATGATGGGCCATCTTGAGGCGCTGCAGCGGATCGCCGATGACAACGGCGGGAACCGGGTGTCGGGCACGTCCGGGTATGAGGCATCCGGCCGGTACGTTGAGGAGCAGCTGCGCGCCGCCGGGTACACCCCGGTCCGGCAGACATTCACCTACCGGGGCGACGGCAGGAACAGCAAGCAGGTGGAGACCTTCAACATCCTCGCCGAGACCGGCGGCAGCGCCGAGAACACCGTGGTGGTGGGCGGACATCTGGACTCCGTGGAAGATGGCCCGGGGATCAACGACAATGGCAGCGGCGTCGCGGCCATCCTCGAGACGGCGAAGTGGATGAAGGAGAAGGGAATCACTCCCGTGAACCGGGTGGTGTTCGCGTTCTGGGGCGCAGAGGAGAATGACCTCGACGGTTCCCGCCACTACGTCAACGAGTTGAGCAAGGCCGAGAAGGACCAGACGGCGGCCTACCTGAACGTGGACATGGCGGCCTCGCCGAACGGGGTGCGGTCCTTTCACGACGGCGACGGGTCCGACTTCGGGCATGCCGGGCCGAAGGGCTCCGACGGGATTGAAGCCGTCTTCGAGCGCTACTTCAAGGAGAACTCGCTGCCGGCGGAAACAACGCCCTTTGAGGACGGCGACTCCGATTACGACCCGTTCCTCAGGGCAGGCATTCCCGGCGGCGGG